>NZ_JBVJJY010000010.1:0-270528 GCF_055585785.1 Kitasatospora sp. NPDC053308 | reverse complement strand
CGCCCGGTTACATTCCGAACCCGGAAGCTAAGCCTCACAGCGCCGATGGTACTGCAGGGGGGACCCTGTGGGAGAGTAGGACGCCGCCGAACAATTCTTCGAGAGAAGCCCCCGCCGGGTGAACCGGGCGGGGGCTTTTCTGTTGTAAGGTCAACGTGCATTGTCATCACACGGTACAGGAGGCCCCCGGGTGGAGGTCCAGGAGACGCGGGTCCAGACCGATCGCGTCCTCACCATCCCCAACATGCTGAGCATGGGCCGGCTGGTCGGTGTTCCGCTGTTCCTCTGGCTCATTCTGTGGCCGGTGTTCGACGGGCCCAACAATGACGGCTGGGCGCTGCTGATCCTGGCGCTGAGTGGTGTCAGTGACTACCTGGACGGAAAGCTGGCCAGGCGGTGGGGCCAGATCAGTCGGGTGGGGCAGCTGCTGGATCCGCTGGCCGACCGGCTGTATGTCCTGTCCACGCTGGTCGGATTGACCTGGCGTGAGATTCTGCCGTGGTGGCTGACGGCGATTCTGCTGGCCCGGGAGCTGTTTATCGCCGCGTTGCTGCCCATTCTGAACAAGCACGGTTACGGGCCGCTGCAGGTGAGTTTCCTGGGGAAGGCCGCGACCTTCAACCTGATGTACGCGTTTCCGCTTCTGCTGCTCGGCAGTGTGGGCAGCTGGATCGCGCGGCCGGCCGAGGTGGTGAGCTGGGCCTTCATCTGGTGGGGGACCGTGCTCTACTGGTGGGCCGCCATCCTCTACGCGGTTCAGGTGCGGCAGATCGTCAAGGGGAGTGCGAGCCCGGCGTCCGCAGTCTGAGACGCGATCTGAGAGAAGCCCCACGCTCCATCGGTGCGTCGGACGATACCTTCCGGGTAGAGAACCCTCTGGAACGGTTTGATGGACCTGCTGGTCCACCACCGCAGAAGGAGGACGCACCCGTAATGAAAGCCGTTGTAATGGCAGGGGGCGAGGGTACTCGACTCCGCCCGATGACCTCCAGCATGCCGAAGCCACTGCTTCCGGTCGCCAATAGGCCGATCATGGAGCACGTGCTTCGGCTGCTGAAGCGGCACGGCCTCTCCGATACCGTCGTCACCGTCCAGTTCTTGGCGTCACTGGTCAAGAACTACTTCGGTGACGGCGAAGAGCTGGGCATGCATCTGACCTATGCCCACGAGGAGACGCCTCTGGGCACTGCGGGGAGTGTCAAGAACGCCGAGGACGCGCTCAAGGACGACTCCTTTCTGGTGATCTCCGGTGACGCGCTGACAGACTTCAATCTCTCCGAATTGATCGACTTTCACCGGAGCAAGAACGCCCTGGTCACCGTGTGTCTGACGAGGGTGCCGAATCCCCTGGAGTTCGGGATCACGATCACCGACGAGGAGGGGAGGGTCGAGCGCTTCCTGGAGAAACCGACCTGGGGGCAGGTCTTCTCGGACACGGTGAACACCGGTATCTACGTGATGGAACCCGAGGTCTTCGACTACGTCGCGGCGGGTGAGTCCGTCGACTGGTCGAGTGACGTCTTCCCCCAGCTGTTGAAAGAGGGCAAGCGGGTCTACGGGTACGTCGCCGAGGGCTACTGGGAGGACGTGGGCACCCACGAGAGCTACGGCAAGGCCCAGGCGGACGTCCTGGAGGGCAAGGTCGACGTCGAGCTGGACGGGTTCGAGATCTCGCCCGGAGTCTGGGTCGCGGAGGGGGCCGAGGTGGACCCCGAGGCGGTGCTCCGCGGGCCGCTGTACATCGGTGACTACGCCAAGGTCGAGGCCGGCGTCGAGATCCGCGAGCACACCGTGCTGGGCAGCAACGTGGTCGTCAAGCGCGGCGCGTTCCTGCACAAGGCGGTGGTGCACGACAACGTGTACGTCGGGCCGCAGAGCAATCTGCGGGGCTGCGTGGTCGGCAAGAACACCGACGTGATGCGGGCCGCGCGGATCGAGGACGGCGCGGTGATCGGGGACGAGTGCCTGGTCGGCGAGGAGTCGATCATCGGGGCGAACGTCCGGGTGTATCCATTCAAGACCATCGAGGCCGGCGCCGTCGTCAACACCTCGGTGATCTGGGAGTCGCGCGGCCAGGAGCACCTCTTCGGCCTGCGCGGCGTGTCCGGGGTCCTGAACGTGGAGATCACCCCGGAGCTCGCCGTCCGGCTGGCCGGCGCCTACGCGACGACGCTGAAGAAGGGGGCCACCGTCACCATCGCGCGTGACCACTCGCGTGGTGCGCGTGCGCTCAAACGGGCGATGATCTCGGGTCTGCAGACCTCCGCCATTGACGTCCGCGACCTGGAGAACGTGCCGATGCCGGTGGCCCGGCAGCACACGGCGCGGGGGAGTGCCGGCGGGATCTTCCTGCGGACCACCCCGGGCGTGCCCGACTCGCTGGACATCCTGTTCTTCGACGAGCGCGGCGCGGACCTCTCGCAGGCCGGGCAGCGCAAGCTCGACCGCGTCTACGCGCGCCAGGAGTACCGGCGGGCCTTCCCCGGCGAGATCGGCGACCTGACCTTCCCGTCCAGCGTCTTCGACTCCTACGCGGGCAACCTGCTGAGGACCGTCGACACCACCGGGGTCCGGGAGGCCGGGCTGAAGGTGGTCGTGGACACCGCGCACGGCAGCGCCGGCCTTGTTCTGCCGAGCATCCTCGGCCGGCTCGGGGTGGAGGCGCTCACCGTCTCCAGCGGGCTCGACGAGGCGCGGCCGACCGAGGACGCGGAGACCCGGCGGGCCGGGCTGGCCAGACTCGGCGAGCTGGTGGCGTCCTCCCGGGCGGCCTTCGGGGTCCGGTTCGACCCGGTCGGCGAGCGCGTGGCGTTCGTGGACGAGCTCGGCCGGGTGATCGACGACGACCGGGCGCTGCTGGTCCTGCTGGACCTGGTGGCGGCCGAGCGGCGCAGCGGGCAGGTGGCTCTGCCGGTGACCACGACGCGGATCGCCGAGCAGGTCGCCGCGTACCACGGCACCCAGGTCATCTGGACCACGACGACGCCGGACGACCTCGCGAAGGCGGCCTCCGCCGAGGGCACGGTGTTCGGCGGGGACGGCCGCGGCGGCTTCGTGGTGCCCGAGTTCAGCGGGGTGCTGGACGGGGCCGCGGCCTTCGTCCGGCTGGTCGGTCTGGTGGCGCGGACCCAGCTCACGCTGAGCCAGATCGACGCGCGGATCCCACAGGCGCACATCCGCCGCCGGGACATCGCGACGCCGTGGGCGGCCAAGGGCATGGTCATGCGCTCGGTGGTGGAGGCGGCCGGCAGCCGTCGGCTGGACACCACCGACGGGGTCCGGGTGGTCGAGGCGGACGGACGGTGGACGCTGGTGCTCCCCGACCCGGCGGAGGCGGTCACCCATCTGTGGGCGGAGGGCCCGGACGACGAGGCCACCGAGGCGCTGCTGGACGAGTGGGCGGCGGTGGTCGAAGGCGCGGGGCGGTGACGACCGGGGCCTGACAGCGGAACGTCCCTGATCAGAGGGGCGCACGGCATGGTCCGTGCGCCCCTCTGTCTGTTTTCACCTCATTAGGGGTGGTCCGTCGCTTCCGCCATGTGTGCAGCGTGTGTGCAGCTCAGGGGCCGTGTACGGGCCCCCTCCCCGGTCATGGGACGATGGTCTCCATGCCAGCGACGCCGACACCGAGTGCCCCGAACGGGCGGTACAACCGCCCGGACGCCTCGATGTCCCTGCTGACCAATGTGATGGACCACAGCCTCGACGAGGGTTACGCCGAGGCGGCCGAGGCACGCGGTGGCGCCCGCGACAGCCGGATACCCGGCACGCTCCGGGGCCTGCTCACGCTGGGTGCCGGGCTGGCACTGGTCGGAGCGGTGGTGACGGTGGGCGCGGTGAACGCGCACAAGGCCGAGCCGACGCTGGCCAAGGAGCGGGACGCGTTGATCCAGCGGATCAACGACAGCAACACCTCCGCCGACCGCCTGCAGAAGCAGGTGCAGGAACTGCGGCGCAAGGTCGACAGCACGCAGCAGCAGGCGCTCGCCTCGGGGGACGGCGACGCCGGAGGGCTCACCGGGACGGTGGGCCTGGGGGAGGTCACCGGACCCGGCGTGAAGCTCGTCCTGGAGGACGCCGCGGGGACGGGGCTGGGGGGCAACGTCGACCCGCGGGCGGGGCAGGGCTTCTCCAACAGCGGCCGACTGCGGGACCGCGACCTGCAGCTCGTGGTGAACGGCCTGTGGGGCGTGGGGGCCGAAGCCGTGGCGATCAACGGCCAGCGGCTGACCGCGCTCTCCGCGATCCGGGCCGCCGGCGAGGCGGTGCTGGTGGACAACCGGCCGCTGGTGCCGCCGTACACCGTCCAGGCGATCGGGGACGGCCCGAAGCTCCTCACCGCCTTCGAGAACGACATGGCCGGCCAGTACCTGCGGCTGCTCCAGGAGAAGTACGGCATCAAGTCGACGCTCTCCACGCAGAAGAGCCTGACCCTGCCAGCGGCGGTGGGCGTCACCCTGCGGACCGCGCAGCCGGCCACGCCCGAGCCCTCGCCGACGGCGACCGCCTCGGCCTCGACCACGCCGAGTGGATCGCCCTCGGCGGGCCCCGGAACCTCGGAGAGCCCGAGCGCGTCCGTCCCACCATCGGCCACACCGAGCGCTTCACCATCCGCGACCAGCGGTGGTGCGACCCCCAAGCGGCGTCCGTCGACCGGATCCGCCAAGACCTCGACAGGAGCAGCCAGACCGTGATTGCCGTACTGGGTCTTGTGATCGGGGTGGTCGTCGGCCTCTTCGTCCAACCCGAGGTGCCGGACGCCGTCGTGCCCTACCTGCCGATCGCGGTGGTCGCGGCCCTGGACGCGGTCTTCGGCGGTGTCCGGGCGATGCTCGACGGCATCTTCAACGACAAGGTGTTCATCGTCTCGTTCCTGTCGAACGTGGTGGTCGCGGCACTGATCGTGTTCCTCGGTGACCAGCTGGGCGTGGGCTCCCAGCTGTCCACGGGTGTGGTCGTCGTCCTCGGCATCCGCATCTTCTCCAACGCGGCAGCGATCCGGCGCCATGTCTTCCGTGCCTGAGTCGGGCCGCGAGGACGCGGTGGTGGAGGAGCAGGAGCGGACCGTCGGGAAGCCGATCGGTGAGGCCGCCGGGAAGGCTGCCGAGGAGACAGCCGAGGAGGCGGTCGAGGAGGCCGCCGGGGCGCCCGAGCCGGAACGGGCCCCGGAGGTCGACGAAGCCGCCGCGCAGGCCGGAGCGGGCGACCCGGTGGCCAGGGCGGAGGCGGGCCGGGAGACGACGGAGGGGAAGCCGGACGCCGAGGCTGAGCTGGAGGCCGACTCGACGCCGGAGCCGACGCTCCAGCTGGTGAAGGCCGTCCGGCGCGAGCCCGAGCCCGCGCGCACGCCGACCGTGGACGCGGAGCCGGTTCCGGAGCCCGCCGCGGAGGTCGAGCCCGAGCCCGAGCCTTCGGTGGAGGAGGCCGTGGAGCCGCCGGCTGCCGTGGACCGGGGCGCCGGACGACGCCGGCTGAAGGCCGCGCTGTGGCCGCCGCGGCTGTCGCGCGGTCAGCTCGTCGTGGCGCTGCTGCTGTTCTCGCTCGGCCTCGGGCTGGCGATCCAGGTGCGGTCGACCAACGACCACCACAGTCAGCTGCGCGGGGCCCGCCAGGAGGACCTGGTCCGGATCCTCGATGAACTGGACAGCCGTCAGCAACGTCTTCAACAAGAGAAGGCGGAGCTGGAGCAGTCCCTGGCGAAGCTGGAGAACAGCTCCAACCAGGCCAAGGAGGCCCAGGAGCAGACCAGGAAGAAGGTGACGGAACTCGGTGTCCTCGCGGGTACCGTCAAAGCCACTGGTCCGGGCATCGTACTCACGGTCGATGATCCCCAAGGGCAGGTGAAGGCAGATATGCTGCTGGACACCCTGCAGGAACTTCGAGCGGCGGGGGCGGAGGCGATTCAGATCAACGATGTGCGCGTGGTGGTCAACACCTACTTCACCGACCTGTCGGGCGGCGGGGTGCAGATCGACGGGAAGAAGGTCTCGCAGCCCTATCGGTTCACCGTCGTGGGGAACCCGCAGGACCTGACGCCCGCGCTGAACATCCCGGGTGGTGTCGTCCGCACGCTGGAGAGCCACCAGGCGCGGGCGACGATCAGCCAGCAGCAGAAGGTGGTCGTCGACGCCCTCGTGGACCTGAAGACGCCGCAGTACGCCAAGCCGGCCACGAAGTGACGGGGCGCCCGACGAACGGCCCGTCACGGGCCGGCGGAACCCGCTGCGGGCCGCCGCCGTCACGTGGGCGAGACTGGTTCGCACCAGTACGCTCCGGAGCAACAACCGCAGCACCAACTGTCGGAGTACCACTCCAGCGGGCCCGAGCCGCAACCGGGCTCGCGGCCTGTCCGAGGTTCTCACCCTGCCCCGCGGGCGGGTCTGTCACACGCAAGGGGATTCGCCCGTGAGTTTCTTCTCGAAGTTGTTCGGTCGTAACAAGGACCGTGACGCGGCCGTCGTCGAGGCGCCGACCGCGCGGCACCGCCGGCCGGAGGACGAGCCCGCCGTGCCCGGCATGCGACCGGCCCCCGAGGCCGCGCCGTACGCCGGCCAGCAGATGTTCCGGGACGGTGGCGCCCAGTACGCGGGGAATCCGGCGGGCTACGGCGCGTCGGTTGACCCCTCCGGCGACCCGCGCATAGGTTTCCCGTCAGCACCCTCAACCTCTGGTGGAGGGTTTGCCCCGGACCCGTACGCCGGGCACAACCCGTCGGGTGTGCCGCGCCAGGAGGCTGTGAACATGGCTGGCCCCTCTCCGTGCCCCAGGTGCGGCAACCAGAACCCGGCCGCGGCCCGGTTCTGTTCCAACTGCGGTACGGCGCTGCGCGGCGGTCTGCTCCCGGAGGGGGCGGCGGAGACCACGTCGACCATCTCCATCTCCGGCCTGGAGTCGTACGACCCCACCACCACGACCGGCACCGGTGCCACCCCGGCCCTGTCGGCCGAGGTGCTGTCGGCGATCGACGCGCTCCCGCCGGGCTCGGCCCTGCTGATCGTGCAGCGCGGCCCCAACTCGGGCAGCCGCTTCCTGCTCGACTCCGACGTCACCACGGCGGGGCGCCACCCGCAGGGTGACATCTTCCTGGACGACGTCACGGTCTCGCGGCGCCACGTGGAGTTCCGCCGCACCCCGGCCGGCTTCAGCGTCGCCGACGTGGGCAGCCTCAACGGCACCTACGTGAACCGGGAGCGGATCGACGAGGTCGCGCTGAACAACGGCGACGAGGTCCAGATCGGGAAGTACCGGCTGGTGTTCTTCGCCGGCCACAACCGGGGGTACTGAAACCAACGTCGGCGGGAGCCCGAGTGAATACGAATACCCCTTCCTCTTCTCTCGGGGCGGCCACCCCAGCGTCGTCCGGTCCGCAGGCGGACCGCGGCTGGCGCGGGGTGGTCGCGGGCCCCAGGCAGCCGGGCCGCACGGAGCGGCCCGCCGGGCGGCGGCGCGGCGGCGACGAACTGATGAGCATCGGCGCGGTCCTGGCCTTCCTGCGTGACGACTTCCCCGAGGTGACCATCTCCAAGATCCGCTTCCTGGAGTCGGAGGGGCTGGTCGAGCCGCAGCGCACGCCCTCGGGGTACCGCAAGTTCAGCCCGGCCGACGTCGACCGGCTGGCCTATGTGCTGCGGATGCAGCGGGACCACTACCTCCCGCTGCGGGTGATCCGCGAGCACCTGGACGCCATCGAGCGCGGTGAGAACCCGCCCGCGCTGCCCTCCGCCGCGGACGCCCGGCCCGGGCCGATGGAGGAGGCGGACCGCGAGCTGGTGGCCGCCGGGGACGTCCCGTCCGGAGTCCGGCTGGGGCGCGCTGAGCTGCTGGCGGCCGCCGAGGCCGGGGAGCGGGAGCTCGCCGAGTGGGAGTCGTACGGGCTGGTCGCGCCGGGCCCGGACGGCGGGTACGACGGGGAGGCGCTGCAGGTGGCCCGGCTGGTCGCCGAGCTCGGCCGGTACGGCCTGGAGCCGCGGCACCTGAGGGCCATGAAGGCGGCGGCGGACCGCGAGATCGCGCTGGTGGAGCAGGTCGTGGCGCCGCTGCGCCGGCACCGGAACCCGCAGACCAGGGCGCATGCCGAAGCCACCGCGCGGGAGCTCGCGACGCTGTCCGTACGGCTGCACGCCGCCATGGTCCAGGCCGGTCTGCGAACCCGCGGGTAGCCGCAGGGGCGGCCGTCGGACGGTGGGTGCACCGCGCTGACCAGCGGCGTCGGCTCTGCGCTTTCATATCCGGGACCGGAGCCATAGGGTTGCCTGTGTGAATGAGCTCGACGTCGTGGGTGTCCGAGTGGAGATGCCTTCCAACCAGCCGATCGTGCTGCTGCGGGAGGTCGGGGGAGATCGCTACCTGCCGATCTGGATCGGCCCCGGCGAGGCGACCGCGATCGCCTTCGCCCAGCAGGGCATGACTCCGGTGCGCCCGCTGACGCACGACCTCTTCAAGGACGTCCTGGAGGCGCTCGGCCAGCAGCTCACCGAGGTGCGGATCACCGATCTCCGGGAGGGCGTGTTCTACGCCGAGCTGGTGTTCGCCGGCGGGGTCGAGGTGAGCGCCCGGCCGTCCGACGCGATAGCGCTGGCGCTGCGGACCGGCACGCCGATCTACGGGAGCGAGGAGGTGCTCGCCGAGGCGGGCATCGCGATCCCGGACGAGCAGGAGGACGAGGTCGAGAAGTTCCGGGAGTTCCTGGACCAGGTCTCGCCCGAGGACTTCGGGGGCGGCGGCCCGCAGTAGCGCGGACGGAGGCGGTCGAGGTCCCCTCCGGAGGAGTCGTCGACGGGCCTGGTGACCCTGCGGATCGCCGTTTTGCCAAAAACCGTCCGTCTACCCACACTAGGGGCACGAAAAACCACTCTCCTGAGTGACGTGGCTTGTCCGGCCCGGCGTGGCGATCGTTGACGGGTCATAGGGGACTGCCTACCGTCAGGAGTGGCTGTCCGGGTGGCCGATGCCCGCAGTCGGGTTGCCCGCAGCACAAGTGGACGGAGGCAGGCATGAGCAGCACCGGCGATGACGCGGTTGTGGGAGGCCTGTGCGCCGTGCACCTGCCGCGCACCGCTCGCACCGTCGCCGACCTGCCCCGGATGAGCCGGTTCCCGGCCGTGCAGCCGGGTCAGCCGGCCATCGAGCGGCTGGCCCCGACCTCCGAACTGATCGGCTTCCGCGGCCCGACGGCCTGCGCCGCCGCGGGCATCACCTACCGCCAGCTGGACTACTGGGCCCGCACCGGGCTGCTGGAGCCCAGCGTCCGGACGGCGTACCCGGCGACCAGCCAGCGGCTCTACAGCTTCCGCGACGTGCTGCTGCTCAAGATCGTGAAGCGGCTGCTCGACGCGGGCGTCTCGCTGCAGAACATCCGGGTGGCCGTCGCCCATCTGCAGGCCGCCGAGCAGGCGGACCTGGCCGGGATGACGCTGATGTGCGACGGCGCGACGGTGTACGAGTGCACGACGCCGCAGCAGGTGGTGGATCTGCTGAAGGGCGGTCAGGGCGTGTTCGGCATCGCGGTGGGAGCGGTCTGGCAGGAGCTGGAGCTCACCCTCGGCCGACTGCACGCGGAGCGCACGGACACCGGCGAGACCCTGGTCGGGCAGGACCCGGCCGACGAGCTCGCCCAGCGGCGCAACCGGGCGGTCTGAGCAAGCGTTCGACGAGGCCGCGGGCCCGGACGGGGAACCGTCCGGGCCCGCGGCCTCGTCGTGTTGCCTGGCGAACGATCGAGGGAGGGCCACATGGGGGTCGGCACGGGGACGGCGGGGCTGCTGCGGCGCAGAGCCGCAGGGATGCGGGCGCGGCTGCGGCAGCGCCGGACGCAGCGCAGGGTGTTCCAGGTCGGGACGCTGCTCTGCTCGCTGGCGCTGGCGCCGAGCGCCTGGCTGTGGCTCTCGGCGGGGGACCGGGTGGGCACCGTGGAGAGCGCGCCCTCGGCGCCGGTCGCGGTGGTCTTCGGGGCCGGCCTGGACCAGGGCAAGCCCTCGCCGTACCTGGAGCACCGGCTGGTCGCCGCGCTGGACCTGTACCGGGAGGGCAAGGTGCGGGCGATCCTGGTGACGGGGGACAACGGGCGGGTCGAGTACGACGAGCCCGACGCGATGTACACCTACCTGACCGAGCACGGGGTGCCGGCGGATCGGGTCGTCCGGGACTACGCGGGCTTCGACACCTGGGACTCCTGCACCCGGGCGCACCGGATCTTCGGGGTGGACCGGGCGGTGCTGGTCAGCCAGGACTTCCACGTCCGGCGGGCGCTGGCGCTGTGCGAGGCGGCGGGGATCCGGTCGTATGCCGTCGGGGTGCCCGAGCTGCACGACGAGACCTGGCTGTACGGCGGACTGCGGGAGATCGCCGGGGCGGGCAAGGCCGCGGTCAACGCCTGGCTACGGCCGGACCCGGTGTTCCTCGGGCCCACGGAGGACGGCATCCCGAAGGCGCTGGCGGAGGCGGCGAAGTAGGAGGGCCGGAGCCGGTCGCCCGCACCCGCCGCGCTCGCCCATCGCCCGTCGCCCGTCGCCCGTCGCCCGTCGCCCGGCCGGGTTCGTACGCACTGTCGGACCCGTGCGCGATGATCGGCGGGTGCGATCACTGCCGAGCATCATCCACCTCGACATGGACGCCTTCTTCGCGGCGGTGGAGCAGGCGGCCAAGCCGAGCCTGCGCGGCAAGCCGGTGATCGTCGGCGGGCTCGGCGGGCGCGGGGTGGTCTCCACGGCCTCGTACGAGGCGCGGAAGTTCGGGGTGCATTCGGCGATGCCGATGGCGCAGGCCCGGCGGCTCTGCCCCAACGCGGCCTTCCTGTCCGGCCGTTTCGAGGCCTACCGGCAGGTCAGCGAGATCGTGATGGGCCTGCTGCGGGAGCTGTCGCCGCTGGTGCAGCCGCTCAGCCTGGACGAGGCCTTCGTGGACCTGGAGGCCGGCCCGTACGGCCCGGTGCTGGCCGAGACGGACCACGAGACCGGTGAGCGGCTGGTGCTAGCGCTGGCGGAGGACCTGCGGGCGGACATCCGGCGGCTGACCGGGCTGACCGGCTCGGTGGGGGCGGCCGGGTCCAAGCTGATGGCCAAGATCGCCTCCGAGCAGGCCAAGCCGGACGGCCTGGTGCTGATCGAACCCGGGCAGGAACGGACCGTGCTCGGACCGATGCCGGTCCGGGCGCTGCCGGGGATCGGGCCGGCCACCGAACAGGTGCTGCGGCGGGCCGGGCTGACCACCGTGGCCGATCTCGCCGAGGCGGGCGAGGCGGAGCTGGTGGCGCTGCTCGGGCGGGCGCACGGCGCCGGGATCCACCACATGGCGATAGGGCTGGACGAACGGCCGGTGGTGGCCGACCAGGACGCCAAGTCCGTCTCGGTGGAGGACACCTACGAGGTCGACCTGGCCGACCGGGACCGGGTACTGCGCGAGGTGGAGGCGCTGGCCGCGCGGTGCGTGCGGCGGCTGCGCGGGGCCGGGCGCTCGGGACGGACGGTGGTCCTCAAGGTCCGCCGCTTCGACTTCTCGACGCTGACCCGCTCGGAGACGCTCGGCGGCCCCACGGACGACGAGGCGGTGATCACCGCGACCGCGCGCCGGCTGGCCGAGCAGGTGGACATCACCGGCGGGGTCCGGCTGCTCGGCGTGGGCGTCGCCCAACTCGCCGACTACACCCAGGAGGACCTGTTCGCGCAGGCCCTGCGGGAGGAGGCGGCGGAGCACGCGGAGGCGGCGGCCGAGGCCGCGGAGGCGGAGGAGGAGCCGGAGGCCGTGGTGCGGCGCTGGATGCCCGGACAGGACGTCCGGCACGAGGAGTTCGGGCCGGGGTGGGTGCAGGGCAGCGGCGTCGGAAGGGTCACCGTGCGGTTCGAGACGCCCTGGAGCGAGCCGGGGCGGGTGCGGACCTTCGCGGTGGACGACCCGGCGCTCGAACCGGCCCGGCCGCTGCCGCTGCGCCGCCGCGAGGACGAAGACGAGGACGAGGACGAGGGCGACGGCGGGGACGCGGGAGGGGAGGGGGAATCCGGTGGTGGGCCGGAGGGTGGTGGGGAGGACCGTTCCGAGGACGGGGGCTGAGACACGAAGACGGCCCCACCCGGTGGGGGAGTACCGGGTGGGGCCGTATCACCGTGCCGGTCCCCGCACGTTCGTGATGCCCTCGCGACGTACGGGAGACCGGGGCCCCGCGCCCTGTCCCTGAGCGCGGGGGCCGGACGCCTCGTCAGGCGTCGGTCTTCACCAGCTTGTCGCTGGAGTTCTGCCGGGCCGCGCCGTCGACGACGGCCGACGGGGCGGCGGGCTTGACGGTGCGGATCAGGAACGGGACGGCACCGGCGATGATGCAGACCACGGCCGCCGTCCAGAACGCGTGCTTGTACGCGTCCAGGGTGGGCAGCGAGAGCGGGATCTGCGGCGGCAGCTTCATGGTGTCGCCGGTCAGGATGGCGGCCATGACGGCGGTGCCGATCGCGCCACCGACGGTGCGCAGCACCGAGTTCATGCCGTTGGCGATACCGCTCTGCTCAACCGGGACCGCGCCGTTGATGTAGGCCGGCATCGCGGCGAACGCGAGGCCCACACCGAGGCCGAAGATCGCCGAGGCGGTGTAGAGGTCGCCCTCGTGGCTGTGCCGCACGGCGAGGTAGGCCATCGCGACGGCGCCGAGGACACCACCGAGGACCAGCGGCAGACGGGGGCCGCGGCGGGCGATCAGCAGGGCGCCGACCGGGGCGGCGACCATCGAACCGATCGCGGACGGCAGCAGCATCACGCCGGCGTGCAGGACGGTGGCGGTGAAGCCGTAGTGGGTCAGCTTCTCCGGGGTCTGGGCGAAGTTGCTGATGACCATGAAGGAGCCGTACATGCCGAAGCCGATGAGCAGGCCCGCCGTGTTGGTGAAGGCCACGGCCGGGCGGGACATCATCTTCATGTCCACCAGGGGGTGCGCGACCTTGGTCTCGATGATGCCCCAGACCAGGGCGACCACGGCGGCTACGGCGAACAGGCCGAGGGTCTTGGTGGAGGTCCAGCCCCAGTGGTTGCCCTGGCTGACCGCGACCAGCAGCGCGGAGAGCCAGCCGGCCAGGGTGATCGCGCCGAGCGGGTCGGCGCCGCCGTCCTTGTCGGTGACCGGGTCGGACGGGACGCGGAAGGCGACCAGGGCCACCGCGATCAGGCCGAAGACCAGGCCCATCCAGAAGATCGACTTGTAGTTCCAGTGCTCCAGCAGGACACCGGTGGCGACCAGGCCGAGGCCGGAGCCGACGCCCATCGAGGCGCTGATGGCGGCGACGCCGCCGGTCACCTTCTGCTTCGGCAGCTCGTCGCGGACGATGCTGATCGCCAGCGGCATGACGCCACCGCCGGCGCCCTGCAGGACGCGGGCGACGATCAGCCAGGTGAAGGAGTGGGTGCTGACCGCGAGCGCCGAACCGGCGACCAGGCCGGCCAGCGAGATCAGCAGCATCGGCTTACGGCCCCGGAGGTCGCCGAAGCGGCCCAGGAGGGGAGTCAGCACAGCGGCGGAGAGCAGGTTGGCGGTCATCAGCCAGGTGATGCTGGAGGCCGAGACGCTCAGTTCCTTGGCCAGCGAGGGCAGGATCGGGACGACCGCGGTCTGCACCACGCTGAACGACAGCATCGCCAGGATGAGGGCCGGCAGGACCCGGGCGCTGCTCTGCTTCTCGGCCGCGGTGGTGGGCTGGGGTGCCTCACTCACGGTTGCTTCCTCCCGTACATAGTGAATGAACTGAAGTAACCATGCAGGGAGATACTTCAGAGTGTCAAATATCGAGTGGTTAAGCTTTGGCAAAGGGGGAGGGGGCGGCGCGGTGTGGGGCGCCTGCGGCGGGCTTGGGGGGCGGGTGGAGGCGCTTTGGCGAAGGGGGAGGGGGCGGCGCGGTGTGGGGCGCCTGCGGCGGGCTCCGGGGTGGGGCGGGGTGGAGGCGCTTGGTCGGTGGGGCGGGGGCGCCTGCGGCGGGCTTGGGGGGGCGGGTGGAGGCGCTTTGGCGAAGGGGGAGGGGGCGGCGCGGTGTGGGGCGCCTGCGGCGGGCTCCGGGGCGGGGTGGGGTGGAGGCGCTTTGGCTGAGGGGCCGGTGGGGCGGGGCGCCTGCGGCGGGCTTGGGGGCGCGGGGTGGAGGCGCTTTGGCGTAAGAGGGCTGGTCGGTTGCCTGCGGGGGCCTCGGGTGGGGCGCTTGGGCCGAGGGGCCGGGGCATGGGGAAGGGCCCCGGCTCTGGGAGTCGGGGCCCTGGCGGAGCGGGTGAGGGTCAGGCGAGGGGGCGCAGGGAGTTCGGCTGGGAGGCTTCCGGGGTGGGGGAGGTGGGGGCGGTGTCGTCGTGGATCTCCACGTGCTCGCGGCGGAGTTCCTCCCGGATCACCTCCTCGTCCGTGTAGCGCTCGACGACCAGCCGGACGCGCTCGATGGGCGCGAGGTACTTGCGGACCGCCGGACGCTCCTCACGGAGGGTGACCTCTTCGACGGCCTCGGCGATCTCCTTCTCGGTGAGGGAGGCGCGCGCGGCGTCGCTGACCGGTACCCGCTCGACCCGGACGCGCTCGCGGACCACCGGGACGCGGCGCTCGACCTGCTCGGTCGTCACGTACTTGCGCAGCTTCGCGGTGCCCACGTTGTGCCACTCCGTGGTCACCTCCAGCCGCTCCTCGCTGCAGGTGATCTCGATCGGGCTGCTGGGCGCGGACGAGTCGGCGGCGGAGTGCATCGGAGTGGACGGCGCCATCGGTGCCGGATGCAGCTTCGCCTCCATGCTGGGCGCGGGGGAGGTCTCGGCGGGGGTTGGGGTGGTCAAAGTCCGCATGTTGGCCTCCATGGCGGTTCGGGTGGTGGTCGAGGTGGTGCTGCCGGACTCCGAGGAGTGGAGGGCATGCGGCGGGGCGGCCACCGCGACGGCGGCCGGGGCGGTTCCGAAGTCGAGGTCGGGCTGGGCGGCCCGCTCGTGGGTCTCGTCGGCCGAGGGGCCGTCCGCCGGGGTGTCGAGGCCGTAGTAGCGGTAGAGCTGGAGCTCCTGGGCGGGGGACAGGTGCTGGCCCACGCCGAAGTCCGGGGACTCCTTGACCAGCGATTTGTCGTACGGAACCCGGAGCTCGTCGCCGGAGAACTCGCTCGTGGTGAGCGGGACGAAGGCGTCCCGGCCGAAGATGCCGGTCCGGACGGCGGCCCACTCGGGCTGGCCGGTGGCATCGTCGAGGTACACCTCGTCGACCGTGCCGATCTTGTCTCCGTTGCGGTCGACCGCCTTGTGGCCGATGAGGTCGCGGGGGTCGATGTCGGTCTGCACTCTTTCCTCCAGTGCGCTGAGCCTGCGGAACTCCCGCAGGGTCGGCGGCCGGAGCACCCGTCCTGTCCGCCAGTTCCCCACCAAATGCCATGAATCGGACGTGCGCGACCGGGGTGCGCCGGACGGGCTGCGCGCTGGGCTGTCCGGGGGACGCGCGTAGACCCGGGGTGACCGGAAGCACCCGTGATCGGAAGGCCGCCCGCTGGTACCCTGGGCGGCGACCGCAGAGCCCGCTCGGGAGAGTCTCCGACCGCGAAAACCGCTGGTCGGGGCGCCGAAGGAGCAACTCCTCCCCGGAATCTCTCAGGCATCCGTACCGTGTGGGGTAGGTCACTCTGGAAAGCAGGGCAGGAGTCTCGGCACGGAAGCCGGCGATCACCACCCTCACCGACGGTGCAAGCCGACGGAGCGCCCACAGCGCGCCGTGCGGGCGAAGCTCTCAGGTCCCGATGACAGAGGGGGAGGCCTGTCGGGTCCGCCCGCCGTGGCTGAGTCGCTGTCCGCAGCGGAAGGCCGGTCGGCGTGCGTACCCCCGCCGGTCCGTGACCAGGAGGCCTCGACCACCATGAACGCCCAGCCGAACGCGGGACGCCCCACCGGCGCCTCGACCCTCACCGAGCTTGAGCTGGCCAGTCCCTTCGAGAACCGCCACATCGGCCCCGACGCCGCCGCGCAGGAGAAGATGCTGGCGTCCGTCGGCTACGGCTCGCTGGACGAACTCGCCGCGACCGCCGTGCCCGAGGCGATCCGCTCCATCACCGGCCTGGACCTGCCGGCCGGCCGGACCGAGGCCCAGGTCCTCGCCGAGCTGCGCGAGCTGGCCGGCCGCAACCAGGTGCTCCAGCCGATGATCGGCCTGGGCTACTACGGCACCTTCACGCCGCCGGTGATCCTGCGCAACGTCATGGAGAACCCGGCCTGGTACACCGCGTACACCCCGTATCAGCCGGAGATCTCGCAGGGCCGCCTGGAGGCGCTGCTCAACTTCCAGACCCTGGTCTCCGACCTGACCGGCCTGCCGACCTCCGGCTCCTCGCTGCTCGACGAGGGCACCGCGGCCGCCGAGGCGATGGCGCTGGCCCGCCGCGTCACCAAGGTCAAGGGCGGCGTCTTCCTGGTCGACGCCGAGACCCTCCCGCAGACCATCGCGGTGATCAACACCCGTGCGGTGCCGACCGGTGTCGAGGTCGTCGTCGCCGACCTGTCCGAGGGCATTCCGGCCGAGGTCGCCGAGCGCGGCGTCTTCGGCGTGCTGCTGCAGTACCCGGGCGCCACCGGTGTGGTCCGCGACCTCGCCCCGGTCATCGAGCAGGCGCACGGCCTCGGCGCGATCGTCGCCGTCGCCGCCGACCTGCTGGCGCTGACCCTGCTCAAGTCCCCCGGCTCGCTGGGCGCCGACATCGCCTGCGGCACCTCGCAGCGCTTCGGCGTGCCGATGGGCTTCGGCGGCCCGCACGCCGGCTACCTCGCGGTGCGCGCCGAGTACGCCCGCTCGCTCCCCGGCCGTCTGGTCGGCGTCTCCGTCGACACCGAGGGCAACCGGGCCTACCGCCTGGCCCTGCAGACCCGTGAGCAGCACATCCGCCGCGAGAAGGCCACCAGCAACATCTGCACCGCCCAGGTGCTGCTGGCCGTGATGGCCTCGATGTACGCCGTGTACCACGGTCCGGACGGCCTGGCCGACATCGCTCGCCGCACCCACCACTACGCCGCCGCCCTCGCCGAGGGCCTGCGGGCCGGCGGCGTCGAGCTGCTGCACGACGAGTTCTTCGACACCGTCACCGCCCTGGTGCCGGGCCGCGCCGCCGAGATCGCCGCCGCCGCCCGCGCCCACGGCATCAACGTCCACCAGGACGGCGCGGACCGGATCTCCGTCTCCACCGACGAGACCACCACCCGCGAGCACCTGGCCGGCGTCTGGGCCGCGTTCGGCGTCGAGGCGGCCGAGGTCGCCGAGACCGCCGATGCGCTGCCCGCGGCGCTGCTGCGCGAGGACGAGTACCTGACCCACCCGGTCTTCCACAGCCACCGCTCCGAGACCGCCATGCTGCGCTACCTGCGCCGCCTGTCGGACCGGGACTACGCGCTGGACCGCGGCATGATCCCGCTGGGCTCCTGCACCATGAAGCTCAACGCGACCACCGAGATGGAGGCCGTGACCTGGCCGGAGTTCGGCCAGCTGCACCCCTTCGCGCCGATCGACCAGGCCCAGGGCTACCTGACGCTGATCCGCCAGCTGGAGCAGCAGCTCGTCGAGGTGACCGGCTACGACGCCGTGTCGATCCAGCCGAACGCGGGCTCGCAGGGCGAGCTGGCCGGCCTCCTGGCCGTCCGCGCCTACCACCACGCCAACGGCGACACCCAGCGCGACGTCTGCCTGATCCCGTCCTCGGCGCACGGCACCAACGCCGCCTCCGCGGTGATGGCCGGCATGCGCGTCGTCGTGGTGAAGACGCTGGTCGACGGCGACGTGGACGTCGAGGACCTGAAGGCCAAGATCGAGCAGCACCGCGACAGCCTGTCGGTGCTGATGGTCACCTACCCGTCGACCCACGGCGTGTACGAGACCCAGATCACCGAGATCTGCGCCCTGGTGCACGAGGCCGGCGGCCAGGTGTACGTGGACGGCGCCAACCTGAACGCCCTGGTCGGCCTCGCCAAGCCGGGCAAGTTCGGCGCGGACGTCTCGCACCTGAACCTGCACAAGACCTTCTGCATCCCGCACGGCGGCGGCGGCCCGGGCGTCGGCCCGGTCGCGGTGCGCGCCCACCTGGCGCCGTACCTGCCGAACCACCCGCTGCAGGCGGAGGCCGGCCCGGCCACCGGCGTCGGCCCGATCTCGGCCGCGCCGTGGGGTTCGGCGGCGATCCTGCCGATCTCCTGGGCGTACGTCCGGCTGATGGGCGGCGAGGGCCTCAAGCACGCGACCCAGGTCGCGGTGCTGAACGCCAACTACATCGCCAAGCGCCTGGCGCCGCACTTCCCGGTGCTCTACACCGGTCCGGGCGGGCTGGTCGCGCACGAGTGCATCATCGACCTGCGTCCGCTGACCAAGGAGACGGGCGTGACGGTGGACGACATCGCCAAGCGCCTGATCGACTACGGCTTCCACGCGCCGACGATGTCCTTCCCGGTGGCCGGCACGCTGATGATCGAGCCGACCGAGTCCGAGGACCTGCACGAGATCGACCGGTTCTGCGACACGATGATCGCGATCCGGGCCGAGATCGACAAGGTCGGCTCGGGCGAGTGGGCGGCCGAGGACAACCCGCTGCGCAACGCCCCGCACACCGCCGCCGCGCTGGCCGGCGACTGGGCGCACGGCTACTCGCGGCAGGAGGCCGTCTTCCCGGCGGGCGTGAACCCGGCGGACAAGTACTGGCCGCCGGTGAGCCGGATCGACGGCGCGTACGGCGACCGCAACCTGGTCTGCTCGTGCCCGCCGCTGGACGAGTACGGCGTCTGACGGACCCGCTCGTCGGGTAGTCGGGTCGTCGGTCGTCAGGTAGTTCGGGCGAGGGGCTGGGCCCCGGCGGAACGTTCCGCCGGGGCCCAGCCCCTCGTTCGTCTCGTGCTCGCCGCGGCGGCTGCCCCCGCCGGACGGCGGACCGTGCGATCGGGCCGCACGGTCCGCCGTCCGGCCCGACCGTGCGGTCAGGCCGCGTGGGCGACGGGGCGGCGCGGGGCGATGACCCGGCCGTCGGGCAGCAGCTCTCCGGTGTCCTCGAACAGGACGACGCCGTTGCAGAGCAGGCTCCAGCCCTGCTCCGGGTGGCAGGCCACCGAGACGGCCGCCTCGCGGTCCTCGGACTCGGCCGACGGGCACTCAGGACGGTGCTGGCACATACGCGTACCCTCGCTTCGCTCTGCGATCCTCCCCGTGGTGCGGTCGCCGGAGGTCGTGCCCTCCGGGGCCGCCGCGGTAGTCGGATCCTGTCCGCACGCCGACCAGGTGTTGACCGGCGCTCAAGTGGGTAGGACAGGTGGTCCTTCCACGCTGGTTCCCAGTGTCGGCATCTGCGGACGTGCTCGCAGGGATTTCGTGACATGCGCCACAACTCCCGGGAAGAGATCACCCGTTCAGGTGGGGCCGGGGGGAAATCGCGCACCGGTGGGTCAGGCGGAGGATGGCCCGATCGGGCCATGGCGGGTGCTTCGTCCAGGTGGTCGCCGTTCGGGTGACGTGCGCCGGTGCCGAGCGTGCGGGCACGACGGAGGGCCGCCGGGCGGGTGGTCCGGCGGCCCGTGCGGCGGGCGGTTCAGGAGGTGCCGAGCAGCAGGGGCCGGGCCAGCGGGGCGCGGGCGAGCAGCGGGAGCAGCTCGGCGGCCGGGTAGGCGCGGTGGGCGGTGACGCCGAGCGGGGCCGGGGCGAGCGGGATCAGCAGGTCGGCGGCCGGGCCGGTGTCGGGGCTGTGCAGCCAGAGGGCCGTCGCGTACTGGCCGGGGAAGGTCAGCAGGCGGGGCTGCTGGCGGATCCGGGAGGCCTGGGCGAGCTGCCAGGCCTCCCGCAGCGCCCGGACCGTCGAGCCCAGGTAGGGGCCGGCGGTGAAGTGGGAGAAGGTGTGCCCCTCGGCGCTTTGCACCACTTCGGCCGCGGCGGCGACGTCGGCGCCGTCCTTGATCAGGAAGCGCCAGCCGGTACGGCGGGCGGCGGGGAGTTCGGGCCGCGGGCCGTCCAGGACGTGCACCGCGAGCGGATGGGCGGGGACCAGTGGGCCGGCCGGATGACGCAGCGCTGCGGCGGCGGGCTGACGCAGCGCGGTCTCCGAGTCGAGCGCGCCCAGGACGGCGCGCAGGGCGCTCGGTGGGGGCTGGGGGGTCTGCAAAGTCATGGCGGGGACCGCCTCTCCAAGCGAGATCGGCGTGCGAGTGCGGCATACCGGCATGGCTGGCGCGTCTTCGCTGACGGGGCCCGGCCGTGTCCGGTTGTGCAGGATCGCGGTGCCGGCGTGGCCGTCGCCGTCGACGAGGGGTTCGGGGCGGGAACGGACCGGCCGGAGCGCTGTGCGAATTCCATCGAACAGATGCGCAGGGTGATCTGTTTATCACAGGCGGTGGCGCCGAGCAAGTCTGCACATGGCCTGAATTGCCGTCAGATGCCTTGCAATGCAAGCCAGTACAAGCATTCGGGTATCGATCTTCGAGGTGGGCATGATGCTTGCACGGTCGGTCGGCCGGTGGCTCAACGGGGTGTCTCAGGAGGAGGGGACCGTGGGCGAGAAGGTCGTCGCGACTCGGGCGGATCTGGCGGACCGGCAGCTGTACCGGCGCAAGCTCCAGGCCTGTCAGGAGGCGCTCGGGCGGATGCTGCGGGAGGAGCGCTTCGACCGGCCGCGGGCGGTGATGGGCCTGGAGATCGAGCTCAACCTCGCCGACGAGCAGGGCCTGCCGGCCATGAACAACGCCCGGGTGCTGAGCGAGATCGGCTCCAGCGACTTCCAGACCGAGCTGGGCAAGTTCAACATCGAGGTCAACATCACGCCGCACCGGCTGTGCGGGCACGTCTTCGAGGAACTGCGCGAGGAGATCGACACCGGGCTGCGCTACGCCGACCGGCGGGCCGCCGAGGCCGGGGCGCGGATCGTCATGGTGGGCATCCTGCCGACCCTGGAACACGCCCACACCGGGCTGGACGCGATGAGCCACAACCAGCGGTACAGCCTGCTCAGCGACCAGATCCTGGCCGCGCGCGGGGAGGAGATCGCGCTCGACATCGAAGGCGTCGAGCACCTCCAGCTGGAGTCCATCACCATGGTCGCCGAGGCCGCCGCGACCTCGCTGCAGCTGCACCTCCAAGTGACCCCGGAGCGCTTCTCCTCGGTGTGGAACGCCGCCCAGGCGCTCTGCGGGCCGCAGCTCGCGCTGGGCGCGAACTCCCCGTTCCTGTTCGGACGGGAGCTGTGGCGGGAGACCCGGCCGGTGCTGTTCCAGCAGGCCTGCGACACCCGTTCGGCTGAGCTCAAGGCGCAGGGCGTGCGCCCCATCACCTGGTTCGGCGAGCGCTGGGTGGACTCGGTCTACGACCTGTTCGAGGAGAACCTGCGGTACTTCCCCGCGCTGCTGCCGATCTGCGACGACGAGGACCCGCTGAAGGTGCTCGCCTCCGGCGGCGCGCCCAAGCTCGCCGAGATGCGGCTGCACAACGGCACCATCTACCGCTGGAACCGGCCGATCTACGACGTCGCGGGCGGGGTGGCGCACCTGCGGGTGGAGAACCGGGCGCTGCCGGCCGGGCCGACGGTCGCCGACACCCTGGCCAACGCCGCCTTCTACTACGGGCTGGTGCGGGTGCTCGCCGAGCAGCCCCGGCCGGTCTGGACCCGGCTGCCGTTCGAGCGGGCGGACGAGAACTTCCGGCAGGGCGCCCGGTACGGCATCGACGCGGTGTTCCAGTGGCCGCGCCCCGGCCGCGCCGGGCGCGGCGGGCTGCAGACGATCTCCGCGGTCGACCTGGTGCTGGGCGAACTGCTGCCCTTGGCCTACCAGGGCCTCGACGCATGGGGCGTGGAGCCCGCCGACCGGGACCGCTACCTGGGCATCATCGAGCAGCGCTGCCTGCGCCGCACCAACGGCGCGTCCTGGCAGAGCGCGACCTTCCACCGGCTGCGCGAGCAGTACCGGATGGACCGTCCGGCCGCGCTCGCGGCGATGACCCGGCGCTACGCCGAGCACATGCGCGGCGGGGAGCCGGTGCACACCTGGCCGGTCGGGTAGGACCGGGACGGGGCGCCGCGGACCTGGCCGGCGGGCCGAACGGGACGCTGTGTCAGGATGATCGCTCCGGCGGTCGGCCGACGGCCGGAGCGACCGTCCGTCCGCTGGAGCCCCCGTGACCACCGTCCCGACCGCGCCGGAGACCGAGCAGCCCACCCGGCGGCTGCTCGGGGCGGAGCTGCTGATCGTCCTCGGCCTCTCGCTCGGGGCCAGCGGGATCAGCGCGCTGATCAGCTTCGCGGGCTCGCTCACCGAGCCGATCAAGCTCGGCCAGCAGGTCGCCACGCTGAACGGTTCGCGCGCGCCGGGGCGGCCCTGGCTGGACCTGGTGTGGCAGCTGTACTACATCGGGCGCGGCCTGATGCCCGTGGTGCTGGTCGGCTACCTGCTGGTGCGCGAGGGCGTCACGCTGCGGGTGCTGGGCTTCGACCTCGGGCAGAAGCTGCGCGACCTCGGCCGGGGGGCCGCCGTCGCGGCCGCGATCGGCGGATCGGGGCTGGCGCTGTACCTGGCCTCGCAGGCGGCCGGGTACAACCTGACGGTGGCGCCCTCGGGCTTGCCGGACGTCTGGTGGCGGGTGCCGGTGCTGGTGCTGTCGGCCTGGCAGAACGCCGTCCTCGAAGAGGTCGTCGTTCTCGGCTACCTGCTGCGGCGGGTGGGGCAGTGGGGGTGGTCCTGGCCGGCCGCGGTGGTGGCCAGTTCGGTGCTGCGCGGTTCCTACCACCTCTACCAGGGCGTCGGCGGGCTGGTCGGCAACATGGTGATGGGGGCGGTGTTCTGCCTGCTGTACCGGCGTTGGGGGCGGGTGATGCCGCTGGTGGTGGCGCACGCGCTGATCGACACGGTCGCCTTCGTCGGGTACGCGCTGCTCGCCGGGCACGTCAGCTGGCTGCCGACCCCCTGAGCGCCCTGCCTATGAGGGCGTGGGCGCGTGGCGGGCGGGCCAGCAGCCGGTCCACGTGCCACCGCTCCAGGCCCTGGCCGGGGTCGATCCGCAGCAGCAGGCGGTCGCGTCGACACAGCGACGCGCGCAGTAGCCGGCCGGGGATGACGTCGTCCACCCAGGCGAACGGACGGCCCCCGGCGTAGCGCAGCAGCGGGGCCCACTTCTGGGCGGAGAACAGCTCCATCAGCGGGACGCGCGGATCGCCGGGCTGCGGGACGTAGCCGCTGAGGCGGACCACCGGGAGCGGGTCCAGGCCGAGCGCCGGGGCGACGTGGGTGTTGGCGTGCTCCTCCCAGGTGGTGGCCCAGACGAGTTCGTACGTGCCCGCGAGCTCGCGCAGCCATGCGCCGTGCCGGGCGGAGAGCAGGACGGCGTAACCGAACAGGGTGTGGGTGTCGAACCCGGCGTCCGGATGCGGGCAGACCGGGTTCAGGACGCCGTCGACGTCCAGGAACAGCAGGGGCTTCGGCACCGGTGGCCTCCCAGATCGCTCGCGCTTGCCACCTGTTCGGACGCCTCACCCGCACCTCCGGTTGCCCACCGGTGGGCGCACGCGGGGCGCACGAGGTGCTCACGACGCGGACACGGGCACGGCGGCGGGCTCCGGTGCGTCGGTCGTGCCACGGCGGCCCAGCCGGCGCACCTGGGGGTCCAGCAGGACCGCCGCGCTGAGCACCAGACAGACGACGGCGCAGGTCCACAGCGCCCCGTCGAGGCCGAGCGCCACGGCGGCCGGGCCGGCCACCGCGGTACCGACCGGGGCCAGCGCGTTGGAGCCCAGCTCGTCGTACGCGGAGACCCGGGAGAACACGTCCTCCGGGATCTCCTGCCGCAGCGCGACCATCCAGTTGACGCCGAAGACGGTGACGCCCACGCCGGAGAGGAACATCGCGGCGATCAGCAGCGGCAGCGGTACGGCGGCGGCGAGGGCGAGAGCGGGCACCCCGAACAGGAAGACGCCCCAGTTGCCGGCCAGCAGGATCCGCCGGGGCCGCCAGCGCGCCATCAGCAGGCCGGCGGCCACCAGGCCCACGCCGTACGCGGACATCGCCACGCCCCAGGCGCCCGCGCCGCCGAGCCGCTCCTCGGCGACGGCCGGCCCGTACACCGACTCCACCGCGCCGACGCAGGCGACCAGGACGGAGAACTGCGCCACGACCGCCCAGAGCCAGCGGCGGGAGGCGAACTCCCGCCAGCCCTCGCGCAGGTCCCGCAGCATGCCGCCGCCGGAGGGGACGGGGGCGCGCTCGGGCTCCAGGAGGAAGCGCAGCGCGGCGGCGATCAGGAAGCAGAGGGCGTCCAGGGCGAGCACCCAGCCGGGCCCGAAGGCGGCGGTGAGCGCCCCGCCGAGGGCGGCGCCGCCGATCTGGGAGGCGTTCTGGCCCATCCGGAAGACCGAGAAGGCGCGGGCGGCGTGCTCCTGCGGGACGGCTTGCATGATCATGCCGCCGGAGGCGGGCGAGTAGAGCGCGTAGCCGGCGCCGCCGGCGGCGGAGAGCAGCAGCAGGTGCCAGAGCTGCGCCGCCCCGGTGACGACCAGCGTGGCCAGGACGGCCTGGGAGGCGCCGCTGAACAGGTTGGCGGCGACCATGATCCGGTGCCGCGGCAGGCGGTCGGCGAGCGCGCCGCCGAGCACCAGGAGCAGCACCGTGGGCAGCAGACGGGCGGCGGTGACGTAGCCGACCTCGGTGGTGGTGCCGCCGCTGCCCAGGACGGCGAAAGCGGTGGCGATCGGGGCTCCGGCGTTGCCCAGGCCGCTGATGACGGTGGCGGCGGCCTGGATGCGGAAGTTGCGGCTCGCCCAGGCGAGGCGACGGGGGCGCGGGGGTGGGGTCGGCACCCGGTGACTATGACCGGAGGTCGCACGGGTGTCCATCGGGTTTTCGCGCCCGTCGGCGCGGCCCGTCAGCCGAGGTGGCCCCAGAGGAAGCTGAGGGTGCGGCGCCAGGCGATCCGGGCCTGCAGCGGGTCATGCGTGCCGAGCAGGTTCTCGTCGTTCATGAAGGCGTGGCCGGCCGGGTAGAAGTGGAACTCGGGGCGGACGTCGGTGGCCTCGCCGATCCGGATCGCGGCCTCGTCCACCGCGGCCATCGGGATCGAGCCGTCCAACTCGCCGAAGTGGCCGAGGACGTGGGCGGTCAGGCCGCGGTAGTCGAAGTCCGGGTCCGGCGGGAGGCCGTAGAACGGCACCACGGCGGCCACCCGGTCGCCGGCCCGGGCGGCCAGCAGCAGGGCGAAGCCGCCGCCCATGCAGAAGCCGACCACCCCGACGGCGTCGCCGACCACGCCGTCCAGCGAGAGCAGGTGGTCGACGGCCCCGGCGAGGTCCTCGACGGCCCGCCCGACGGGGAGTTCGCGCTTGAGGCGCGCCGCCTCGGCGCGGTCGTGGGTGGTGGCGCCGCCGAACAGGTCCGGGGCGAGGACGGTGAAGCCCTCGGCGGCGAAGCGGTCGGCCATGGTGGCGATGTGCGAGGTGAGGCCCCACCACTCCTGCACCACCACCAGGCCGGGCCCGGTCCCCTGCGGCGGACGGGCCAGGTACCCGTGCGCGGTACGGCCGTTGCTCGGGAAGGTGACGTTCTGCCGGGAGCCGCCCTGGTCAGGCATGGCTTCCTCTCGGTGGGTCGGGCCGCGTGCGGCGGGGGTACGGTGACGCGGGCGGGATCAGCCCATCTCCTCGAGGGCCCGGCCTTTGGTCTCCTTGATGCAGAAGACCACGAACGGGACGGAGAGCAAGGCGAACGCCGCGTAGATGACGTACGTCGCCGAGAGGTTCCAGTCGGCGAGGTCCGGGAAGCTGACGGTGATCGCCCAGTTGGCGATCCACTGGGCGGAGGCGGCGACGGACAGGGCGAGCGCGCGGATCCGGTTGGGGAACATCTCGCCGAGCAGCACCCAGACGACGACGCCCCAGGAGAAGGCGAAGCAGAGCACGAACACGTGCGCGGCGACCAGGGCGACGGTGGCGTGGGAGGTGTCCAGGGTGGCGGTGTCGCCGGTGCCGTGCCGGTAGGAGAACGCCCAGGCGGCGGTGGACAGCGCGGCCGCCATGCCGATCGAACCGGCCAGGGCGAGCGGCTTGCGGCCGATCCGGTCCACCAGGACCATCGCGATCACCGTGCCGATCACGTTGATGATCGAGGTGGAGAGGCTGATCAGCAGCGAATTGGACTCGTTGATGCCGACCGACTGCCAGAGCAGGGACGAGTAGTAGAAGATCACGTTGATGCCGACGAACTGCTGGAACACCGAGGCGCCGATGCCGACCCAGACGATCGGCAGCAGACCGAAGCGGCCGCCGAGCAGGTCCTTCGGCCGGGGCTTGTGGGCGGACTCCAACACCGCGCGGATCTCCGCCACCCGGGCGTCCAGGTCCACGCCCTCGCCCTCGACCTCGACCAGCACCTTGCGGGCCTGGGCCTCGCGGTGGTCGGCGATCAGGAAACGCGGCGACTCCGGGATGGCGAGCGCCATCAGCCCGTACACCAGGGCCGGGATCGCCTCCACGCCGAGCATCCACTGCCAGGCCTGGATGCCGCCGAGGTGGTTGGTGGACTCGCCGCCGGCGGCCTGGTTGAGCGCCCAGTTGGCGAGCTGGGAGACGGTGATGCCGAGCACGATCGCCATCTGCTGGAAGGAGGCGAGCCGGCCGCGGTAGGCGGTCGGCGCGACCTCGGCGATGTAGGTGGGCGCGATCACGGAGGCGATGCCGATCGCGATGCCTCCGATCACGCGCCAGGCGGCGAGGGTCTCGATGTTCGGCGGGAACATCGAGCCGATGCCGCTGGCCGCGAACAGCGCGGCCGCCAGCAGCATCGTGCGCACCCGGCCGAGGTGGTCGGCGAGCCGGCCGGCGATCACCGCGCCGGCCGCCGAGCCCAGCAGGGCGATGGCCACCACGAACGCGGTCGTGCCGTGGCCCACCGCGAAGTGCTTCTGGATGCCCGTCACCGCGCCGTTGATCACCGCGCTGTCGTAGCCGAACAGGAAGCCGCCCATGGCGGCGGCCGCCGAGATGAACACCACGTGGCCCAGGTGGGCCTCGCCGGACGTCCGTTGGCTGTTGACGGTGGACACGCGCGCTCCCGGGGGTGGACGGGCCCGCCCTGGCGCCGAGTGGGCAGGGCTCGCCTCACATTCGAGCAGGGGCGGGGCCGACCTGCGCGTGGTCAGGGCCGATCGGGTGACGCGGGGTCAGTCTCCGGCGCGCTGTGCCGGGGCCGCGGTGCCGGGCGGCGCGTGCGGTCGGTCCGTCACGGGGCGTCGGTCGGGCGGCGCGTGCGGTCGGTCCGTCACGGGGCGTCGGTCGGCCCGGCGCTGCGCCGCCGGTGACGGCGGAGCAACTGGGTCCGGGCGGCGGCGTACTGGTCGCGGCCGCGCCCGCGGCCGTCCGCGCGCCCGGCGAGGCGCTCGGCGATCGCGTACTGCTGCTCGGCGGGCTTCTTGTCGTCGTACTTGAACTTGGCCCGTACCTCGTCGACGGTGAGCCGGAGCGCGCGCAGGCCGGGCAGCTGCCGGGCCAACCCGCCCTCGCCGGGCACCACGCGGACCTCCGGCGTCTCGGGCTGGAAGTGCGCCAGCTGGCGGTTGAGGATCTCCGCCTTGCCGGCGGCGGACTCCACCACCTCGGCGGTGCAGTGGAAGTGGACCGAGGCGTAGTAGCTGGTGGGCGTGCCCGGTGCGCCGCGCCAGTGCCCGGGGGCGAAGGCGTAGCCGTCGGTCACCGCGAGGGTGACCTTCGGGTCGGCCCGTACGGCGGCCAGCAGCGGGTTGGGCGCGGCGAGGTGGAGCAGGATCTCGCCGTGCTCCGCGTCCAGCAGGAAGTGCGTCGGGACGAGCACCGGGCCCTCGCCAGGGGCGCCGTTGGCGGCGAGCAGGCCGAAGTCGCGGCCCTCGGCCAGCCAGGCGCGCCACTCGTCCTCGTCCCCGCGGTCCCAGGACCTGATCAGCATCGGGGATTCCTCGTCAGCGGGGGTAGCCGCGCAGGTGCGCGGGGAGGGGGACGGCGGTGCCGGGGTGCGGCACGGGGGCGCCGTGCACGGTGGTGACCGGTATGAGGCCGGACCAGTGCGGCAGGTCGGCGTCCTCGGGGTCGTCGGCGGCGTCGTCGTCGCGGGTCTTGGCCGAGACCTCGTCCAGCTCCAGCCGCAGGACGGCGGTGGCGGCGAGCTCCTTGGGGTTGGCCGGGCGCACCTCGGCGGAACGGCCGGGGACCGCGTGGTCGACCAGGGCGGCCAGCGCGATGTCCAGCTCCTCGGGGTCGGTGACCTGGTGCGCCGTGCCGTGGGCGACGACCGAGCGGAAGTTGACGGAGTGGTTGAACGCGGACTTGGTCAGCACCAGCGCGTCGACCTGGGTGACAGTGACGCACACCGGCATGCCCTGCTCGCCCGAGGCGCCGCGCATCGGGCGGCTGCCGGTGGAGCCGTGGACGTAGAGCCGGCTGCCGACCCGGGCGTAGATCGTCGGCAGGACCACCGGGGCGCCGTCGACGACGAAGCCGAGGTGGCAGATGTACGCGCTGTCGAGGATGGCGTGGATCGCGTCGCGCTCCCAGGTGGCCCGGTCCTTGTAGCGGGTGGGGGTGGTCCTGGGGGTGCGGGAGTAGGTCGGCGACCCTTCCGTGGTGTCTGACATGACATCCTCTATGTACTAGTGCATAATTTGCTTTGTGCTAGGAGACTATCCGCTGAAAGGGCGACGCGCCAGCGAAATCGCGGCCCACATCGAACAGGGCGTGAGCAGCGGACGGCTCGCCCCCGGAACCGCGCTGCCCCCGCTGCGCGACCTCGCCGCCGAACTGGGCGTCAACCCCAACACCGTCGCCGCCGCCTACCGGCTGCTGCGCGACCGGGGCGTGATCGAGACGGCCGGCCGCAAGGGCAGCCGGATCCTCCCCCGGCCCGCGCTCACCCCCCGCGACCAGATCCGTATCCCAGTGCCCCCGCACGCCCGGGACCTCTCCACCGGCAACCCCGACCCGGCGCTGCTGCCCGACCTCGGCCCGGCCCTCGCGGCCGCCGCCGAGGCCGCCCGGGCCGAGCCGGTGCTGTACGGGCACGCGGCCGTCGACCCGGAACTGCTCGCCCTCGCCCGCGCCTCCTTCGAGGCCGACGGCCTGCCCGGCGGCCCGGTCGTCGTCGCCTCCGGCTCGCTCGACGCCATCGAACGCATCCTCGGCGCCCGGCTGCGCCCCGGCGACGCGGTGGCCGTCGAGGACCCGGGCTGGGGCAGCCTGTTCGACCTGCTGCCCGCGCTGGGCCTGAGGCACCTGCCCGTCCGACTGGACGACGAGGGCCCGCTGCCGGACGCGCTCGCGGCGGCGCTGGCCGAGGGCGCCAAGGCCGTGGTGGTCACCAGCCGGGCGCAGAACCCGACCGGTGCCGCCGTCGGCGCGCGCCGGGCCGAGGAGCTGAGGGCCGTCCTGGCCGAGCGCCCCGGCGTGCTGCTGATCGAGGACGACCACGGGCACGGCATGGTCGACCAGCCGTACCACCCCCTGGTCGGCGCCGGGTCGCGGCACTGGGCGGTGGTGCGCTCGGCCGCCAAGGCGTACGGGCCGGACCTCCGGGTCTCGGTGGCGGTCGGCGACGCGGAGACCGTCGGGCGGGTGGCCGGGCGGCAGCGGCTCGGCGCCGGCTGGGTCAGCCACCTGCTGCAGCGCACCGTCGCCGAACTGTGGCGCAGCGACGCGGCGCCGGCCGCGCGGGTGGCCGCCGCCTACCGGACCCGGCGGGACGCGCTGCTCTCCGAACTGGCGGCGCGCGGGATCGAGGCGCACGGGGGGAGCGGGCTGAACGTCTGGGTGCCGGTGCCGGACGAGACCTCGGCGCTGGCGGCACTGGTGCAGCGCGGCTGGGTCGCGGCGCCCGGTGCGCGATTCCGGATCCAGTCGCCGCCCGGGCTGCGGTTCACGGTGGCCCGGATGGACGCCTCGCAGGCCAGGGAGTTGGCGGAGGACCTGGCGGCGGTGCTCGGGGCGGGGGAGGGCGGCTCCCGGCTGGTGTGAGGTCCCTGGGGGCTCTGGGCTCGGGGATGGCGGCGACGGTGCGGACCGGGGGCGGGCCGGCAGTGCGGACCCGGGTTGGCTGGACAAGTGTGGCGGCCGTGAACCAGGGGGCGGCATCCCGGCGACGCCTCCCGGGCTGGTCTGAACCCGGCGGTAACGAATCCGGAAACCTGCTGCAGATACCTAGCGGTAACAAGCGGGGGCATGTCATCTTCATCGCGCCACCGGCCGGCGGCCCACCCTCACCTACGCGTCTTCCCGTCCCCATCCCGCGGGGAGACCGAGCCGCAGGAGTTCCGCCGTGCCCGAAAGCAGTTCGAGCATCACCCGCAGCGCGCCTCGACTCGGACGACGGCTGCTCACCGCAGCCTCCGCCCTCCCGCTCGCCCTCGCCGTCGCCACGCCGGCCTCCGCGGCCCCGGCCGCGACGACCGCCGTTCCCTCCGGCCCCACCGCCAGCGTCACGCTCGGCGACAGCTACATCTCCGGCGAGGCCGGTCGTTGGAAGGGCAACTCCGCCGGCACCAGCGGCAGTCGCAACGGCAGCGACCGCGCCTGGACCGGCAGTTCGTACGACCCCTCGCGGGTCTACGGCGCCACCGCCGCCAGCGGCTGCGACCGCTCCGACGTCGCCGAGGTGGTCAGCGCCTCGACCGGGGCCCAGAACGAGATCAACCTGGCCTGTTCCGGCGCCGTCACCGACAACATCTTCCGCGCCTCCAACGGTGGCCAGTCCTTCAAGGGCGAGGCCCCGCAGGCCGACCAACTCGCCACCGTGGCACGGCAGAACAACGTCAAGCTGATCACCCTGTCGATCGGCGGCAACGACCTCGGCTTCTCCGACATCATCTCCACCTGCGTCCAGGACTACCTGATCTGGTACTCCTACTGCCACGACTCCGCGCAGGCCCGGATCGACGACAAGATGCCCGCCGCGATGGCGGGGGTCGGCAAGGCGATCGACGAGATCCGCGCGGTGATGTCGGGTGCCGGCTACGGGCAGTCGGACTACCGCCTGGTGCTGCAGTCCTACCCCTCGCCGATCCCGCGCGCGGCCGAGATGCGGTACCCGGAGAGCGGCTGGACCCGCTCCAACACCGGGGGCTGCCCGTTCTGGGACGGGGACGCCGACTGGGCCCGCGACACGATGGTGCCGCAGATCTCCCAGGCGCTGGCGGGCGTCGCCGCTGCCAAGGGCGCGCAGTTCCTCGACCTGTCGGACATGCTGCAGGGCCGCGAGGTCTGCTCGACGGCCACCAAGCAGCCCACCGCGACCACCGGCCCGTCCGCGACCACCAGCGAGTGGGCGCGCTTCCTGGACGGCGGGCTCAACTCCACCCAGGGCGCGTTGCAGGAGTCGATGCACCCCAACTACTACGGCCAGCAGGCGGTCGGGCGCTGCCTGACGCTCCTCTGGGGCCGGCCGAGCGGCGACTTCGCGTGCCACAACACGGCCGGGCAGGACGCGAGCGGGATGTACCTGACCGCGCGGTGACCGCTCCGGTGGACGAGTACCGGACGGTTTCCGTGAGTTCGTTCTGACCTGTTCCGGCTTCGTACCGAGTTCGTACGGGGAGGCCGTTTCGAGTCCGCACGGGTCCGTTCCGGGTCGGTACGTGAGCAAGCGCTTCGGCGCCCCCGCGGCCTAACCGCGGGGGCGCCGAAGCGGTGTGCGGGGATCAGCCCTTGGCCAGCAGGGATTGAGCGTGCGCCCGGACCTGATCCTTCGTCAGGTAGGCGTCGGTGTACTCGAAGTCCTGCAGCCGGGCGGGCTGACGGGCGAGGAAGCCGGTGCGGACGAAGTCGTCCCCGGCGGTCGCGTTGAGCAGCCAGTTGGCGCCCACCCGGAACTTGGCCGCATTGGTGCGCATCGCCATCAGGTGGTAGCCGCGGGCGACCAGCTGGGCGGGCACCCCGCGCAGCTCCACGCCGACCGGCTTGGAGACCGCGTCCTTGCCGCCGAGGTCCACCACCAGGCCCAAGTCCTTGTGGTAGTAGGGCTCCAGGGGCTGGTTGCGGAGCGAGGCCATCACGTTGTTCGCCACCGCACGGCCCTGCCGGGCGGAGTGCTGGGCGGTCGGCGGGCAGACCGCGCCGTCACCCTTGGCGAGGTCCGGCACGGCGGCGGCGTCACCGAGCGCGAACACGCCCTCGAACTGCGGCACCCGCATCTCCGCCGTCACCGCCAGCCGGCCGCGGACCGTCTCGGCGTCCAGGGTGCCGATCAGCGGGCTCGCCGCCACCCCGGCCGTCCAGATCAGCGTGCGGCAGGGGAGCACCCGGCCGTCGGTGAACTTGACCGATTCGGCGCCGACTTCGGCCACCGAGACGCCCAACGACACCTCGATGCCGCGGCCCCGCAGCACCTCCAGGGCGGCCTCGCCGAGGGGGTCGCCGAGCTCCGGCATCAGCTTCGGGGCGATGTCGATCAGGTGCCACTTGATCTGCCGGGCGTCCAGCCGCGGGTAGCGGTGGGCGGCGGCCGTGGTCAGGCGCTGCAGGCAGGCGGCCGTCTCGGTGCCCGCGTAGCCGCCGCCGACCACCACGAACTGCAGCCGGGACTCGCGCTCCCGCTGGTCCAGGGTGGCCGAGGCGAGGTCGAGTTGGGCGATCACGTGGTCCCGCACGTAGGCCGCCTCGGCGAGCGTCTTCATGCCGCGCGCGTAGTCGGTGAGGCCGGGGATGTCGAAGGTGCGGGTGACGCTGCCGGGGGCCAGCACCAGGTAGTCGTACCGCTGCGCGACCACCTCGTCGGTGATCTTGCGAACGACGCACACCTTGGACGCCGGGTCCACGCCGATGGCACCCCCGGGGACGATGTGGGTGCGGCGCAGCGAGCGGCGCAGGGAGACGGCGACGGACTGGGGGGTGAGGACGCCGGCGGCGACGTGGGGGAGGAGGGGGAGGTAGAGCTGGTAGCTGAACGGCGTGACCAGCGAGATCTCGGCCTCCGAGGGTGACAGCTTGCGTTCGAGGCGGCGGGCGCACTCCAGGCCGGCGAAGCCACCGCCCACGATCAGGATCCGAGGTCGTTCCATCGCTCATCCCTTTGCCGTGAAGGTCCCCATTACTGTCCGCCACACTCGCACGGAGCAGCGGGGGCTGCCACTGGGGCGGGGCGGATGAGGGAGGAGGGGCGTGAGGGTGGGGTGGGGTGGATGTGAGGGGAGAGGAGGAGAGGGGTGGGTGGGAGCAGCGAGGGCTGCCGCCGGGGTGGGGTGAGGAAGGACGAGGAAGGGGAGCGGCACCGATAGGGTGGGGGCGTGCTACCCGAGGTGACGGCGATCCGGTACGTGACGCCACTGCGAGAAGGCGGCTCGATGCCGGGCCTGGTCGAGGCCGACGATCGGCGGCTGTACGCGCTGAAATGGGTCGGTGCGGCGCAGGGGCGCAAGGCGCTGGTCGCGGAGGTGCTGGCCGGGGAGCTGGGCCGACGGCTCGGGCTGCCGGTGCCGGAGCTGGTGACCGTCGACCTGGACCCGGTGCTCGCGCGCAGTGAGCCGGACCACCAGATCCAGGACCAGATGCGGGCGAGCGGCGGGACCAACCTCGGGATGGCCTTCGTCAGCGGCGCGCTCAACTTCGACCCGCTCTGCTTCGAGGTGGATCCCGAACTCGCGGGCCAGGTGCTCTGGTTCGACGCGCTGATCGGCAATGTCGACCGGTCCTGGCGCAACCCCAACCTGCTGGTGGCGACGGGCGGGCTGCGCCTGATCGACCACGGCGCGAGCCTGATCTTCCACCACAACTGGCCGGGCGCCGCCGCCTGGGTGCGCCGCCCGTACGACGCCTCCGACCACGCGCTGCTGCGTGCCCAGCCGGACCTGGCCGCCGCCGACAAGGCGCTCGCGCCGCTCGCGGAGGCGGCGATCGAGGCGGCCGTGGAGCAGATCCCCGAGGTCTGGCTGACGGACGAGTTCGGCTTCGACTCGCCGGACGAGGTGCGCGCCGCGTACCGTGCCCAGCTGACCGAGCGACTGGCCGGTCCGCGTGACTGGCTGCCGGAGGTGCCCGTATGAGCGAGTCGTCGAGGTCCGCGCTGCCGGCCGTCGTCGAGTTGCACGACTACGAGTACGCCGTGATCCGTGCGGTGCCGAGGGTCGAGCGCGGGGAGTGCGTCAACGTCGGGGTGCTGCTGTACTGCCGGCAGAGTTCGCACCTGGCGGCGCGGACCCACCTGGACCAGGCGCGGCTGCTGGCGCTGGACCCGGTGGTGGACGTGCAGGGGGTGCGGCGGGCGCTGCACGGGATCGAGGCGGTCTGCCTGGGCGGTCCGCAGGCCGGGCCGGCGGCGGGGGACAGCCCCGGGCAGCGGTTCCGCTGGCTGACCGCGCCGCGGAGTGCGATCGTCCAGCCGGGGCCGGTGCACACCGGGCTGACCGCGGACCCGGACGCGGAGCTGCGGCGGCTGTTCGACCAGCTGGTGCTGTGAGTCGGGCGCGGGACGTCGGGCGCGGGACGTCGGGCGCGGGACGTCGGGCGCGGGACGTCGGGCGCGGGACGTCGGGAGGGGGAAGCGGCCGGGACGGCGGTGTGAGGTGGCTCGCGGACGGTTGCCCCGGTCAAAGCTTGAGTTGCTGAAGCACCTGGTCGTACCCTGAGCCCATGGGTTCGACAGCGACGACGACCGTACCGACCAACGCCGAGCTGATGGAGGCGTTGGCCGCCGTCGGCGCCGCGTACTTCCAGGACTTCGCGGCGGCCGCCGCCCGCCACGGGCTCTCCTCCTCGCAGGCCAAGGCGCTGGGCGCGGTGCAGGAGCCGGTGCCGATGCGCGCGCTGGCCGGGCGGCTGGGCTGCGACGCGTCGAACGTCACCGGGATCGTGGACCGGCTGGAGTCGCTGGGCCTGGCCAACCGGGAGGCGGCGGCCGGCGACCGCCGGGTGAAGATCGTGGTGATCACGGCCGAGGGCCGGGAGATCCTGAGCCGCATCCGCAGCGAGATGGGCCGCACCCACCAGGCCTTCGAGGCGATGACCGACGAGCAGCGGATCGCCCTGCACTCGATCTGCACGCAGGTCCTTCCGGTGCTGGCCGGCCGTACGGGCGGCGCGCAGTAGCGCCAACACTCTACGGGCGTAGCGCGTTGGCGGCTGCAGAGGGCGTGACCTCGGCTGTTAGTCTTGCGAAGCGTGAGCGCGAAGCCCCAGATCCCCAATGTCCTGGCCTCCCGGTACGCCTCGGCGACCCTGGCCCAGCTGTGGTCCCCCGAGCACAAGGTGGTCCTCGAGCGCCACCTGTGGCTCGCCGTCCTGAAGGCCCAGCAGGACCTCGGTGTCGAGGTTCCGGCGGACGCCGTCGCCGACTACGAGCGGGTGATCGACCAGGTCGACCTCGGCTCGATCGCCGCCCGTGAGCGGGTCACCCGCCACGACGTGAAGGCCCGGATCGAGGAGTTCAGCGAGCTCGCCGGCCACGAGCAGATCCACAAGGGCATGACCTCCCGGGATCTGACCGAGAACGTCGAGCAGCTGCAGATCCGCCAGTCGCTGGAGCACGTGCGCGACCGTACGGTGGCCGTGCTCGTCCGCCTGGCCAAGCTGGCCGCCCAGCACTCCGAGCTGGTGATGGCCGGCCGCTCGCACAACGTGGCCGCGCAGGCCACCACCCTGGGCAAGCGCTTCGCGTCGATCGCCGACGAGCTGCTGGTCGCCTTCCGCCGCCTGGAGGAGCTGATCGCCCGCTACCCGCTGCGCGGGATCAAGGGCCCGGTCGGCACCGCCCAGGACATGCTGGACCTGCTCGGCGGCGACACCGAGAAGCTGGCCGAGCTGGAGCGCCGGGTCGCCGGGCACCTCGGCTTCGACCACGTGCTGACCAGCGTCGGCCAGGTCTACCCGCGCTCGCTGGACTTCGAGGTGCTCACCGCCCTCGTCCAGCTGGCCGCCGCGCCGTCCAGCCTGGCCAAGACCATCCGCCTGATGGCCGGCCACGAGCTGGTCACCGAGGGCTTCAAGGAGGGCCAGGTCGGCTCCTCGGCGATGCCGCACAAGATGAACACCCGCTCCTGCGAGCGCGTCAACGGCCTGGCCGTCATCCTGCGGGGCTACGCCTCGATGACCGGCGAGCTGGCCGGCGACCAGTGGAACGAGGGCGACGTCTCCTGCTCCGTGGTGCGCCGGGTCGCGCTGCCGGACGCCTTCTTCGCCTTCGACGGCCTGCTGGAGACCTTCCTGACCGTCCTCGACGAGTTCGGCGCCTTCCCCGCCGTGATCGAGGCCGAGCTGGACCGCTACCTGCCGTTCCTGGCCACCACCAAGGTGCTGATGGGCGCGGTGCGCGCGGGCGTCGGCCGGGAGACCGGGCACGAGGTCATCAAGGAGCACGCCGTCGCCTCCGCGCTGGCGATGCGCGCGGGCGCCCGGGAGAACGAGCTGCTGGACCGCCTGGCCGCCGACGAGCGGATCCCGCTGGATCGGGCCGCCCTGGACGCGCTGCTGGCCGACCGGCTCTCCTTCACCGGTGCGGCCGGCGCCCAGGTCGCCGAGGTGGTCCGCCAGGTGGAGGCCGTCGCGGCCGCCTACCCGGAGGCCGCCAAGTACGCGCCGGGCGACATCCTCTGAGAGGTCGATCTGCCCTGCGGCGTCCGTGAGGTGACGTCGCGTCAGTTCTCGGGCGGGGGCCCCGCCGCCGGACCGGTGGCGGGGCCCCCGCGCGTCTGGACGTGGCCCGGATCGTACGGCGGCGTGGTGGTGCCGCAGGGCCAGTCGCAGTTCGGCTCGGCGACCGGCTGCTCCTCGGGCGCCAGCACGTTGCCCCGGACGGTGGCGAACGCGATCAGCCCGCCGCCCGCCAGTAGCCCGGCGCAGATCAGCATCGCGGTGTGGAAGGCGGAGTCGACGGCGGACGGCACCCGGTAGGCGTCGCCGCTCAGTCCGGCCAGTGCCGGGAGCGCCGCCACCGCGAGCAGGCCGGCCGCGCGGGCGGCGGCGTTGTTGACCCCGCTGGCGATGCCCGCGTGCCGGACCTCGACCGCGGCCAGCACGGTGGCCGTCAGCGGCGCGACCAGCAGGGTCATCCCGCAGCCCATCACCGTGACGGCGGGCAGCACGTCCGCCCAGTAGGAGGAGCCGGGGCCGGTGCGGAGCATCAGCAGCACCCCGGCCGCGCACAGCATCGGGCCGACGGTGAGCGGGAGGCGCGGACCGATCCGCTTGCCGAGGCGCCCGGCGCGCGCCGACAGCAACAGCATCAGGATGGTGATCGGCACCAGCGCGAACCCGGAGACCAGCGGCGAGAAGCCGCAGACGATCTGCAGCTGCACCACCAGCAGGAAGAACACGCCGCTGAACGCCGCGTACACGCAGAGGGTGACCAGGTTCACGGCGGTGAACAGCCGGGAGGAGAACAGGCCGAGCGGCAGCATCGGTTCGGGCGCGCGGCGCTCGACGGCGACGAAGAGGACCGCGAGCGCCACGCCGATCACCCCGCTGACCCAGACCGCGGGGGACACCCCCTCGCCGGCCGCGGTCAGCGCATAGGTGACCGCGCCCAGGGCGAGCGCGGCGAGCACCGCGCCGAGCACGTCGAAGCGGCCGGTGGCGCTCTCGTCCCGGCTCTCCGGCACGGACCGGGTGGTGACCGCGATCACGGCGGCGGCGAGCGGCAGGTTCAGCAGGAAGATCCAGCGCCAGCCGGGGCCGTCCACCAGCCAGCCGCCGAGGAAGGGGCCGACCGCGGCCGACACCCCGCCGAGGCCGGACCACAGCCCGACCGCGGCCGAGCGGTCGTCAGGGTGGAATACCGCCTGGAGCATGGCGAGCGAGCCGGGGGTGAGCAGCGCCCCGCCGATGCCCTGGACGGCGCGGGCGGCGATCAGCACGTGGATGTTCGGTGCGGCGGCGCAGGCGGCCGAGGCGACGGCGAACCAGATCACCCCGATCAGGAAGACCCGCCGCCGCCCGTAGCGGTCGCCGAGCGCCCCGCCGAGCAGGATCAGGCCCGCCAGGGTCAGCAGATAGGCGTTCAGCGTCCACTGCAGGGAGGCGAGCGAGGCTCCCAGGTCGGCGCCGATCCGGGGCAGGGCGACGTTCACCACGGTGCCGTCGAGCATCGCCATGCTGGAGCCGAGCACGGTTGCCAGTACTACCCAGCGACCCTGCGCGGTGCCCAGGCGCAAGGAGCCGGCTTCGGAGGTGGCCACGGCCCGATCCTGCGGCCTGCGGGGCGCACGTGACAAGGGTCACCGGAGTGCGTGTTGGTGCCGAGCGGTACGTGAGCGGACGGTCGCGCAGCGCCGTCGACGTCGGCGCAGGGTCGTGGATCAGTGGCGCGCGGTGAATGGATTGTGTACACACCGTGCAGTGGATCATTCGGAGGGTCACCGCCCCGGGAGGGGTGGTTGCCGGTTCAAGAGATCGACATTGCTTCACCCGAACGGATGGGTTTTAGTTCAGCGACCGCCCGGCCAGTCCGGACGGATCCACCGGGTGGAACGCCGAGTCCTGCCGCTGCCCGGTGGTTCGAACTGAACTCTGTACGGCAGGAGCGGGGGACCCACAGGTAAGTCGCCGGACCGGAGTTCGCGCCTCAGGGCGCGGGCGTCCAGGACCGGCTAGGGGTGAAGCCGCGCATGCGGCCGGGCAACTCCAGCCCGAACCCGACAGCTCACCTCGCAGGCGTCGGAGAGGAAACTTCCATGCCTGCTCAGGCTCGTCGTATCGCTCTGCCCCGCGCCGCCCGCATCGGCATCGCCACCGCCGTCACCGGCGTCTCCTTCGCCCTTCCGCTCGTCACCGCGATGAGCAGCGCCCAGGCCCACACCGCCCCGGTCGCCCCGGTCGCCGCCTCCTCCGCTGCCGTTGCGGCGGACTCCGCGGCCGAGGCCAAGCCGGCCGCCGCGGCCAAGGTCGCCGAAAGCTACCGCGTCGTCAGCGGCGACACCCTGTCCAAGATCGCCGACGCCAAGAACGTCGAGGGCGGCTGGCACGCGCTGTACGAGCAGAACCGCTCGGTCGTCGGCGCCAACCCGAACCTGATCTTCCCGGGCCAGCAGCTCGCGCTCACCGGCCACGCCGCCGCTCCGGCCGCTCCCGCCAAGCCGGCCGCCCCGGCCGCTCCCGCGAAGCCGCAGGCGCAGGTCCAGGTCAAGACCGAGGCCGCCAAGCCGTCCGCCCCCGTGCAGACCCAGGTTCAGACCGCCGCTCCGGCCCCGGCCGTGACCGCCGCTCCGGTCGCCTCGACCTCCGGCTACGTCGCGCCGCTGGCCCACCCGGTGCTGGGTGAGGCCTATGGCGTGGCCGGCTCGATGTGGGCCTCCGGCCACCACACCGGCCAGGACTTCGTCGCCTCCACCGGCACCCCGCTGCGTGCCGTCGCCAACGGTGTCGTGGTCAAGGCCGGCAACGGCGGCGCCTACGGCAACGAGGTCGAGATCAAGCTTGCCGACGGCCACTACGCCCAGTACGCGCACCTCTCCGTGATCGGCGTGTCGATCGGTCAGACCGTCACCGTCGGCCAGCAGATCGGCCTCTCCGGCGCCACCGGCAACGTGACCGGTCCGCACCTGCACTTCGAGATCCGCACCGGTCCGGAGTACGGCTCGGACATCGACCCGGTCGCCTACCTGCGCGCGCACGGCGTCGCGCTCTGACCCTGCCGGGGTACCAGAACCACCGCTGCTGCGGAGCGAATCGATCCTCCGGGATGGTCATGTCGGGTGACCGCTCGACCGGGTGATCGCCGCACAGTGGACATGGGCGCGGGACACGCCCAGGCCGGCCCGGCTCGTGGGACCAACCTCCCTCGCGAGCCGGGCCGGCCACTGTCGTTTCCGGGCCGGGGCCGGGGCCGGGCCTTAGGGACCTTCGGGCGGGGCGTCGACTCCGGGTGATCGGCGGCTGGTTGTCGCGGGGTCTGGTTGTCGCGCGGTCCAGTTGTCGGGTTGTCCGGTTGTCGGGTTGTCGGGGTGTCGGTTCGTTGCGCGGGGCGGTCGCGGCCTCCGACGCGCTCGTGGGACAGCGGTCCTGGTGGTGCGGAGGCTCTGCTCCTGCGCGGCGGACGGGGACTTCCACGTGCGGGGGCGGCACCAAGAGACGGCGCACTGGCTCGGGGTGCTGGTCGCGCCGCTGGTGGCGGGGTGGCGATGGGCGGGCCGGTGGTGGCGGCCGGGGTGCCGGCGCTCGCGGTGGGGCGGTGGCGGCCCCGGCTGTACCCGCGGAGGGGCGGATCGTGGCGGAGGGCGCGGTGGAACGGTGAGTCCGCCGGGGCCGTCCGGGACCGCGGGCCGTGCGGGACCGCGGGCGGTGCGGGCGGTTCAGTGGTGGTGGGCCGGGAGGCCGTACCGGGCGGCGGACAGCAGCTCGTGCATCCGGCGGCCGAAGTCCTCGGGGTCGCGGGCCGGCTCGGGGAAGACCAGACGGACGTCGCGGTGGCCGTCCGGGTGGTCCAGGCGCAGCACCAGGCCGTGGCGGTCCAGGGCGAGCGGGCGGACGGCCGGGTTGCGGGTGAGCAGGGCCGGGTCGAGCAGCCGGGTGAGGGCGTGGAGCGCGTCGGGGTGCTCGTCGGCGACGTGGGTGAGCATCGCGGCCTCGTGGCGGGCCATCGGGTCGGGGGCGGCGAGGGCGAGGTCGGCGGCGGTGACCGCGCCGGTGCCGTACGGGGTGGCGAGGACGGCGTGGGCGACGTCCACGTGCAGGTGGACGCTGAGGCCGTCGTCGGCGAGGTGGGCCAGGTGCAGTCGGCCGGCCAGGGTGAGGCGGGCGCGGACGCGGTCGCGGACGGCGACGGGGGCGACGTCGGTGACGTCGAGGACGACGGCGAGGCCCTCGGTGGCGCGGGCGAGGGCCGCGGTGAGCGGCGCGTCCAGCGGGGCACGCAGCCGCAGGCGGGAGTGGTGGACGGAGACCGGGGTGTCCAGGTCGTGCTGCTCGCCCAGGGCGCGGACGGTGAGCGAGGAGGTCGTGCCGAGCAGGCTGAGGATCCGTTCGGCGGTGGTGGGCTCGGGGACCTCGGTGTCGCCGGTGGGCAGGCTCATGGACGGACCTCCAGGGAAGTTAGGTGAGCCTAACCTAATGGTGGTGGTGGGGCGTGGCAAGCGGGCGTGCGGCGGCCGGGAACACCGCGGGCGCCGGGGTGTGGGGGTACGGGGTGCGCGGGGAGTCCGGGTGTGCCGAGGGCCCGGACGCGGCCCATCGAGGGGGCGTCCGAGCCCTGGGGGGTGGGGCGGCGTCAGGCGATGACGGCCTGGGCGTCGATCTCGACCAGCATCGGCTCCTGCGGGAGCTCGACGAAGACGGTGGTGCGGCAGGGCTTCACGCCGCCGGGCTTGATGTTCTCCTCGATGAACTCCGCGTAGACCTCGTTCATCAGCGGGAAGTCGGCGCGCTTGGTGAGGTAGACGCGGAACATCACCACGTCCTCGATGGTCGCGCCGCCGGCCTCGACGACGGCCTTGACGTTCTCCAGGGTGCGCCGGGTCTGCGCCCTCACGTCGCCGCGGTGGAGGTACTCGCCGGTCGCCGGGTCCTGCGGGCCCTGGCCGGAGACCTGCAGGATCGGGCCCTTGCGGACGCCCTGGGAGAACACCCAGGCGGGGGCGGGGGCGCCGTCGGTGCGGATCTCGGTCTTGTCGGCGGTCGGGGCGTGCTCGGCGGACATGGCTCTCCTTGGTGGGCGACGGATCGTCAGCTGGATTCGGGGCGGCCGCAGTCGGCCGAGACGGCGCGAGCGGTGGCGAGCAACTGGGGGAGGAGGTCCAGCACCTGGTCGTACGGGAGGACGACGTCCGGGACGGAGATGGACGCGGCGGCGACGACCCGTCCGCTGGCGTCCCGGATCGGCGCGGCCACGCAGTTGATGAAGGCCTCGTGCTCGGCGTGGTCCTGCGCCCAGCCCTGGGCGGCGACCTTCTCCAGCTCGGCGAGCAGGGCCTCGGGGGTGGTGAGCGTGCGCTCGGTGTGCCGGACGAAGTCGATCCCGGCCACCACCCGGCGGCGCTCGGGCAGCGGCAGGTCGGCCAGCAGCACCTTGGAGACGGCGGCGCTGTGCAGCGCGGCGCGCAGGCCGATCCGGGAGTACATCCGGACCGGGTGGCGGGAGTCGAACTTGTCGATGTAGACCACCTCGCCGCCCTCGTACGCGGCCAGGTGCACGGTCTGGCCGGTCGCGGCGTTCAGCTCGGCCAGGTGCGGGCCGGCGATCCGGCGGACGCCGCGCTGCTCCAGGGCCAGGCCGGAGAGCGCGAAGAGACCGGCGCCGAGGTGGTAGCGGTAGGCCGCGTCGCGGTAGACGAATCGTTCCTCTTCGAGGCTCTGGAGCAGCCGGAGCACCGTCGTCTTGTGGACGCCGAGCACCTCGGCGAGCTGGTCGAGGGAACGTTCGCCCTCGCCGAGCTCGGCGAGGATGCGCAGGGCGCGGGTGACGGTCTGGCTCATCGTGCTCCGCTCCGGGGGCCGGGGTTCGTGCTCATGGTGTTCGGGCGGCCGGGCCGGGCCGGGGCGGCGGACGCCGCGCGGCCGGTGGGCAGGGTCGGGCCGGTGATGCCGTCGGCGGTGACCCGGGTGGCGGCCCAGTCGGCGGGGGAGGCGTCGAGCAGCGCCGACACCACGGCGGCGGGCGGCAGTTCGGCCTGGTCGCCGTGGGCGGTCAGCGCGCAGGCGGCGCTCAGGTGGCCGAGCCGCAGCCGACGGCGCTGGTCCAGGCCGCGGACGGTGCCGGCCAGGTAGCCGGCGGCGAAGGCGTCCCCCGCGCCCGTGGCCTCGACCACCTCCACGGCGAGGGCCGGTTCGGTGACCGCCGTGCCGTCCCGCTCCAGAGCCGTGACGTGCCGGTCCGCGTCCTTGACCACGAGGGTCGCGGGGGACGGGAAGCGGCGGCGCAGGGCGGTCGGGTCACCGGTGCCGAAGGCGGCCTGCGCCTCGTCGGCGCCGAGCAGCAGCAGGTCGGCGGCGTCCAGCAGGGGCGGCAGTACGGCCGGATCGCGGTCCCGCCACAGCGCGGGGCGCCAGTTGAGGTCGAAGCTGACGAGCCGGCCCGGACGGCGGTCGGCGAGCAGGACGCGCAGCAGGGCGAGGCAGTCGTCGGAGAGCGCGGCGGTGATGCCGGACAGGTGCAGCAGGCGGGCTCCGGCCAGCAGGGCGGCGGCGGCCGGGTCGGTGAGCAGGGCGGGGGAGAGCGCGGCGGCCGCCGAGCCGCGCCGGTGGTAGTGCAGGCGACTGCGGCCGGGGCCGAGGTCGTGGTCGTGGCCGGTGGTGCCGCCGACCTCCTTGAGGTAGAGGCCGGTCGGGCGGTGCGGATCGACCCTGACGGCCGAGACGTCCACGCCGCGCGCCGCGACCTCGGCGAGCAGGCGGCGGCCGAAGCCGTCGTCACCGACCCGGCTGATCCAGGCGGTCGGCACGCCGAGCGCGGCCAGCGTGCCGGCCACGTTGGACTCGGCGCCGCCGACGGAGAGCCGGAAGTGCTCCACCGACTCCAGCGGGCCGGGGCGGTCCGGGAGCAGCACGGCCATCGACTCGCCCACGCACACGGCCGCCGGGCGCGGGCCCGGGCGGGGCGGGCCCTGGGTGTCCTGTCGCGGCATGGGCGGGGCTCCTCGTCTGCGGCCGGGCCGTCGCGTGCGGGGCCGGTCGGTCGAGCGTGCGTCGGTTCCGGGCGGTCCGGGCCGGGGTCCGGCCTGGGCGTCCGGGGCGGAGATGTGTGGAGTCGGGTCCGGGTCGGGCGGGTCAGGGTCGGGCGGGGTCGGGTCCGGGGCGGGTTCGGCCGGGTCCGCTCGGTGTGAGCCGGTTCCGTTGACCGTGATCCGGCGCCGATGCTAGAACCGTGCTGCCAGCATGTGCAACCCTCGTTGCGCATGTTGCAACATGGCGGATGGAGGAAGACGGTGGAGCAGACCTTCGCGAGCGGCGGCACCGGGCCGGGCATCGCCCGCGGCGCGGTGGCGGCCCTGGCCGACGAGCCGCTGGACTGGCGGTTCAAGGCCGCGCCGCCGGAGTCGTGGGGCCGCACCGTACGGGAGTGGCTGGCCGACGGGCCGACGCTCTCCTCGCTCGGCACCCCGCTGCTCACCCTGGACGGTGCCGCGGTCGAGCACAACGTCCGCACCATGGCCGACTGGTGCGCCAAGGCGGGCGTCGCGCTCGCCCCGCACGGCAAGACCACCATGGCGCCCGCCCTCTGGCAGGCCCAGCTCGACGCCGGAAGCCACGGCATCACCCTCGCCAACCTGCCCCAGGTGCGGGTCGCCCGGGCCTTCGGGGTGCAGCGGATCCTGCTCGCCAACACCCTGCTCGACCCGGCCGGACTCGCCTGGCTCGCCGACGAGCTCGCCGCCGACCCGTCCTTCGCCTTCCTCTCCTGGGTCGACTCCGCCGAGAGCGTGCGGCTGATGGACGAGGCGCTGCGCGCCGCCGGGGCCGCGCGGCCGGTCGAGGTGCTGGTCGAACTCGGCGGCCCGGGCGGACGGACCGGCGCCCGCGGAGTGGACGCCGCCGTCGAGGTCGCGGCCGCCGTGCTGCGCGCCCCCACCCTGCGGCTCGCGGGCGTCGGCGGGTACGAGGGCGCGCTCGCGCACGACGCCACGGCCGGCGGACTGGCCACCGTCCGCGAGTACCTCGCGGCGCTGGCCCGGCTGCACGGCCGGCTCGCGAGCGCCTACCCGGACGGAGCGCCGCCGGTGGTCACGGCCGGAGGCAGTGCCTACTTCGACCTGGTGGTCGAGGAGTTGGCGGACCTTCCGGACGCCCTGGTGGTGCTGCGCTCGGGCGCCTACATCGCCCACGACGACGGCTTCTACCGGGGCATCTCGCCGCTCGCCCGGGCCGGCGGCGAGGCGCCGTTCCGCGGTGCGCTGCACGGCTGGGCCCGGGTGATCTCCCGGCCCGAGCCGCAGCTCGCGCTGTTGGACGCCGGGAAGCGCGACCTGCCCTTCGACGAGGGGCTGCCCGAGCCGCAACGGGTGCGCGGAGGAGCCGAGTTGACCGGTACAGCGGCCCGGATCACCGCGCTCAACGACCAGCACGCCTTCCTGCGGGACGCGGGCGACCTGGCGCCGATCGGCGCGGTGCTGCGGTTGGGGGTGTCGCACCCGTGCACGGCCTTCGACAGGTGGACGGCGATCCCGGTGCTGGATTCGGCGGACGCGGCCGAACCGAAGGTCACCGGGCTGGTCAGGACCTTCTTCTGATGGCCGGGGCGAGAGCGGCCGGGGCGGCTCCGGGTGCCGCGGGTGCGGGCGGGGCGGCTCCGGGTGCCGCGGGTGCGGCCGGGGCGGGTGCGGGCGGGGCGGGTGCGGGCGGGGCGGATGTCGGCGGTCCAGGCGAGGCGGGCGGTCAGGGCAGGGCGGGCGGTCCGGGCGGAGGTGCGGCCGGGGCGGGTGCGACGGTCTTCCGCGGCGCCACCGTCGTGGACGGCACCGGCGCCGAGCGCTACCGGGCGGACGTACGGATCGCCGACGGCCTGATCACCGAGATCGGCGACCGACTCACCGCGCCCGAGGTGGTGGACGCCGACGGGCTGGTCCTGGCCCCCGGCTTCATCGACATGCACGCCCACTCCGACCTCGCCCTGCTGCTCGACCCCGACCACCCGGCCAAGGTCACCCAGGGCGTCACCTGCGAGGTCCTCGGCCAGGACGGCCTGTCCTACGCCCCGGTGGACGACAGCACCCTGCCCGCGCTGCGCCGCCAACTCGCCGGCTGGAACGGCGATCCGGCCGATCTCGACTGGGACTGGCGCGACACCGCCGGTTACCTGGACCGGATCGACCGCACCGGCGTCGCCGTCAACGCCTGCTACCTCGTGCCGCACGGCACGCTCCGTACGCTCGTCCTCGGGTGGGCCGACCGCCCGCCCACCGCGGCCGAACTCGACCGGATGCGGCAGGTGTTGGCGCGGAACCTGCTGGACGGCGCGGTCGGCATGTCCAGCGGCCTCAGCTACACCCCCGGGACGTACGCGGACACCGCCGAACTGGTCGCGCTGTGCACCGTGGTCGCGGCCTACGGGGGCTTCCACGCGCCGCACCAACGCTCGTACGGAGAAGGGGCGTTGGAGGGATACGCGGAGATGGTGGAGATCTCCCGGCGGAGCGGCTGCGGGCTGCACCTGACCCACGCCACGATGAACTTCGGCGTCAACCGGGGCCGGGCCGGCGAACTGCTGGACCTGCTCGACCGGGCGCTCGCCGACGGCGTGGACCTCACCCTGGACAGCTACCCCTACCTGCCCGGCTCCACCACCCTGGCCGCCCTGCTGCCGAGTTGGGCCGCCGAGGGCGGACCGTCGGCGACGCTGGCCAGGCTCACCGATCCGGCGCAGTGCGCCCGGATCCGGTACGAGATGGAGGAGAAGGGCAGCGACGGCTGCCACGGCGTGGTCACCGACTGGGCGACGGTCCAGATCTCCGGCGTGCGGTCGGCCGGACTGGCGCCCACCGTCGGCCGGACCGTCGCCGAACTCGCCGTCGAACAGCGGCGGACCGGCACGGAGGTCTTCCTGGACCTGCTGCGCCGGGACGAGTTGGGCACGACGATCCTCCAGCACGTCGGGCACGAGGAGAACGTCCGGGCGATCATGCGCCACCGGGCGCACACCGTCGGCAGCGACGGGCTGCTGGTCGGTGCCCGGCCGCACCCGCGCGCCTGGGGCACCTTCCCGCGCTACCTCGGCCACTACAGCCGGGAGTCGGGCGTCCTGACGCTGGAGGAGACCGTCGCCCGGATGACCGGTCGGCCCGCCGCCCGGTTGGGCCTGCACCGCCGCGGCCGGATCGCCCCGGGCCACCACGCCGACCTGGTGCTGTTCGACCCCGAGCGGATCCGGGACACCGCCACCTTCGAGGAGCCTCGGCGGCCCGCCGAGGGCATCGAGGCCGTGTACGTCAACGGCGTCGCCGTCCTCCGGGAGGGCCGCACCACCGGCGCCCGGCCCGGACGGGCGCTGCGCCGCACCGACCGGGGAACCCGGGCCGTCGACCGGGGGATCCGCCCCGCCGACCTGGGAACCCGGGCCGTCGACCGAGGAGTCCGCGCCGGATGAACCCCCTCTCCGCCCTCAGGCGCGACCGGGTGATCGCGGTGGTCCGCGCGCCGCGGATCCCGGACGCCCCCGCGCTGTGCGCCGCGCTCGCCGCCGGCGGCATCGACTGGACCGAATTCACCTACACCACACCCGATGTGACGGGACATCTGAAGATGGCGGCACGGGCCGGGTACCGGGTCGGCGTCGGCACCGTGCTGACCGCGGACCAGGCCGAGCGCGGGGTCGCGGTCGGGGCGTCCTTCCTGGTCACGCCCGGCTGCCGGCCCGAGGTCGCGCGGGCCGCGCAGGCCGCCGGGGTGCCGGTGGTGCTCGGGGCGCTCACCCCGACCGAGGTGGCCCACGCCGTCGACCTCGGTGCCGCCGCCGTCAAGATCTTCCCCTCCCGGGCGTTCGGCCCCGGCTACTTCAAGGACCTGCGCGGCCCGTACCCGGACGTCCCGCTGGTGGCCTCGGGCGGGGTGAACGCCGGCAACGCCGCCGAGTTCCTGGCGCAGGGCGCGCTCGCGGTCTGCGCCGGCACGGACGTGGTGCCGCCGGAGGCGGTCGCGGCGGGTGACTGGGCGGAGATCACCCGGCGGGCCAGGGCGTTCACGGCGGCCTGCGGGGGCGCCTGAGGCCAGGACACGCGTCCGCCCGGCCGGACCGAGCGCCCGGCCGGGCGGACGCGGCGGGGGCGAGGCGGGGGCTGTCGGGACGGCCGGGATTGGACGAGAATCGGTGGCACCCGGCTCGGCCCCGGCCGAGTCCGGCCCGGCTCAGCCCCGCCCGGTGCACCCGGGCCCCGGACCCGGCAGGAGGACCCGCCCATGACCTCGACCCGCCCCGGCCCCGACTGGCTCGCCGACGCCGTCCTCTACCAGATCTACCCGCAGACCTTCGCCGACTCCGACGGCGACGGCATCGGCGACTTCGCCGGCATCACCGAGCACCTCGACCACCTCGCCTGGCTCGGCGTCGACACGGTGTGGCTCAACCCCTGCTTCGCCTCGCCGTTCCGCGACGCCGGCTACGACATCACCGACTACCTCGCCCCCGCCCCGCGCTACGGCAGCACCGAGGACCTGGTCGCGCTGGTCGAGGCCGCCCGCGGCAAGGGCATCCGGATCCTGCTGGACCTGGTCGCCGGGCACACCTCGGACCGCCACCCGTGGTTCCTGGCCGCCGCCGAGGACCCGGCCGACCACCGCTACATCTGGTCCGACCGGCAGGTGGACGGCTTCGTCGCCTCGCCCGGCAGCCGCCCCGGCTGGTACCGGCCGAACTTCTTCGACTGTCAGCCGGCCCTCAACTTCGGCTACGCGCGCAGCCGTTCGGACGAACCCTGGCGCCAGCCGGTGGACGCCGAGGGCCCGCGCGCCAACCGGGCGGCACTGCGCGGGATCATGGCGCACTGGCTCGGGCTCGGCGTCTCCGGCTTCCGGGTGGACATGGCGTACTCGCTGGTCAAGGACGATCCGGGCACGGTGGAGACGGCCAAGCTCTGGACCGAGCTGCGCGACTGGCTGGACCGCACCCACCCCCAGGCCGCCCTGCTCGCCGAGTGGGGGGACCCGGCCACCGCCGTCGCGGCCGGCTTCCACGCGGACTTCTTCCTGCACTTCGGCGGCGCGGACCAGGGCCTCCCGCTGCGCTCCCTCTGGAACAACAACGGCGGTACGGTCGAGGAGTTCTGGCACCAGGAGGCGTGCTACTTCGAGGCCGAGGGCCGGGGCACCCCGCAGTACTTCCTGGACGCCTGGCGCTCGGCCGCCGAACTCACCGAGGGCAGCGGGCACATCGTGCTGCCGACCGCGAACCACGACTTCTCCCGGCTGGCCGCGGGATCGCGCACCGCCGAGCAACTCGCCCCCGCCTTCGCCTTCCTGCTCACCTGGCCCACCCTCCCGGCCGTCTACTACGGCGACGAGATCGGCATGCGCTACCTGCCCGGTCTGCCCGACACCGAGGGCAGCGCGCTCGGCCCGCGCTTCAACCGGGCCGGTTCGCGCACGCCGATGCAATGGACTCCCGGCGCCACGGCCGGGTTCTCCAGCGCGCCGCCCGAGCGGCTGTACCTGCCGGTGGACCCGGACCCCCACCGCCCGGACGTGCTCTCCCAGCGGGCGGACCCGACCTCGCTCCTGCACACCGTGCGCCGGCTGATCGCGCTGCGCCGGGCCCACCCGGGGCTGGGCTCCGGGGGCGGGGTGGAGGTCCGGAACGCCGGGTACCCGCTGGTCTACACCCGGGCCGGTCGGTACCTGGTGGCGGTCAACCCGCGCCGGGAGCCGGGCGCCGTGAGCCTGTCCGCCCTGCCGCAACGGGGGCGACCGTCCGAGGTGCGGCCGCTGGAGGTGCGGGGCGTGCGGGTGGCGGACGGGGAGCTGCGGGCGGACGGGTTCTCGTACGGCGTGTTCGAGCTGGTCTGAGCGCGGACGGGGAGGCCGGCCGGTTCGGGCCGGCTTCCCCGTACCGCAGAACGGTTGTAAGCTACATCCGTAAACGGTTGCATTTACCATCCACATTGGTTGTATTTGCCATCTTTACGAAGCGGATGAGACACCACCGGAGGACGGTACGAACGCCATGAGCACACCCCAGAACCCCGCCGCGGCGCCCACGCCGGGGCACCCGCTCAAGCACCTCGCCGTCCACCTGATCACGCCGCTGCTGATGTGCCTCGGCATGGCGCTCGCCTACCAGGGCGCCTTCCACCAGCCGGAACCGCACCACCTCAAGGTCGCCGTGGTCGGCACCACGCCGCAGGCGCACGGGCTGGCGGAGGCGATCCGGCAGAAGGCCGGGGACGCGCTCGACGTCCGCACCCTCGACGACCGCGCCGCCGCCGAGCGGCAACTGCGCGACCGCGACCTGGTCGGCGCCTTCGTGCCGGACGCCCGGAGCCCCGAGCTGATCGTCGCCAAGGGGAACTCGGACACCTCGGTGGTCGCCGCCACAGCGGTGTTCACGAACGTCACCGACCAGCGGGGTGTCCCGCTGCACGTCACCGACCTGACCACGCCGGCCGAGGGCGACCCGACCGGCCAAGGCCTGTTCTTCCTCCTGGTCGCGCTGAGCATCGGCTCGTACGCGAGCGTCGCGGTCATCGGCGCCGCCGGAGCCGCGCTGGGCATGGGGCTCCGGGTGGCGGTCGGGGTGGCGGTCTCGCTGGCGGTCAGCGTGATCGGGATCGTCACCGCCGGGCCGGTGTTCCACGTCGTCGACCACGACCTCGCCGCGGTCTGGGCGCTCGGCTGGCTCTACTCGGCGGGCATCCTGCTGATCGGCGTCGGCCTGCACAGCTTCCTGAAGAAGTGGACCACGCTGACGATGATGGTCCTGTTCGTGATGCTCAACTTCACCTCCTCCGGCGGCATCTACCGCCCCGAGCTGCAGAACGGCTTCTTCGGCGCCCTGCACGGCTTCTGGACCGGCGCCGGCTTCCTGGAGGGAGCGCGCAGCCTGCTCTACTTCGACGGCGGCGCGGGCCTCGGCGGGCACGTCGTGACCCTGCTGGTCTGGCTGCTGCTCGGCGGCGTGGCCGTGCTGGCCGGGGCGGCCTACGAGCGCCGCGGGCGGCGCGCGGTGGAGACGCCGGCCGAGGCGGAGGAGGAGATGGAGGAGGCGGTCGCGGTCTGACCGCGCCCCCACGGGAAGACTCCGCCCGGTGCCGCGGGCATCGGCACCGGGCGGGGACGGCGGCCCGCGTTCCGGCCCTGGACAAGCCGGACGCGGGCCGGAACGCGGGCCGCCCCGGCCGGCGCGCGTGGTGCGGGTAGGCCGGTCAGCCGGCGCGCTTGGCGTGGGCGGCTCAGCGGATGCGCTCGGCGCGCGCGGGCGGCTGGGTGAAGCAGCAGTCCCCGCAGAGCCCGGCGCCCGGCCCGACCCGGTAGTAGAGGCAGCAGCTGTTCCGTCGGAACGCGGTGCCGCGAGGGCCGGTGCGCAGTGTGCCGGACCCCGCCAGCGGCGGACGGTCCAGCAGCTCCGCGACCAACGCCCGTGCGGGGCCCGGTGCGTGGGCGTCCAGCACCCGGAGCGTGCCGGCCAACGCGGAGGCGGCGTTGCCCAGCAGCAGGCGCGGTGAGAGCGGGGCGGCGGCCCGGACGGCGGCCGCCAGCGGCTCCAACCGGCCCACCAGGACGGCTGTGTGGAGCCGGTCGGCGAGCGAGGCGGAGGAGGGGTGGACCGGCTCCGGAGGCGTCCAGAGATCGATCGGGCCCTGGTCCGGGATCCGTACCCAGGCGTGTTCCAGGGTCGGGACCGTCCCCAGCAGGACGGCCGAGCCGAGGCCCACCGACCAGAAGCGGGCGGCCAACCCGAGGTGCAGGATCGAGGCGGCGACCCGGGGTTCGGCGGTGCCGAGGCGCCGGGCCACCACCCGCAGGCGGGCGGCCAGCGGGGCGTCCGGGCCGGTGGCGTACAGCTCGGGCAACGGGCGGAAGCCCTCGGGCGGACCGCCGGGGGAGGTGTCCAGCGCGAAGTACGGCCCGACGGCGGCGAGTCGGCCGTAGTCGGGCAGCCTCGGCCCGCCGGCCGGGGCCCCGGGTGCGGAGCGGCGAGGACCCGGCGCGGAGGTCAACGGCCCTCCCCTGTGAAGTCGTTGGACCCCGCGCCCTGCTGCGGGTGGCCCTCGTGCCGCCGGCCGTGGAGCGGTCGGGCGGTCGGGCGGTCAGATGCCATCGGGGCCTCCGGGGTCCAGGTGGTCGGGTGGCGGCGGGGCGCCGGCGCACACCCCCGTGGCGCGCCGTCGCCGTGGCGCCGCCACCCCCGTACGGACCCCTGGAGGCCCCGGAGCGCCCTGGTCGGGCGGGTGTCAGCCGCGCACGGTGAAGTCGCCACCGGTCGTGCGGATGAACGGTACCGCGCCCTGGCAGTCCGACACCGGCTGGCCGAGCGCCCCCCAGACCCAGCCGAGCCGGTCCCTGCGCGGGCCGTTGTCCTCCACGGAGATCGAGACCTTCTGGCCGGCCATCTCCAGGCCCGGGAACCAGGGCGCCTCGCCCTTGGTGATCACACCGGTGGCGATCGCCTCCCGCCCGCCGACGCCGAGGCAGGTGATGTCCCCCTCGAAGTCGGCGACCAGCCGCCCGTCGTGGTGCACGTGGCGGACGTGGAAGCGGCCCCGGGTGCCGCCCGGGTCGGTGTCGGTGGCGGCGCGGGCGTCGACCGAGATCCGGACCGGGTCGCCGGCGAAGTCACCGAAGGCGGAGGTGAGGACGGTGTCCGCGGTGCCGCGCACGCTCACCGCCCCGAAGTCCTTTGCGGCGGCGGATCGTTCGACGCCCGAGGACGGCCTGACAGCGGCCTGCCTGGCGGCGGCCGGCTGGGCGGCGGCGGGTTCGGCGGCGGAGGCCGGTACGGCGGTGGCGACCGCGGCGGCCGGCAGCAGGAGCGAGGCCGCGACGGCGGCGAGGCGACGGTTCAAGGCGGTTCGTTCTCCTTCGGGGTGGTCGTTCCGACGGCTACGAGTCTGCTCCGGACCGCGCCCGGCGGGCCTCCCGCTGGGGAGCGGAGTCGGACGCGACCCGCTCCCCCGCAGGAAGGAGCCCGGCCTCCCCCGGCAGAGCTGCCCGAGGAGTCGGATCCCTCCGTCGCCGGTGCCCGAGCAGCCCGACCGCCCCGACGGGGCTGCCCGTAGGCTCGGCCGGGTGCGCACCGATTCCCCGCCCCGCCCGGCCGTGCCGCGTTCCGCCCGGCTCCGGCCGTCGTCGGCCGTCCTGGCCGTGCTGCTGCTGTCGGCGCCCGTGGCGCTCGCCCACCCCGGCGACCGCGGTGCGGCGGCGCTGCCCGCCCTGACGGCCGTGCTCGCCGCCGTGGTGGCGGTGCTGCCGTGGCCCACCGGGCGGATCACGCTCGGCGCTGCCGCCGGGGCCGCGGCCGGGGCCTCGCTGCTGCTCGACCTGCTCTACCCCGGGCCGTACCGGCTGCCCGCGTTCTGGCTGCCCTTCGAGTGGACGGCACTGCTCGTGGTGCTGTTCCGGGCCGTTCGCCGGCTGCCCGACCGGTGGGCGGGGCCGGTCGGGGGGCTGGTGGGGCTCGCGACCGTCCTGCTGCCACTGCGGTTCGCGCTCCGGACGCCCCAGGGCGGTGCGGCCGGGCCGGTGATCGGCGTGCTGCTCTCCCTGCTGTCGGCGCTCACGGTCGCGGGGGTGGCCCTCTACCTGCGCGTCCTGGACGCCCGCCGGGAGCGGGCCGTCGCCCGGGCCCGGCGCGAGCAGCGGCTTGAGGTCGCCCGGGGGCTGCACGACTTCGTCGCCCACGAGATCACCGGCATCGTGCTGGAGGCCCAGGCCGGCCAACTCCCGGGCCAGGAGCCGGAGGAGACCGCCGCGCTGCTGCGCCGTCTGGAGGAGGCCGGGCTGCGGGCACTGGACTCGATGGACGAGATGGTCGGGGCGTTGCGGGAGCCGCAGCCCGGGGAGCCCGGGGAGGCCGGGGAGGCCGGGGAGGCCGGGGAGGCCGGGGAGGCCGGGGAGGCCGGGGAGGCCGGGGAACGGGGCGAGCGGGGTGGTGCGCAGCCAGCCGGGGCGACCACGCGCCGACTGGGCCTGGCCGACCTCCCCGACCTCGTCGCCCGCTTCGACGCGCCGGGCGGCGGACTACGCGCCACCGTCGAGCTGGCCCCCGCCGCCGCCGACCTGCTCCCCGGCGAGACCCAGGCGACCGCCTATGCCGTCGTCCTGGAGGCGCTCACCAACATCCGCCGCCACGCCCCCCGGGCCACCGAGATCGCCGTCCGGGCGGCCCCCGCACGCGACGGCGCCGTCCTGGTGAGCGTCACCGACAACGGCGGCCCGGCCCGCGGGCCGCTGCTGCGCCGCCGCCCGGGCTCCGGCGGGACCGGACTGGCCGGCCTCACCGCCCGGGTCGCCGCCCACGGCGGCTCGCTGACCGCGGGCCCGGTCGACCCGGCGGGCTGGCAGGTCACCTGCACCCTGCCGGGGCGGTGACGGGCCCGGCCGGCCGGGGTGCGGCCGGGGCCTGCGGCGCCGCTCGACGGGCCGACCGGCGCCGCCGGGGCGGGCGCGCGAATCCGCCGCGGAACATCGGCCCGGGACCAGGGGATGAGGGACCAGGGGATCAGCGGCCCCGGCCGCCGCCGCGGGCTCCGCGCGGGCGGGTGAGGGTGAAGCGGTCGACCGGGACGAGGTCGCCGTACGGTCCGCTGACGGAGTAGTAGGTGACGTCGATGGTGGTCTGCCCGCCGCGCTCGCCCGGGTTGACGTCGAAGGACGCGAAGCCGTACGGGTTGTCGGCGTCGCGGAAGGCGGACCAGGGAGCGTCCTCGGTCACGTACACCGGCGGGCGCTTGCCGGTGGCCGGGTCGACGGCGCCGACGCCGGTGATGACGCGGGCCTTCGGGGGGTTGAAGAAGAGCTGGTTGGACGGGACGGAGGTGCCGCCGCCGCCGATCACCATGTGGACGGTGCCCTTGGTGGTGTCGATGGTCCGCGTGCCGGTGGCGACCGGGATCGGGGTGCGGGTGTCGGTCGGCTGCTGGCCGCGGATCGGGTGGGAGCGCTCGTAGTGGTGCTCGTGGCCGCAGACCACCAGGTCCACGCCGTACCTGTCGAACAGCGGCACCCAGGCCTCGCGGATGCCGAGGTCGGCGCCGTTGAACTTGTCGGCGGTGGAGATCACCACCTGGTGCATGCAGACCACGATCCAGTCGATCCCCGGGTCGGCGTCGGCGGCCGCCAACTCCCGCTCCAGCCAGCGCTGCTGTGCGCCGCCGGAGTAGCCGTGGACGTAGGAGTTGCCGCCGTCCTGGAGGGCCACGTCGTCGTTGTTGAGGCTGATGACGCGCACCGAGCCGGCCGTGAACGCGTACCAGAGGCCGTGCAGTTCGTCATCCGAGCCGGACGCCGGGAGCTCGAAGTAGGCCTGGTACGCGCCGTAGCCGATCGGGCCGTTGCCCTTCTCGTTCTCGTGGTTGCCGGCCGCGGGCATCCACGGGCGGTGGCGGGCGGAGCGGGTGTTGTTCTCGAACCAGTCGGACCAGGTGCGGACCGGGTCGGTGGAGAGGTTCGCGTAGCAGAGGTCGCCGTTGAGCAGGTGGAACAGCGGGGCGATCCGCTCGACCCCGGCGGTGGTGTCGCCGGCGGCGGGGCTGCCGAGGTTGTCGTTGACGTAGCCGTTGGCGGTCTTCTTGCCGAGGGTGGGCGTGCCCTGGTCGCCGAAGCTGGTGAAGGTGAACGCCGAGCGGCCGCGCGGGGCGGTGCGGACGGTGCCCAGCTCGGGGGTGGCGCCGTCGTGGAGGGCGGCGTAGACGTAGTCCGTGTCCGGGTGCAGGCCGGTGAGCCGGGCGTGGTGCGCCTGGACCTCCGTGCCGGAGGCGGCGTCCCGGTAGGTGCGGGTCGCGGCCTGCACGGTGCGGCCGAAGCCGCCGTTCGAAGTCCCGTACATCACCCGGGGGTTGGCGACGGACCGGGTGGTGTGCCAGGACACCACCACCTCGCGGGAGGCGTCCGAACCGAACTGGAGGTGCAGACCGGCGACCCGCGGCGCGCCGGAACGACCGGGCCGCTGCCACAGCAGCGGGGAGGCGGCGGGATCGGCCGCCGCCGGGGCGGCCGCGAGGCCGGAGAGGGACACGGCGCCGCCGAGCCCGAGACCGGAGGCGCCGGCCAGGAGTCCGCGCCGGCTGACGGGGAGTCGTCCACTGGATGCGTTCATGGCGGTCAGCTCACCGCACGGAGGTGAACCGCGGCGGGGCCGACGCGTGAACTTTGCGGCGTGGGCGGCGGGCTGGGGCGACGGGCACGGGCCACGGACCGGGGCCACGGGCACGGGCGACGGGCCGGGGCTCCCGCGAGGGCGTGGCAGACTGCCGGGGTGACGAGTGCGAGCGCGGGTGCGGCGGGTGCGAACGGTCAACCCCCGCGGGTGATCCGCACCCTGGTCGCGGACGACCAGGAGGCCGTGCGGCGCGGTGTGCGGCGGATCCTGGAGGCCCAGGCGGACATCGAGGTGGTCGGGGAGGCCGAGGACGGTCTGGCCGCGCTCCACCTGGCGGCCCGACTGCGGCCGGACGTCGCGCTGGTGGACATCCGGATGCCGGGGATGGACGGACTGGAGCTGACCCGGCGGCTGGCCGGTCCCGGGGTGGCCGAGCCGGTGCGGGTGGTGGTGCTGACCACCTTCGACCTGGACGAGTACGTCTACCCGGCGCTGCAGCACGGGGCTTCGGGCTTCCTGCTGAAGCGTTCCGGCCCGTCCCTCCTGGCCGAGGCGGTACGGGCGGCGGCGGACGGGGAGAGCCTGATCAGCCCGTCGGTCACGGTCCGGCTGCTGCGGCACGTGACGGCGCCGCGTCGGCCTGGGCGTCGGGGGCCCGCGGCCGCGGTGCCGTTGACCGAGCGGGAGGTGGAGATCGCCGGGCACGTCGCGGCCGGTCGCACCAACGCGGACATCGCGGCGGAGCTGTTCATCTCGCCGGGGACGGTGAAGACCCACGTCGCCAGCATCCAGCGCAAGCTCGGGGTGGCGAACCGGGTCGGGATCGCCGTGCACGCCTGGGAGATGGGGTACCCCGTCCCCGGGTGACGGGCTGCGCCGGACCGGAGGGGCGCCCCGGGCCGGGGTGGCCCGCGTGGCCGGGGGAGGGAGCCGACATGGACAGCGCGTCCACGGAACCGAGGGGATGCTCCGTGGACGCGCGGAACCTGCGAGGTGGGGGCGGCCTCCGGACGTGATGTCCTCCGGCCGGTAGTTCGATCGTCGACCGAGGTAGAAAACCAGCGGCAGACCCTGATCCGTCTCGATCTGTCGCCACTGCCTCCTGCGGTCGAACTTCCTTCAGCTACCTCGCAGGTCCACCTCCCATGATGCGCCTCCTCGGGCCGGTGCGCCAGGGGTGAACGGGACGAATCCGGGCAATTCTTCCCGTCGATCACCGGGGCGCGGGGGCGGCGCCGAAGCGGCCGGTGCGGCCACACCGGGCAGTGCGGTCAGCGCGGTCGGTGCGGCCACGCCGGCCAGCGCGGGCAGTGCGGTCAGCGCGGGGCGTTAGGTCACTGCGGCCACCCGTCCACGAAGCTCAGCGTGCGGTGGTACGGCCCCTGGGGGCCGGTGCTGCGGTAGTCCTCCGTGCTGCTGCCGGTGCGGACGGTCCGGTCGCCGTCGTGGCGGCGGGCGGTGGGGCGCAGGGTGTGGTCGACGGTGGAGCGCTCGGTGACGTGGCCGCCGGTCGCCGCCGTGCTCTCGCGGTGGTAGCCGAGGTCCATGGTGGTGGTCTGGTCGGTGTTGCCGGCCGGGTCGTGGCTCACCCGGTAGCTCACGTCCAGCGGTTCGCCCTCGTGGACGGTGGTGGTGCGGTGCGGTCCGCCGCCCCAGGTGGAGGTGGTGCGGGTGAGGTCGGTGCCGTTGTGCAGGGTCACGTCGTTGCCGCTGTCGCGCAGCTGCTGTCCGGAGCGGAAGGAGAGGTCGTCGCGGACCTCGGTGGTGATCCGGCCGTGCGAGGTCTGCACCCAGCCCCGGGCGAGGTCGTGGCGGACGGCGGTGACCGTCCAGTCGCCGCTGCCGCCGCCGTGGTCGGCGAGCGCGGTGCCGACGGAGGCCTCCGGGGCGACCCGGTGGTCGGTGAGCTGCCCGGTGGTCCGGGCGGCGCCGTGGTCGACCTCGGCGAACAGGTTGACCTGGCCGGTCCACAGGTCGTTGCTCTGCGCCTCGGCGGCGTTCACCGTCACGCCGACGGTGTGCGGGCGGCCGTCGAGCAGCAGGCCGACGTACGGCGTGAGGTCGAGCCGGTAGGCGGGCAGGTCGAAGGCGAAGATCCCGGGGACGGGCCGCCAGAGCAGCGGGTCCCAGCCGCCGGTGTAGATCACCGGGTAGGGCCAGACCGCGCCGGCCACCCGGCCGTCCACGGTGAGCCGCAGTTCGCGGAACGGGCCCTTGCCGCAGAGGCCGAGGCCGGGATTGGCGGCGACGAAGGCGTCCGGCGCGGAGGCGTACGCGAACTCCTCGCAGGCGCCGCCGCCCCGCGCGTACACCTCGGCGGTGAGGCGTTCCAGGTTCTGCGGGAAGGTGAGTTCGCGCCCGGCGGCGGGCGCGGCCTGGGTGAGTCCGAACGGCCCGGTGGTGAGCAGCCGGTCGGCGCCCCGGGCGGCGGGCCACCGGTCGTCCGCGGTGTAGAAGGTGAGGCTCGCGCTGATCGTGAAGACACCGGTGTAGGTGGCGTCGGTGACGTTGGCGAGGTCGAAGGAGAACTCCTGCGGCCCGCCCGTGAACAGCGGGGCGTAGCGGGTGACGTCGCGCTCGACGTTCCACTCGATGCCGTCCTTGGACGGCTCGGGGGTGGAGGAGAGCAGTACTTGGACGCCGCCGATCCGGACGCTGAAGATCCGGTCGAACTGCCGCCCGGCGACCTGTCCGTGGAGGTCCAGGACGACTGCGGACCAGGGGCCGGCGCAGTCGGCGGGCGGGGTCAGGGTGGCGGTGTACGGGGTGTCGGGCGGGTTGCCGTACCCGTTGCGGAACTCGCGCCGGTGCATCGCCTCGACGGTGCAGGAGCGGGTGTCCGGGCGGGTCAGCGGCCGGGTGGCGGTGACCGGGTCGTGGTAGTCGGTGCCGAAGTCGGCGCGGGCGGGACCGGCGGCGGTGAGGGTGCCGGCCAGGGTGAGGACGGCGGCACCGAGTAAGCCGGCGGCGCGGCGGAGCAGCGGGCGCAGGGCCAAGGCGGATCCCCGGGGTCGGGCGGCCCGGGGCGCTGCCGCGGGCCGGAGGGATGATCCGGCATCCTTCCGGCGGTGGCATGCCAGCGTCAAGGGTGGTGGCGGGCGAGGGGGCGGGCCCGCGCGTCGGGCGCTGCGGTGGTCTGCCGCTCGCGGGCCACGGTTCTCCGAGCGCTGCGGGCCACGGTTCCTCGCGTGCCACGGGCCACGGTTCTCCGAGCGCTGCGGGCCACGGTTCCTCGCGTGCCGCGGCCTACGCTCCTTCGAGCGCCGCCGCCTCCTGGCGGATGAGGTCGCGCAGGACGGCCAGCCGGGGGCGGCGGTCGTCCAGCCGCCACTGCATCTCCAGCGGCAGGGTGGCCCGCCCCTCCAGCCGTACGGTGGCCACCTCCTCGGTGAGGTGGCCGGTCATCGACCCGGGCACCAGTGAGAAGGCGCGGTTGCGGGCGAGGAGGTAGAGCCGGGAGCCGACGATCCGCGGCGGGCTGACCAGTACCGGCGGGTCCACGCCGTGGTCGCCGCAGAGGCCGAGCACGTGGTCGAAGTAGCGGGGGTGCTGCTCGCGCGGCCACAACAGCAGCGGGAGGTCCCGCAGTTCGGCCAGGTGAAGGCTGGTCCGGCCGGCGAGCGGGTGGTCCCGGCCGAGCGCGACCAGCACCGGCTCGTCGGCGATCCGCTCCAGGCGGTAGCCGCCCACCTCGTCCAGGAAGCGGCCGAGGCCGATGTCGGCCAGTTCGGCCGCGAGCGTCGTGGAGACCTGGCCGGTGTCCACGGCGAGTTCGGTGGTGTCGAGTGCGGGCAGCTCCTGCTCGGCCCGGCTGACCACGGCGGGCAGCAGCCGGTTGACCACGCTCGGCGAGGCGACGATCCGGGCCGTGCCCAGCCGGGACTCCTCGTGCAGCCGGACCCGGGTCAGCAGCGCCGTGGCCTGCCCGAGCAGGCGCGCGCTCTCGGTGGCCATCACCTCGCCGGCCTCGGTGAGCGCGACCGAGCGGCGGCTGCGGTCGAACAGCTCGACGCCGACGGTCCGCTCCAGCCGGGCGACCTCCTGGCTGACCGTCGGCTGCGAGATGTGCAGCCGTTCGGCGGCCCGGCCGAAGTGCAGCGTCTCGGCGACGGTCAGGAAGACCTCCAGCTGACGCAAGGTGAAACCCATGCCCGTCAGGGTAGGCGAAGGGTGGACGAACCCATAGGTGACGGCCTATCGGAAGCCCCAGGACTCATTCTGGATTCCGATGCGAGCCCTCCCTACGCTGATCAGCGCGTTGCCCCAGCGCAGTGGCATCTCACAGAGAGTTCGCACCATGACCGGACTTCCCCCCAGCACCTCCGCCGCCGCCTCCGCACCCTCCGCCTCCGCCGCCTCCGCCTCCGCCGCCTCCGCCTCCGCCGGCTCCGCCGCGTCCGGGATCCGTGTCGCCGAAGAGGTCGTGGCGGCCCTCGCCGCCGGCCGGCCCGTGGTCGCGCTGGAGTCGACCATCTTCACCCACGGCCTGCCGCGCCCCCGCAACCTGGCCGTCGCGCTGGAGGCCGAGGCGCGGCTGCGGGAGGCGGGCGTCGTCCCGGCCACCATCGGCGTGCACGCCGGGGTGCCGACGGTCGGTCTGAGCACCGAGCAGATCACCGAACTCTCCGCCGCCGACGGCCTGGACAAGGTCAGCCTGCGCGACCTGCCGGTGGTCGCCGCGCTCGGCCGGCACGGCGGCACCACCGTCGCCGCCACCGCCTTCCTGGCGCACCGCGCGGGCATCCGGGTGTTCTCCACCGGCGGTCTCGGCGGCGTCCACTTCGGCGCCTCGGAGAGTTTCGACGAGTCGGCCGACATGACCACCCTGGCCGCCACGCCGGTCACGGTGATCAGCGCCGGCGTGAAGTCGATCCTCGACATCCGGGCCACCCTGGAGCGCTTCGAGACCTACAACATCCCGGTCATCGGCTACCGCACCCGCAAGTACCCCGGCTTCTACGTCACCGACTCCGGCCACGAGATCAACTTCAGCGTCGACTCGCCCGAGGAGGCCGCGAAGGTCATCGACGCCCGGGACCGGCTCGACCTGCCGCAGGCCGTCCTGATCGCCAACCCGGTCGACCCGGCCAAGCAGCTGCCGCCGGAGGAGCTGGACGGCATCCTGACCCGCGCCTGGGCCGAGGCGGAGCGCCGGGGCATCACCGGCAACGCGTCCACGCCGTTCCTGCTGGACCACATCCAGCGCGACACCGGCGGGCGCAGTCTGGAGGTCAACGTCGAGGTCTACCGGGGCAACGTCCGCCTCGGCGGGGAGATCGCCAGCGCTCTGGCCGCTGCCGCCGCTGCCGCTGCCGCTGCCGCCGGCGCCTCGGGTGCCTCCGCCGCCGCCGGCACGTCCGGGGCCGCCGGCGCCGCTGCCGAGACCGGGGCCTGAGCCGTGCTGGGGGTGCTCGGCGACCTCGTCGAGGACGTCGTGGTCTGGGTCGACGGGCCGCTGCGGCACGGCACCGACTCCGACGCCCGGGTCTTCCGGCAGCGCGGCGGCAGCGCGGCCAACGTCGCCTGCTTCGCCGCCGGGCAGTACCCGGCCCGCTTCCTCGGCTGCGTCGGGGCGGACGCGACCGGGGACGCCCTGGTCGCCGAACTGACCGGCCACGGCGTGGACGTACGGGTCGCCCGGCGCGGACGGACCGGCAGCATCGTGGTGCTGATCGACCAGGACGGCGAGCGGACCATGCTGCCCGACCGGGGCGCCGCGACCCTGCTGGAGCGCGTGCCGGACGCGTGGCTGGCCGGGCTGACCCACCTGCACGTACCGGCCTACTCCTTCGACGGCGAGCCGGTCGGCGCCACCGCCGCGGACGCCCTCGCCCGGATCCGGCGGGCGGGCGGCACCACCTCGGTGGATGCCTCCTCCACCGGCATGCTGGAGCGGTTCGGACGGGAGCGCTTCCTCGCCCTGCTGGCCGGATCGGCGCCCACCTTCCTGTTCGCCAACCGCTCCGAGTCCGCCTTCCTCGGGCTGCTGGTGGACGGCCTGCCCGGACCGGAGCGCGGCCGGCTGGCGGCCACCACGGTGGTCACCAAGGCCGGCGCGGAGGCGACCACCGTCGACGTGCCCGGCGAGGCGCCGTTCACGGTGCCGGTGCCACCGGTCGCCGAGGTGCGCGACCTCACCGGTGCCGGTGACGCCTTCGCGGCGGGGTTCCTGGCCGCCTTCCTGCGCGGAGGGGGCTCGGACACCGGGGACCTCCGGCTGGCGGCCGGGCTCGGACACCGCAGCGCGGCCCGGGTGTTGGCCTCGCCGGGGGCCTCCTGCGGCGAGGGGTGACCTGCGGGAGGCCTTCGACGGCGTCCGGTAGCTTTCGACGGCCTTCGACGGCCTTCGACGGCCTTCGGCGGCGTCCGACGGCCTTCGGCGGCGTCCGACGGCCTCCGACTGCTTCCGGCGGCCTCCGGTGACGCGCCGACGGGCGGCCCGGCGGCGCGGGTGCGGCCGGTCGGCGCCGGAGGGGCGCTACCGCAGCGCGTCCTTGCGGAGGAAGCGCTTCAGCCGTTGCCACGTCCAGGTGTTGACCACGTCCTCGGCGGTGAGCCAGCCGCGCTGCGCCGTGCCGATGCCGAAGCGCGGGTAGGCGAGGTGCGGGGTGGCGTGCGCGTCGCTGTCGATGCTGAACCGGACGCCGTGCCGCTTGGCCCGCAGGACGTCCTCGTCGCGCAGGTCGAGCCGCTGCGGGGAGCTGTTGATCTCGATCGCGGTGCCGGTGCGCGCAGCGGCCTGGAACACCGCGTCCAGGTCCACGTCGATCGGGCCGCGGCTGCCGATCCGCCGGGTGGTGAGATGGCCGATGACGTGCACGTACGGGTTCTCGCAGGCGCGGACCAGCCGACGGGTCTGGGCGGCGCGGTCGAGGCTGAAGTGCGAGTGCACGGAGGCCACGCAGACGTCGAAGCCGGCCAGGAACTCGGGCGGCCAGTCCACGCCGCCGTCCGGGTCGATGTTCAGTTCGGTGCCGTGGAGCAGCCGCACCTTCTTGTGCCGGCCGGCGAGTTGCCGCAGCCGCTCGCGCTGGGCGAGGATCTTCTCGTCGGTCATCCGCTGCATCACCAGGTTCGGTGCGTGGTCGGTGACGGCGAAGTAGGAGTAGCCGCGGGCGGCCGCGGTGTCGATCATCTCCTCCAGGGTGGCCAGCCCGTCGGTCAGGTCGGTGTGCGTGTGCAGGTCGCCGCGCAGGTCCGATTCCTGGACGAGGTCCGGGAGTTCACCGTTCAGCGCGGCCTCGATCTCGCCCCGGTCCTCGCGCAGCGGCGGTGGGATCCACGGCAGGCCGAGCGCCGCGTACACCTCGTCCTCGGTCCGCGACACCACCTTGGCACCGCCGTCCACCTCGAACAGGCCGTACTCGGAGAGCTTCAGCCCGGCCCGCACGGCCCTCGTGCGCAGCTTGATGTTGTGCGCCTTCGAGCCGGTGAAGTAGACCAGCGCGGCCCCCCAGTCCTCCTCCGGGACGACCCGCAGGTCCACCTGGACGCCCCGGGTGGTGCGCACCGAGGTCTTGGTCGGCCCGCTCCCGATCACCTCGGCCACGTACGGGAGTTCGGTGAGCGCGGCCATCAGCGGGGCGGAGTCCTCGGCCGTCGCGAGCACGTCGATGTCGCCCACCGTCTCACGCATCCGGCGCAGCGAGCCGGCGTACGCGCAGCGGGTGCAGCCGGGGACGGCGGAGAGCGCGGCGACCAGCTGCTCGGCCAGCTCGGTGGCGGTGTCCAGCAGGCTCCGGCCGCCGGACTGCCGCATCAGCTCGATGCCGTGCAGGATCTTCTCCCCGCTGCGCTCCCCGAAGCCGGCCAGATCGGCCAGCTTGTCGGCCCGGACGGCCGCGGCCAGCTCGTCCACCGAGGAGATGCCGAGGTCGCGGAAGAGGGCGAGGGCGCGCTTCGGGCCGACGCTGGGGACGGCCATCATCTCCCGGACGCCGGACGGGATCTCGGCGCGCAGGGCCTCCAGGGCGGTGATGCCGCCGGTGGAGAGGTACTCGGCGATCTTCTCGGCGGTGGACTTGCCGACGCCGGGGATCTGCTGGAGACCCATGACGTCCAGGCCGGCGAGGTCCTCGGGGTGACCGCCGACCGCGCGGGCCGCCTTCTCGTAGGCGCGCGCCCGGAAGGCGTCCCCGCCGGTGATGTTGATCAGGTCGGCGTACTCCTGGAGCAGCTCCCTGACCTGGTCGTTGAGCCGGGGCATGGGGCAAGTCTAGGTTCGGCGGGGCGGGTTCGCCGGGTGGGTGCGGGCGGCGTGCGGCGCCGGGGCGTGCGTGCGGGCGCGGCGGTCGTTCGCCGCCGGTCGGCCCGCTGCCGCGGTCAGTCCTGGGCGATGTTCAGGAGCAGGACGACGGTCAGGCCGCCGCCGGGCGTGGCCTCGACCGCGAGCCGGCCGCCGGCCGCCAGCACCAGGCTGTGCAGGGCCGGCCCCACCGGGCCGTCGGGACGCACGCCCGCGAGCAGCCGGTCGCGGGCCTCGGGGAGCTCACAGTCGCCCCGGTCGGAGATCCGGACCTCGACCCGGCCTCGGCCCCGCCCGTGCGTCCGACCGGGGCGGCCCGGCCGGGCGTAGGCCGTCCGTCCTGGGGCCCGCCACGCGGACGGGCCGTTCGTCACCTCGGTGCGGAGCAGGACCCGGGCGCCCGGCGGATTGCGCCGGATCGCGTGGTCGACCAGCCCGGCGAGGGCCGCCTCCAGCCGACGCGCGTCCCCGGCCACCACCGGCAGCCCGGGAGCCGTCCGGACCGTGACGGCGCCGGCCCGGCCGCCGCCGCGCAGCACCCGGCGGACCACGTCGGCCACCTGGACGTGCCGGGCCATCGGCTCGCAGCCGGCCTCCCGTCCGGTCCACCGCAGCCGCTCCAGCTCGGTACTGGTGAGCGCCCTGGGCGCGGCCATGACGCCGGACGGGAACGGGCCCGGGCCCTCCTCGACCCGGCCGGTGACCGGTCCGCCCGCGCGTCCGGACCGGCTGCCGCGGCCCGTGCCGCCGAAGACGGCCAGCGCCCGGGCCCCCGACGCCAGGTAGCCCCAGAGCCTCCCGCGTGTCATCGCCCTGCCCCTCGTGCCTCACCGGCGGCCGTCATCCGTTCCGCGGCCGACCGGGGCGGGCCGCTTCGCGGGCCCTTCTGCCAGCCTGCGCCTCGTCCGCCCGGGTGACAATCCCGCTCCCGGTCGCGAACCCCGGCCCCGGCCCCCGCCGAGCGGCGGACGGGCACCCGCCGACCGGCGGGGCGTCGCGGGCCGGGGCAGGAGCCCCAGAGATCACCAAGACCTTTTCGCAAAAAACCCTTTGCAAAGGAGTCTTTGCGGTTCTAGGCTCCTGCCATGACCGAAGACAGCGGCTGGAAGCACAGCGACGACCCGCACGTCGCCATCACCGCCAAGGGCATGCGCGCGATGGCGCACCCGGTGCGGATGCAGCTGGTCGGGCTGCTGCGCAAGCACGGCCCGTCCACGGCGACGAAGCTCGCCGCGCAGCTGGGGCTCAACTCCGGGGCCACCAGCTACCACCTGCGCCAGCTGGCCGCCGCGGGCTTCGTCGAGGAGGACCGCGAGCGCGGCAACGCCCGGGAGCGGTGGTGGCGTTCGGCCCAGCGGCTCACGGTCTGGACGGGGGACGAGATGGCGGACGAGGAGCCCGACGCGGCCGTCGGCTTCCTGCGGGCGGTCCTCGCCGCGCACACCCTGACCGGCCAGCGCGCGCTGGACGCCTTCGAGACCATGCCCCGGGAGTGGCGCCGGGTGACGGACTTCAGCGACCTGATCCTGCAGCTCACGCCCGCGGAGGCGGAGCGGCTGGCCGGCGAACTGTGGCAGGTCGTCGGCCGCTACCGCCGGATCGACGCCGAAGGGCCGGTCCCGGAGGGCTCCGAGCAGGTCTCGGTGATCCTCCACGTCCTGCCGGATCCGAGCACCACCACCGAGGGGGAGACCAGATGAGCACCGCCGTCCTCGTACCACCGCCCGTGCGCAGCCTCCGGCCGCTGGCCGGGGTGCTGACCGCCACGGCCGTCTCCGTGACCGGGACGCGGGTCTCGGCCATCGCGCTGCCCTGGTTCGTCCTGGCCACCACCGGCAGCGCCACCATGACGGGCCTGGTCGCCTTCGCCGAGATGGCGCCCTACGTCCTGGTCAAGGCCCTGACCGGGCCGGTGGTCGACCGCCTCGGGCCGCGCGTGGTGTCCTGGACGACGGACGCGGTCAGCGCCGCCGCGGCCGGGCTGGTGCCGCTGCTGCACGCCCAGGGGCTGCTGCCGTTCTGGGTGCTGCTGGTCATGGTCGCGGTGATCGGGGCGATGCGCGGGCCGGGGGACCTCGCCAAGTCCGTGATGGTTCCGGAGGCGGCCGACCGCGCCCGGGTGCCGATGGAGCGCGCCACCGGGCTGTCGGGCGTCACCGAGCGGTTGGCCTCCACACTCGGCCCGGCGATCGGCGGCGGGCTGGTCGCGCTGCTGGGACCACTCGCCGGCCTGGCCGTCAACGCGGTCTCCTTCGCGCTGGGCTCGCTGATCATCGCCCTCGCGCTGCCGCGCGGGATGGGGCGGCCGGCGGTCCCGGGGGCCCGCCCGGCGGGCCGGGCGCCGGTCGAGGGGGAAGCCGAGGGGGCACCGGACGCCGGGTACTGGCGGATGTTCCGCGAGGGCTTCGCCTTCCTGAGGGCCGAACCGCTGCTGCTCGCCGTGATCGTGATGGTCGGCATCACGAATCTGCTCGATGCGGGCTTCACGACCGTCCTCGTCCCGGTCTGGGCGCGCGAATCCGGCAACGGCCCGGCCGCGATCGGCCTGACCGCCGGGATCATGGGCGCCACGGCGGTCGTGGGCAGCCTGATCGCGGCGGCCGTGGCCTCCCGCCTGCCACGCCGGACGGTCTTCTTCGTCGGCTTCCTGCTGTGCGGCGCGCCCCGCTTCCTGGTGCTCGCCCTCGGCGCGCCGATGTGGGCCGTGCTCACCGTCTTCGCGATCGGCGGGTTCGGGTCCGGCTTCCTCAACCCGATCCTCGGGGCGGTGCTCTTCGAGCGGGTGCCGCGCCATCTGCTCGGCCGGGTCCACGCTCTCGGCGACTCCCTCGCCTGGGCCGGCATCCCGCTCGGCGGCCTCCTCGCGGGCGCGGCGGTGGCCGGGGCCGGCCTGATACCCAGCCTGATCGCGGCCGGTGCGCTCTACTTCGCCACCACGACCCTGGCCGGCCTCCGGCCCGAGTGGCGCGAGATGGACCGCCTCCGCGGTCACACGGCCGGCGCGGGCAACGGCGGTGACACGGGCAACGGCGGTGACACGGGCAACGGCGGTGACACGGGCAACGGCGGTGACGCGGGCAGCGCCGCCGAGACGGGCGCCACCGGGGAGGCACACGGCACCGGGGAGACGAGCGGCACCGCCGTCGGGCGGGCGGCGGCGGATGCCGGGCCGGAGCGGGCACCGGTGCACTCGTAGGGATGTTCCCCGAGCCGTTCAGCGCATCGGTCGGGCGGCCTCTTCCTTTGCCTCGTCGGCGGGGGCACCGCCCGCCCACTGCAGGAGCAGCAGACTGGCCAGCGCGGCCACGGCACACCACGTGGAGACGAAGGCGAGGTGCCAGAGCAGGGCGCAGCCGAGGGCGCCGACGGCCGTGACGAACCCGAGGCGGCGCAGCAGGCGGTCGCCACTCGCGAGGAGGGAGCCGACGGTGGCGAGGAGGTAGCCGCCGAGGAGTAACGCCGGATGCGCAATGCCCACGGCGTAGCCGAGGGTGTGGCCGTGCGGGGTGGCCGTCACCGGACGGGAGGCGATGGCTGCGGCGAGCGGGACGGCGACGGCGGCGCCGAGGAGGGTGAGCCCGGCGAGAGCGCGCCGACGCGGCCCGGTGGTCGCGCACCACACCGCCGCCGGGACCAGCACGGGCAACAGGGGGAGCGCGATCACCGCCCAGGCGGTGCGGGCCGCCCCGGCGAGGCCGGCCGACAGGTCACCGTCCGTGCCGAGCCAGACCAGGGCCTCGATCAGCTGGTGCACGCCCAGCACCAGGGGGAGCGCGGCGAGCGGTAAGCGCTCCGGCGGGCCGGCTCGGTGGGCGCGGACTAGGCACGCCACGCCGATCGCCACGACCGCCCCGCCGACCACGGCGTCCGCCTGCGCGCTCCAGCACATCGCGGTCCCTAGCCGGGCTTCCCGGGGCCGTCGTGGGGCCTGGCACCACCGGCCTCGCCCTCGGCTCGGTCGCCGGACCTGCTGTCGGAGCTGCCGCCGGCCTGGTCACCGGACGGTTCGCCGCTCTCGCTCCCGCTGCCGCTCCCGCTGCCCTCCCCGTCGTCGCCCACCTGGGCCGCGCCCTCCGGGTCCGCCCCGATGCTCTCCAGGGCGTCGCGGACGGTGCCCGGCATCGCGGGGTGGCGGCCGATCACGATCACCCCGGTCACGATGGCCGCGAACCCGGCCGACTGCCAGGCCAGCGCGCCCGGGGTGACCCGCAGCCGGTCGCCGAGGAAGCCGACCGCACAGGCGATCCCGGCCAACGGCTGAGCCGCGGTCAGCGCCGGCAGCGACATGCGCAGCGGTGCGGCCTCGAAGGCGCTCTGCACCAGCAGCAGGCCGACCACGCCCGCCACCACCACCGCGTACGGCTGCCAGCTGCGCAGCACGGCCGACAGCCCCTCGTGGTCGAGGCGTTGGGTGGTGGTTCGGGTGAGCGCGTCCTGGAGGCCGTAGAGCAGTCCGGCGGCCAGCGCCAGCAGGGTGGCTTCCTCGAACAGCGGCAGCCGCCGGGCCATCGACACCAGTAGCAGGACCAGCCCGACCACCGTGCCGACCACCAGCCAGTGCCGCAGCTCGCCGGCGGGCGCCCCGCCGCCCGTCGGCCGGCCGGCCACGATGAACGCGGTCACCCCGAGGCCGAGCAGCAGCACCCCCGCCCAGCCGGAGCGGCCCAGGGTCTGACGGGTCAGCACCCGGGCGAGGGCCATGGCGAACAGCAGATTGGTGGCCAGCAGCGGCTCGACCAGGGACACTTCGCCCTGGTTGAGCGCGAGTGCCGAGAGGATCAGCCCGCTGACCATGAACCCGGTGCCGAGCAGCCACTGGGGCATCCGCATCAGGTCCAGCAGCAGCCGCCAGTGCAGGAGGTCGGCACGCGGAGCCCGCTGCGCCGCGTGCTGCTGGAGGACGAAGCCGAGTCCCAGACAGCAGGCCGCGCTCAGGGCGAGGAGGAAGACCACCACGGAGGGACCACCAGGTTGTCGCTGCCCGCGCCGCGCCGAAGGGCCGGGGTGGGGCCGGCTGTCGCGGCCGCTTTCGTCAGCGTACCGCCGGGTCGGCGGCCGGGCCGATCGGACGCGGGGCGCGGGCGCGGCACGGGGGCTTGGCGGCGGCTCCGGTACGGGGACTTCCGCCAGTCCCGGGGGAGCGGCCGCGGGCACCGACGCTGCCGTGCCCCGGTGCCGACGGCCGCGCTTGCCGCTACCGGCGGGACAGGCGCAGGCTGGTGGGAGCGGCCGCCACGGGTCACCGTCCGTGCCGGCCCGGACAGGCGGCGACGGGGCGCGCGCCAGGAGGTGTGGCATGCACAACCAGTGGGACGTGGAGCTGACATTCGACGAGGACGGCGTGCACACGGCGTGCGACGCCAGGCTGACCGGCGCGCGGGCGCCGGGCCTGAGCGCGCACGGCGAGGCCGTCAAGAGCGCCGACGACCGCCCGCTCGCCAGGATCGGCGAGGAGGTCGCGGCCTCGCGCGCCCTGGAGGAGCTGTCCCGCAAACTGCGGGCCCAGGCCACCGGGGAGATCGACGACGAAGGGCACCGCCCGGGGTACCTGATCTACTGATCGCCGCACCCGAGGCGTCGGGGGTCGTCCGGGGACGGTCCGAGGATCGCCCACCAGGCGGGGCAGGGCGTACGGCAGAGCGTTCCGCTGCGGGCCCTGGCAGGTAGGCCGACGCCCACCTCGCCCGGCGCCGCCGGGAACAGCTCCGCCTTGCGGTCACCGGGGAGGCCCCGCGACCGCGCGGCGCGGGGAAGTCCAGTCCGGCCCCGAGTAGGTGTGGGGCCGCCATCGGCACGCTCCGACGGGGGATCAGCCCTGCGTGGTGCTGCCGGAAGGGGGCGCCCGGTCGCTCCGTGCCGCTCGTCGCGTGGGCATGCCGGTTCGGCATGCCCACCATGCCGGTGCATGCCCCACCATGCCGGGTATCCGCGGTACCGGACCACCGCCCGTGGCCGACCGGCGACGCCCTCCGGGCCCCTCACCTGACGCAGGGTGACGGCGCCCCGGGAAGCTGCGTTCCGGCCGCCGCCCCCGGGCAGCAGCCAGGTGGTGTGGCCGGACGGCGGGGGGATGGGGCAGCAGCGGCTTTTCGAGCAGCTGAGCGTCCGGCTCCGGCTGCGGACCTGCTTCAGGTGGACCTTGGACGCCCACACCGACCGCCTGCGTGACCTGGCCCGGATGGCCGCCGACCGCTACCTGGTGGTCGTCGAACGCCCGGCGCTCCTGCTGGGGGAGTGCCCCGCCGACGGGTCGAGCTTCCTCGCGGTTGTCGACGCCGTCGGCCGCCAGTGGGCGCAGCGCGGCGCCTGGACCGGCCGGGCGCGTCCTTCGAGACGCTGCCGCTGTGGGGCGCGGTGGGCGGCGCCCGGCGTCGTGCCGGGACGGGGCGCTCAGGCACGGGTGGGGGCGAGGAAGTCGAGGAGACGCCGGTTGACCTCGGGGGCGGCGGCCATGGGCAGGTTGTGGTGGGTGGTGTCCGGCAGGACGGCGACCTCGGCCGACGGGAGGGCGCGCCGGGCGGTGGCGGCGACCCGGGCGGGGTCGTGGGTGCGGCTGCGGGCGGCGAAGAGGGTGAGGACCGGGGCGGTGAGGGTACGGAGGCGGGCGGGGGTGGGTCGGGGGCCGGTGATCACGCGGGAGGCGGGGAAGTCGGCGTAGCCGAGGGCGTAGAGCTCGCGCCAGTCGGGGTCGAGGTGGGGGCCGCCGCCGGTCTCCCAGTCGAGGAAGGAGCGGGCGCGGGTCGGGGTCCGGCCGGGGAGGAAGAGGGGGAGCGCGCGCAGCAGGTAGCCGGGCCGGAAGCCGGCGAAGCACTGGGTGGGGTCCAGCAGGGCGAGCCGGCCGACCCGGCCCGGGGCGTGCAGGGCGTACTCCAGGGCGATCCAGCCGCCGTACGAGTGGCCGCAGAAGTCGGCCCGGGTGACGCCGAGTTCGTCGAGGACGGCGTCCAGCCACCCGAGCAGTCCGGGGACGCCGTCGAGGGCGGCGCCGTCGTGGACGCTGCGCCCCGGGTCGCCGATGAGGTCGACGGCGAGGACGCGGTGGCCGGCCCTGGCCCAGGCGGCGGCGTTGGCGAACCACATGGTGGAGGTGGCGCCGCCGCCGTGCAGGAGGACGAGCGGGCGTCCGTCGTGCGGGCCGCAGGCGTTGATCCGGGTGGTGCCGTGCACGGTGCGGACGCTCAGGGCGTCGACCGGGACGGGCCAGCGGGCCAGCAGGGCGTCGTAGGCGGCGAGGAAGGGGGCGGTGCGGGCGGACGTGACGGCGGACATGACGGGCCTCCGCGAGTGTGGTGTGATGGCGTGCAGGACCACTCGCTCGGCGAGTGTCCTGCCTGGCGAGTATCTCGCCTCTCAGGTATATCGCTCAACAGGTATCTCGTCGAGCGAGATAATGGCGAACGCGGGCGTGCCCGGGAAAGGACGACGAGGTGTCCGAGGTCGAGGAGCCGATGCGGCTGGTCCACCTGCTGCGCGGCCTGACCGTCGAACTGGACCTGTTCGGGGCCGAGTTCGCGTCCCGCCACGGTCTGCATCCGACCGATCTGCGGGCGCTGATCCACCTGCTGGACGCCGCCCGCGCCGGGGAGGTGGTCACCCCGGGGCGGCTGGGCGGGGCCCTCCACCTGAACTCCGCCGGCACCACCGGCCTGGTGGACCGGCTGGAGCGGCTCGGGCTGATCCGCCGCGAACGCGACCCGCAGGACAGGCGCAAGGTGCGGCTGCTGGTGGAGGACCGCGCGATGGAGCTGGGGCAGGGGTTCTTCGGCGGGCTGATCGGCGATCTGCTCGCGGCGATGGGGCGGTTCGACCCCGCCGAACTGGCCACCGCCCGGCGCTTCCTGGAGGCCATGGCCGGAGTGGTGGCCGCGGCCCGGCAGGACCCGCGGGTCTGACCGCTCGCGCCCGTACGGGAGCCCGGCTACGCCGGGCCGAGGGTCCAGCTGATCACCGACAACGTCGCCATCGACACCAGCGTCGACCAGAGCACCGCGTCGCGGGCGAGTTGGGTGCCCTGACCGTACTCGCGGGCGTAGGTGTACACGTTCTGCGCCGTGGGCAGCGCCGAGAACAGGACCACGGTGAGGAGCTGGTGCGCGGACAGGTGGAGCAGCGGGCCGGCCACCGCGAGGGCGACCAGCGGCTGGACCACGGTCTTGACGGCGACGGTGAGCGCGACCTCGGTGTGGAGCGAACGGCCCTCCGCCGGTGGGCGGTTGTGCAGCGAGAGGCCGAGGGTGATCAGGGCGGTCGGGACGCCGGCGCCGCCGAGCAGCTCGCAGGAACGGTTCAGCTCGGCGGGCAGGTGCAGCCCGGTCGCGGAGACGACGGCGCCGAGGGCGGTGGCGAGCAGGATCGGGTTGCGCGCCGGAAGGGTGAGCAGCGCCCGGCGGCCGGCCGCGCCGCCGTCCAGCACCGCCAGCACGGCCGGGGTGACCAAGAGGATCTGGAACAGCACCACGGGGGCGACGAAGGAGGCGTCGCCGACGACCTGCATGGTCACCGGGATGCCGAGGTTGGCGGAGTTGACGTACCCCGAGGCCATGGCACCGATGGCGAGTTCGCCGGGCTTGCGGCGGAAGAGCAGGTGCCCGGCGAGCAGCCCGAGGCCGGTCGCGACGGCGGTGCCGGCGGCGAAGGCGAGCATCGACGGGTTGGCGAAGCGCCCCAGCGGGGTGCGGGCGATCATCAGGAAGAGCGCCGCCGGCATCGCCACGTGGAACACGAACCGGTTGAGCACCGCTTCGGCGTGCGGTCCGAGGAGTCCGGTGCGGCCGACGACGTACCCGACGCCGGTGAGCGCCCAGATCGGAGCGAAGCCGGACAGCAGCGGATGCAGGGATGGCATGGTTCCTCGGATCGCTCGGACGGGTCTGCCGGGTGCGGCGGGGGTCGCCCGCCGGGGGCGGGCCGACTCCCGGGCCGGTGGACCCCTCGAAGCCGTGAACCCCCGGGGCAGTAAACCAGTGGCCGTCGACGCGCCGATCACGGGCCTACGATGAGCCGGAGGGGGAGCCGGTGGCGAGCGACCGTGAGCAGAGGGTGAGCCGATGGACCAGCAGTACCTGACCCTGTCCGAGGTGGAAGCCATCGCCCGCGGTGCCCACCGGGGGCAGGTGGACAAGAACGGCCACCCGTACGGCGAGCACATCGCGGCGGTCGCCCACGGGACGGCCGCCCGCGGCGGCAGTGAGGCGCAGATCGCGGCGGGCTGGCTGCACGACGCCGTCGAGGACGACCGGTTGAGCCGGGCGTGGCTGGCGGCGGCCGCGCTGCCGGAGGAGACCAAGGCGATCGTGGAGGCGCTCACCCGGCGTCCGGAGGAGCCGCTGGAGGAGTACGCCGCGCGGATCCTGGCCACGCCTGGGGCGCTGCTGGTCAAGCGGGCCGACCTGGCCCACAACTCCGACCCGGCCCGGCTGGCCTCGCTGGACCGGGCCACCGCCGAGCGGCTGGCGGCGAAGTACGCGCGGATGCGCGAGCTGCTGGGGCTGACCGGCGAGCTGTGAGCGAGCCGGGGAGGACCCGGGGAGAGCCCGGGGGCACCCCCCCGGGGGCAACCGGCGGGCACGCCGGGGCGGTTCCGTCCGGGGTGTGCCGAAGAGTGCCGGGGCGCAGGAACCGCGAAAGGGCCCGGGCCACGCGGATCGCGCGGGTCCGGGCCCTCTCGGGCACCCCGGTGGTCCCTGTCCGACCCCCGGGGTGAGGGGAGTGGTCAGGGGGCGGGAGGGAAGGCGTGAGCCGACCGGGCCGGCTTAGTACCAGTGGTGGGTCTGCCAGAAGGCCCAGGCGGCGTTCGGGCTGCCGTAGCGGGAGTTCATGTAGTCCAGCGCCCACTTGATCTGGGTCTTCGGGTTGGTCTTCCAGTCGGCGCCGGCCGAGGCCATCTTGGAGCCCGGCAGCGCCTGGCCCAGGCCGTACGCGCCCGAGCTGGCGTTGGTCGCGGTCACGTTCCAGCCGGACTCGTGGGAGATGATCTGGCTGAACGAGGCCAGCTGGTTCGCCGGGACGATCTGGGCGGCGATCGCCTGCGGGGAGGCGGTGGCGGCGTTGGCGGTGGCGGGCAGCACACCGGCGCCCAGGGCGGTCAGACCAGCGGCGCCGGCGAGAATCGCGGCCGAAGTACGCATACGGAGCTTGAAAGCGGGCATGAAGAACAGGACCTCAATCGGGTTGGGCCGGGTCACGCCCCGCCCAGGACCACGGACGGCCGGACAGGGGCCGTCACGGTCACGGGGCGTGACTCGGCAGTAAGCCGTTCACCGGCGGGACAGGAGCCGGTGCGGCTGGCGACGAGAGCAATTGTTGCCAGACCGGATCGGGGGTCGCCAAGACCCCCTCGTTACGACCGGCGGTCGTACGGCGGTGGCGGCCGTGGATTCGAAGGGGAGTACGCGCGGGGGCCCGTGCACCTGCTTTGAGCTGGGCGAACGCCGGGGAGGGCGGGCCGGTGCCGGCGCGCCGGGGTGGTCTACTACTGTCCGTCGTGGCCGTCGATTCCGTGTGAGCGCACTCACCGTTTGAACCGGAGCGGCCGTCACCCGCCGGCTCGGCGGCAGCACTTTGGGTACAGACGATCAGCGCCGCGCTGAGACCGGCGCCACACCCCTGGGCGGGTGTGCGCGAGGGCCGGCGCGGATGTGCGGGTGGCCGGACCGGGGGCGCGACACGCCCCAATGGAACGTGGCACGCCCTACCGGAGGTCGCCGAGTCGCCGGTGGCGAACCGCCCGGGCGGCGAGCAGCTCCGCGTGGGGCGCCGCGGTGAGGACGCCGAGCGCCGTACCGACGGCCCGTCCGAGCCGGCCGCAGAAGGCCTCGGGCTCCTCGGCGGCGTCCGGCAGCTCGTGAACCACCTCGTCCACCAGCCCGACCGCCGCCAGGTCCCGTGCCCCGATGCCCTGCGCCCGGGCCAGCTCGGCGGCGTGCTCGCCGTCCCGGTGGACGATCGCCGAGGCGCCCTCCGGCGGCAGCGGCGCCAGCCAGGCGTGACGGGCGGCGAGCACCCGGTCGGCCGGGAGGAGCGCGAGCGCTCCGCCGCCCGAGCCCTGGCCGAGCAGCACCGCCAGGACGGGGGTGCGCAGGGCGAGCAGGGTGGTCAGGCAGTGCGCGATCTCCACCGCGATGCCCTCCTGCTCGGCCCGGGCGGACAGCTCGGCCCCGGCGGTGTCCACCACGGTGAGCAGCGGCAGCCCGAGTTCCTCGGCCAGGCGGGCGGTGCGCCGGACGGCCCGCAGATCGGGGGCGGTGAAGGGGCGCTCGTGCTCCGCGGTCTGCCGCTGCTGGCCGACCACGAGGACGGGCCGGCCGCCGAGGACGGCCAGTGCGCGCACCAGGGCGCCGCTCCGGCCGCCGGGGGCGTCCAGCAGGACCAGCTCCTCGGCGGTGTGCCGGAGGAACTCCCGGGTGCCGGGGCGGTCGGGGCGGCGGGTGCGGCGGACGGAGTCCCAGGCGTCTTGGTGTCCGGTGTCGGCGGCGCGGGTGTCGGCGGCGCGGGTGTCGTCGGCGGTGTCGGCGGTGTCGGTGGTGTCGGCGGTGTCGGTGGGGTCCGCCTGCTCCGGGGCGGAAGGAGAGGAAGCAGAGGAAGGAGGGGTCCCCGGGTGCGCCGCGGGGGCGCCCGTGGCAGGAGGCGGCGGTGTCGCGCCGAGGACGGCGAACGTGCGGCGGAGCAGCTCGCGCAGTTCCTCCGGTGGGACGACGGCGTCCACCAGCCCGTGTGCGGCCAGCGTCTCGGCCCGCTGGACGTCCGGCGGCAGCTCCACGCCGCGCAGCTCCTCGTACACGCGCGGGCCGAGGAAGCCCAGCCGGGCCCCCGGTTCGGCGAGGACCAGTTGGCCGAGCGTGCCCCACGAGGCGAAGACCCCGCCCATGGTGGGGTTGCGCAGGTAGGTGAGGTAGGCGAGGCCGGCCGCGCGGTGGGCCTGGACGGCGGCGGTGATGCGCAGCATGCACAGGAAGGCCGCGGAGCCCTCCTGCATGCGGGTGCCGCCGGAGACCGGCAGCGCGAGCAGCGGCAGGCGCTCGGCGGTGGCGCGCTCGACGGCCCGGGTGATCCGCTCGGCGGTGGCGACGCCGATCGAGCCGCCGAGGAAGCCGAACTCGGAGACGACCAGGGCGACCGGACGTCCGTCGATCCGGCCGAGACCGGTGAGGACGGCTTCGTCCAGCCCGGTGCGCTCACGCGCGCGGTCGAGTGAGGCACGGTACGCGGGGTCGGCGGGCGCGGCGGGCGGCGGCTCGTCCCAGCCCTGGAAGCTGCCCTGGTCGACCAGCAAGCCGATCAGCTGGCGCGCGGTCAGCGCCGTGGACGCGGTCCGCGGGCTCGGTGGCGTCGGTGTGCTCGCGGTCGTCCGCGGGCCCGGAGCCGTCCGCTCGGAGTTCGGTTCCGCTGCCATGTCCACCCCGTCAGAGCTCGTTCCGACCCGCCATGATCCGTCACTCTATGCGGACCTCCGGTGGCTCGGGGAGGGCGTCCGGGCGTTCGTCGAGCGGAGCCGGAGGGCCTGGGCGGTGGTTCGACGGCGGTCGATCCTCGTGTCGTCCGGGCGGTTCGTGGACGGCCCCGGGGAGGGGCGCAGGGGATCGGGAGGGGAGGTGGGATACGGGCCAAGTCGCGCTAGATAAAGGGGAGTTACCCGCTGGTTAATATTTGGAGCCAGGGGTTCCGGAGTTGACGGTGTCTCGCCACACTGGGTCCATGACTCGCACTCTACGCGCGTGGAAGTCCCGCGCTGCCGCCGTCGCCGCCGTCGCCGTGATGACCCTCGCCCCGCTCACCGTCGCCACCGAGGCGCACGCCGCCGTGAGCGGTACGGTCTGCCTCTCCAACCTGCCCTCGCAGGCCTCCGACACCCTCGACCTGATCGCCTCCGACGGGCCGTTCCCCTACTCCCAGGACGGCGTGGTCTTCCAGAACCGCGAGGGCGTCCTGCCCAGCGAGTCGTACGGGTACTACCACGAGTACACGGTCATCACCCCGGGCTCCCGGACCCGTGGCACCCGCCGGATCATCACCGGCCAGGGCGACCAGGAGGACTACTACACCGGCGACCACTACGCCACGTTCTACCTGATCGACCAGTCCTGCTGACCCATCCCGCCGATCCCCTCGGCTGACCCTGCCGGCACCGCGACGGCCCCGGCGCACTTCCCCGCCGGGGCCGTCGTCGCGCGCCGGCCCCGTCCGGAGCCGGGACGCCGGTCGGCGCCGCCCGCGTCGCCGGGACCCCGGCGCACCCCTTCGCCAGGGAGTGCCGCACCCCGGCCCCCGGCCCCGATGGCCCCGTTCCTCCCGGACTCGGCGACGCCGCGGGGACGTTGAGCGACGCGGCCGGGATGGGCCGCAGGGCACCCGCGGGTGGGGCGGCGGTGCGGCCCCGGGCGGCCGGGTGCTTGCTAGGGTCGGACGCATGGCACCGAGCAGCGCGAACCCCCCGGGGCGGCTCCGGCGAGACGCGCAGCGCAACCGCGACCTGCTGCTCGCCGCCGCCCGCGACATGTACTCCCGGCACGGCCTCGACGTGCCGCTGGACCAGATCGCCAAGGAGGCCGGCGTCGGCAACGCCACCCTCTACCGGCACTTCCCGAGCCGCGAGGCGCTGATCGGCGAGGTGTTCGCGGACGTCGGAGCCGGCCTCGCCGCGGCGGGAGAGGAGGCGCTGGCCGCCGAGGACGCCTGGGCCGGACTCGAACGGTACTTCGGCCGGATCTTCGAACTCGTCGCCGCCGACCGGGGCATCAACGACCTCGTCACCCAGGCCATCCCGGCCATCCCCGGCATGATCGAGATCAGCCGGCAGCACGCCACCACCGTGGGCGCCCTGATCGCCCGCGCCCAGGACCAGGGCACCATGCGCCGCGACGTCGTCACCATGGACCTGCTGTTCCTGCTCGGCCCGCTCTGCCGGGCCCTCCCGGCGGCCACCGAGCTGCGCCCCGACCTCTGGCGCCGCTACCTCGCCCTCCTCCTGGACGGCTTCCGCGCCCAGGCCACCCACCCGCTGCCGGTCCCGCCGATCGGTGAGGAACACCTCGACCGGATGTTCGCGGACCTCTGGGAGGCGCAGGTGCCCGAGGCCCCGGAGCTCCCGGAGTCCCCAGAGTCCCCGGAGTCCCCGGAGTCCCCGGAGTCCCCGGGGACCTGAGGGCGAAGGGCTCCCCGGCATCAGGGACGCGTACGGAACGCCGGGCGCCGCGTCAGAGCCCCGTCAACGGGCGGCGGGAACGCGCCGCCCGGGCGCTTTGCTGGGTGCGACGGAGCGCGCCGGTCGCGGCGGCACAGCGGGAGAGGCGTGGGCGGACATGACGGACGGCGGCGCGGAGAAGGGCCTCACGGAGAACGGCCTCGCGGAGAACAGCCTCGCAGGGAACGGCCCCGTGGAGAAGGTCCTCGTGGAGAACGGCCTGGTGGCGAAGGCCGGCGGGGGGCACGGCCCGGACGAGAGCCGGATCGTGGTCGGCGTGAACGGCTCGCTCGGCAGCCTCGCCGCCCTGCACCACGCCGTCGCCGAAGCCCGGCGCAGGGACGTCGAGGTGCTCGCGGTGCTCTGCTGGACCCCGCCGGGCGAGGAACTCGGCTACCGCCGCACCCCCTGCCCGCCGCTGCTCACCGCCGGCCGCGACGCCGCCGTGGCCCGGCTGCGGCAGGCCCTCGACGAGGCCTTCGCCGGTCGGCACACGGGCGTCCGACTGCGCTGCCAGGCCGTCCGCGGCGAAGCCGGCCCCAGCCTGGTCCGGTGCGCCGACCGCCCCGGCGACCTGCTCGTCCTCGGCGCCGGGCGCGGACGCGGCCCGCTCGGCCGACTGGTGCACCCCTCGGTGACCGGCTACTGCGTCCGGCACGCGGCCTGCCCGGTGGTGGCGGTCCCGCGCCCGCCGCTGCAGCGGGAGTTGGAGGCGCTGGAGCGCGGGCGTGGTGGACTGCGGGTGCTGGTCGCGGGGAACTGACCGGCGGCCCACGGACCTTCAGGCCGGGCCGGCCGCCTCGGCGAGGACGGCGGCGGTGCGGCGGCCCGCCCGGAGCGTGTCGGCGTCCGTGGCGGGGAGGCAGCGCCGGGCTCCGGGGCTGTAGGCGGTCATCACCACGCCCGCGTGGTCGGTGGGGAGTTCGAGCAGCGTGGCGGTCGGCACGGCCGCGCTCAGCGTGCGGCTGTGCTCGACGTCCACGATCTCGTCCTCGGTGCCGTGCACCAGCCAGAGCGGGACGGGGGAGGGGCCCGTGGACAGGTGGTCGAGCGGGGCTTCGCCGGTGGTGGCGGCCGGATCGGCGTACTGCGAGGCGATCCCGACGGCGGCGGTGGGCCGGAGTTCGGCGGGGGTGCTCGGATGGGTGGCGACGGCGACCGCCTCCCGCCCGCCCAGCGACCAGCCGGCCAGCACGAAGCGGCTCGGGTCCCCTCCGAACTCGGCGGCGAGGCGCCGAACTCGGGCCAGCGAGGCGCGCAACTCGGCAGCGCCCGCGTCCGGTTGCGCGACGCTCCAGTCCGGCACCAGCACCAGCAGCCCGAGCCCGGCGGCCTCCCGCGCCAACGGCCGTAGGACGTCCCGCTCGTTCGGCCCGCTGCCGTGCCACAGCAGGACGACGGGAGCCGGCCCCGCGCAGCCCCCGCCGACGGGACGGGACGGCCGGTGGACGTCCAACAGCCGTCCGTCGGCGTACGGAACGACCTCGTCCGGCGCGTTCGTCATGCGGGGTTTCCCTCCGATTCGGTGACTGATCATCGAGCTGGTACTGTACTTCTCGTCGCGAGGGAGACGATCTCTCGCCAGGCGTCAGTGGTGCTACCAGAGCACGCCCCACTTTCAGTGGGGAGAGTCCGTGCGAACCGGGCCTGGCGCTCCGATGTCGGACGGGGTCCGGCGCCTTTCACAGGTGCCGGGCCCCGTTCGCTTTCTCCTGCGGCGAGCGGCTCAGGAGGGCTGGCGGTCGGAGCCCAGTTCGCGGGAGATGCGCAGCCCGACCTGCGCCACGACCGGCCCCAGGGCGCGGACCCGGGCGGCCGTCATCCGTGAGGTGAGGCCGGAGACGGAGAGCGCCGCCGTCACCTCGCCGGTGTGGTCGAAGATCGGCGCGGCGACACAGCGCACCTCCGGTTCGTTCTCCCGGTCGTCGATGGAGTAGCCGCGGGCACGGATCCGGGCGAGGTCGGCGCGCAGTCGGGGCTCGTCCGCGATGGTCCAGGCGGTCACCGGGCGCAGGCCGGCCGCGACCACCTCGGTGACGGCCTCCTCGGGCAGCCAGGCGAGGATCGCCTTTCCGGTGGCGGTGCAGTAGGCGGGGGCCCGGCTGCCCACCCGGGAGGCCATCCGCACGTTGGTCTCGTCCTCGACCTTGTCCAGGTAGACGATCCCGGGCGCCTGCCAGACGGTCAGGTGGACGGTCTCGCCGGCCTCGCGCTGGAGCCGGCGCAAGTGCTCGGCGGCGACGCTGCGAAGGTCGAGGGTGGTCAGGTAGGCCTGGCCGAGGCGCAGCGAGCCGTGGCCGAGTCGGAACCAGCCGGTCTCGCGGTCGCGGTCGAGCAGGTGCTCGTCCAGCAGGGGCCCGGCGAGTCGCAGCACGGTGCTCTTGTTGAGGCCGAGGGCCTCGGCGAGGTGGGCGAGCGGGACGCCGCGTCCGTCGCCGTGGTCGCGGACGTAGCCGAGGACGGCGAGCGCGCGGCGCAGCGAGGAGGACTGGTTGCGTTCGGTCGCGGGCTTCTTGGAGCCCGTCTCCGGGGGGCCCGGGTGCTCGGGTGCCGTCTGCGTCATGGGTCCCGAACGTACCCGCTCGCGACCGGTTCACCGCATCCTCGACACAACGTTGTGCAGTGCAAAACATTCGCCGACCCCCTCTTGTTGGTGCCGTTCGCCCACGCCTAACGTCCCTGCCATCGAGCAGGCGACGACGCCCCACCCGAGCGCTGCGCCCTGCCCCGCCCCCACCACTTCACCCACCATCGGCCCCGGTCAGGGCCTGCTTCGACGTGCCCGTCCCCAGCGGCGCACGCCGGGGCGGCAGCTGTCGGGAGGGGAGGTCTCCACCATGCGACCCATCGGACGGACCGCAGTGGCCGCGGTGCTCGCGGCCGGCTGCCTGGCCGCCACCGCCTGCGCCCCGGGCACCGCCTCCCCGGCGGGCGACCGGGCCGGGGACGACCGGACCGGCACGCTGAAGGTGTGGCTGTACAACGAGGCGGGCAACGCCGCCAAGGAGGCCGTGATCGCCCAGGCCGTCGGTGAGTTCCGGTCCTCCCACCAGGGCGTCACCGTGGACGTCAGCTACATCGACACCGACGCCTCGGCCCGCGCCGCCAAGATGAAGGGCGCGTTCAACGACCCCGAAAGCGCACCCGACCTGGTCGAGTTCGGCAACACCGACCTGCCCGGCTACGTCGCGGCCGGCGGACTCGCCGAGATCGGCACCGAGTTGGAGAGGTGGCCGGACAAGGGGGACCTCGACCCGGCGATCGCCCGGACCACCGTGCTGGACGGCAGGACGTACGGGCTGCCGTGGTGGGTCGGCGTGCGCGCGCTGTACTACCGCACCGACCTGTTCACCGAGGCCGGGCTCACCCCGCCGACCTCGTACGCCCAACTCGTCGACGCCGGGCGGAAGATCCACGCCGCGCACCCCGACACCTTCGGGATCGCGCTCGGCGGCAAGTACACCTTCGGCGCGCTGCCGTTCGTCTGGGACGCGGGCGGCGACATCGCCGTCAAGGACGGCGCGACGTTCAAGGCGGCCATCGACTCGCCCGCCTCGCAGGCCGGGATCAAGCGCTACACCGACCTGTTCGGCGCCGACGGCTGCCCCGCGCAGCAGTGCGCGGACCTGACCGGCGGGAAGACCGTCGACCTGTTCGCCGCGGGGAAGTCGGCGATGGCGGTCCTGCTCAACTCCAACCGCGGCAAGGTGGACGCGGGCGCGGTCAAGGGGGCCTACGGGGTCGTGCCCCTGCCCGGGGAGAAGCCGGGCTCGATCGCGCCCGCCTTCGCCGGCGGCAACAACCTGGGCGTCATGAAGGCGGCCAAGCACCGCACCCTCGCCGTCGAGTTCGCCGAGCTGCTGGCGAGCCCGGCGTACCAGGAGCGGATGTACGACGCGATGGGCAACCTGCCGACGCTCACCTCCGTCAGCGGCAGGGTCGCGGCGAAGGACGCGTTCCTGAAGCCGTTCACCGACACCATCGCGGCCGGCACCAGGTTCGTGCCGCTGGACCGGGCGTGGGCGCAGATCGACGCCCAGTCGGTGATCCCGACCATGCTGCAGCAGGTCGTCACGGGCAAGGCGGACGTGGCCAAGGCCTCCGGCGACGCCGCGGCGCGGATCGACTCGGCGTTCGCCGCGCGCTGACGGTCACGCTTTGTCGGCTTCTGCGCTTCTCGGCGTCTGCGCTGTCTCGGCGGCTGCGCGCCGACGGTCACGCACGGGCGGCCGCGCACCGACCGCTGCGCGCCGGCGGTCGGCGTTCACCGGCGGTCGCCGTTCCGGTTCGTCACAGAGAGGTCCCGCACGTGTCCGCATCCACCACGGCCGCGCCCCCAGGCGGTCGGCGCCACCGGCCTCCGCTGCTGCTGCTCCTGCCGGCCGCGGTCATCCTGATCCCGCTGGTCGGGTACCCGATCTACCAGTTGGGGCTGCTGTCCGTGCTGGACTTCGGGCAGGCCCAGGCGTCCGGCGGCGCGCCGACATCCTTCGTCGGGTTCGGCAACTACGGCAGGATCCTGGACGACGGCCAGTTCTGGACGGTGCTGCTGCAGACGATCGGTTTCGCCGCGTTCTGCGTGGTCGCCACCCTGGCCGTCGGCGCCACCCTCGCGGTGCTGCTCACCAAGGTCGGCCGGTGGCCGCGGCTGCTGCTGACCACGGCGGCGATGGCGGCCTGGGCGGCGCCGGCGATGACGGGTTCGACGGTGTGGAGCTTCCTGTTCGACACCAATCTCGGCCTGGTCAACCACACCCTGGAGCGGCTGGGGCTCTCCGGCTTCCACGAGTTCAACTGGTTCTACGACGCGTGGACGGCGTTCCTGATCGTCGGCGCCGTCGTGGTCTGGCACTCCTTCCCGTTCGTGATGGTCACCCTCTACGCGGGCATCCGTGCCATCCCGGAGGAGGTGATGGAGGCGGCCGCGCTGGACGGTGCCGGCACCTGGACCACCTTCCGCAGGATCACCGCGCCGATCCTGCGGCCGATCCTGACCATCGTGGTGATCCAGTCGGTGATCTGGGACTTCAAGGTCTTCACCCAGGTCTACGTGATGACCGAGGGCGGCGGCATCGCCGGCCAGAACCTGGTGCTCAACGTGTACGCGTACCAGAAGGCGTTCGCCTCCTCGGAGTACGGGCTCGGCGCGGCGATCGGCGTGATCATGCTGCTGGTCCTGGTGATCCCGACGGTCCTGTACATCCGCAGCCTGCGACGGACGGGGAACGCGCTGTGAACGGCCTTCGGAACTCCCTTCGGAACTCCCTCCGGACCCCTACCCCTGCCCGGACGTCCACGCGGACGGCCCGCCGGCCCTTCCCCCGGGCCTCGGCGCGGAGCGCCCGCGGCCGGTGGCGGCTCGCGGCCGATGCCGGGGCGATCGCGGCGGCCGTGGTCACCGCCTTCCCGATCTTCTGGATGGTGCTCTCGGCCTTCAAGCCCAAGGGCGAGGTCCGGTCGCTGGACCCGAGGCCGTGGACGGCGCACCCCACGCTGGAGAGCTTCCGGCAGGTGCTCGGCGTGGACGGCTTCGGCCGGTACTTCGTGAACAGCCTGGTGGTCGCGCTGTCGGTGGTGGTGCTCTCGGCGGTCGTGGTGTTCCTGGCGGCGGTGGCCGTGACCAGGTTCGACTTCCGCTTCCGCACCACCGTCCTGGTGATGTTCCTGATCGCCCAGATGATCCCGGTCGAGGCGCTGACCATCCCGCTGTTCTTCCTGTTCCGTGACGCCGGGCGGTTCGTCCCGGGCATCGGGTTGAACACCCTGGCGTCCCTGGTGCTGGTCCAGCTGGCGTTCTCGCTGCCGTTCGGGATCTGGATGATGCGCGGCTTCGTCGCCGCCGTCCCGGTCTCGATCGAGGAGGCCGCCCAGATCGACGGCGCGAGCCGGACGCGCATCCTGTGGCGGATCCTGCTGCCGCTGGTGGCCCCTGGACTGGCCGCGACCAGCGTGTTCTCCTTCATCGCGGCGTGGAACGACTTCGTCTTCGCCAAGACCTTCATCATCAGCGCCACCGGGAACCAGACGCTGCCCTCGGCGCTGCTGGTGTTCTTCAAGCCGGACGAGAACGACTGGGGCGGCATCATGGCGGCGTCCACGTTGATGACCGTCCCGGTGCTGATCTTCTTCATCGCCGTTCAGCGCAAGCTGGTGTCCGGCCTGGCGGGGGCGGTGAAGGAGTGAGCGAGAGCACTGCGCTGCGCTGTACTGCGCTGCACTGCGGTGCGGTGCGCGGATCGGGGCCGGTCCGGCTCGGTCAGTCGGCCCCGTGGACGAACGCGCACGCCTCGCGCGCGAGCCGCGGCCACGGCAGTGAGGAGGACGGGTCCACAGCGAACCACTCGCGCATGGGGCGGCCCCTGCCGGCGTCGAAGTGGGCGCCCGCACCGGCCGCGACCAGCTCGTCCACCCTGGTCCGCGGCAGCTCGAGGACCAGGCGGCCGTCGGAGAGCACCGCGAAGACGCGGCCGTCCACCGTGAGTGCGGCGGAGCCGAAGCGGCGGCCGGGGGTCGGCTCGGTGACACCCGGGAGGGCGCCCGACTCCGCCGTCAGGTCGGCGAATCGGTGCTCCGGATCCGGCCGGGTGCGGGTCATCTCAGGCCGCCTCCGCGGACGCGTCGGACGGGAGCTGCGGGGGCGGGAGGTCCCGGGGCGGGAGGCCGCGGGACGGATGCTCCCGGGACGGGAGCGCGCGGGTGGGGACGGCGACCAGCACGAACTCCGCTCCGGCGTCGTCCCGGACGAGCGCCGCGCGGCCGTACGGCGTCGGTTCCGGCCCGGTGAGGACGGCGCCGCCGAGGGTGCGCACAGCCGCTCGGCCGCGCGGTCGGTGTCGGCGGTGCCGAAGTGCGCCAGCCAGCGCGCGCGGCCGGTGCCGGGCGGGCCCGCGTGCGAGGGGTCCGGGGCTGACGGGCGCCTGCCGGACGGTGCGGCGGTGGACGGTCCCGGGCCGGACGGTCCGATGCTGCAGGCGGGGACGCCGCCGGCCCGGGCCAGGGTGTGGCCCGCCCGCGGCCGGTCGTAGGTGTAACCGAAGACCCGCCGGTAGAAGGCGCGGGCGGTGCCCGGGTCCGGGGAGAGGTGCTCGTTCCAGGCCAGGGCGCCGGGTTCGTTCACCAGCCCGGCGCCGTCGATCGTGCCGGGCTGCCAGAGGCCGAAGGGAGCGCCGAGCGGGTCGACGGCGAGCGCGGCCCGGCCCTGGTCGGGCACCTCGTACGGCTCGCGGACGATCCGGCCGTCGGCGGCGCGGACCAGCGTGCCGGTGCGGTGCGGGTCGGCGCACGCGAGGTGGGTGGTCCAGGCGGTCGGCCGGGTGCTGTCCGTCCGCTGCTCGACCGCCGCGACCTGGGCGCCGTACCGGGTGGCGACCGCCTCGGCCGGGCCGGTCGGGACGAACTCCCAGTCGAACAGCGTGCCGTAGAAGCGCTGGGCGCGTGGGACGTCGGGGGTCGTGAGCACGACCCAGCACGGGACGCCCTCGTGGTACCTGCCCGGCTTCGGCATGCCGCAGCCCTCCTGGTGCCGCCGGCCCCACCCGCCAGCCTCCGCGCCGGGCGGGTGCGCGGCAACCGGGGGGCGGGTCCGGCGTGGGGTCGGGGAGGGATCGGTCGGCAGGGGGTCAGCCCACGCCCTGGGGCCGGAACTGGATGCTGATCCGCGGCCCCACCGGGCGGGCGGTCTTGGGGACCGCGTGCTCCCAGGTGCGCTGGCAGGAACCGCCCATCACCACCAGGTCCCCGTGGCCCAGCGGCCGCCGGACGACCGTCCCGCCGCCGGACCGCGGCCGCAGGGCCAGGGTGCGGGGCTCGCCGACGGAGAGGATCGCCACCATGGTGTCCTCGCGGGCGCTGCGCCCGATCCGGTCGCCGTGCCAGGCCACGCTGTCCCGGCCGTCCCGGTAGTAGCAGAGGCCGAGGGTACGGAAGGGCTCGCCGAGTTCCTCCGCGTAGTGCCGGCTCAGGGCCGTGCGGGCCTGCCCGAGCAGGGGGTGCGGCGGTTCGGCGTCCGCCCCGTAGAAGGCCAGCAGGCGGGGGACGTCCACCGTCCGCTCGTACATCTCGCGGCGCTCGGCCCGCCAGGGGACCTCGGCGGCCAGCAGTTCGAACAGTTCGTCCGCGCCGTGCAGCCAGCCGGGCAGGACGTCCAGCCAGGCCCCGTCACCGAGCACCTGCCGCCGCAGGCCGTCGAGCGGGCCGAGTCGGATCCCGTCGTGGTCCGCGTCGTCGAACAGCGAGGGCTGGAGGTGGAGAGTGCCGTTCATGGGGCCAGCGTACGCCTTCGTTCGAACATCTGCTCGAACGCATGGCTCGGCCGGAACCCGGTGGCGGGGTGCGGCCCGTCGCTGCTACCTTTCCCATGGCCGTGCGAGAGAACGAGGAGGTGGTACCCGTGAACGCAGTTTCGACATGGGTGCTCCCCTCCGGGGTCACGGTCGGGCGGTAGGTCGTCCGGGAGCGCCGATCACGAGCACTCCCGAAGGGCATGACCATGCACATCACTTCCGAGCGGCGCCTCGACGACGGCGCCGCCGACCGTGGCGTCCTCGAACGCGAATTCACCCTCGACGGGATCCCCGGCATCCTGTGGACGCCCGCGCCCGCGTCCGCGTCCGCGCCCGTGTCCGCACCGGTACCGCTGATCCTGCTCGGCCACCCTCCGCTCGGACTGCGCAGGATGTACCCGCGGCTGGCGGACCGGGCCCGGCGGGCCGTGGCGGACGGCTTCGCCGCGGCCACCATCGAGCTCCCCGGCAGCGGCGACCGGCCGCGCTGGCCCGCCGTCGAGGAGGCCCGTGCCGACCTGCGCCGGGCTCTGGAAGCCGGCGAGCCGGTCGGCGACGAGATCGTCGACGCCCTCGTCCTCCCGCTCGTCGACCGTGCCGTCCCGGAATGGCGCACCGCCCTGGACGCCCTCCTGTCGCTGCCCGGCATCGGCGGCCCGGTCGGGTACTCGGGAGGACTGATCTCCATCGGCGTCCGCCTGGCGGCGGTGGAGCCGCGCATCGTGGCCGCCGGACTCTTCGCCGGGAGCTTCGTGCCCCGCGCCATCGTCGAGGAGGCCCGACGGGTCACCATTCCGCTGCACGTCCTGCTGCAGTGGGACGACGAGGGGAACGACCGGCAGGCGGCGCTGGAGCTGTTCGACGCCTTCGGCTCGGCGGAGAAGTCCCTGCACGCCCACATGGGCGGCCACACCGGCGTCCCGCGGTCCGCGGGGGAGGACGCGGCCCGGTTCTTCGCCCGGCACCTGAAGGTGACGCGGGACGGTCGGGCCGACGGCACGCCGTAGCCACAGGTGAGCGGGGGCCGGTCCGGCGGCGCGCCCGCCCGGGCGGGCCTACGCCCGGGCGGGCGGCCCCCTAGCCTGCCGGTATGGCGATCAACGGCTTCGGGGTGACCGAGTTCCAGCTGGTGCTGCTTCGTCGGATGGCGGACTACCAGCCCGGGCTGGTCGAGGACGCGGTGCGGCGGCTCGGGGCCACGCGGGCGTCGATGCGGGAGGCGAACAAGCGGTGGCAGGCGATGGTCCGGGCACCCCGGTTCCCGCGCGGCGCCGCCCGGTTCACCGCGGTGCTCGGCCCGGCCGGGGCGAGCGTGCCGCGGCGGATCGGGGACCTCGCCTGCACCGCGCGGCAGTGGGAGCTGCCGCTCTGGCCCGAGCTGCGGTTCGAGGTCCTGCTGGGGCCGGCGGAGATCGGCTCGCCGGTGCTGAACGAGTGGCTGGTGCGGGCGTCAGGAGTGCCGCTGCCCGCGCTGCGCTCGCGCGCCGACCTGGTGCCGTGGGGCTGTGTGGTGGGGGACGTCGGCGCTGCGTTCCCTTCCGCGGTGCCGCGCGAGGGGAGCGCGCCGACCCGGTTCCAGCTGGACTTCGGGGCGCCGGACGACTCCGGGCGGGTGCGCCCGTGGACGGCGGACTTCACCTGGGGGCTGCTCCAGGAGGTCCGACCGGGGGACGGGCCCGGGGATCGCTGAGTGATGCAAGGCGATATTCAGTGAATGCCTTTGATTTGCAGGCCAGCATCGACTCATGGCAGCATAATCGCAGACACTGTAGAGGCTTGACATCGGAAAGCGAAGGATCATGTCGGACGGCGCTCGCGTCATCGTCGGAGTCAGCGGCTCGCTGCACAGCCTGACCGCCCTGCACAGGGCGGCGGAGGAGGCGCGGGCCCGACAGGCCGTCCTGGTCCCGGTGCTCGCCTGGACGCCGGTCGGCGGCGAGCGCAGCTACCGGGCGCGACCCTGCCCGCCGCTGCTCCGCGCCTGGCAGGACCTCGCCGACGCGCGGATGGAGCGCGCGCTGGAGCAGGCCTTCGGCGGCGTCCCGATCGGGGTTCCGGTGCGGCCGCTGGTCGTGCGGGGCGAGGCCGGGGCGGTGCTGACCGAGCTGGCCGACCGCCCGGGCGACCTGCTGGTGGTCAGCACCGGCGAACAGGGCGGCCTGCGGGCCCGACTGCGCGCTCTGACGCGCCGCTCGGTGACCCGGCACTGCCTCGACCACGCGCGCTGCGGCGTGCTGGTCGTCCCGCCGTCCACGCTGCACGAGGACCTGCGCGCACTGCACCGCGGCATCGACCTGCGAGAGCTGGTCGCGGCCTGACGTACCGTCATGAACGGTCTGCTGCTTGCGGTCTCACACTTCCGGCCCGTACGCGTCCGGTTCGTCGGGCCCGCTCGGACGGGCGCTGCTCGGACGGGCGCTGCTCGGACGGGCGCGGTTCAGTCGGGCGCGGTTCAGGCCGGGTGGGTCGTCCGGCCGGCGAGCACCGTGCGATCGGGCAGCAGGCCGCGCAGGGCGTCCACCGGGCAGTGCAGCGGATCGACCGGCCACACCGTGAGGTCCGCGAACGCCCCCGGCCGCAGGCTGCCGCGGAAGGCGCTCTCGCCGGTCAGCCGGGCGGCGTTCACGGTGTGCAGCGCGACCGCCTCGGAGCGGTCGATCGCGTGCTCGGGGCCGACCACCCCGGCCGTGGTGCCCCGGGTCGTCATGCCCCACACCGAGACCATCGCGCCGTAGGGGCCGACCGGGAAGTCCGAGCCGCCGGTGAGCAGCGCTCCCTCGTCCAGCCACGCGCGCAGCGGGAAGAGCGCGGCCGTGCGCTCCTCGCCCCAGGCCCGCTGCTGGGTGAGCGCGCCGTCGTGCAGCAGCGGGTGCTGGACGGTCACCGGGATGCCCAGCGCGATCGCCCGGGCCCGCTGGTCGGCGCGGGCCAGGCCGCCGTGCTCGACCACCAGCGTGCCGGGCGGCAGGCCTGGGTGGCGCTTGAGCACCCGTTCGAAGACGTCCAGCAGGACCCGTAGGCCGCGGTCGCCCCAGGCGTGCACACCGACCCGCCAGCCGCGCGCGACCGCCCGGTCCACCGCCGCGAGCAGCTCGTCCGGCTCCCAGAGCAGTCGCCCGTGGTAGCAGGGCTGCCCCTGGTAGGGCTCCTCCAGCGCGCCCGCCTCGAAGCCCCCGTCGATGCCGAACTTGACGCCCCACAGGCTCAGTTGCGCGTCGTCGCGGCCCTCGGCGCGCCACCGGTCCATCCGGTCCAGCAGGGTGTCCACCTGCTCGGGCGTCCGGGCGGCGAAGCCGGAGACCAGCGCCCGGACCCGGACGGCGAGGGCGCCCTCGGCCCGGGCGGCGTCCAGCACGTCGAGGTCCTCGACCGGCACCAGGCAGTCCCGGACGGTGCCGATCCCGGTGGCGGCGTAGTCGGCGGAGGCGTCACGCAGCCCGTCGATCCGCTCGGCGAGGGTGGGGCGCGGCAGCACCCGCTCGACCGGCTCGATCGCCCGGTTGACCAGCCGGCCGGTGAGCCGTCCGCGCTCGTCGCGCTCGATCACCCCGCCGGGCGGCGCCTCGGTGGCCTCGGTGATCCCGGCCAGCCGCAGCGCGGCCGAGTTGAGCACCATGTTGTACGCGCCGCGGCGCACCAGCACCGGGTGGTCGGCGGTGGCCGCGTCCAGTTCCTCGGTGGTCGGCATCCGCTGCTCGGCCAGCAGCGACTCCTGCCAGTTGACCGTGGTGCGGATCCACTCCCCGGCGGGGGTGCGCTCGGCGCGCTCGCGGATCAGCGCGAGGAACCCGGCGAGGTCGCGGGCCCGGTGGACCGGCACCCCGTGGACGCTCTGCGCGGCCAGGATCAGGTGGGTGTGGGTGTCGTCGAAGGCGGGCAGCACGGTCGAGCCCGGGGCGTCCAGGACCTCGGTGGCCGGCCCGACCAGGGCGTCCAGCCCGTCGGGGGCGGGGGAGAGGGCGGTGACCAGGCCGTCGGTGACGGCGATCGACCGCTGCGGCGGTTCCCCGGGCACCAGGGTGTGCACGGCGGCGGCCCGGATCAGCAGGTCGGCGGGGGGCTGGGGGGTCATGACGGCTCCTGGGGGCGGGACAGACCGGTGACCTTCTCGACGTACCGGAGGCTGGGCTCGGCGAGCAGTTCGTGCAACTCGGTGAAGACCGCGCGGGCCGGGACGGCGTTCCAGTCGGCGGGCAGCAGGGGGGCGGGCAGCCCCGGGTCCAGGTAGGGCAGGCGGCGCCACTGGGTGAGCATCGGGACGTAGGCGCGGAAGGCCTCGGCCGGGTCGACCCGGGGCGCCGGCGCTTCGGCCGGGCCGACCCGAGGTGGCCGGTGCCCGCCGTGCCCCCGCAGTTCCTCGGCCACCGGGCGCCAGGCGTCGGTGAAGGCCGCGTACTGCGCCTCGATCGCCGGGAGGTCCCACCAACTCGCCACCGCCGTCCGCAGATCGGCGAAACCGGCGTACTGGGCGGAGAGGAAGAGGTGGACGTAGGCGCTCGACCCGAGGCGCTCCAGCAGGCGACGGGCGTCCGGCAGCAGCCGGGCGGGGGCCAGCCAGACGCCGGGGGCGGCGTTGCCGAAGCCGAGCCAGCTCAGCCGGGAGCGCAGCTGGTGCCGGTGGGCGCGCTCGGACTCGGGCACCGAGAAGACCGCCACCACCCAGCCGTCGGAGAGTTCCGCGGGTTCCAGGCTGTGGAAGATCCGGCGGTCGCCCTCCTCGAACACCGGCTCCATCGCGGGGGCGAGCCGGTAGCCGGTGCCCGCACGGCGCTCCTGGAGCAGGGTGCCGGCCTTCTTCAGCCGGGACATCGCCGAGCGGACCGCGGGGCCGTCGACGTCCAGTTCGGCCATCAGCGCGATCAGGTCGGCGATGGATATCCAGCCGCCGAGGCGGCGGACGAACTCGCCGTAGACGGTGTGGATCAGGGAACTCGGCCGGGGCGTGCGGTCCGACATGCGTGGGCGCTCCTCCCCGGCGGTTGGTGGTGCCCGGCCTCCGCCGGTCTCCCGGTCACCGGGTGGCGACCCGGCGACCGGTGGTGATCATAGCGGTGCTCCGGGAGGTTCAGACCTGTGCGTAGGCACCCGAGAGCAGGTGCCCGGCGCCGGGCGCGAAGGCGGGCAGGTCCAGCGCGCGCAGCAGTTGGTGGGCGGTGCAGATCGCGGCCGAGACCACCGGTTTGCCCAGCTGCTGTTCGGCCTCCTCGACCGCGGACAGCGAGGGCATCTGCACGCAGGCGGAGAGCACCACGGCGTCGGCGTCGGCGTGCGCGAGGCCGCGGGCGATCGCGGGCAGCCGGGCCGGGTCGTGGGCGGCGACGTCGAGGTTGTCGGCGATCTCCAGGGCGGCGTGGTCGAGCACCTCGACACCCTCCTCGGCCAGGTACTCGACCACCGTGCGGGCCAGCGGCCGCGGGTACGGGGTGACCATCGCGACCTTCGTGGCGCCGAGCGCCCGCAGGCCGGCGACCAGGGCGCCGGCGCTGGTGACCACGGGCGCGGGGGCGCCGTTCTCGACGGTGCGCCGGTGCAGTCGCTGCTCGGCCTCGCGGTGGTAGCCGGGGCCGGTGGCCATCACGGCGACCAGGCAGGCGTAGCCGATCACGTCCATCCGGGCGTCCGAGAGTTCGGCGGCACAGCGGTCGGACTCGCCGTCCATGGCGCGCAGTTGCTCGGGGGTGACCCTGGTCATCCGCATCCGGCTGGAGTGGAAGGTGAACCGTTCGGGGGCGACCGCCTCGCGGGCCCGCAGCAGCGCGGGCACTTCGGTCTCCATGGTGACGTTGGAACTCGGGACGATCTGGCCGATCCGGTAGGTCGGCATCTGCGGGCGCTCCCTTCGGCGGGCATTGCGTCGGCTGTCGCGTCGGGCGTGGCGTCGGGTGTCGCGTGGGCCCTCGCGGCCGGTGTCTCGGCGGGGTGTCCGGGCGAATGCCGCCCCCGGCGTCGGCGGGTCGGCGCTATCGGTGGGTCGGCGCTATCGGTGGGTCGGACGCGCCGGTGGGTCGGGCGCGCCGGCGGGTCGGACGCGGCGGCGGGTCAGCGGGCGTCGATCACGGGGTTGGCGAGCGTGCCGATCCGCTCGATGGTGGCCTCGACGAGGTCACCGGGCTGCAGGAACTGCGGCGGCACCATCCCGGCGCCGACACCCGACGGGGAGCCGGTGGCGATCACGTCGCCCGGTTCCAGGGTGACGCCGGAGGAGATGTCGGCGATCAGCCGGGCGACGCCGAAGAGCATGTGGCGGGTGTTGGAGTCCTGCCGCAGCTCGCCGTTGACCCTCAGCGAGAGGTCGAGCCGCTGGGGGTCGGGGATCTCGTCGGCGGTGACCACGACCGGGCCGAACGGCGCGTAGCTGTCCTGGCCCTTGGAGAAGAACCACTGGCCGGAGCGGCGTTGGTCGCGGGCGCTGATGTCGTTGACGATGCTGTAGCCGAACACGTGCCGCAGGGCGTCCCGTTCGGCGACCTGGAAGGCGGGTTCGCCGATCACCACGGCGAGTTCGCACTCCCAGTCGAGCTGCTTGGTGAGGTCGGCGTTGTGCCGGATCGGCTGGCCGGGCCCGGTGACGGCGGTGGACGGCTTGCTGAACAGCACCGGGCGGTCCGGCAGTTCACGCTCGGTGTCCAGGGTGCGGTGCGACTCGGCCACGTGCTCCACGTAGTTGAGGCCGACGCCGACGATCTTCCCGGGGCGCAGCGGCGCGCACAGGGCGACCTCGGCGAACGGCCGGACGGCGGGACCGTCGGCGGGCGCGTCGGCGACCAGGCGGCGTGCGGTGGCGAGGGCCGGCTCCCCGGCTCGGATCAACCCGAGGAGGCTGTCCGGCAGGTGCGCCCCGGCGGTGCCGGCGAGGGCGGTGAGGTCGGCGACCCGGTCCCCGGCGAGCAGGGCGCCGAGTCGCGGGGTGTCGTCGCCGTCCGCGCGGTAGGTCAGCAGGTGCATGGTGGCGGGTCTCCTGGTCAGGCGGTGGTGGTGGGCTGGTGCCCGTCGTGGTCCGGGTAGGCCTCCTCGCGGTAGAGGCCGAGCGAGTGCGTCACCGGGAAGTCGTTGAAGGAGAACAGGCAGGCGTCCTCGCCCTGGTCGAGGTTCGCGTGCTCGTGCCAGGCCCAGGACGGGACGACGAAGACGTCCCCCTGCTGCCACTCGAAGCGCCGGCCGGCGATCACCGAGACGCCGCGCCCCTTGGCCGCCGTGTAGACCACCGAGCCGGTGTGCCGGTGGGCGCGGGTGGCCTGGCCCGGGCGCAGCAACTGGAGGTGGGCGGCCATGGTCGGCATCACCGAGCCGCCGGTGACCGGGTTGGTGTACTCCATGATGACGCCGTCGTACGGCGATCCCTCGGCGGCGCGGGCGAGTTGGCACAGCGCGTGGTAGCTGGGCTCCCAGGGCCAGCCGAGCAGCGGCGAGTACGGCCGGGTCCACTTCTCGACGCCGTACGGCAGCAGGTTGCCGCCGTGGCTGAGCAGCGAGGAGTTCACCACCGGGCCGGGGCGCTGGTAGAGCTCCGGGTGGACCTCGTAGAAGTTCGCGTCGAGGGTGTTGACCAGCGGGATGTCCAGGCCGTCCTGCCAGATCACCGGGGCGTCGTCGGACTCGTTGCCGTGCTCGTGCCAGGTGTTGTTCGGGGTGATCGCGAAGTCGCGCGGGCCGACCTTGAGCTTCTGCCCGTCGACGATCGTCCAGGCGCCGGTGCCCTCGTGGACGAAGCGCAGTGCCGAGGCCTGGTGCCGGTGCGCGGTCATCGCCTCGCCGGGTCCCATGATCTGCAGGCCGGTGTACAACAGGCCGACGGCGGCGCTCAGGTCCCGCCGTCCGGGGTTCACCAGCATCACCACCCGGCGGCCGGCGTCGTCGGCCTTCACCAGGGGCAGCGCCTTGCGTACCAGCGGACGCAGGTCCGCGTAGCGCCAGAGCATCGGCACGGACGTGGGCTGCGGGTACCAGGGCTCGATCTCGTTCGCCACCGTCCACAGCGCGCCGGCCTCGTGCTTGGCCAACTCCTCGTAGTAGGCGAGCAGCTCGGGACTGTCGGTGACGCGGGCCCGGCCGATCCGGTCGTCGTCGTGGTGCTCGTCCTGCCTGGTCATGACTCCTCCTCGGGGAACACCAGGGGCCGCAGCGGGCGGTCGTTCACGTGCAGCCGGAAGACGTCGAACCGGTTGTAGTGGCCGACGATGTCGTGCATCTGCTTGGGCTGGATGCAGCGGCCGAGGTCGATCTCGGCGTAGACGATGCCCTCCTCGTCCACCAGCGGCTCGGTGACGGCGCGGCCGTCCGGGCCGAAGATCCCGGACAGCGCGCTGCGCGGGCGGGAGAGCTGCTTGCGCAGCTGCTGGTCCTCGCCGGCGATCAGGTCGACGATCTCGGGCGAGACGGTGGAGCAGGAGACCACGGTGAACAGCTTGCCCTCGAAGCAGTGCGCGGCGGCGCGCAGCGCGATCGCCTCCGCCATGTCGTAGTCCTCGGGGGCGACCGGCAGTGCGATGTAGGCGGCGGCGTGGACGAGTTCGCCCTGGGCGAGCAGGGTGAAGCGGGCCAGGGTGTTGGTGTTCTCGCCGCAGGCGAGCGCGCCGAGCGGGCCGACCGAGGTGGGGTGCACCTTGAGGGTGCTGCCGTCGCCCTGGGTCCAGGTCAGCTTCTCGGCCCAGGTCGGCACCAACTTGCGGTGGACGCTGAGCAGTTCGCCGTCCGAGTCGATGATCAGCAGGGTGTTGTGGAGCACCCCGAGGCTGTGCCGGCCGCGCTCGTTGACGCCGATCACCAGCACCACGCCGGCCTGCCGGGCGGCGGCGCGCAGGGTGTCGACGTACGGACCGGGGACGTCCACCGAGGCGCGGTACAGCCGCTCGTACCAGGGCGAGCCCTGCACCGGGGTCATCGTCCAGTTCCAGTACGGGTACCCGGCGACGAAGACCTCGGGGAAGACGACCAGTTCGGCGCCGTGGCCGGCCGCCTCCTGGATCAGGGCGACGGCCTTGTCGACCGTGGCGGCCGGGTCGAGGTAGACGGGGGCGGCCTGGACGGCGGCGGCGGTGAAGCGGGGCAGGTGGGGCACGGGGTCCTCCTCACTCCTCGGGCGGGGTCGGGTCGGACGGGGCCGGGGTGGGCGGTGCGGAGGTGGGCGGGGTCGGGTCGGACGGGGCCGGGGTGGGGCTCGGCTCGTCCACTGCCGGGGTGGGCGGGCCCGGCTCGTTCAGCGTCCGGGAGGGCCGCCAGCGGCGGTGGACGGGGGCGGGCGGCTCGCGCAGCAGGTGGAGGCGCGGGGCGACCCGCTCGGCGCCCGGGCCGGGCGGCTTGCGGCTGCCCGCCCGCCAGGGCTCGGGCCAGCGGACGCCCGGCCCGGCGTAGTCCTGCTCGGCGGCGGCGTGCAGCGTCCAGGACGGGTCGTACAGGTGGGCGCGGCCGACCGCGACCAGGTCGGCCCGCCCGGCCAGCAGGACGGAGTCGGCGTCGTCGGGCCCGGAGATCGCGCCGACCGCGATGGTCGGCAGCCCGGTGGCCGCGCGGACCAGCTCGGCGAAGGGCGTCTGGTAGCCGCGCCCGTACGGCGGTCGCTGGTGCGCCACGACCTCGCCGGTGGAGACGTCCACCGCGTCCGCCCCGGCCTCGCCCAGCGCGCGGCAGATCGCCACCGCCTCGGCCTCGGTGGTGCCGCCGGGTGCCCAGTCGCTCGCCGAGATCCGCACCAGCAGCGGCTGCCCGGCCGGCCAGGCGGCGCGGACCGCCGTCAGCACCTCCAGCGGCAGCCGCAGCCGGTGGGCGAGCGGGCCGCCGTAGTGGTCGGTGCGGTGGTTGGTGAGCGGGGAGAGGAAGGAGGACATCAGGTGCCCGTGGCCGAACTGCAGCTCCAGCACGTCGAACCCGGCCCGCGCCGCGCGCTCGGCGGCGGCCGCGAAGTCGGCGATGACGGCGGCCAGCTGGATCTCGTTCGCCTCGTGCGGCACGGGGCTGTCGGCGTCCCACGGGATCGGTGAGGCGGCCAGCAGTGGCCAGCCCTCGGTGAGGGGCCGCCCGATGCCGTCCGGCCCGGGGACGGCGGTGGCGCCCCGGCGTCCGGCGTGCGTCAGCTGGATGCCGAGCGGGGTGTCGCTCACCGCCCTTACGGCCCGGACGAGTTCGCGCCAGGCGCCCTCCTGGCGGTCGGTCCACAGGCCCGGGCAGCGGTCGGTGGCCCGGCCCTCGGAGCTGACGGCGGTCATCCCGGCGAGCACCAGCCCGGCGCCGCCGAGCGCGTGTCCGGTCAGCTGGGCCCGGTCGAAGGCGCTGGGCAGCGCGTCCGGGGAGGTGAAGGTCGCCAGCGGCGGCACCACGACGCGGTTGCGCAGCTCCAGCGTGCCCAGCTTCAGCGGCCGGAACATCGGCGGCACGCCGGGGGAGCCGCCGAAGGCCGTGTCCACGGCGTCCACGAAGGCGGCGTCGCGGGCCCGGAGGTTCCGGTAGGTGACCCGGCGGCTGCGGGTGAGCAGGTTGAAGGCGAACTGGTCGATGCCCTGCCCGGTCCGCCGCCCGACGGTCTCGAACCACTCCAGGCTCGCCTGCGCGGCCCGCTGGGTGGACTCCACGACCGGGCGCCGCTCGGCCTCGTAGGCGGCCAAGGCCTCGGCCAGGGTGGGCTGCTCGTTCAGTGCGGCGGCCAGCGCGAGGGCGTCCTCCAGGGCCAGCTTGGTGCCGGAGCCGATCGAGAAGTGCGCGGAGTGCGCGGCGTCACCGAGCAGCACCACGTTGCGGTGGCGCCACCTGGCGTTCCGCACCGTGGTGAAGCGGATCCAGCGCGAGGCGTTGGGGATCAGCCGGTGCCCGTCCAGGTGCTCGGCGAGCAGCTCCTCGCAGCGCCGCACGCTCCCGGTGTCGCTCTCGCCGCGCGCGAACTCCCGGGCGGCGAGGGCCTCGAAGCCCGCCCGGCGCCAGGCGTCCTCGGCGACCTCGACGATGAAGGTGGAGCGGGTGGCGCTGTACGGGTAGGCGTGCACCTGCAGTACGCCGAAGTCGTACTGCTCGACGATGAAGGTGAAGGCTTCGAAGACCTTGTCGGTGGCGAGCCAGATGTAGCGGCAGTGCCGCTCGTCCAGCTCGGGGCGGAAGGCGTCCGACAGGGCCTGCCGGGTGCCGGAGCGGATGCCGTCGGCGGCCACCACCAGGTCGTACTCGGCGGAGAGTCGATCGACGGGCGGGGCGGGCGTGCGGTAGCGCACGTCCACCGCCAGTTCGGCGCAGCGCCGTTGGAGGATGGCGCGCAGGCGGTTGCGGTCCAGGGCCGCGAAGCCGTGGCCGCCGCTGGTGCGGACCTGGCCGGCGTAGCGGATGTCGATGTCGCTCCAGCGGGCGAATTCGGCGCCGATCGCGGCGAAGACGCTCGGATCGGCCTGGGCGATGCCGTCCAGCGTCTCGTCGGAGAAGACCACGCCGAAACCGAACTCGTCCTCCCGGCCGTCCCGTTCGAAGACGGTGATCTCCCGGTGGGGCGCCAACTGCCGGGCGAGGGCGGCGAAGTAGAGGCCGCCGGGACCGGCGCCGATCACGGCGATCCGGTCTGCCCGGGCCGTCCGGTGGGCTGCGGCCGTCCGTGGCGGCCCGGACGGGGGGCGGGCTCCGGACGGCTGGTGCGCTCCGGCCGTCCGGAGGGCCCGTTCGTCGCCCGGTGTGCTGCTCATGCGACCACCTCCGGCTGCTGCGGCCCGGCCTCGGACAGTGCCCGCCGGACCGGGGCGGGCCAGGGCTCGGCGCCCTTGGTGAGCGGGGCGGCGTGCACCACCGACATCCGCCCACTCGCGGCCAGGCCCTGCGGGCCGTGCACCTCGAAGGCGTAGTGCAGCGAGGAACCGCCGACCCGGACCACCCGCAGCTCGGTGCGGACCACGTCCCCGAACCAGAGCCGCTCGCGGTAGTCCGCCTCGAAGTGCACCCGGGGGATCCGCCCGAACAGTTCCGCCAACCCGAGCCGGCGCAGCAGCTCCGCTTCCGCCGCCTCCGCCCAGCGCTGGACGGCGGAGAAGTGGTAGTGCCCGGCCGCGTCGGTGTCCGACCACTCGACCCGGCGCTCGATCGCCACACTGGCCGGCGTCGGTGCGGGCACCGTATCGACCGGGGTCGGCGAGGGCGCCGGGTGGAACGGGGTCGGTGCGGGCGTCGTGGCCGCCGTGTCGGCCGGGGTGGGCGTCGCCACCGTGTCGGCCGAGGGCCGTCCGGGCGTCGTGGCCGCCGTGTCGGCCGGGACGGGCGATGCCCGTCGCCGCAGCTCGGCGCGGTGCAGCTTGCCGGTCGCGGTGCGCGGCAGCTCGGTGACGAACTCGACCAGCCGCGGGTACTTGTACGGCGCGATGGTGCGCTTGACGTGCTCCTGGAGCCCGCGCACCGTCTCCGGTCCGGCCGGGACGCCCGGGCGCAGTACCACGTACGCCTTGACCACGGCGCCGCGCCGTTCGTCCGGCGCGCCGACCACCGCGCAGTCGGCCACCCCGGGGTGGGCTGCCAGGGCGTGCTCCACCTCGGGCCCGGCGATGTTGTAGCCGGCCGAGACGATCATGTCGTCGTTGCGCGCCTGGTACCAGAAGTAGCCGTCCCGGTCGCGCACGAAGGTGTCGCCGGTGAGGTTCCAGCCGTTCCGGACGTAGCTCGTCTGGCGGGCGTCGTCCAGGTAGCGGCAGCCGGTCGGGCCCTTGACGGCGAGCAGCCCGGGTTCGCCGTCCGGCACCGGTCGGCCGTGCTCGTCCAGGACCGCGGCGCGGTAGCCGGGCACCGGCCGGCCGGTGGAGCCGGGGCGGATGTCCTCGTCGGCGGCCGAGATGAACACGTGCAGCAGCTCGGTGGCGCCGAGGCCGTCGATCAGCCGCTGCCCGGTGGCCGCGTGGAAGGCCCGCCAGACGGCGGCGGGCAGCGGCTCGCCCGCCGAGACGCAGCGACGCACCCCGGCCAGCCGGTCCGCGAGCCCGGCGGCCAGGATCGCCCGGTAGGCGGTCGGCGCGGTGAACAGCACGCTCACCCCGCGCGCCCGGACCTGTTCGGCCAGCTGCTCGGGGGTGGCCTGCTCCAGCAGCAGACCGGCCGCGCCGGCCCGCAGCGGGAAGACGAGCAGGCCGCCGAGGCCGAAGGTGAAGCCGAGCGGCGGGGTGCCGGCGAAGAGGTCGTCGGGGGTCGGCTGCAGCAGGTGGCGGGAGAAGGTGTCGGCGTTGGCGAGGACGTCGCGGTGGAAGTGCAGGGTGGCCTTGGGGCGGCCGGTGGTGCCGGAGGTGAAGGCGATCAGCGCGACGTCGTCGGCGGCGGTCGGGACGGCGGTGAAGCCGGCCGGCTTGGCGGCGCAGCGGACGGTGAGGTCGTCGGGGCCGTCGCCGCCGTAGGCCAGGATCCGCAGGCCGGGGGTCCGTGCCTGCTGCAGGTCGTCCAGGTAGCGGTGGTCGCAGAGGGCGAGGACGGGCTTCGCGATGCCGTGCAGCTCGCTGAGTTCGGTGGCGCGCAGCAGTGGCATGGTGGTGACGACCACGCCTCCTGCTTTCAGCACTCCGAGCCAACAGGCCGCCAGCCAGGGGGTGTTGGGGCCGCGCAGCAGCACCCGGTTACCGGTGACGAGGCCGAGGTCCTCGGTCAGCAGGCGGGCGATCCGGTCGGCGTGGTCGCGCAGTTCGCCGTAGGACCACTGCTCGGTGGGGGTGAGCAGGCAGCGGCGGTCCGGTCCGAGGCGGTCGATGGTGTCGTCGAGCAGGGCGGTGGCGCAGTTCAGGCGGTCGGGGTAGGCCAACTCCGGTAGATCGAAGAGGAGTTCCGGCCACTGGTCGAAGGGTGGGAGGTGGTCTCGACAGAACGTGTCCACGTGCGCCGAGGGGGAGAGCTCCATGGGCGGGCACCTCGTCGTGCGAGCGGGAGTGAGGCCAGTATGGCGGCTCGGTGACGCCAGTCAAGAGAGCGATACATGCATTCGGGCGAAGGTTCGGCTCCCGGGGTGGGGTGCGGGTGGCTGGAGCGGCGAGGGCCCGGCCCACGGGCGGCGCGGGTGGCGCGGGGCTCGCGTGCGGGCGGCGCAGGTGGCGCGGGATCTGTGCGGGGCTCGGACGTGCGGAGCGGTGGGTCTGGCCGTACTCCTCCGGCGGCCAGGGCGTTCACGGGCGCCGGCTGGTGCAGAGAGGCATCGAACGCAGGCCGGGGAGCCGGGAGGGTGGGAAGGGTGGAGGCGGGAATGTCAGGCCTGGCGAGACGGCCGGTCTCCTGGGGCTGAGAGCTGGGCGCGGGGGTTCCTCCGGGCCTGCGCGGCGGCGGCCGTCACCCTGCCGGTCCCGGTGGGGGCCGGCGCGGTCGCGCTGGGGTTCCGGTGGGGGTCTGCGAACCCGTGGTTGCCTACCTCAACAAGGCCCGAGCCTGTGATGGACGCCCGGGTTCGAAACAGGCGAGCCCGGCGATCACCGATCCGGCACGCCTGGGGTGGTGGCACGGCCGCTGCGTTCAACTGACACCGGATTGTTGCCGCGATCTGGCCCTCACCAGCAAAAACGCACTCAGGCTCTGCATACGATCACTCCCGTGAATGAAACGCACGGCATAGTTCAGTGGATGATCCACCTGCTCTGGGGAGACACGGTCACGCAACTCGGGGTCGTTGCACTCACCGTCGTCGGCATCGGTTCCCTCGCTCGAATCGAGCGGTCACGACGGGCGGCGGGACGTTGATCGCCTGAGGTCTTCTCAGGCCTCACGTCCGGCTTGGAACACCCGGGCCCAGCGATCACTCGTCCGGGTGTTCCCGGGACAGCGGAACGGCCTTCGCGTGATCCTGAACTCGACCAACAGGAAGAGGACTTGACGCGAAGGCCGGAGTGATGGGTGCGGTGGACCAGGGCGCGCAGCGCGATCCGTTCGCGGAACTGCGACGCTTCCGGGGGCTCTTCTACGACTGCCGGAGCGGGCGGCGCGACACGTTGTTCGAGCTGACCGGCAGAAGCCTGCGGAACCGAACAAGCTCACCCCCCCCGCCTGCGTCCGGCGCGGGTTCCGAAACCTCCACACGAAGACCCCCTCACCAGCGCGAGCACCGAAACCCACCCGCCCCGGGCCGGGCCGGCCGCCCGGCCGCACGAACAACCAGCCCGCCACCCGCTACGAGGTCGGAAGAGTCCTGGCCACCGGCGAGGCGCACACGCGCCCCGTCCACCACCAGGTCGGCACCGAACCCCGACGAACCGCTGCACACAGATACATCACAAGCTGAGTGCCGTGTTGTTGGCGTGTTGGCGTGTTGGCGTGTTGGCCCGTGGGTGCGCGGTCGTCGGTGCGTGCGTCGTCAGCCCGTCGGGCCGGACGCGGTGGCGCCGGGGGAGCGGCCGTCCTCGGCCTGCCGGGCGCGCTCGGCGAACAGCCCGGCGAACACCGTGAGCGCCGGTGCGCCGGCGGCGGCTCCGAGCCCGTCGCTGTGCACGAGGAGCACCACGCCGCCGACCCGGACCAGCGCCACCGTCGACGAGGCGCCGCGGGTGCGGACGGCGCGCTGGTCGCCGACCGGGGGGAGGGCCACCGCCCCTGAGCCCTCGTCGGCGGTGCGGTCGAGCGTGGTGTCGAAGGCCTGGCGGGCCGACTCGGGGGAGTCGAAGACGACCGCCGTGAAGCGTACGGTCTGGAACCCGGAAGCGCTGAACGTCGTCGTGGCGTAACTGAGTTGCCGGTCACAACCGTCCGGCAGCAGGCACGGCACCGAGCCGCCCGTGCCCGTCCCCGACTCCGGGCCGCTCTGCACCTGCCAGCCGGCCGGCATCGCCCGGGCGTCGGGCAGGACGCCCCGGACCAGCGCGGGGTCGCGCAGCGGCTGCGCGTGCGCCAGGCCGGGCCCGCCCGGCTGCAGCAGCGGGCGCGAGCCCAGGTGGATGCCGATCGAGACCAGCGCGGCGATCAGGACCAGCAGCAGGGCCACCACGATGCCGAGGGTGCCCCGCCGGGCCGCCAGGGCCTGGGCCCGGGCGGTCACCGGGTCGAGCCGCAGCTGCACGGTGTCGGGGTTCTTCGCGGGCTTGCCGGTCCGCAGTTGGACGGTCGTCGGGCCCTTCGAGGGCGGCGGGGCGGCCGGACCGGTCCGCAGCTGGACGGTGCCGGGATCGGTCCGGAGCTGGACGGTCGACGGGTCGGCGGGTCGTCCGAACCCGGTGGTGGCCAGGTACTGCGCGAACGCCTCGTCGGAGGCCAGCAGATGGGCGACCGCGGCGGTCAGCTGCGCCACCGCCCGCGGGTCCTGGGGTGCGGCCTCGGCGTTCTCCAGCGCCCGCGCCCCCTCCGGCACCATCCGCAGCCGCGCCCGCACCACCTCCGACACCGCCCGGTGCGGCCCGCCGGTCAGCAGCGCCTCCACGACGTCGGGAACCATCCCGCGGCCGTCCCCCATGGCAACTCCCCTTGCCGGACCAGTCGTCGGCATCCACGATCCCGGATCGGCCGACACTTCGTACGCCCGCGAAACGGAACGGAGACGCAACTGCAACCCCACCCGGACGTAGAGCCCGCCCGGCGCGCTCCGGCCGGTGCGGATGGTGCGGGTGGTGCGGGTGATGCGCGTCGCGCGGGCGGTGCGGGTGGTGCGGCCAGTGCCGGGTGGTGCGACCGGTGCGGGCGGTGCCGGTGGGGTGGCGGGTGAGCGCCGGTCCATCCGCCGCCTGCCACCGGCCCGGTCGGCCGTAACCCGGCGGGCCGGGCGGGTGGTTCGGCCCGGGCCTGACTGGTGGTGGCGATCCGCGTGGAGGCGTGCGCGGTGCGCGGCTCCGGGCCGACTGCCGTGACGGCCGACCGCAGAGGAGTCGTCGCGGTCGCTTCCCTACCCGTCACAGCGGTCGATCGGCCCTCCCGGTACGGCCGTTGCTCACCGCCCCGGCGGGCAGAGCGCTCGGACGAGTGCTTCGATGGCCTCCACCGGCAGGGCCGGGTTGCCCGCGGCGGCTGCGGCGGTGCGGTCGTCCGGGGAGGCGAGGCACCGAGTCAGGGTCCCGGGGCCGGCCTGCGCGTGCGCCGCGATGGCGCGCAGCGCCTTGGCAGGCACGGGCAGGGTGGTGGCGATGCGGTCGAGCAGGGCGGTCGGGGCGTCCGGGTTGGCGGCGACGGCGGTGGCGAGCGTGCTGCCGAACCGGTCGAGCAGAGAGGCGAGCCGGGCGGGCGCGAGTCCGGGGTGCGGCGCGACGGATGTGGCGACCGCGGCGTCCGGGTCGGCGGCGAGCCGGTCCCGTACGGTCGCGGGCAGCCCGCGGTGCTGGGCCACGAGCATCCGCACCCGGGGCTGCGAGGAGTCCGCGAGCCGGGCCAGTTCGGCCGGCTTCGCGGCGGCGATCCGGGGGAGGAGGACCGGACCGATCCGGACGGCGGTGGCGAGCCGTTCGAGCAGGTCGAGCGGCAGCGCCGGATGGTGCGCGAGCCGGCGCCGGACGTCGGCCTCGTCGTCCGCGGCGAGCCGGTGCATCAGCGGCAGGTCGATCCCGGGGTTCTCGGCCAGGTTGCCGCGGACCCAGGGCATGCGGTCGTCGGCCAGCCGGTGGAAGGTCTCCGGGGGCAGTCCGGGGTGTTCGGACAGGTGCCGGCGGATCATCGGATGGTCGACGACGTGCCGGGCGGCAGCCGCGCCCGGGGTCCCGGGGTTGCCGACGGCCTGGCGGCGGACCCGGACGTCGCCGTCGGCCAGCAGCGCCGTCAACAGCCCGGGCGGCGCGGCCCGGTTCGCCGCGACGCACCGCCGTACCTCCGCCCACGGGTGGGCGGAGAGCCGGGCCAGCAGCTCCGGACGGTCGGCGTGGAGCCCGAGTTCGGCCACCGCCTCGGTCGACTCGTCGGCGGCGAGGAGCTCGGCGGCCCGCGCCGCGAGTCCGGGGCAGGCCGCGAGGCGCTCCCGGACGTACGGGTCCGGATCCCGGGCCAGCCGTCGTGCCCAGGCCGGATCGCCCCGGCCCTCGTCCAGCAGGGCGAGCGCGACGAGGGGCCGGGCCACCGGGTCGATCTCGGCCGGGCCGAGCAGGCCGCGACGGGCGAGACGCGCGGCGGTGTGCTGGTCGCGTTCGGAGAGCCGGCGGGCCTGCTCCGGCCCGAGGTCCGGCCGGTCCGCGAGCGCCTCGGCCAGCTCCTGGTCGGTGTCGGCGGCATGGATCAGGCGGTGGAGCAGGGCGGGCGGGAGTGCCGGGTTGACGGCGACGGCGTACAGGAGCGGCGACGGCATCCGGGCATTGTGCCCGCCGCCCGGTCGGGTCCGCCGCCGAATTCCTTTGCGGTGCCGGTCTGTTCGCCTCCTCGGGGTGCCGTTCAGGCCACCGGCATCGACATGTACACCGCCCGGCGCCCGTAGCACTCCGGCACCGCCACCTCCCGGTGTGCCCGGTAGCCGAGCAGCCGCAGCAGGATGTCCACCCCGCGCACGGCGATCATCGAGATCCGCCGGTACCCCTGCTCGCGCGCCCGTTCCCGGAAGTGCCGTAGGAAGCCGAGGGCGACCTCCCGCCCGCGCAACTCCTCGGCGATCACCAGGTCGTGCACGTGCAGGTTGTCGGACCGGTAGGCCTGCGCCTCCGGCCGGCCGAGGTCCGGGCACGTCAGCGGCGGGTAGGGCAGGCTCAGCAGGTAGCCGCGCACGGTGCCGCGGTCCTCCAGCACGTAGCAGGTGCCGGGCGAGCTGCGGGCACGGGACTGCAGCGCCTCCCGGCCCTCGGACAGGCCGTCGGCGGCGTAGGCGGCGTGCTCCAGCTCGACCACGGCGTCCCAGTCGCCGTCGGCCAGCAGGCGGATCCTGAACTCATCGATCACCCGTCGGCACCTCCTCACCGGCGTCGAGCCCCGCCGCACCGGCGTCGAGTCCCGCCGCACCGGCGCCGAGTCCCTCGGCTCGGGTCCCGAGCCCCTCCGCGCGGGCGGCGCCCACCAGGGCCGCCCAGGACTCGATCAGCACCGCCCACCGCTCGGTGTCCTGCTGCGCCTCGTCCAGGAGTTGCTGCCGCCGGCCGGCCACCACGTCCGCGAGCTCGGCGTACTTGCCGCCCAGCGTGCGGTAGGAGCGGTCGAGGACGTCCAGGCAGTGCTCGTTCCCGGCCCGGTCCCAGGCGGCGCTGCGCCGCACCAGGTCGAGGACCGGTTCGACCCGAGGCCGGTGCCGGTCGTCCAGCAGTCCGCGGCCGAGGTCGATCATGCCACCGTAGACCGGGTACAGGTACAGCATCGAGAGCAGGAACTTGACGAACCGCAGCTGGTAGGCGAGGAAGCCAGCGCCGGTGCGGCGCTCGGGCGTGTAGTAGTTGACGATGTGCCGGTTGTGGACGACGCCGGGCAGGCCGGAGTCGAGCACCACGTGCGACAGGAAGTAGTCGCTGCCGATGGTCTCGGTGGAGGGCAGCAACGGCAGTCGCTCGTAGATCCGTTGGTCCAGGGCGATGTTGCACATGTCGACGTGCCAGATGTCGGGCACACCCAGGACGGAGTCGTCGGCGGTGAACGGCTCGGTGCCGGCGCCCCGGAAGGAAGCGTCCACCACCGCGTCCTTCTCCTCCTCCGACCAGACCGGAGGGGCCCACAGGCGCACCACGTCGCGGTAGACGTCCGGGTCCAGCTCGCGGATCTCGCCGACGTCCACGGACAGTTCGCCGATGAAGGAGCCGCCGACCAGCACCACCGGCTTGTCGGCGTCGGCCGGGTCGAGCTCGGATCGGGTGACCAGGGCGGCCGCCTCGCCCGCGGGCCGGCCGAGCGAGAGCAGCTCGTGGCGGATCGGGAAGACCTTGCGGCCGTCGAGGACCTGGAAGTCGGCGTCGTCGTTCCGCTGGTGCACCGAGGTGCAGCCGAGCGCGGCCGCGGCCAGGAACAGCCGATTGGTGCACGCGCCGTACGCGACGGCCCGCGGGAGCATCAGGTCGACCAACAGCTCCGGGTCGGCGGCACCCGAGCGTTCGGCCACCCGGCGCAGGAACTCCCGCTGCTGCGCCTCGCCGAGGTGGTGGACGACCACGCCGCGGGTCGGCGTCAACGCGCTGACGGCGCCCGCGTTCTCGGCGAATCCGGCGGCGTCGGTGGTGTCGAGGACGAGCAGGTGCACCTCGACGTCGAAGTGTGCGACGGCGTGGGCCGCCTCCTCCGCGAGGTCCGCGATGGTGGCGGCGCAGGGCCGCATGGTGGGCAGGGCGAGGCAGATTCTGCGCATGCGCGAGTTTCTCCGGCGGTTCGTCAGATGGCTTGTCAGATAGATGAGTTGGAGGATGGCCGAGACCCGGCGGAGGCGTCGTCCGGCCCGCTGGACCACCGTGGACTAGACCATTTGTGATGTCAACGATTGACAGCGCGGCCCCGGCGGGGTGGAATGCGCCCCCGTCCGTGCGATCGGCCCCCCGTCCGTGCGATCGGCCCCGCGTCCGGGTGGGTCCCGCGTCCCTGTCGGCGTCCGGCTGGTCGTGGACCGGGCGGGCGCGATCGGGGGCGATCGGGCTGGCGCCCGGGTGGCCGGACCGTCGGACGCAGTCGTTCGTACGCGATGGCGAATTCCCCTCCCGAGTTCGAACGTCCGCGCGGGCGAAGGCGGTTCAGTGCGACGCATTGCGCCATCGGGGTCAATCCGGGCCACCGGCGTGCCGATACCGAGAACGATGCCCTCACGCCGTTCGGAGGAGACCGCAATGCCCGAACCGTGGCTGCCCGGTGCCGACATCCACGACCTCGGCGATCACGCGCCGACCGACCAGCAGTACCCGCCGAAGGCCATCGCGCACATCACCTGGGACCGCAACGCGACCGCCGCCGCCCCGCAGGACTGGTGCCCCTACGAGGACCTGGTGAGCTACTTCACCGGCAGCGGCGCCGGCAACGCGCCGCACCTGGTCTGGGACCCGTTCAGCGGCCGGACGGCGCAGTTGTTCCCGGCCGACTCCCGTTCGAAGAGCCTGCTCAGCCCGGACCAGAGCCCGACCCGCACCAACCGGGCCGGGCGCGTGGTGATCCAGATCGAGGCGGTGTTCTTCCCGTACTGCCGCTACCGCGGCCGGGTCTACCCGCGGCTGGTCGACACCCCCTGCGCCGGCTGGGACCGGATCCACGCCTGGATCGCCTCCTGGGGTGTCCCCGACGTCTGGCCGATGGGCCGGCCGACCGACTTCCGGGAGCACCGCGACGAGCACGTGTGGGAGACCAGCGGCGGGTGGTACGCGCACGCCCACGTGCCGTACAACGACCACACCGACCCCGGCTCCTGGCCCGACCTCGCGCCCGGCTCCGGATCCCCGGGCTCCCCGCCCTCCCGGCAGCAGCCGGCGCCCCCGGCCGACCAGGCGCCCGCCCGCTACCAGGTCTCCATCAACGGCCTGCCGTACGGCTACGGCGCGCAGGGCTACCAGGTGACGGCCGTCGGGCGGGCGCTGGTCGCGCGCGGCTTCGGGTCGCACTACCACTCCGGCCCCGGCCCGACCTGGACGGACGCGGACACCGAGAACTACGCGGACTACCAGGCGAGCCTCGGCTACTCCGGCCAGGCCGCGGACGGCGTCCCCGGCGAGGCCTCGCTGAACCGGCTGCTCGGCTACCTCCCCGGACAGCGGACGGTGTCGGTCTCCCACCTGGTGGCGGCCGCCCGGTCCGACCCGGGCGCCGAGCAGGGGCACCGGACCTACGGAGCCGAGGTGGCCATCGTCGAACAGGCGCTGGCCGACGAGGGACTCCTCGAACAGCGTTGGGTGGACGGCTCGTTCGGCAGCCGCACGGTCGCGGCGTACGCGGCCTGGCAGCGGCGCTGCGGCTACGAGGCGGGCGCCGCGGACGGCATTCCCGGGCAGTCCTCGCTGCACCGGCTGGGCTCGGCGCGGGGCTTCGCGGTCACCGACTGAGCGGCGCGGTTCGCCTGCTTCCTCGGGGCGGGTCGTTCCGGGGCCGGGCGTTCGGGGGCGGGGCGTTCCCGGGCCGGGCGTTCGGGGGGCGGGGCGTTCCTGGGCTCGGCGGCCCTTGCTCCGCGCCCGGGTCGGCCGACGGTACTCCCGGCGAAGGCGTGGCCGCGCGTTCTCGGCGCGGAGCGTACTCGCCTGGGAGTAGCCGATGGTACTTCCGCCGTCAGATGCCCGATGAGGTGCGGACGGGAGAGCCTGGGGCCGTCCTGGTGGTCCCGACTCGAAGGAGGTGTCCGTGCGCTCGTCCACCGACGCGGGCGGAGCCGGCGGAACCGGAGGCGGCGGAGGGAACGGAGGTGCCGGAGCGGGCGGCGGAGGGAACGGAGGTGCCGGAGCGGGCGGCGGAGCCTTCGGTGCCGCCGCGCCGCCCGAAACGGCCCCCGGTGGCAGTCGGCGATCGGCGGATCGCCGACTGCCACCGCGGGCGCGCAAAGCCCTGGTCGTCCTGCACCTCGTCGCCTCGGTGAGCTGGCTGGCGCTGATGCTCTGCCTGCTCACCCTGGCGGTGACGGCGCTGACGACCGGGGACGCCGACCGGCTGCGCGCCGCCTACCGGGCGATGGGCCTGCTCGGCGACGCGCTGGTCCTGCCGCTGAGCCTGCTGACGTTCCTGAGCGGGGTGGCGCTCGGGCTCGGCACGAGCTGGGGGCTGTTCCGGTACCGCTGGGTGAGCACCAAGTTCTGGCTCACGCTGGCGGCGATGGCGGCCTCGGTCCTCGCCCTCACCGCCCGGCTGCACGAGGCCGTGCGCGCCGTGGAGGCGCACCCGGCCGGTCCGATCTCGGCGACGGACCTCGGGTTCGTCCGCTACACCACGGTGATCGTCCCGGCGGTCGCCCTGTCGCTCTACCTGTTCAACGTCATCCTGTCCGTGTACAAGCCCTGGGGGCGTCGCCGCCGTGCGGCCGAGCGCCGGGGCCGAATACCCGGGCCGAAGACCGGGCCGAAGTCCCGGCCGGCTGCCTGAGCGGGGCAGCCGGGCCTCCAGCCGGCGGGCTCCGGCCCCGGAGTCGAGGGGGAATGCCCGCGCTGGAGGTGGGCGTTGTCCCCCCACGTGACCAGTGCTACGCCCGCTGTCAGGCTCTCCGTCCTCGACCGCTCCCGGACCCGACAGGGCGAGGAGCCGGCCAGGGCGCTGCGTGCCACGGTGGCCTTCGCCCAGGAGGCCGAGCGGTTCGGATACCACCGGTTCTGGGTCTCCGAGCACCACGGGGTGCCGGGGGTGGCGGGTTCGGCGCCCACCGTGCTCGCCGCGGCGGTGGCGGCGGCCACCACCCGGATCCGGGTGGGCACCGGCGGGGTGATGCTGCCCAACCACCGGCCCCTGGTGGTGGCCGAGCAGTTCGGGGTGCTCGCGGCGCTGTTCCCCGGTCGCATCGACATGGGCCTGGGGCGCTCGGTGGGGTTCACCGACGGTGTCCGGCGGGCGCTGGGGCGGGAGAAGGACGCGGCGGACGACTTCGGTGCCCAGCTGGCGGAGTTGCTCGGCTACTTCGACGGCTCCCAGCAGGCGCACCGGGGTGTCCACGCCCGCCCGGCCGAGGGGCTGCACGTGCCGGCCTTCGTCCTGGCCACCGGCGCGGGCGCCGACCTGGCCGCCGACGCCGGGCTGCCGCTGGTGATCGCCGCCGCCCGAGGGGAGGACCGGATGCTCACGGCGATCGACCGCTACCGCAGCCGCTTCCGTCCGTCCGCGCAGTCCGCCGAGCCGTACGTGGTGGTCGCGGGGACGGTCGCGGTCGCCGAGACCGCCGAACGCGCCGATGAACTGCTCGTCTCCGAAGCCTGGGCGGGCGCGTACTCCCGCACCCACGGCGAGTTCCCGCCCCTGGCTCCCGCTGCCGAGGTCCTCGCCCGGTCGATGACGGAGCGGGAGCGCGCCGCGTACGAGCGGTCGCTCAAGGGCCACATCGCGGGCACCCCGGAGCAGGCCGCCGCCGAGCTCCTCGCCCTGGTGGAGCGCAGCGGCGCGGACGAGTTCCTGGTCACCACCAGCACCTACGACCGCACCGCGCTGCTCGACTCCTACCGCCTGCTCGCCGAGGCGGTCGGCCAAGCCTGAAGCCCCGTCGGCGTGATTTCCGAGCGGGCCCGATGACCTGCTACTGTTCTTCTCGTCGAGAGGAAATGATCTTCCGAAACGAGGATCTCTCGAACATGCGTCAGCGGTGCTACCAGAGCACGTCCTACTTTCAGTAGGAAGAGTCCGTGCGACCCGGGCCTGGCGCTCCACCCGTAGGGGCTCGTTCCGTCCACCGGAACGGGCCCCTTCGTCTTGCCGCCCGTGCATGAGCGCCGCTCAGGCTCCTCAGCAGATGAGCTCCTCTCATGGCCCCGTGCCATGAGTGTCTCTCATGACCTCGGCCCATGAGTTCGCCTCATGGCCCCGCCCCCATGAGTTCGCCTCATGACGCCGCTCCCATGAGCCCCTCTCATGGGGTGAGCCCCTGGTGTCCGCCCGCTTCTCCTCGCCGGGCCCTTTATCGCACTCCGGGGCTCAAAACCCCTCGGCGCAGCCTGGTATCGGCCAAGGTCCCGTTCCAGGTGGCTGATGAACGCCGTTCTCGAACGGTCGACCGGCCAGCGGTTTTGCCGGTCCGGCACGCGTGACGCATCGTCATTCCTTGGCCGGAACTGGCTGCTTCTGGTGTGAATATGCCATTGGAATGTTCGTCATACGGAATCCGGCAGTAGCCTTCCGTGTCGAACCTGCCACTGCTCGTGGCGACCCGGCCGGTGCCACACAGTGCCCGGCCGCCCCAGACCCCCGCGAAGGAGCCGGTGTGCCGGGTATCGACGAATGCCTCTCCGGAGCCATGGCGATCGCCGGAGCCCGCTCCGCGAGCCTGGTCGACTGGAGCAGCGGACTCGCCCTGGGCAGCCTCGGCCAGAGCCCGACGGGCGAGCACGAGACCTCCGCCGCCGAGGCAACCGACCTGGTCCGAGCGGCTGTTGAGAGCCAGACCTTCACGGCGGCGGAGGACCGGCGTTCCCCGCTGGAGGACATCATCGTCACCGCCGGCCGCAGTTACCACCTGATCCGCTTCATCGACACCGTCTTCGACAGCCGACTCGTCCTGCACCTCTGGCTGGACCGCGCGGAGGGCAACCTCGCCGTCGCCCGCTTCCGCCTGCAGGCGCTGGCCGAGGAACTGGTGCTGGGGTGAACGAGGCATCCGTGGCATCCGATCCGCTCCAGCCGTCCGTCGCCTTTCGGCCGCCGGCCCACCCCGGGCCGCGCCGTACGCACGGCAGCACGTCCAGCCGCAGGTACGGCCGCAGCTACGGCTGCGGGTACGGCTGTCCGAACCGCCGTACGGCCGTCTCGCGGAGGTGGCCCGCGTGACCGCTGCCACCGGCACCGTGCGGCCCCCGGCGGAGGCCGCCGCGCCGAGGACTCCGGCCGAAGCCCTCGCGCTGCTCGCCGAGCGCCGGCTCACCGGTGCGCTGCACGGCCCGCTCGGCACCCTCCACCTCCTCGACGGCCAGGTGGCCGCCGCCGAGTCCCCGCGCGCTCCGGGCCTCGCCGACCTGCTCACCGGTTGTGGTCGGGTCACCCATGAGGCCTGGGCGGAGCTGGTCCACGTGCACAGCCCGCAGGCGGGGGTCGCCGAGGCGCTGGTCGCACGAGGCCTGCTGACCCGGGGAGAGCTCGAACTCGGCCACCTGGGTACCTTGTTCGACGCCGCCTTCTTCGTCCTCGCCGATCCGGGCGGTGGCCTCTGGCGGTTCGAGTCCGATGCCCGGCACTGGCTCGGACCGGTGGCGACGGTGGACCCGGGCCGGCTGTGCCGCGAGGTCGAGCGCCGCCGCCTGCTCCTCGACCGGATCTGGCCCTGGGCGCAGGTCGACACCGCGCCGGTCCGCCCGGTCGAGCACAGCCGTCGGCCCTCCCACCGCCCGCCCGGCCGTCGACGCCGCGAGCTGCTCGACCACGCCGACGGCCGAAGAACCCCGGCGGACCTGGCCCGTCTGCTCGGCCGCTCCGGCTTCGGCGTCACCGCGGACGTCCGCCGCCTGGCGGCCGCCGGCCTGCTCGACGCGCCGGGACCCGCCACATCGCCGCCCGCCACATCGCCGCCCACCGCAGCACCGCCCACCGCACCCCCGCCCACCGCGGCACCGCCCGACGCCCGCCCGGCGGCCGCGTCGGCGTCGGCCGCCCGGCCCGTCGACGCCGGGAGACCGTCCGGTGGCCTGCACCGCCGGATCCCCGGAGCCAGTCTGCGGGGCGTCCCGGCCGCGGCCGTCGCCTCGATCCACGCCGGAACCGCCGCCCGCCCAGAACGCCCCGGACATCCCGGATATCCCGGACACCCCGACCACCCGCCCACCCCGGCAGCGGCCCACCCGCTCGCCGTCCCCGACCCGGACATCGCGCTGCTGACCCGGGTCCGAGACCTTCTGGAGGCCCGACTTTGACCCCCTCCCCGCCCGCGACCCCGCCGTTCCGGCCATGAGGCGGGCGCTCAAGCAGCGTGTCGGAAGGAGACAACTGATCGCCTTGGAGACCGAGCTGCTCGCCGAACTACGTGCCTGCAAGCACCGTGTCCCGCACCTCGCGGGCGGACTGGTGGCCAGCGTGGACGGCCTGCTGGTCGCGCACGACACCCACGGGACGGAACCCTCCGGCCTGGCCGCGATGACGGCGGCGTCGCTCTCGCTGGCCCAGCGGCTCGCCGACACCACCGGCCAGGGGGAGTTCCGGGAGTCCCTGGTGCGCGGCGAGTACGGCTACGTCGCCACGTACGCGGCCGGCGGCAGCTGCGTGCTGACGTTGCTGGCACACCCGGACGTCAACGTGGGCCGACTCCACCTGGAAGCCCGCCGCAGCGCCCAGCGCATCGCCGGACTGCTCAACGACGCCCTGCTGCCCAAGGATCCGCGCGACGCGGGCTGACCCGGCCCGACCACCCGACTCAACCACCTTCCACCCACCCCCCGCTCCTCACCACGTACCACGCACCACGTACCACGCACCACGCACTGATCCACCCCACCACCTCACCACCACACCACCGAACGGGAGTTACCGACATGACCGACGCACCTGGCGCCCTCAAGCAGGCCATGACCAGCATCGAGGGTGCCATCGGCGCCGCCCTGGTGGACTACAACAGCGGCATGGCGCTCGCCACCCTCGACGGACCCGGCGGCCTGGACCTCAACGTGGCCGCGGCCGGGAACACCGACGTGGTGCGCGCCAAGATGCGCACCATGGACATGCTGGGCCTGGGGGACGGGATCGAGGACATGCTGATCACCCTGTCCAGCCAGTACCACCTGATCCGCCCGCTCACCGGTCGCACCGGCAAGGGCCTGTTCCTCTACCTCGCGCTGGACAAGTCCCGCGCGAACCTGGCCATGGCCCGCCACCAGCTCACCAAGATCGAGGCCGACCTGGAGGTCTGACGCCCGCCCGGGCTGCGGAGCAGCGGAGGAAGGAGTCCCCGGCGGCGGCTCAGGCCCCGCCGGGCTCCCGCTGCCACGCAGCCCCCGGCTCCGTCCACCGGACCTCGCCGCCCGGCAGTCCCGCACAGGCCACGCCCCCAGCGGCCAGCACGCTCCACGGCGCCAGCTGCGCGTGCGGCGGGACGGACAGCGCACCGCCCCCGGCGAAGGCCAGCTCCAGGCCGCCGGCCAGGGTGATGTCGGCGGTCTCCACGCTCCGCCCGACCAGCGCCAGCAGGGTGGGGCTCGGCTGGACGGTCAGCGCCGGGAAGAAGTGCCCGACCTCCGCCGGCGCGGTGAACGACGGCGCCGCGAAGCGGAATTCGTGGGCCACCCGGACGGTCACCCCGCCGGCCAGCCGCAGGTCGAGCCGTCCGCCCCCGCTGACCGCCTCAACCCGCCGGCCGGCCAGCACCTCCGTGATCGCGTTCTCCATACCCCCAGTCTGTCCCAACCGGGCCCCGGTCCATGCGCCCGGCCGCCCGCCTCCCCGTCACACACCCACACACCACACCCGCCCCGTCGCAGCGCACCCCGAACCGCCTCCGGCCTCCCCGCCGCGCACCGCGTCCGGCCTCCCCAACCCGAACCGCGTCCGGCCTCCCCGCCGCGCACCGCGTCCGGCCTCCCCAACCCGAACCGCTTCCGGCCACCCGGCCCACCCCCGGCCGCGAGCCGACGCGCCTCCGCTACCCGACCGCCGACCCGCCCACCAGCTCGACCGGCCCGCCCGAGCCCGCCCGGGCGGCGAGCGCCGCGGCCGTACGGTCCCAGGACGGCCCGGTCAGCAGGGCCCGCGCCTCAGTGGAGTCGCAGAGCCGCCACTCCACCAGCTCCTGCTCCTGCAGCGTGATCGAGCCGAGCATCGCGTCCGTGACCGTGCCGCCGTCGTACACGTACACCAGGACGGCGGTGTCCCGGCCGGTCGCCGGGTTGGCCGCGGGGTCGGCCGCCGTGCCCGGCTGCCAGTCCAGCGCCAGCAGCTTCCCGGGTTCGAGCTCCCACCCCAGCTCTTCGCGGATCTCCCGCCGGGCCGCCGTCCGGGGCGTCTCCCGCGCCGCCTCGACGCTGCCGCCCGGCAACGTCCAGTACGGGTCCTGCCCCTCGGGCCCGTCCCACGGCTGCAGCCGCACCAGCAGTACCCGCCCGGCGGCGTCGGTGAACAGTGCCCGGGCCTTCGCCCGGATCCGGGGCCGGGTGGCGTAGTAGGTCGCCTCGTCCAGGGGCGGCTCCGGCCGCTGCCGGACCTCCGGGTGCAGGTCCGGGGCGGCGGCCAGTCCGAGGTACTCGGGCGCCGGTCCGTCGGCGGGCAGCTCCCGCAGCGTGTGTCCGGTCGGCCGGCTGTCCTCCAGCTCCAGCGGTCCGGCGTCGCGCGGTGCCCGCAGGCAGGCCGTCACCCGGCGCGACAGTCGGGGCGGCAGGGCCCGGCCCGCCTGCTCGACGGTCAGCCACGTCCACCCGCCGACCTCCGCCGCGTCCGGCCGGATCGCCGCCGCCTGGCGCTCGGTCAGCGGCTCGGCCCAGTACAGGTACGCCACGATCGGCGGACGGCCCTCGCGCAGCGCCCAGTCGACGCAGGCCAGCGGGCCAAGTCGGGGCGTGAGCCCGAGCTCCTCCGCGATCTCGCGCAGCGCGGTGTCCCGGGGCGAGCGGTCCGTCGGCTCCCACCCGCCCCCGGGAATCGCCACCGGGTGCTTTCGGTCGTACGGCAGCCGCACCACCAGCAGGCGCCCGTCCCGGTCCGGGAACAGCACCCCGGCCGCCGCCAGAATCCCCCGACCGTCCGCGTCCACGCTCTCCACCCCGGCTCCCTCCGCCACGTCCTGCCGGGCACGACAGCCCGGGCCACCCCCATGGTTCCCGGTCGGCCGCGACTCGACTATCGGCAGGTTCGGATATTCGGACTGTGCGGAACAGCGTCCGTGAACTCACCACGGGGCAGCCGTGCGCCGCTGTGGCGGTGTCTTGTTCTGGCATCAATAGACTCCTCTCATCAGCGCTTACGTTCGGGTGCTGCGGCCGAGAGCAGGGGGACGTGGTGTCGACGGTCGACGTGCAGAGGGTCTGGAAGCCGTCTGTCACGGAACTCTGGGCGGGACGACGCCCTCTGTGGTGGACGGTTGGCCCGACGGGGGAGCTGGCTGTTCTGCTCGTCCGTCGGCAGTACCTACGCCGAAGCCGCTACGTAAAGGGTTGGGTGGGATGGGGCCCGCAGGTTCCATTCGATGGGGTGCTCGTGATTCGCCAGGCTGATGGGTCATTTCAACGTCGACCGATCAAGGACGTGCCGGTCAGGCCGAGCCATATCGCTCTTCTCCCTATGTCCCGACTCCTCATAGCAAGCGGTCGAGCGGGCAGGGAGGAGTCGGGAGCGTGGAGCCCGAACGCCGTGGTGTTTTCTCTGGAAAGTGGTGACCAAGAGACCACCTTCTGCATCGGCGACGACATCCCTGCTCTGGTGACCGATCGCGGGGGATCGATCTGGACGGCCTACGGAGACGAAGGCATCTACGGAGGGCATCCGGAGTCTGCAGCCGGTCTTGCCGGTTGGAGTGCCGACGGTCAGGCCACCTGGGCCCCGGGAGGTCGCCTTCCTGACGTGCCTTTGGAGGGATGCACCGCTGCCACCGAGGGCGACCGGGTCTGGCTGATCTGGTATTCCGGCAGTCGGCGGGGAGGAACGTTCTTGACGCGGATCACCCCGTCGACCGGTGAGGTGACCAGTTGGCCCAGCCCCGTACATGACCCGGACGGGTTCGCCGTGCGCGGCCGTCGAGCAGTCCTGACCAAGCGCGTTCACAACCAGCGGTCAACCGAAGTGGTGCGAGCTGAGCTGGATGGTGATACCTGGAGCGTGACCGAGCGGCGCAAGATTCGAGTGCCGGGACGGGTGGTCATGCGCTGCGGTCAGGGTCGTGACGGTCTCCTGTGGCTTCGCGCTGGCGACACGTGGCTTCGCATCGAAGCGTGAGAGCAGCCCTGCCGTTGGTGCAGAGAAGGTCGAGGGCGTAGGCGCCGTTCATGCCGTGGTCGGCCAGGCGCACGAAGCGGGCCTTGCCGGTGGCGTCCGCCACCACCACGACCAGGTGACGCCGTTCCGACCCCCCGTGACCGGCCACCCCGCCGCGCTACCCCAGCGACGCCAGCGCCTGCGCCGCCGCTCGGGCCATCTGCTCGTCGTATCGCGCGTCGGCGCCGCGCAGGCGGGCGGCCGTCTCCGCCGCCGCCAGCGCCAGCAGCCCCGGCAGCAGGTCGGTGCTGCGGGCGGCGACCCAGCGGGTGCCCTGGGTGGCCATCCACCACAGGTCGGCGGCCCGGCCCGGCGGGGGGTCGGCCGGGGCGGCGGCGGGCGCCGGTCCGAGCGGGTGCCCGGCCCGGCCGAGCAGTTCGTGGAAGCGGCGGGCGATCAGGTGGTGGCCCTCGGCACTGGGGTGCAACCGGTCGACGCTCAGCAGCCGGCGCTCCCGCAGCCACGGCAGCTCGGCGAGGTGCAGGTGCACCGCCCGGTGCCGCGCGCTGAGCGCGTGCACCACGGTGTTGACGGCCCGCATCCGCCGGGCCAGTGGACGGGTGAGCGGCGCAGGGAGCCCGAGCAGGGTGCCGGGGTCGGGCAGGCACGCGGTCAGCAACACCGCGCCGTGGCCGGACAGTTCCCCCAGGGTGGCGTCCAACTCCAGGGTGGCGCGCCGGATGTCGAATCCCGCCCGCAGGGTGTCGTTGCCGCCGACCACCACGGCGGCCAGCTGGGGCCGCAGCGCCAGCGCTCGCGGGAGTTGACGTGTCGTCAGGTCGCTAGTCAGCGCCCCGCTGTGCGCCAAGTTGGTGAACTCGGCCTTGCGGCCCGCCGGCACCAGCGAGTCCGCGAGGACGGCCGCCCAGCCGCGCCACCCATCGCCGACCGCGTCCCCGACGCCCTCGGTCAGCGAATCCCCGAGCGCCACGAACCGCGCCAACTCGCCTGCCGACGAACGCTCTTCCGCCCCCGCCCGCTCAGGCCCCGTGCCGAGCACGCTCATCCCGGCCCCCTCCCACCACTCCGTCGTCCCGGCCTCCGGCGACCGTTCCGCCGTCCCGGCCTTCTCCTGCCACTCCGACGGCTCGGTCCCGTCGGGCCGTTGCGTCGTCCCGGCTTCCGCCGACCGTTCCGCCGTCCCGGCCTTCTCCTGCCACTCCGACGGCTCGGTCCCGTCGGGCCGTTGTGTCGTCCCGGCCGCCGCCCACCGTTCCGTCGTCCCGGCCTCCGCCCACCGTTCCGCCGTCCCGGCCTTCGCCCACCGTTCCGCCGTCCCGGTCCTCTCCCACCACTCCGCCGTCCCGCACCCCGTGCGCAGCCAGGAACGCCGTGACCGCCGCTGGCCAGCCGTACCGTTCGGCCTGCGAGCGGGCGGCAGCCCGCCGCACGCCCTCCGGTCGGTCCAGCAACTGGCGGACGGCGGTGGCGAACCCGGGGCCCGTGTCCGGCGCCGCCACCCCGGCGAGTCCGACCAGGCCGGGCAGCGCGGAGGAGCGGCTGACCGTGACCGGGGTCCCGCAGGCCAGGGCCTCCATCGCGGCCAGTCCGAAGGTCTCCACCGGGCCGGGCGCGAGCACCACGTCCGCACAGCCGAGCAGCCGGGCCAGCGCCGTGCGCCCGCTCAGGTGCCCGAGGAAGCGCACCGGGAGCCGCAGCCGGGCGGCCCGGTCCGCCAGCCGCTCGCGCAGCGGGCCGGTCCCGGCGACCGCCAGGACGGCGGGAACCCGCCGCGCCCGCAGTGCGGCGAGGGCCTCGATCGCCCGCTCGGGCCGCTTCTCCGCCGCGAGCCGCGAGCAGAGCACCAGCAGCACCTCCTGCGGTGCGGCGTACCGGGCCCGTTCCGCGGCCCGTTCGGCCGGCGGCAGGGGGCGCATGGTGTCCAGGTCCACGCCGAGGGGCGCTCGGACCAGGTTCGGTGCGCCGATCCGGCGGAACTCCGCGGCGGCCCAGTCGGTGGTGCACAGCACCGCGTCGTACGAACGGGCGGTCGCCGTGTTCAGCCGGTCTGCGGCCGCGCTCGCCACTCTCGCGGGGACGCCCCACGTGCGCAGCACCCCGGTGGCGCTCTCGTGCGAGACCATCACCGACCGCACCCCGTGCCGCCGGGCCCAGTCGCCGGTCCAGCGCAGCGTGGTGCGGTCAGACACCTCCAGACGGTCGGGTGAGAGCCGGGTGAGTTCGGCGGCCACCGCCCGGCGGTCGGTGAGCAGCCGGTAGCCGCCGCTGGCCGGCAGCACCGGCCCGGGCAGGGTGATCACCAGGCCCTGCTCGGTCTCCTCCTCGGAGCGCCGCTCCCCGGGCACGACCAGCACCGGTCGGTGCCCGGCCGCCCGGTAGCCGGCTCCCAGGTGCCGTAGGGCGGTGCGCAGGCCGCCGGAGACCGGGGTGACGAAGTTGGCGAGCCGTACGACGGTCAGCGCCTCGCCGTTCCGGGCGGAGGTCATGCGGGGAGCTCCTCCGCCGTCGTCTCCGTGTCCGCGGGGGCCGCAGCCGCCCGGCGAGATCCGGAGTCCGCCGGAGCACCCGGCCGGGAGCCCGCCGGAGAGCCCGCCGCGGAGCGCTCCACCACCGGCCCGGCCCCCATCCCGATCACCACCGGCCCGACCACGGGCGCCAGGGACGCCCCCGACGCCACCGCCGGCGCCTGCGAAGCCACCGACGCCACCGCCGGCGCCAGTGACGCCACCGACGCCACCACCGGAGCCTGGGAAGCCACCGGCCCGGCCGCCTGTGCCTCGGAAGCCACCGGCCCCGGCACCCGCGCCTGCGAAGCCACCGACGCCACCGCCGGAGCCTGGGACGCCACCGCCGGCGCCTGGGACGCCACCGCCACCCCCCGGTGCTCCGCCAGCACCTCGGCGTAGTGCCGCAGCAGCAGGTCCCCGACCGCCTCCCAGGTGCGCGCGGTCACCTCCGCCCGTCCGGCCCGCCCGTACGCGGCCCGCCGGGCCGGATCGGCGGCCAGCTCGGCCACCGCCCGGGCCACCGCCGCGCCGTCCCGGGGCGGCACCAGCAGACCGGTGCGGTGGTGCGCGACGAGGTCCAGCGGGCCGCCCGCCGCCGGGCCGATCACCGGCACCCCGCTCGCCATCGCCTCCTGGATGGTCTGACAGAAGGTCTCCAGCGGGCCGGTGTGCACGAACACGTCCAGGGTCGCGAAACAGCGGGCCAGTTCCTCGCCCGTGCGGCGGCCCAGGAAGACCGCGCCGGGCATCGCGGCCTTCAGCCCGGGCGCCGACGGCCCGTCCCCGACGACCACCACCCGCACCCCGGGCAGTGCCGAGGCCGCCGCCAGCAGGTCGACCCGCTTCTCCGGGGCCAGCCGCCCGACGTACCCGACCAGCACCTCCCCGCCCGGCGCGAGCGCCCGGTGCAGCGCCTCGTCCCGGTGCCCGGGGTGGAACCGCGCCGAGTCGACCCCGCGCGGCCAGAGCTGCACCCGGGGCACCCCGTGCGCGGTGAGGTCCTGCGCGGCCGGAGTGGACGGCGCCAGGGTGCGGGCGGCCGCCCGGTGCACGGCCCGGATCCGCCGCCACGCGGCGGCCTCCCCGAGTCCGCGCCCGGCCCGGTAGGCGTGCGCGTACCCGGCGAGGTCCGTCTGGTAGACGGCCACGGCGGGCACCCCGAGCCGGGCCGCCACCTGCATCCCGCGCGCGCCGAGCACGAACGGGCTGGCCAGGTGCACGACGTCCGGCCGGTGCCCGGCGACCGCGGTCGCCAGCTGCCGGCTCGGCAGTGCGATCCGCACCTGCGGGTACCCCGGCAGCGGCATCGACGGGATGCGCACCACGGGGATCTCCGTCGCGGCGCTCCCGAACGTTCCCGGCGGGCACTGGGCGCCCCGCGCCGGCGCGGGGGTGACGACGAGGGGCTGATGGCCCCGGCGGACCAGATGCTCGGCCGTCCGCAGCACGCTGTGGGCGACCCCGTTGACCTCGGGCGGGAAGGACTCGGTGACGATGACGACACGCATGCCAGGGTTCTGTCCGTGCCCGGCGTGCACCCGGCCAAAGGGATCTGTCGTACAAACGAACGCGGGTCGGCGAATTGCACCACCGACCCGCGTCCGCCGCGGCCTGTCGCCGCCAAGGCCTCACATCGACCCGGCGGCCTCCTTGAGCTCCGCGTACGGCGCGAGCTTGCGGATCGACTCGATGCTCTTCAGGCAGTCGTCCTTGCTCTCCTCCGGGTCCCCGGTCACCACGACCGACCCGTTGCTCGCCTTGAGCCGGAACCGGTGCATCCCGCTCTCGTCCACGTACAGCTCGAACCTACCCGCCATGCCAGTAACAGCCTTCCGCTCGGAGGACCCCCTGGCACCGCACCGTAGGCCCGCCCCTGGTGCGCCGCCCGCCGACCGGGGCATCCGGGTCACGTCCTCCGGCGCCCAGCCCCTCAGCCCCTCAGCCGCTCAGCCGGTGCCCGCCTGATCATCCGTGAGCAGCGTGGCGAAGCCCGCGCACAGCAGCCGGACGCTGCGCGCGAACTTCTCGTCCTGGCTGAGGCGCGGCATCGCGGGGCCCATCAGCAGGGGGAAGCGTTCGCGCAGGTCGGCGTGGAGCTCGGGGGTGACGGCCGGGGGTGCGGCGGGCTGGTTCTGCTCCTGGAGCACGAAGCCGGTGACGTGGCTGAGCAGGGTGTCGGCGGCGATGCCGGGGTGGTCGCCGGGCAGGCCGGCGTCGACGAGGGTGCGCAGCAGGCGTTCCATCAGGGAGAGCGCGGCGGTGCCGAGCGTGCCGGGGCTCTCGGCGAGGAGCTGGGCGCCGCCGGGGTGCTGTCTGATGCTCAGGCGCAGGGCGACGGCCTGGGCCGCGACGCGGTCCTGCCAGTCGGCGGTGGGCGGGAGGTCGGCGAGGGCCTCGGTGCCCGCGTCGTAGGCCTGGCGGCAGATCCGGTCGGCCAGCAGCGCGAGCAGTTCGTCCTTGCCGCGCACGTGGTAGTAGAGGCTGCCCGCGTGGGTGTCGAGGCGGTCGGCGACCTGGCGCATGGACAGGTTCTGGTAGCCGACCTCGGCGAAGACGGCCATGCCCGCGTCGACGATGCGCTCCTTGGTGAGCTTCATGCGTCCACCGTACACAGCTTTCCAACGCCGTTCGAAAGCTGTGCTACTTTGGTGCCGTCAGATTTCGAACGGTGTTGGAAAAGCCGGGAGCCGGGGGGAGGGCCAGGCCATGGAGGCGATCGTCTTCAACGTGACCACGGCCGCGCTGATGGTCATGATGGTCAACTGCGGGCTCGGCGTGGTCGGCCGCGACACCCTGCGCGGCAGGCCGCTGCCGTGGGCGGCGGTCGCCCTGACTGTGCTCGCCGTCGGCGGGGTCCTGCTCCAGCTGGCCTGGTCCGGCGCGATGGACGCGCTCGACGCCGATCCGTCGAAGTCCGGCTGGTGGCGCGAGTTCACCTCGGTGTTCATGCAGAACGGCGGCCTCTTCGGCGGCCTGTGGAACCTCGTCACCCTCGCCGCCGTCGCCGCGCTCGCCCAGTGGTACTGGGGCGGGCCGCTCACGCTCGCCTTCTTCCTCGCCGGGATCGTGCTGCCCGGCCGCGTCGACACCCTGTTCGGCCTCGGCGACGGTCCCAGCACCGACCCGCGCAACTTCGCCGGCAGCTCCGGCGCCACCTACTTCCTCGGCGCCACCCTCGCCCTCGCCCTCCTCACCCGCACCCGCCTCCCCAAGGAGATCGCCCTGGCGGTCGGCGTCCCGGCCCTCGGCCTCGCCATGTGGGTCGCCCAGGACAACGGCCACGGCCTGGTGTCGGTGTACGGCTTCGTCCTCGCCGCCGCCGTGTGGGCGGTCCGCAGCCGTCTGCCCCGCCCGGCCCAGCGGACGGCCTGACCACCCGCCCGGGCGGACGGCCCGAGCGGACGGCCTGACCACCCGCCCGAGCGGGGCCTGGGCCGAGGGCCTGAGCGCGGGTTCCGGGCGCCAGGCCCTCCGCTCGGCCGGGCGCGCACCTTCGCCGACGCCGCCGCCCTCGCGCCGGCGTTCCGGTCGAGGCGGCCGGGTGAGGCACCCTGGCAGTGGAGACGGTCCGCGGCGGCCGCCCCGAGCCCCTCTCCCGGAAAGGCCCCTCGCGATGTGGTCCCTCTGGGCCGCGCCGGCCGTCCACGCCCTGGCCGCGGTCCCCCTGGCCGTCGAGCCGCACGCCACCGTCCCGCAGGCCATCGTCCCGCCGGCCGTCGTGGCCGTCGACCCCCTGAACGCCGGATCGCTGCTCGGCGCGTTCGGGGCGCTGGGTATCGCCGTGGTCCTGTTCGCCGAGACCGGCCTGCTGATCGGGTTCTTCCTGCCCGGCGACTCCCTGTTGTTCACCGCCGGAGTGCTCTGCACCACCGGTGCCCGCAGCGGGCCCCACCTGGACCTCGCCCAGGTCCTGGCCGCCTCCGCCGCCGGTGCCCTCGGCGGCGCCCAGGTCGGCTTCCTGATCGGACGGCGCGGCGGGCGGGGTCTGCTCGCCCGCTCCCGCAGCGCGCGGCTGCACGCGGGCGCCCTGCGCGCCGAGGAACTCCTCGCCCACTACGGGCACCGCAAGGCCGTGGTCCTGGCCCGGTTCGTCCCGGTGGTGCGCACGGTGCTCAACCCGCTGGCCGGCGCCCTCGGCGTCGACGTCCGCTCCTTCACCCTGTGGCAGGTCGTCGGAGGCCTGGTCTGGACGTTCGGCCTGGTCCTGGCCGGGTACGCGCTCGGCTCGTCGGTCCCGAACGTCGACCGCTACCTGCTGCCGGTCGTCGCGGTCGTCGTCCTCGTCTCGCTGCTGCCGCTCCTGCTGGAGCTGCGGCGCTCCCGCCGCCGCGCCAGGACCCGGACCGGACCGCGATGAGCGGACCGTACGGAGGCCCGCCGCCCCCAGGCGCCGGTCGACCGGACCCCGGGGCCGGGCCCGGGGGCGGGCCGGCGGCCGACGGCGCGGCGCGGTGGCGGTGGCCGCTGGTGCTCGTCGCCACCTGGTCGGCCTTCGCCGTGATCGCGGCCGTGCTCGCCCTGCACGGCTGGGCGCCGTTCGCCTTCGAGCGGACCGCGGCCGACTGGAGCGCCGCCCACCGGCCGGCGGCCGCCCGCACCGCGGCGATCGCCGTCACCTCCCTCGGCACCGGTGCCGTCCCCTACCTCGTCGCCCTGGTGGCGGGCCTGGTCGCCGCTCGGAGCGCTGCTCGGCGCGCCGCCGGGAACGCCGGCCCGCCGACCTCCCGCGGGCGCCTGGCCGGGGTGCTGCTCCTGCCCGTCGGGTGGCTGGTGCTGGGGCAACTGCTGCGGCAGGGCCTGATGCACGCCTTCGGCCGCCCCCGGCCGCCGGTGACGGACTGGGCGTCCACCGCCTCCGGCTTCGCCTTCCCCTCCGGGCACGCCTTCACCGCCGCCCTCTGCGCCGGCCTGCTCGCCCTCGCCGTCACCCGGGCCCGCTGTTCGGCCGCCCGTACCGGTGCCGCCGGAACCGTCACCGCCCGTACCGGTGCCGCCGGAACCGTCACCGCCCGTGCCGTCACCGCCGGTGCGGTGCTGTTCGCGGGCGCGATCGGCCTCAGCCGTGTCTACCTCGGCGTGCACTGGCCGCTCGACGTGCTCGCCGGCTGGCTCCTCGCGGTCGGCTGGCTGGCCCTCGGAGCCGCCGTGACCCGCGATCGCGCCCGGGCCCGGCCCGACGCCGGGTGAACTGACCTGTCCTCCGGTCCGCCACCGCGCCGCGCACGGCGGCGCCCCGCCCGTACCCCCTCGGGGCGGGTGGGGCGCCGCGGGAGCGGATCGGGTCAGCAGCCGTCGAGGATGCCGGTGAGCGCGCTCTTCTCGGCGCTGTCGACGCTGAGGCCGTAGTACTGCTTCACCTGCACCCAGGCGCGGGCATAGGTGCAGCGGTAGGAGGCCTGGGGGAGCCACTCGGCGGGGTCGCGGTCGCCCTTGGAACGGTTGCTCCCGGCGGAGACCAGGAGCAGTTGGGGGCGGGTGACGTCGTTGGCGAAAGCCTGGCGCTGGGCGGTGGTCCAGGACCAGGCGCCGGAGGCCCAGGCCTCGGCGAGCGGGACGAGGTGGTCGACGTCGAAGGAGGAGGCGTTGGTGGTGGTCGCGTTGTCGTACGGCGAGGACCAGGTGCCGCCGGTGGCCTTGCAGGAGGTGTCGGTGGTGACGTTGCTGCCGTCCCGCTTGACGATCCACTCGCGGGTGTCGCAGGTGCCGCTGACGGTGATCCAGGTGGGGAACAGCGTCCGGTCGTAGGTGCTCGCGTGGGTCTCGGCGGCGGCGGGCATCGCGGCGAGGTAGGCGCGGGCGGTGGCCGCGGAGACGGGGGTGGGCAGGGCGGCCTGGGCGGGGGTGCCGGCGGTGAGCACGGTGGCGGCGGCGAGTGCGGCGGCCGCCGGTATGCAGGACAGGAACCGGCGTATGGACGCGGTGGGGGCCATGGCGAACGCTCCATCATCTCATCGGATGAGCTGCTGAGTTGCGTGCGCCAGTGTGGCGAGAGTGCCGCCTACGCGGGTAGACCCAGGAGGTGAAATCCTCGTGGATGTGCGGCGCTTACCGGACAAGTCAGTCTTCCGGTAAGCGACTTCACGTCCGTGTCAGGGGTCCCGGCGCCTCGCCGTCACGGGTTCCGGCGGTTCCGCGTCACGGGTTCGGGCGCCGTCGGCCCGCCATCCACACGTAGACCAGGATTCCGGCGAAGAGGAACAGGACGCCCTGGTAGACGGCGGCGTACCCGGCGCCCGCGAGCAGCCACAGCGAGAAGGCGAAGGCGCCCAGGCCCAGGACGGCGTCCCGGACGAGCCGGCCGTTGTCCACCTTGTCGGTGGCGCCGCGCACCAGCCAGTACAACTGCGCCGCGGTGGACAGCAGATAGGGGACGGTCGCGGTGAACGTGGTGACCAGCACCAGGATGTCGAAGGCGCCCTTGGCGCCGCTGGCGAAGTTGAGCACCGTCAGCACCGAGGCCAGGGCGACGCTCACCAGCACGCCGAGGACCGGTACCCCGCGCCGCTCCCTGCCGAAGGCGGCGGGGAAGAGGCCGTCCTTGGCGGCCGCGTACGGCGCCTGCGCGGCCAGCAGCGTCCAGCCGTTGAGGGCGCCAGTCATCGAGACCAGCGCGGCGACGGCGATCGCCGTTCCGCCCCAGGAGCCGCCGAACATCGCGTCGACGGCGTCCGAGAACGGCGCGGTGGAGTGGACGAGCCGCTCGTGCGCGACGCTGCCGAACACCGCGAGCGTGCCCAGCAGGTAGACCACCGCCGCACCGGTGGTGCCGAGCACACTGGCCCGGCCCACGTTGCGCTCCGGGTCGCGGACCTTCCCCGCGCTCATCGCGGCCGACTCCACGCCGAGGTAGCTGAAGAGCAGGATCGCCGCGGCGGCGGTCATCCCGCCCGCCCAGCCCTGGCCGTCGGCGTCGAAGGGGCCGAGGTTCTTCGGGTCGAAGAAGAACAGGCCGCCCACCGCGACCAGTAGCAGCGGGACGAACTTCAGCACGGTGGAGACGAGTTGGACGGCGCCGACGTACCGCGTCCCGGCCAGGTTCGCCAGCGCCGGGAGCCACTGGAAGGCCAGCGCGGCGGTGATGCTGACTGCGGGGGAGTGCCCGACCGGCAGCAGGACGTCCAGGTAGCCGACGGCGGCCACGGCGAGCGCGGCGTTGCTGACCCAGGTGGTGATCCAGTACGACCAGGCGGACAGGAAGCCGGCGAAGTCCCCGAAGGCCTCGCGGGCGTAGACGTACGGCCCGCCGGTGCGCGGGTTGCGGCGCGCCAACTGCCCGAAGACCAGCGCCAGCGCGATCGCGCCGACGGTGAGGACCGCGAAGGCGACCAGGCTGACCGTCCCGTACGGGGCCACGGCGGCCGGGATCATGAAGATGCCGCCGCCGATGATGTTGCCCGTCACCAGGGCGGTGGCGGTCACCAGCCCGAACCGACGGCCCTTCTCCGGGGCGGCGGGGGCGGCCCCTTCCGGGGCCTGCTGGGCCGCAGGGTCCGTCAGGGCCTCCTGGGCCTCCTGGGCCACCGCGGTCTCCGGGGCGGTCGGGCGGGTCGCCTGCCGGGGTGCGGCGGGGCTGGTCTGCATGAGGGTGGTGCGCCTTTCGTGGTCCAGCTCGTGCTCCTGCTCGCGCGGGGTGAGCGCGTGGAGCGACCGTTCATGCTCGGACCAGGCGATATCGCGCACCAAATCGACGGGATTTGTTCAGTTCGCCCGATCCCGCACCGCAAGACTTGCGGTCGCAGGGCCGCCGGACGGGCACTCGTCCGGCGGCCCCCCTCCCGCCGCCGACCGGGTGCGCCGTCGGGCGGTCCGGTTCATCCGGGCGAGGGAGTTGCCTCACCCGAATGCCTTAGCGGAGTTGCGGCGCGGGCGGGTTCGTGCGCGTTCGTGTGCAAACCTGTGCGGGTGCTGCGGGAGGCCGGGTGTGCTGGTGGCCGGCTCCGGAGCACTTCTTCACGCCAGAGACCACACAGACCACCCAAAGGACATCTGATGTCGCTTCGTGGAAACATCCGCAAGCTCGCTGTGATCGTCGCCGTGACGGGCGCCGCCGCTCTCGCGGCGCCGGTGCCGGCGATGGCCCACTGGGGGGCGTCGCACGCGGCGTCCAGCGAGAGCCTGGAGTCGGGTTCGGCCGGTGTCGGCCTGTTCGGTCCGCACGCCAATTGGCTCAACGTCCACCAGTCCAGCGAGGACAGCTGCATCGGCGACTGCTGATCGCCCGTCGACCGACGGCTGAGCCCGGGACCCGCTCCAGCGGGTCCCGGGCTCAGCGCTGTCGGCCTCCTGCCCCCTGACTGCGGCCCCGGACTGCTGCCCCCTGACGGTGCCGTCCGCCTCCTGCCGTCCGCCTACCGCCGTCCGCTCGGCACGGCCTCCGCGGCCTCGCCGGGTGCGTCGGCCCGGGACAGCGGCCCCGGCCACCACATGTGCCGCCCCACGTCCATGGTCAGCGCGGTGACCAGCACCGACCGCACCACCAGGGTGTCCAGGAGCACGCCGAGCGCCACCGCGAAGCCGATCTCGGCGAAGCCCACGATCGGCAGGGTGCCGAGCACGGCGAAGGTGCTGGCCAGGATCAGACCGGCCGAGGTGATCACCCCGCCCGTGGCGGACAGCCCGTTCAGCGCCCCCTGCCGGGTGCCGTGCTGGACGGACTCCTCCCGCACCCGGGTCATCAGGAAGATGTTGTAGTCGATCCCCAGCGCCACCAGGAAGACGAAGACGAACAGCGGGAACGCGTTGTCCTCGCCCTGGAAGTGGAAGACGTGCGTGAAGAAGAAGGCGCTGATCCCGAGCGCCGCGGCGTAGGAGAGCACCACGGTCGCGATCAGCACCAGCGGCGCGGTGACGGCCCGCAGCAGCACGGCGAGGATCAGTAGCACCACGCCGAGGACCAGCGGGATGATCGCCCGGTTGTCGTTCCCGGCGGCCCGCCCGGCGTCCAGGATCACGGCGGTGCTGCCGCCGACCTTGGCGTCCGCGTCCGGCACGGCGTGCACGGCGGCCCGTACCCGGTCGACGGTGTCCTTGGCGGCCTGGCTGTCCGGCGGATCGGTGAGGGTGGCTTGGAACAGGGCCTGCCCCTCGTGGAGGGTCGGTGCCGTGGTGGCGGCCACCCCGGGGGTCGTCCGGGCGGCCTCCCGTACGGCGGGGGCGCCGGGCGCGGTGGAGATGATCGTGAGCGGCGCGCCGGTGCCGGCCGGGAAGTGCTGCTGGAGCACCTGCTGGCCGACCACCGAGTCCGGTTTGCCGGTGAAGGTCCCGGCGGTGCTCAGACCGTTGGCGTCGAGCGAGACCAGCCCGACGCAGCAGACGGCGAGGGCCAGCGCCGTCCCCACCCACACCTTCCGGGGCCGGCGGCCGATCCACGCGCCGATGTGCGCCCAGCGGCCGGTCCTGGTCGGCTCGGCCGTGCCGTACCCGGGCCGGACCGGCCAGAACACCCAGCGCCCGACGATCACCAGCAGCGCGGGCAGCAGGGTGAGCATGGCCAGCAGCGCGACCAGGACGCCGATCGCGCAGACCGGGCCGAGGCCCCTGGTGGAGTTCATCTCGGCGATCAGCAGGCAGAGCATGGAGGCGATCACCGTCGCTGAGGAGGCGAGGATGGCGGGCCCGGCGCGGTGCAGGGCGAAGGCCATCGCCTCGTGCCGGTCCTCGTGGCGGCGCAGTTCCTCGCGGTAGCGGGCGGTGAGCAGCAGCGCGTAGTCCGTCCCGGCGCCGAGCACCAGGACGACCAGGATCCCGGCGCTCTGCGCGTTGACGGTCAGTCCGGAGTGTTCGGCCAGGAGGTAGATGAACGCCTCGGAGACGGCCAGCGCGGCGCCCGCCGAGACCAGCGGCAGGATCCACAGCACCGGGCTGCGGTAGGTGAGCAGCAGCAGGATGATCACCACGCTGACGGTGGCGGTGAGCAGCGAGCTGTCGATGCCCGCGAAGGCCTCGGCCTGGTCGGCGCCGGTCCCGGCGGGGCCCGTCACGTGGGTGGTCATCCCGTGGCTGTCGGCCGCGGCCGTCCGGCGCAGCTGGTCGACGGCGGGTTTCAGGTCGTTCCAGCCGTTGCTGCCGATGTCGATCGGCACGATGGTCTGCATCGCCTGGCCGTCGGCGGAGACCACGGGGCCGACCACCCGTCCGACCACGTGCGGGACGGTGGCGAACTCGGCGGCGTCGCGGGTGGCTTCGGCCTGGTCGGCGGCGGTGATGCCGCCGGTCCGCTGGTACACCACGACGGCTTGGGCGGTGTCCACCGGCTGGAAGGCCCGCTGCTCGTCCAGCACCCGGGTGGACTCGGCGTTGCCGGGCAGCCAGCTGGACGCCTGGTTGTCCTCGGCACCCATGAGCTTGCCGGCCAGCGGGCCGAGGGCCACCAGCAGCACCAGCCAGAGGGCGACCACCACCCACTTGCCGCGGCGCCCGCAGGGCAGCGCGGCGAGGTTCCGGGTCGGCGACATGTGGGGCCCCCTGGAGACCGGTGGCAAGGACGGGTCCAGCCTCGCACCGGCCCTGCGATCCGGCAGCCTCAGCCGTGGTCGCGTACCGCCGTGCGGGGCCCACCGGTACGGCCCGTGCCGGAACCGCCGGTCCGGGAATCGCCCGTGCCGGAACCGCCGGTCCGGGTACGGCCCGTGCCGGAACCGCCCGTCCGGGAACGGCCCGTGCCGGAACCGCCGGTCCGGGAACCGTCCCGGCCGCGGAGCGTCGCCCGCTGCCGCAGCTCCTTCAGCACCGCGATGTCCATCGCGTGGCCGGTGCCGTCGCCGCCGTGCTTGCGGTCCGGGGTCTCCACCAGCAGCGGCACGCCGGCCGTCTCCGGGTGCTCGAACAGCTCGCGGAACGGCTCCGCGCCGATCATCCCGGCGCCGATGTTGGCGTGCCGGTCCTTGCGGGCGCCGACGACGTCCTCGGAGTCGTTGGCGTGGATCAGCCGCAGCCGGCCCGGCCCGGCGGCGGAGGCCAGGGCGTCCAGCGCGGCCGTCACCCCGCCGGGCACCGCCAGGTCGTGCCCGGCGGCGAAGGCGTGGCAGGTGTCCAGGCAGACGCCCACCTTGGGGTGGGCGTCCAGTGCCTCCACGTACTCGGCCAGCTCCTCCAGCCGCGAGCAGAGCGAGCTGCCCTGACCGGCGGTGGGCTCCAGCAGCAGCCAGGGTGCGTCCTCGCCGAGCGCGTCCAGTTCGTCCAGCAGCGGCCGGACGTCCGCGCGGACCTGGGCCATCGCCTCGGCCCGGCGCGAGCCGCCGCCGGGCGCCGTGCCGACCGCGGAGCCGGTGTGCAGCACGACGCCGAGGGCGCCGATGGCGTGGCCGCGGCGCAGCGAGTGCCGCAGCGACTCGGCCGACCGTTCGCGCGTGGCCGGGTTGTCCGAGCCGAAGTTGATCAGGTAGGGCGCGTGCACCCAGGCGGGGACGCCCTCCTCGGCGCAGGCGATCCGGAACTCCTCGTCCTGCGCCGGGTTGCCCGCGGGCGTGGCCCAGCCGCGCGGGTTCGCCACGAACACCTGCACCGTCTCCGCGCCCACCCGCCGCGCGTACGCCAGGCCCGTCCCGACCAGCCCCCGGCCGGCCACCGGGACGTGGGCGCCGATCGGGTTGCGGGCGGTGGCGGCGGACGGTACGGGCGGCGCGGTGGTCATGGCCCCGAGCATGCCACGCGCCCGGCCGGTGGTGTCGGGCAGGCCGGTACGGAGGGCCGGGGACCGGGGGAGGGACGGTGGCGAAACACCCCGCGCCCGCCGCTCCCGCGCCCGCCGCTCCCGCGCCCGCCGCTCCCGCGCCCGCCGGTCCCGCGCCCGCCGGTCCCGCGCCCGCCGCTCCCGCGGCCGACCGCCCGCGGCCGACCGCCCGCGGTCGACCACCCGCCCGACCGCCCCGCGCCCGACCACCCGCCCGACCGCCCCGTGCCCGACCCGCGGTCGGCCGCCCCCGCGGTCGAGGGCGTCGTCAGCGTCGTCGGGCCCGGCCCGGGCGCGCCACGCCGGGCCGTCCCACCCCCGGCCGACGCCCCGTCAGTCCCGCAGCCCAGCCCTGGTGGCGGCCCCACCCGGGCGACCGTACCGTCGACACGGCCGCACCCACCGGCCGTCACCGCCCGCACACAGCGCGTCAGTCCACCCCGCTGGACCGGGCCGGACTCCCCGACCCACCCACGAGCACCACGCGCGCCGAAAGACAGGTCACCACTCATGCCCACGCGACCGGTCCACCACCTCGCCGCGGCCACCGCGGCCGCCACCGCCCTGACCACCGTCCTCACCACCCTGGCCGCCGCCCCCGCGGCCCACGCCGACGACATCGGCCGGCTGCACCTCGTCCGGCCCGGCGAATCGGTGCAGCAGGCCGTCGACTCCGCCCGCTCCGGCGACACCGTCCTGCTGCTCCCGGGCACCTACCGGGGCAGCGTCCGGATCACGACCCCCGGCCTCACCCTGCTCGGCTCCGGACCCGACAGCGTGATCACCCCCGGTACCGGCACCGAGAACGCCTGTGCCACGGCCGGGCACGGCATCTGCGTGGTGGGCACCGAGGCCCGGCCGCTCGCCGACGTCACCGTCAAGACCCTCGCCGTCACCGGCTTCGCCAAGAACGGCATCGACGCCAGCGGCACCACCGGCCTGACCGTCAGCCACACCGACGTCCACGGCAACGGCCAGCAGGGCATCAGCCAGGAGATGTCCACCCGGGCCAGGATCGTCGGCAACCGTTCGGCCGACAACGGCCAGTCCGGCGTCTTCCTCGCCAACTACGCCTACCGCGAGGGCGGCGCGCCCGACACCGGCGGCACCGTGGTCGAGGGCAACGAGCTGACCGGCAACCGGGTGGGCGTCACCGTCCGTCGGCTGCGCGGGCTGGCCGTCCAGGACAACGACATCAGCGGCAACTGCGGCGGCGTCTTCGTGGTCGGTGACGAGGGCGTGCCGCGTGCCGGGGACCTGGACGTACGGCGCAACAAGGTCGTCGCCAACAACACGTTCTGCCCGGCCAACCCGCGCCTGGGCGCCATCCAGGGCGCCGGCATCGTGCTCACCGGCACCGAGGACACCCGGGTCACCGACAACGAGGTCCGCGACAACACCGGCACCTCGGACTTCTCCGGCGGCATCGTCCTCTTCAAGAGCGTCGTCGGCGTCTCCAACGCCCGCGCCGTGGTCACCGACAACCGCCTGAGCGGCAACGGCCCGGCCGACCTCGCCGACCGCGACGCCGGACCGGCCACCGGCAACACCTTCGCCCGCAACACCTGCGAGCGCTCCGAGCCCTCCGGCCGCTGCTGAGCACCCCGACCCCCCTCGCCGCCCACCCCCGAAGGAAGCGCCCATGACCACCGCACCCGCCCACACCAGCCCCCAGGCCGCGATGCGCCTGCGCGAACTCGTCTTCGGCGCCGCCTGCGCCGCCGCCGTCCGCGCGGCCGCCCGGCTCGGCGTCGCCGACGCGCTCGGCGACAGCCCGACCACCGTCACCGAACTCGCCGCCGCGCTCGACACCGAACCCCGCCAGTTGCGCCGCCTGCTGCGCGCCCTCACCTGCTACGGCATCTTCGCCGAGAGCGGCGAGGACCGCTTCGAGCACACCGAGATGTCCCGCCTGCTGCGCGAGGACGCCCCCAACTCCCTGCGCTACATCTCCCTCTGGTGCACCGAGCCGTGGACCTGGGAGGCCTGGCCGAAGCTGGACGAGGCGGTCCGCTCCGGCCGCAACGTCTTCCCCGAGCTGTTCGGCAAGGAGTTCTTCGACTACCTGCACAGCGAGGGCGGCGACTCGGCGAAGGTCTTCGACAAGGCGATGACCACCTCCAGCCGGCAGTCCGCCCAGGACTTCGCCGACTACCTGGACCTCACCGGCGTCGACTCGGTGGTCGACATCGGCGGCGGCCAGGGCCACGTGCTGGCCAGCCTGCTGGAGAAGCACCCGGCGCTGCACGGCACCCTGCTCGACCTGCCCAAGGTCGTGGCCGGCGCCGACCCTCGGCTGCGGGACGGCGGCGCCTTCTCCGCCCGCGCCCGCCTGGTGCCGGGCGACTGCCGGGTGGACATCCCGGTCAGCGCCGACCTCTACATCATCAAGAACATCCTGGAGTGGGACGACGAGAGCACCCGCCGCACCCTCGCCAACGTGGTGAAGGCGGCCCGCCCCGGCGCCCGCGTGGTGGTCGTGGAGAACCTCGTCGACAACAGCCCGTCGATGCGCTTCACCACCGCCATGGACCTGCTGCTGATGCTCAACGTCGGCGGCGCCAAGCACTCCGAGGCGAGCATGGTCCGGCTGATGGAGGAGGCCGGCCTCATGGTCACCGAGGTCTGCCCGGTCAACCCCTACCTGCACGCCTTCGAGGCCACCGTCCGCGGCTGACCCCGGACACCCGAGGACCCCGACAGCCGAGGACCCCGGACACCCCGCACACCCGACGACCGCCGGCCCCCGACTTCCCGGGGGCCGGCGGTCGTCCGCGTGCGGGGCGGTGCGGGGCCCGGTGCGCGGCGTCAGGCCTTGCGGGAGGACTCCAGGTGGGCGAAGACCACCACGTTGTCCAGGTAGTCGCGCCGCTTCTTGTCGTACGTGCCGCCGCAGGTGATCAGCCGGAGCTGGGCGTCGGGGGTCTTGCCGTACACCTTCTGGTCGGGGAAGGCGTTCTTGGCGAAGGTCTCCACCGAGTCGACCGAGAACACCGCGACGGTGCCGTCCGCGCGGCTCACCTCGACCTTGTTGCCCGGCAGCAGCAGGCTGAGCAGCAGGAACACCGCCGGGCCCTTGGTGGTGTCCACGTGCCCGGCGACGACCGCGCTGCCGCGCTCGCCCGGGGTCACGCCGTCCCGGTACCAGCCGACCAGGTTCTTGTCGTCCGGCGGCGGGGCGTTGAGCTGTCCGCCCGGGCCGAGGGTCAGCTCGGTGAACGGCGCGTCGACGCCGATCTGCGGGATCCGCAGCCTGGTCGGTGTGGCGCGCTTGAGCGCGGGTGCCGCCGGCGCCGCCGGGGCGGCCGGGGCGACCGCCGGCTGGGGGGAGGCGGCCGCCGCGGGGCCGGCGGCGGCGGACGCGGTGGCCGCCGGGGGAGCGGCCTGGGTGGCCGCCTCGTCGGTGCTCGGCCCGGTGTCCACCGAGTTGTAGATCAGCAGCAGACCGACCGCTGCCGCGCCCATCCCCGCGCGCAGCAGCCGGGACATTCCAGAGGCGGGACCGCCCGTCATTGCTCTCCTCCGCTCGACCTGGTCCGAACGGCCCGCCGCCCCCGGCGCGCCCCACCCAGGCGGGGGAGGCGCCCGGAGGCGGCGGAACCAGGGTGACCGGCGTCAGGCGACCGCGCCGGCGGCACGGCGGCCACGGCGCAGGGCGTAGGCACCGGCCCCGAGGCCGCCGAGCAGCAGGACCGCGCCGGAGGCGAGCCCACCGCCGGACAGCGCCAGACCGCCGCCACCGGTGTGGACGCCGCCGTGCGGGGTCTTGTGGTCCTCGTCCTTGGCCTCGGAGCCCTTGTGCTCGCCCGAGCCCTTGTGCTCCTCGGTGCCCTTGTGCTCCTCGGAGGCGGCGCCCTTCGAGCTGTCGGAGCCCTTGGTACTGCTGTCCGAGCCCTTCATGCCGTCGGAGGCCTTCGAACCGTCGGAGGCCGGCTTGTCACCGGGCTTGTCCTGCTTCTCCTGCCAGGTGAGGTTCTTGCCCTGGTCGGCGGAGCCGTCGGCGAAGGCCATGGGGGTGCCGACGGTCAGGACGGCGGCGACGGCCGCCCCGGCGAGCAGCGTGCGTGCAGAACGCATGAGGATGATCCTTCCGGCGCGCGGGCCGCGACTGCCGGCACGGTGCCGGGCAAGGGGACTCGCGGGAGGTGCGCCTGATCCACCGTCAACCACCGTGCCGCCGCCTGCCACCGGAGCGTGGCGGCACCGGTGCGGACTGTGCGCCCTTCGGGTGGAGTCCCGGGTGTGTTCACCCGGGTGCCCGGGCGATCCGGGTGATTCCGCCCCGGAAGCCGGGACGACACCCCTCGTACGGGGGAGCGCACCAGCGCGCCGCGCCCGGGCCGCAGCCGCCCCGGGGCGGGCCCATGGGCCCGCCCCGGGTACCCGGCCCGGCGCGCCCCCCGATGCGGCCCGCTCCCCTACCCGCCCCGGCGCGCGCACATGGGCCCGCCCCCGGCGCACGGCCGGGGGCGGGCCCATCGGGGGCGCTGCGGCTCAGCGGTCCCAGCGGTAGAACTCCCGCGCCATCGCGTCCTTCGGCTCGCGCCAGGTGGCCGGGTCGTAGGCCTGGACGAAGGCGGTCAGGCGGTCGCTGACGCTCCGGAACTCCGGGTGCCCGACGACCTTGGCGACGGCCGGGCCCGGCGGGCGGTCAGCCTCGATCAGGTGCAGGTAGACGTCACCGAACTGGAAGAGGCTGCGGCCGGTCACCCCGATCAGGTGCGGCAGTTCGCCCTGGTCGGACTCCGCGAACACCTCGGCGATGTCCGGCGCCGCCTCGGGCTTCATCCGGGCGACGATCAACGCCCGGTGCAGGCCGCTCACAGCTCCGCCGCCCGCTTCTCGACCTTCTCGCGGATCAGCTGCATCTGGATCCGCGAGTTCTTGTTGATGTGGTTGACCATCCCCTCGTCGTCGACCGGGGCGGTGGGCTTCATCGCGAAGTCCTGGACCCAGCGCATCCTGGTGCCGGCCGGGACCTCCGCGTACTCCCAGCGGATGTCCATGAACTCGAACGGGCCGGGCTCGACCCGGCGGGCGCGCACCGCCAGCTCGGACTTGTCGGTGGTGCGCTCGGAGACCCAGCTCCACACCTGGCCGTTCTCGTCCGGGTGCATGGTGAGCCGGAACCGCACCCGGTCGCCGTCGCGCTCCAGGACCTCGACCGAGGCGTACTCGCTGAACAGGTCCGGCCAGTTCTCCAGGTCGTTGGTGATCTCCCAGACCAGGTCGAGCGGCGCGGCGATGACGATCTCGTTGTCCGTGTGTCCGGGCACCTCAGGCACCCGCCTTCGCGGAGAGCGAGGAGTTGACCAGCTCCAGGAACTCGGCCGGGGTCTTCGCGGACTCGGCGCCGGAGGTGACCTTGAGGCCGTGCCGGTTCTCCAGCTCGCCGACGATGCCGAGCAGTCCGAGCGAGTCGACGCCGAAGGCGTCGAAGTGCGCGCCCGGCTGCGCCAGGTCGTCCGGGTCGACGGTGACGCCTGCCCGGGCCTGCAGCAGCGCGGCGAGTTCCGGATAGCTGAGGGTGTTGCTCACGGGATGTCCCTTCGAGATGTGACGGAGTGGTTCAGGACCGTTCCCCGCGCCGGAGCACCAGCGCGGAGTTGGAGCCCATCAGCCCGCGGCTGAGCACCAGGGCGGTGCGCAGCTCGGCCGGACGGGCGTGGTCGGTCACCAGGGCGAGGTCGTGGCAGACCTCGGTGACGTTGGGGGTGGGCGGCAGGACGCCGTCCTCCATGGCCAGCACGGCGGCGGTCACGTCCAGCAGCGGGGCGCCGCAATAGGCCCGCCCGGTACCGGTCTTGGGCGCGGTGACCGGGACGCGCTCGGCGGCCGGGCCGAGCGCGTCCGCCAGCGCCAGCGCCTCCGCCCGGTCGGCGGCGGGCACGCCCAGCGCGTCCGCGAAGACCACGTCGATCTCCTCGGGCGCGATCCGGGCCTCGTCCAGCGCGATCCGGATCGCGGCGGCCAGCCCCTCCCGGGACTCCGTCCAGCGGGAGGCCCCGGTGAAGGTGGCGCCGTGGCCGGCCAGCTGCGCCCGGACGTTGGCGCCGCGCCGCCGGGCCGCCTGCTCGTCCTCCAGCATCAGCATCGCGCCGCCCTCGGCGGGGGCGAAGCCGCAGGCCCGCGCGGTGAACGGCAGGTAGGCCTCCTCGGCCCGCTCGGCGAGGCTGAGCTCCGGGTAGCCGAGCTGGCAGACCATCGAGTACGGCGCGAGCGGGGCCTCGGCGGCGCCGACCACCACCGCGTCGGTGCCGCGGCCGATCGAGCGGGCGGCGTGCGCGAGGGCGTCCAGGCCGCCGGCCTCGTCGCTGGCGACCACGCCGCACGGGCCCTTGTAGCCGCCGCGGATGGAGATCTGGCCGGTGCTGGCCGCGTAGAACCAGGCGATGGACTGGTACGGCCCGACGAACTGCGGCCCCTGGCCCCAGAGTTGCTGGAGCTCGCGCTGGCCGAACTCGCCGCCCCCGGAGCCCGCCGCGGTCACCACGCCGACCGCGAAGGGCTGGTCCGGGTCGGGCCGGAAGCCGGCGTCCGTCACCGCCAGGTCGGCGGCGGCCATCGCGTAGTGCGTGAACCGGTCGGTCTGCACCAGGTAGCGGTTGTCGATCGCGGACCGCGGTTCGAAGTCCCGCACCTGGCCCGCGATCCGGAGCGGCAGCTCGGTGCAGCCCTCGCGGGATATCCGGTCGAGGACGCTCACGCCCTGCCTGGTGGCCTTCCAGAAGGCGTCGGCTCCGACCCCGTTCGGCGCCACCACGCCGAGGCCGGTGACCACCGCCCGGCGGCCCTGCTGACGTGACGTCATGGAACTCACCCCGTTCTGTTGAGCACGACGGCGGACTGGAATCCGCCGAATCCGCTGCCGACCGAGAGGATGTGGCTCAGCGGCAGCTCGCGCGCGGTGCGCGGCACGTAGTCGAGGTCGCACTCCGGGTCGGGAGTCTCGTAGTTGGCGGTCGGCGGCACGACGCCGTGGGCGAGCGCCAGGGTGCAGGCGACGACCTCGATGGCGCCGATCGCGCCGAGCGAGTGCCCGACCATCGACTTGATCGAGCTCATCGGGGTCGCGAAGGCGTGCTCGCCGAGCGAGCGCTTGACCGCCGCGGTCTCGTGCCGGTCGTTCTGCTTGGTGCCGGAGCCGTGCGCGTTGACGTAGTCGACGTCGGTGCGGTCGACCCTGGCGTGGGCGAGCGCGTGGTCGATCGCCCGGGACATCTCCAGCCCCTCCTTGGTGAGGCCGGTCATGTGGTACGCGTTGCCGAAGGTGGCGAAGCCGCCGACCTCGCCGTAGATCCGGGCGCCGCGCCGGCGGGCGTGCTCCAGCTCCTCCAGCACCAGGACGGCGCCGCCCTCGCCGAGGACGAAGCCGTCGCGGTCGGCGTCGAAGGGGCGGGAGGCGTGCTGCGGGTCGTCGTTGCGCTCGCTGGTGGCCTTGATGGCGTCGAAGCAGGCCACGGTGATCGGGGAGATGGGGGAGTCGGAGGCGCCGGCGACGCAGATGTCGGCGCGGCCCTCCTCGACCGCCTGGAAGCCGTAGCCGATCGCGTCCAGCCCGGAGGTGCAGCCGGTGGAGACGGTCTGCACCGGGCCGCGGGCGCCGGTGCGCTCGGCCACCGCAGAGGCCAGCGTGCTGGGCGCGAAGGCCCGGTGCAGCTGCGGCTCCGCCCGCCGGTGGTCCACGTCCCAGCGCGCGCCGCCGGCGCTGACCAGGGCGTAGTCGTGCTCCAGCCGGGTGGTGCCGCCGACGGCGGTGCCGAGCGAGACGGCGATCCGCCACGGGTCCTCGGCGGCGAGGTCCAGTCCGGCGTCGGCGATCGCCTCGTCCGCCGCGACCATCGCGAACTGGACGTAGCGGTCGGCCCGTTGGACGTCCTCCGGGCCCAGCCCGTGGGCCGCCGGGTCGAAGTCGACCTCGGCGGCGATCCGGGAGCGGAACCCGGTGGGGTCGAAGAGCGTGATGCCCCGGGTCGCGGTGCGGCCGGCCGTGAGGAGGTCCCAGAACGCCGGGACCCCGACTCCGCCGGGCGCGACCACCCCGATCCCGGTGACGGCGACGCGCCGGGTCACGAGGCCACCTTGGCGTGTTCCGGCGGGCCGGAGGCCGCGCCCTCCTCGGTGGTCACGTGGCCGAGGTCGGGACGCGGGGCGAGCGGCCCGAGGTGGAAGACCATCCGGGCCTCGGTGTCGCCGACGTTGCGGAAGCGGTGGCGCATGTTGATCGGGATCATCAGCCCCTGGTCGGGCTTGAGCGGGTGGGGCTTCCCGTCCAGGTCCACCTCCAGCTCGCCGCAGACGACGAACACGAACTCCTCGGAGTACGGGTGGTAGTGCTCGCCGATCCGCTCACCGGGCTTGACGATCGCCAGGCCCATGAAGCCGCTGGTCGCCCCGCAGCTGGTCGGGGTCAGCATGGTGCGGAGCTCGGCGCCGTGCCGGCGGTTCTCCGGCGCCTCGTCGACGTTGACGATCCGTGGGTACTGCGTGGTCATGGTGGTCTTCCTCCGGTGCGCTCGGGAGTGGACGGAACGTCAGGGCTGGCGGGGGTCGGAGCTGCGGTCGGTGACCGGGTTCATGGCGCGGGCGGCGAGGAAGGCGCCGAGCCCGGCGACGGTGCGCAGGTCGCCCTGGGGTCCGAGGTCGAGCAGCCGGCCGAACACGGCCGCCTCGTGGTCGTCCGCGACGCCCAGGGCGGCCGCCGGGTCGGCCTCGGCCGGCACCCGCAGGTCGACCAGGCGCACCACCACGTCCTCGCGCTGGAAGACGGTGCTCGCCGCGACCGGCCCGGTCGGGTCGGCGGTGGCCAGGTTGTCGTACTCGGCCAGCAGCTCGGCCACGGCCTGCCCCTGGCCGGGGCGGACGGGGTAGAGCACGGCGTGCCGGTGCAGCCGGCCGGAGGCGGGGGCGCTGGCGATCGCCTGGTGCTTGGCGGGCAGCGCGGCCCTGGCGAAGAACGCCCGGGCGGCCTGCGGGTCGCCCAGCTGACGGGCCTCCTCCAGGAACGGGTTGATGGCCTCCTCCACGGCCCGCACCTCGGGCTGCATCGCCACGTGGCGCAGCGCGTCGCCCAGGTCGCCGACCACCTCGACGGCCCGCACCACCCGGTTGCCGTGCATGAACAGCGAGGTGCGCTGCAGCCGGGTGTGCTCGTCCACCTCGGCCTTCGGGGAGGCGTAGCCGGACAGGATCCGCGCCACCTCGGGCTCGCTGCCGGGCTTGACGGTGAAGGTCAGCGCGTGGCGGACCACGCCGTCCGGGCCGGGCTCGGCCTTCGGCGGGCCGACGTGCCCGGCGGGCGTGGTGCGCGGCAGCCCGGGCGGCACCTCCATCGGGGCCCGGGTGCCGGTGGAGCCGGCCGCCGAGGTCTCGCGCAGGACGGCGTAGCGCAGCGAGCGGAAGTTGTCGCTGACGCAGCCGTGCATCGGCTTGACCATCTCGCGGTGGGCCGGGCTGTCCACCCACTCCAGGAAGGTCTCCTGGTCCTCCCACTCGCTGGTGATCAGCCACTGCCGCGGGTCGTTGATGGACTGGCAGAGCTGGTCGCTGACGTGGCCGGGGACCGAGGCCACCTGGTGGCGCAGCTGCTCGTAGACGTCGAGGAAGCGCTGCTGGGCGCCGTCCTGGATCTCCAGCATCAGCACCACCCGCAGCCGCGTGTCGGACTCGTCCTGCTGCTTCGGCTGGGGTTCGGACAGAGTTGTCATGATCCACTTTCTGCTCTGGGCCGCACGCCGCGGGCCGTGTCGGCCGTGCCCGGCGGGTGCTCCCCGGCCTGGGAGGCGGTGCGGTGGCGGTTCGGCCCGGGCGGTCGGCGCCAGGCCTGAGGTCGATCGTGGGCGGCGCACCGGGCGCGGCGCGAGATTTGCGGGCCATCCGGGCGAAGGGGCGGCAGAGCGGGCCCGCAGCGGGGGATGGAAGAGCGGGGCCCGGGCGGAGCGGGCCCCTCCACGGCGGCGCCGAACCCAGTCACCGGGCCGCGGAATCCCCTTACAGGGTGGAGCAATTGATGAATCCGAAGATCGACGACCGGGTGCCGGTCCTGATCGTGGGCGGCTCGCTGGTCGGACTGTCGGCCTCACTCTTCCTCGGCCGGCTCGGGGTCAAGCACCTGCTGGTCGAGAAGCACGCCGACACCTCGCACCACCCGCGCGGCCGGGGCAACAACGTCCGCACGATGGAGCTGTACCGGGTGGCCGGGATCGAGCCGGCGATCCGCGAGGCGGCCTCGATCCTCGCCCCCAACCACGGCATCCTCCAGGCGCCCTCGCTGACCGGCGCCGAGCAGGAGTGGCTGTTCCGCGAGATCGACCCGGGCGGCCGGCTCGCCCGGTTCAGCCCCAGCTCCTGGTGCCTGTGCAGCCAGAACGACCTGGAGCCGGTGCTGCAGCGCGCGGCCCGCGAGCTCGGCGGCGACGTCCGGTTCAGCACCGAGCTGATGTCCTTCGAGCAGGACGCCGACGGCGTGACCTCGGTGCTGCGCAGCCGGGAGACCGGCGAGGAGCGGGTGGTGCGCTCGGAGTTCCTGGTCGCGGCGGACGGCCCGCGCAGCCCGGTCCGCGAGCGCCTGGGCATCGGCCAGAGCGGCAAGGGCGAGCTGTTCCACAACGTCAGCATCACCTTCCGGGCCAAGCGGCTGGCCGAGGCGGTCGGCGACCGCCACTTCATCGCCTGCTACCTGACCAACCCGGAGGCGGACGGCGCGCTGCTGCCGGTGGACAACCAGGAGGAGTGGGTCTTCCACGCGCCCTGGCACCCCGAGCACGGCGAGCCGCTGGAGGCCTTCACCGACGAGCGCTGCGAGCGGCACATCCGCACCGCTGTCGGGATGCCGGAGCTGGACGTCGAGGTGACCGGCCGGGCGCCCTGGCACGCCGCCGAGCGGGTGGCCGACCGCTACGGCAGCGGGCGGGTCTTCCTCGCCGGGGACTCCGCCCACGAGATGTCGCCGACCGGCGCCTTCGGCTCCAACACCGGCATCCAGGACGCCCACAACCTGGCCTGGAAGCTCGCCGCCGTGCTGTGCGGCTGGGCCGGGCCGCAGCTGCTGGAGACGTACGAGCAGGAGCGCCGGCCGGTCGCCCGGGTGACCAGCGAGCGGGCCTCGGCCCGCTCCGCCGAGCACAGCCACCCGGGCTACGCGGTGGTGCCGGGCGTCGGCCGGCAGGCCGGGGTGCTCGCGGTGGCGCTCGGCTACCGCTACCCGGTCGGCGCGGTGGTCGGCGCGGACCGGGCGGGCGCCGTCGTCCCCGAGCAGTTCGAGTCGACGGGCGAGCCGGGCAGCCGCGCCCCGCACCAGTGGCTGCGGCGCGCCGGGGTGAAGCTCTCCACGCTGGACCTGTACGAGCAGGCGATGGTGCTGCTCACCGGTCCGGAGGGCGCCGCCTGGCACCCGGCCGGCCGACGGGCGGCGGACCGGCTGGCCATGCCGCTGGACACCTACCGGATCGGTGACGGTGCCGAGGACGACCTGGCCCCGGAGCCGGGCACCGACTTCGCCGCGCTGCACGGCGTCGGCCCGCAGGGTGCGGTCCTGGTCCGCCCGGACGGCTTCGTCGCCTGGCGCTCGCCCGGCCCGGCGCCCGACCCGGAGGGCGAACTGGCCGTGGCGCTGCGGACGGTGCTGGGGCTCTGAGACACGCGGAAGGGCCCGCCGGTCGTCCTGCGACCGGCGGGCCCTTCGTGACGGTTCGGACCGGGGATCAGTGACCGCCCGCGTCGACCACCTCGACGTCGGCGACCTCACGCTGGATCGCGTCGGCCGGCAGGGCCACCCGGATCGCCCAGAAGTAGATGCCGAGGGCGAAGACCGCCACCACGCCCATGTCGTACCACATCGGGATCCGGCCGGTGCCGTCGCCGAAGCCGCCCTGCCAGGAGATCAGGCCGAGGCCCAGCAGGTAGACCGGCAGCCACTGGGCGGACTTCCAGCTCAGCCGGGGCGCGTTCGGCAGGCCCTTGCGGATCGCGTACCAGGCGTAGCCGCCGAGCAGGGCGTAGCCGAGCACGATGGCCATGCCCAGGCGGGACAGGGTGTGCCAGCCGGACCAGTAGATGATCAGGCTGGAGACCACGAACGCGGCCGGGGAGATGATCTCGCCGAAGGGCAGCCGGTAGGAGCGCTCGTGGTTCGGCAGCCGGCGGCGCAGCGCGCCGAAGGCCAGCGGGGCGCCGGCGTACATCAGCACGCTGGCGGAGGTGATGAAGCCGACCAGCTCCTGCCAGCTCGGGAAGGGCAGGAAGCAGATCACACCGGTGATGAACGACATGACCAGGCCGAACCACGGCACGCCGTTCTTGTCCAGCTTCTCGAACGTCTGCGGCGCGTAGCCGTTCTTGCTCAGGCCGTAGGAGATGCGGGAGGTGGAGGTGGTGTAGATCAGGCCGGTGCCGCCGGGGGAGACGATGGCGTCGAAGTACAGCACCCAGGAGAGCCAGCCGAGGCCGACCAGGGTGGCGAGGCCGGCGAACGGGCCCTCGATGCCGGGGAAGTCGAGCTTGTCCCAGCCGTGGACGAAGGAGCTGACCGGCAGCGAGCCGATGAAGGCGACCTGCAGCAGGACGTAGATCAGGGTGCCGATGGCGACCGAGCCCAGCACGGCGCGGGGGATGTCGCGCTTGGGGTTGCGGCTCTCACCGGAGATCTGGATGGCCTGCTCGAAGCCGAGCAGCGCGAAGATGATGCCGCTGGAGCTGATCGCGGCGAGCACGCCCTTGGCACCGAACGGCGCGAAGCCGTGCGAGGTGAAGTTGGAGGCGTGGAAGTTGGTGATCGACAGCGCCAGGATCGTGAGCAGCGGGACGCCGATCTTGAGCCAGGTCGCGATCGAGTTGGTGGCCGCCAGGACCCGCACACCGAGGAAGTTGACCGCGACGAAGACGCCCATCAGCAGCACCGCGACGATGAAGCCGCTGGTGGTGAGGGTGCCGTTGGCGTTGAGGAAGCTCTTGGCGAAGTGCCAGTGGCCCGCGTAGCCGATCATCGCCTCGACCTCGATCGGGGCGACGGTCGCGGCCTGGAGCCAGGAGAACCAGCCGAAGGACATGCCGGCGAGGCCGCCGAAGGCGTAGTGCGGATAGCGCGCGGTGCCACCGGCGACCGGGAACATCCCGCCGAGCTCGGCGTGCACGAACGCGAGGAGCACGATCGCGACCGCGCCGATGCCCCAGGAGAGGAGGGCCGCCGGTCCGGCGGCGACGACGGCGTTCTTCGCGCCGAACAGCCAGCCGGAGCCGATGATCGAGCCGACCGAGGCCCACATGAGGCCGATGAGGCCCACGTGGCGCTTGAGCGACCGGTTGGTGGTGCCGGAATCGGTGCCGGTGCTCTGCCCGGGCGGCGAGACCTGGTTGAGGGAAGCCATGGACGATCTCTCTGTGTGTGGGGGCTCCGGGATGGACGGAGCGCGGAGAGTTGCCACACAGTAGGGCTATTCAGAGAGCTCTGCACAGATTTCATTACTGAATGTTTACTTTCTTTGCCAGAGATCCGTCCTGGTAGGAGGCATTGTGTTCAGTCGTCTGTTACGTTACTTGAGGGTAAGTTCAAGATTTGAGCATGGATTGAGCTTTCGCCTCCGCGGCCGCACCATGGACGCCCCGGGCGATTCATGGAAATGACATTTTCTGCATAGCGATGCGTCAGGCCCGGGTGGAGACGGACCCCGGGCCCGCTGCACCGGGTCGGACGGGTCGGTACGCTGGCCCCGTGCGTCTCGTGATCCTTCCCCCGCCGGCCCGCTAGCGGGCGGCCCACTCCACCCACCCGGCCCGGCGGGACCCGCCCGCAGCCGGGGCGATGACTGCCGCCCGCGCACCCCGCGGACACCGACCGGCCCTCATCGTGGAGCAACGACGCATGACCTCGTACGCCGCCGTGCCCTTCCGGCACGGCCTGCTGTCCATTTCCGCCGCCGCCGTCGCCTGGGGTGCGGGCGGCGCCGTGGCCGCGCTGCTGATGCGCACCAGCGGCCTCGGCCCGGTGGCCGTCTCCTGCTGGCGCTTCGGCGTCGCGGCGCTCTGCCTGGCCCTGCTGCCGGCCGGCTCCCGCCCCGCGCGGCGGGGCCGGGCCGGGTGGGGTGCTCCGGTGCTGACCGGGCTCGGCCTGGCCGTCAGCCAGTGCGCCTACTTCGGCTCGGTGCGCTACGCGGGCCTGGGGCTGGGCACCCTGATCACCATCGGCGCCGGGCCGGTGCTCACCAGCCTCGGCGCCCACGTGCTGCTCGGGGAACGCCTCACCCGCCGCGCGCTGGCCGCCGTCGCGTCGGCCCTCGCCGGGCTCGTCCTGCTGGTCGCCACCCCGGCGGCCGGCCCGCGCCCGGCGCTCGGCGTCGCCCTGGCCGTCCTCGCGGGGGCCGGACAGAGCGGGCTCACCCTCTGGGCCCGGGGCGGCGGCTCGGCCCGGGCCTCCACCGGCGCCTTCACCACCGGGCTGCTCTGCCTGCTCCCGCTCGCCGCCGCCCAGGGCGTCCTGCCGACGGCCGGGGACCCGGCGGTGACCGCGAGCGCCCTGCTCTTCCTCGGCACGGTGCCCACGCTACTCGCCTACCGCTGGTACTTCGCCGGGCTGACGGCCGTCCCGGGCGCGACGGCGGCGGTGCTGGTGCTGCTGGAGCCGGCCACCGCGGCGGTGATCGGGGTGCTGTTCCTCGGCGAGCCCGTCACCGCGGGGCTGGTGGCGGGCTCGGTGCTGCTGCTGGCCGCGATCGCGGCGCTGGCCCGCGGCTAGCGGCGGGCCCGGACCGTTCGAGCCGCAGCCGCAGTGGCGGAGCGCCGCCGCGGCTGCGGCCGTCCGGTCAGATGGTCCAGGCGACCGGGTAGTTGACGATCGGGGTGAACGTCACGCCGACCGCCTCCGCCTCCGCGCGGGCGTCGACCACCATCTCCTTCAGGTGGTCCAGCTGCCGCGCGTGCTCGACGGAGTCCCAGACGCTGACATGGACGGCCGAGCCCTCCGGCGAGACGCCCGCGTAGAAGTAGAAGTGGACGAGCCCCGGCAGCCGTCGGATGGCCGGGATCAGGTAGGCCGACGTCCTGGTGTTCATCGCGTCGACCTCCTCGAACCGGCTCGGGTCGAAGGTCGCGCGGGAAAGGCGGACATGGGCGGTGGCCGGCAAGGGCTCGGTCATGGTGATCCCCCAGCGTCGATGAGTGACGTTCCGAGCCGGAGCATAGGCGTCGCGGCGCGGCGGGCGCAGGCGTCGCGGCCACCCGGGCGGGCGTCCTGTGGTCGCAGCGGGCGGGCGGCCGTGCTGGGGTGGTCGGCATGAAGCGCTCACACCTGGCCCGGCCGGCCGCCGCGACCGTGGCAGTCCTCCTGTTCTCCGCCGTCGGGGCCGCGGTCGCCGACGCCGCTGTTGCGGTACCGACCGGGCTCCGGGACGTCACCGCCGGGCAGTGCCGCGACGCCGGCGGGCACGTCGAGGGCAGCGGCTACTGCGTCGACGCGCTCGGGGACGACGGGTGGGGCCAGCCCATCGACGGCCAGGCGATCAACCCGGACCCGCGCCCCGGGCAGGAGTGAGCCGCCCGCCCGGAGCGCCGGTCCGCCTCACGGCACCGGCCGCAGGCTCACCGGGGCCGGGGTGAGGGCGCGCAGGACCAGGTCGACGTGGACCTTGGCGGCTCCCGCGCGGTGGAGCGCGGCGGCGACCGTCCGTAACTCCTCCGGGCCGGTGCAGGCGAGGCGGAGCTCCAGGTCCACCTCGCCGGCCAGGGCGAGGCCGCTCTGGACGGCGGGGAACTCGGCCGCCAGGCGGTCGAAGTCCAGCGGGACGGGGCCGTAGCTGACCCGGGCGATCGCGTGCAGGGAACGGGCCGGGCGGGGGTGCGCCTCGGCGCCCAGGCCGTCCAGGCCGTCCAGGCCGCCCGGGACGAGCTGGAGCGGGGCCGTCACCGGCGCTGGAGCTGTGCGGTCGGGGCCGGGGCGGGCGTCACCGCGGGAGCGGTGACGGGCGGGGCGACCAGCCTCGGGTCCAGCACCAGGGTGTCCACCCCGAGCGGGGCGGTGAGGTCGCGCAGGGCGGGCTCGCTCAGCTCGGTGTGCGCCTGGCCCGGCCCGAGGAGCGCGACGAGGCCCTCGGGGCTGGAGAATCCGACCGCGCAGCGGCGGCCGTCGCGCAGGCGGAACAGGCGGAGTGCGGTGGTGCGGCCGGTGCCGGAGGTGGTGACCGGTACGTGCCAGACGACGCGGGCCATGCGGATGCTCCCGGGTGGGTGGTGGTTCCTGCCGGAACTGCTCCCTCGACGCTAGGGCGGCTCGCCCCCGGCGTCGCCGGTCCTGACGCGGCGTTGACCGAATGGGGTGGTGCGTTGACGCACTCCTGACGTCGGGCTCACCCGGGTGGACCACACCCGTCACCCGGGACGCTCCGTTTGCCCCGCGTCCCGCCTCGGACGACCGTGGATGCTGACCCCCGCCGTCCGCGGGAGCGCCCCCGAGGGGACCGGCGCGCGCTCCGGAGCGGGGGGAGGTGGAGCGAGGGGCCCGTGACGAGATATCTTGACGTCAAGACGTTGGAGACGTGAAGCGGAGTACCGATGACTGACTCGACCATCATCTATACGCACACCGACGAGGCTCCGGCCCTGGCGACCTACTCGTTCCTGCCGGTGGTCCAGGCCTACGCCTCGACCGCGGGTGTGCGGGTGGAGACCCGCGACATCTCCCTGGCCGGGCGGATCATCGCGAGCTTCCCGGAGCGTCTGACCGAGGAGCAGCGGATCGGCGACGCCCTGGCCGAGCTGGGTGAGCTGGCCAAGACCCCGAGCGCCAACATCATCAAGCTGCCGAACATCTCGGCCTCCGTGCCGCAGCTGAAGGCCGCCATCGCCGAGCTGCAGGCCCAGGGCTACGCCCTGCCGGACTACCCGGACGACCCGCAGACCGACGAGGACAAGGACGTCCGCGCCCGTTACGACAAGGTCAAGGGCAGCGCCGTCAACCCGGTCCTGCGCGAGGGCAACTCGGACCGCCGCGCCCCGCTGTCGGTCAAGAACTACGCCAAGACCCACCCGCACCGCATGGGCGCCTGGACCCCCGAGTCCAAGACCAACGTCGCCACCATGGGCGAGAACGACTTCCGGTCCACCGAGAAGTCCGCCGTGATCGCGGCCGACGGCGCCCTGCGCATCGAGCTGCTCGGCGCGGACGGCACCACCACCGTGCTGCGCGAGAAGGTGCCGGTGCTGGCCGGCGAGGTCGTCGACGCCTCCGTGATGCGCGCCGCCGCCCTCAACACCTTCCTGGCCGCCCAGGTGGCCCGGGCCAAGGCCGAGGGCGTGCTGTTCTCGGTGCACCTCAAGGCCACCATGATGAAGGTCTCCGACCCGATCATCTTCGGCCACGTGGTGCGCGCCTTCTTCCCGAAGACCTTCGCCGCCCACGGCGCTGCCCTGGCCGCCGCCGGTCTGAACCCGAACAACGGCCTCGGCGGCATCCTGGCCGGCCTGGACGCGCTGCCGAACGGTGCCGAGATCAAGGCCTCCTTCGAGGCCGAGCTGGCCGAGGGCCCCGCCCTCGCCATGGTCGACTCCGACAAGGGCATCACCAACCTGCACGTGCCGAGCGACGTCATCGTCGACGCCTCGATGCCGGCCATGATCCGCACCTCCGGCCACATGTGGGGCCCGGACGGCCAGGAGGCCGACACCCTCGCCGTGCTGCCGGACAGCAGCTACTCCGGCGTGTACCAGGCCGTCATCGACGACTGCCGCGCCAACGGCGCCCTCGACCCGGCCACCATCGGCTCGGTGCCGAACGTCGGGCTGATGGCCCAGAAGGCCGAGGAGTACGGCTCCCACGACAAGACCTTCGAGATCGCCGAGGCCGGCACCGTCCGCCTGGTCGACGCCGAGGGCAACGTGGTGCTGGAGCAGGCCGTCGAGCCGGGCGACATCTTCCGCGCCTGCCAGACCAAGGACCTGCCGATCCAGGACTGGGTCAAGCTGGCCGTCACCCGCGCCCGCGCCACCGGCGACCCGGCGGTGTTCTGGCTGGACGAGACCCGCGCCCACGACGCGGTGCTGATCGAGAAGGTCAAGCGGTACCTCCCGGAGCACGACACCGAGGGCCTGCAGATCGAGATCAAGTCCCCGGTCGAGGCCACCAAGTTCTCGCTGGAGCGCATCCGCCGCGGCGAGAACACCATCTCGGTGACCGGCAACGTGCTGCGCGACTACCTGACCGACCTGTTCCCGATCCTGGAGCTGGGCACCAGCGCCAAGATGCTGTCGGTCGTCCCGCTGATGGCGGGCGGCGGCCTGTTCGAGACCGGCGCCGGCGGCTCCGCCCCGAAGCACGTCCAGCAGCTGGTCAAGGAGAACTACCTGCGCTGGGACAGCCTGGGCGAGTTCTTCGCGCTGGCCGCCAGCTTCGAGCACCTGGCCGCCAGCACCGGCAACGCCCGCGCGAAGGTGCTGGCCGACACCCTGGACCGCGCCACCGGCACCTTCCTCAACGAGGACAAGTCGCCGAGCCGCCGCCTCGGCGGGATCGACAACCGCGGCAGCCACTTCTACCTGGCCATGTACTGGGCCCAGGAGCTGGCCCGGCAGACCGCCGACGCCGAGCTGGCCCAGGCGTTCGACGGCCTGGCCAAGGCGCTGACCGAGCAGGAGCAGGCCATCGTGGACGAGCTGATCGCCGTCCAGGGTTCGCCGGTCGACCTCGGTGGCTACTACCAGCCCGACCCGGCCAAGGCCGCGGCCGTGATGCGCCCGTCGAAGACCTTCAACGAGGCGCTCGCCAACCTCGGCTGAACCGGGGACCGCTGAAGCACCGGGAGGCCCCCGGGTCCGTTCGCACGGACCCGGGGGCCTCCCCGCGTTCCGGGCGCGGGCAGGCCCCGGTCCGGTGCGCGGCGGGTCAGGCGCGGCCGAGCAGGGCCACGGCGGTGCCGACGGCCTCGCGCAGCAGCAGGTACGGGCCGTGCGCCAGCGGGCCGTCCGCGCCGATCACCTCGGCGGGGGCGCCGGCCCGGCGCGCGGCGAGCGCGGAGCGGACGGTGTGGAATCCGCTGGTCACCACCGTGCAGCGGTAGCCGGGGCGCTCGGTGCCCATCAGGGCGGCGCTGAACCGGAGGTTCTCGGCGGTGTTCACCGCCCGCTCCTCGCGCCGGATCCGCTCGGCCGGGACGCCCCGGGAGGCCAGGTACCGGGCCATCGCGGCGGCCTCGGTGCACCGCTCGTGCGGGCCCTTGCCGCCGGTGACCAGCACCAGCGGGGTGTGGCCGGCGGCCTCCTCGGCGGCGAGCCGGTCCAGCGCGGCCTCCAGGCGGGCCGCCAGCGCGGGCCCGGGCTCGCAGCCGTCCAGGGCGGCGCCCAGGACGACCAGGTAGTCGGAGCCGACGGCGGCGGACCGGCGGCGTCCGTGCCGCAGCGCGAAGCCGAGGAAGCCGAGCAGCCAGAGCAGGGCGGACCCGCAGAGCAGGACGGCGACGATCAGCAGGGCGTGCATGTCTGTTCGAACGCGTACGGCGGAACCCCCGTTCCGTGGTGGGAACGGGGGTTCTCGGGAACGTGGGTTCCGGTGCGGTCCCGGTGGGGGCGCCGCCGTGGTCAGCCGGCCTCCGTCGCGGGCGCGGCGGGCGCGGCCGGGGCTTCGGAGCCCGGGCGGCGGTCGCGCTTGTGCAGCGAGGCCAGGTAGGCGTTGTACGCCTCCAGCTCGGCGTCCCCGGAGCGGTCCTCGGCGCGGTCGCGGCGACGGGCCTGCCGCTGCTCGGAGCCCATCCACTGGTACACCAGGGCGATCAGCACGATCGCGGTCGGGATCTCGCCGAACGCCCAGGTGATCCCGCCGGCCAGCTTCTGGTCCTCCAGCAGGTTCGTCCCGGGCGGCGCGCCCTCGGCGGTGAACGTGGTGACCAGCGGGTGGCCGGCCATCATCACGGCCACGCCGAAGAAGGCGTGGAACGGCATCCCCATGAACAGCTCGATGATCCGCATCACGTGTCCGGGACGGTGCGGGCCCGGGTCCACCCCCATGATCGGCCAGAAGAAGGCCAGACCGGTGAACAGGAAGTGCACCATCATGAAGACGTGCCCGGCGCGGTACTGCATCAGGAAGTCGAACAGCGGGGTGAAGTAGACCCCGTACAGGCTCGCGATGAACAGCGGGATGGTGAACGCCGGGTGCGAGACCACCTTGACGTACCGGCTGTGCAGCAGCGCCACCAGCAGCTCGCGCGGCCCGCGCGGGCGGCCCTTGCCGGCCGGGCGCAGCGCCCGCAGGGACAGCGTGATCGGGGCGCCGAGCAGCAGCAGGATCGGCGTCAGCATGGACAGCACCATGTGCTGGATCATGTGTGCGCTGAACAGCACCATGCCGTAGTCGTTCAGCCCGGTGCAGGTCACCAGCAGCATGCTCAGGACGCCGGCCGTCCAGCCGACCATCCGGCCGACCGGCCAGCGGTCGCCGCGCCTGTACAGCCGGACCACGCCCGCCGCGTAGAGGCCCAGGGCGACCAGGCCGCCGAGCAGGAACGGCCAGTCCGGGGACCACGTCCAGAGGCTGGAGGAGGTGAACGGGCCGAGCTGGGTCATCCCTCCGTGGTGGTGCATGCCTGACATTCCGTCGCCCATCGGCGGGTCCTGCTTTCCGTCCTCGTGGCCCCGGGTTCGGGTCCGGTTCGCCCGTTTTGCTTGGCATACAGCCTAGGTGGGCCTTACCCCGGGCCCTGCCCCACCCCCTCCGTACGGGTGTCTCCCCACCGGGCGGCCCGCTGGCTAGACTGACCGGCCGGTCGGCAGGGAGGCCCGGCATGGCGACGGAACCACGTACGGCGGAGCGACGAGGATCGGTGGCGGACCCGGTGGTCGCGCTGACCGGGGCGACCGGCTTCATCGGGTCCGCCGTCCTGGCGGCCCTCACGGCGCGCGGTGTCCCGGTGCGGGCGCTGGCCCGCCGGGAGCCGGAGAACGCCGCTCCCGGGACGGCCTGGGTGCCGGGCGACCTCGCCGAGGGCGCCGGGCTGACCGAGCTCTGCGAGGGGGCCGGGGTGCTGGTCCACCTCGCCTCGCGGGTGGACGGCTGCGCCGAGGAGTGCGAGGCGGCGAACGTCCGCGGCACCGCCGCGGTGATGGCTGCCGCCGGCCGCGCCGGCGTGCGCCGGATCGTCCACCTCTCCACGACGGCGGTGTACGGCGAGGGTCCGCACGCGGGCATCGCGGTGGACGAGGTGCCGCCCGCCCCGCTGTCCGAGGCCAGCCGCACCCGGCTGCTCGGCGAGCGCCACGCGCTGGACGCCGGCGCGCTCGTGCTGCGCCCCGGGCTGGTGACGGGGACGGGCGACCGCTGGGTGGTGCCGGCCCTGGCCGAGCTGGTCCACCGGGTGCCGGTCCGCTGGGCGGGCGGCCGGGCCCGGCTGTCGGTCGTGGACCGCGCCGACCTCGCCCGGCTGATCACCGCGCTCGCGCTGGACGAGCACGCCGCCGCGCCGGGCATCCACCACGCCTCGCACCCCGAGCCCGTCCGCGCCGGGGACCTGCTCGCCGCCCTGGCCGCGCTCGGCCTGCTGCCCGCGCTGGACGGCCCGGAGGTGCCGGACGTCCCGTGGGAGGAGTGCCGCCGGCTGCTGGCCGCCGTGCCCGGACGGGTCTCCGAGCGGCAGTTCGCCCTGATCGCCCGGGACCACTGGTACCGCAGCGAGGAGGTCTGGCGGCTGGCCGCCTGCCCGCCCGGCCCCGGCCCGCTCGCCCGCCTTCCGGAGGCCGCCGCCTGGTACCGCTCCGCCCTCGGGCTCGCCGGGCCGCCGCGGGCCGGCTGAGGGCCCTCAGGAGGCCGGCGGGCCGGCCGGGACCAGGGTGTTCTCGTTGCGGCGGCCGGCGGCGAAGTCGTCGATGTTGCGGGCGGTGGCCTCGATGATCTGGCCGACGGCGGTGCGGGTGAAGTAGGCCTGGTGGCTGGTCACCAGGACCTGGGGGAAGGTGACCAGGCGGGCGAGCACGTCGTCGGTGATGCCCTGGATGGAGCGGTCGGTGAAGAAGAGGCCGGTCTCCTCCTCGTACACGTCGAGGCCGACGCCGGAGAGGCGTCCGGCGCGCAGGGTCTCGACCAGGGCCGCGCTGTCGATGAGGCCGCCGCGGCTGGAGTTGACCAGGATGGCGTCGTCCTTCATCCGGGCCAGGGCGGCGGCGTCGATCAGGTGGTGGGTGGCCGGGAGCAGGGGGACGTGGAGGCTCACCAGGTCGGCGCGGCTCAGGAGTTCGGGCAGTTCGGTGTAGGTGGTGCCGAGGGCGAGGCAGGCGGGGTTGGGGGTGATGTCCCAGCCGAGCAGTTCGGTGCCGAAGCCGGCCGCGATCCGGGCGAAGCACTCGCCGATCTTGCCGGTGCCGATGATGCCGACCGTCATCCCGTGGACGTCCCGCCCGAGCAGGCCGTCGAGACGGAAGTCGAACTCCCGGGTGCGGTTGGCGGCGCGGGTGAGGCGGCGGTTGACGGCGAGCGCGAGGGCCCAGGCGTGTTCGGCGACGGCGTACGGACTGTAGTGGGACACCCGGGCCACGGTGAGGCCGAGTCCGGCGGCGGCCTCCAGGTCGATGTTGTTGAAGCCGGTGGAGCGTTGGGCGATCAGCTCGGTGCCGCCGGCGGCCAGGACCGCGAGCGCCTCGGCGTCGAGCACGGCGTTGACGCTGCTGCTGACCGCCGGGTAACCGGCTGCCAGCGGCGCGGTGTCCCGGTTCAGGAACACGTCCAGGCAGCGCAGCCCGTGCCGGCCGGCGAAGGCCCGTTCCAGCAGCGGCCGTTCGTCGGCCTGCACCCCGTACGCGAGGATCTCCACGGGCGGTCCCTCCAGTCGGCTCCGACGCGTTCCGACGCCTTCCGATCGGTGCCGATGCGTTCCGACGCGTCCCGGCGGCCACGCTAGCGGGCCGGACGGTCGGGGGCCCGGCCGACGCGCGCGCCCGGAGGCGTGCGAAGGCCCCCGGACCGTACGGCGTTCGGTCCGGGGGCCCTTCGCGCAGGGGCGGCGGGAGGACGGTCAGATGACCGTCTCGGCCTCCAGGTAGCGCTCCTGCGGCACGGTCTTCAGCTCGGCGACCGCCTCCGCCAGCGGCACCAGGTTGATGTCGGTGCCCTGCAGCGCGGTGATGTGCCCGAAGGCGCCCTTGTGGACGGCCTCGACGGCGTGCCAGCCGAAGCGGGTGGCGAGCACCCGGTCGTAGGCGGTCGGGGTGCCGCCGCGCTGGGTGTGGCCGAGGATGACCGGGCGGGCCTCCTTGCCGAGGCGGTGCTCCAGCTCGCGGGAGAGCTGGGTGGCGATGCCGGTGAACCGCTCGTGGCCGTAGATGTCCTTGCTGCCCTCTTCCCAGTGCATGGTGCCGGGCTCGGGCTTGGCACCCTCGGCGCAGACCACGATGGCGAACTTCTTCTGCCGGTCGAAGCGTTCGCGGACGACGGCGGTGAGCTTGTCGATGTGGAACGGGCGCTCCGGGACGACGATGGCGTGCGCGCCGGCCGCCATGCCCGCGTTGAGGGCGATCCAGCCGGTGTGCCGGCCCATGACCTCGACGACCATCACCCGCTGGTGGGACTCGGCGGTGGTCTTCAGCCGGTCCAGCGCCTCGGTGGCGACCGAGACGGCGGTGTCGAAGCCGAAGGTCACGTCGGTGGCGGCGATGTCGTTGTCGATGGTCTTCGGCACGCCGACGATCGGCAGGCCCGCGTCGCTCATCAGCTTGGCGGCCTTCAGGGTGCCCTCGCCGCCGATCGGGATGACCGCGTCCAGGCCGAGGTCCGAGCAGTACTTCTTGGCGCGCTCGACGCCGTCCCGCAGGTGGCTCGGCTGGACCCGGGACGAACCGAGGATGGTGCCGCCCTGGGCGAGGATGCCGCTCACCGAGTCCAGGGTCAGGGGGCGGTGGTGGCCCTCCAGGAAGCCGCGCCACCCGTCCTCGAACCCGATGATCTCGTCGCCGTGGTCGACCACCCCCCGGTGCACCACGGAACGGATCACCGCGTTCAGTCCGGGGCAGTCACCGCCGCTGGTCAGCACTCCGATACGCATTAGCTTTGCAACTCCCGAGCAGAACCGAGGTACGGCCGGACTACAGGCGTGGGACGACGAGCCGTCACCGCGGCGGGGCGCTCCCGCGCCGCGGGGGCGGGGAGACGGCCGTGGGGTGAAGGACCGGCCGGATCCGGACAGAACGTCCTGAACCGGCCGTGAAGTCGAGCATACGGCCCCTGGTCCGGCCGGGCAGGAGCCGACGCGGGAGCGGCGCCGTCGGCGCCCCCGCGCGGAAGTGCAGCCTGCTGCCGAGGAGGGTGTGCAGTAGGCAGCCCCATTGTCGTACGTCCGGGGCCGCCCGCGGGCCGGATGACCGCATCGCGGGCACCCGGCCGGGGCGAACCGGCGGACTAGCCGGGGCGAACCGGCGGACTAGGCGGGGCGCGTCGCGGCCGCGATGCGCTCGGCGCGCAGCGCGTCGTACCAGGTGGTGTCGGCCGGCGGCAGGGCGTTGACGTCCAGCGCCAGCTTGATCAGCATGTCGGCCACGGCGGGGTTGCGCGCCAGCACCGGGCCGTGCAGGTAGGTGCCGAAGACGGTGTCCCGCCAGGCGCCCTCGGTGCCGTCACCGGTGCCGTTGCCCCGGCCCACGCTGACGGTGGCGAAGGGCTGCACGCCCTGGCCGAGGTGGGTGACGCCCTGGTGGTTCTCGAAGCCGGTCAGCTGCGGCAGCCCGAGCCGGGGGTCGACGTCGGCCAGCACGTCGCCGACGCAGCGGGCGCCCTCGCCGCGCTGGGTCCAGACGTCGAGCAGGCCCAGGCCCGGCTCCCGCTCGCCGAGGTCGTTGATGAACTCGTGGCCCATGATCTGGAAGCCCGCGCAGACACCGAAGATGATCGCGCCGTTCTCGGCGGCCCGCACCAGGCCGCTGTCGGCGCGCAGCCGCTCGGCGGCCAGCCGCTGCGGGCGGTCCTCGCCGCCGCCGATCAGGTAGATGTCCCCGCTGGTGGGGATCGCCTGGTCGGAGCGGACGTCGATCCGGGTCACGTTGAGATGGCGCTGGCGGGCCCGGCGCTCCACGACCAGGGCGTTGCCGCGGTCGCCGTACGTGCTGAGCAGGTCCGGGTAGACCCAGACCACGCGCAGGCTGCTCTCACTCATCCTCGAAGGCCTTCCGTCACGAAAAGACTGGTGTGCGGGCGCGGCATCAGCCGGCCACGACCTTCCGCAGCTGCTGGAAGGCGGTGTAGTTGGCGATCGCCTCGATCCGGCCGGGCGGGGCCATCCGGACGGCCTGCTCCAGCGTGTCCACCACGTGGAACTGCAGCCCGGCGACCTCCAGGCGGACGGCCAGGTCCAGCTTGCGCTGGCCCATCACGAAGACCGGGTGCCCGGCGAGGCGCTCGTAGTCGACGTCCCACAGCCAGGAGGTGTCGGTGCCGTCGGCGTCGAGGGCGTTGACGGAGAGGATCACCGGGGCGGGCGGGCCGTCGATCAGCGAGAAGGTCTCCAGCCAGCCGGCCGGGTTCTTGGCGAGCAGCAGGCGGATGTCCCGGCCCTGGTACTGGACGACGTCGTAGCGCCCGGCCACGGCGGCCACCGAGCGCATCCGCTCCAGGGCGACCTGCGGGGAGACGCCGAACACGGCGGCGACGGCGGCCGAGCTGGTGGCGTTGGCCAGGTTGGCGCGGCCCGGCAGCTGCAGCTGGATCGGCCAGGCGCCGCGCTGCGGGTCGATCACATGGGTGCCCTGGAGCGCCCAGTGCGGGTTGGGGCGGCGGAAGCCGCACTCCTGGCAGAACCAGTCCTCGCCGGGACGCTGCATCACACCGCCGCACGCGGGGCAGGACCAGGCGTCCTCCTTCCAGGCCTGTCCGGCGGCCACCCAGACCACCTTCTTGCAGGAGGAGGCGGCCCAGGTCACCAGCGGGTCGTCGGCGTTGGCGATGACCACGGCCTCGGTGTCCTGGAGGCCCTCGCGCCACTTCTCCGCCATCATGCGGGTCTCGGCGGCGCGGTCGAGCTGGTCACGGGAGAGGTTGAGCAGGGCGATCGCCTTCGGGCGGGTGTCGCGGGCGACCATCGCCAGGTACTTCTCGTCGACCTCGATGACGCCGAAGCGGGCCTCCGTGCCGCCCGCCAGAGCGGAGGTGATGCCGGCCGGCATGTTGGCGCCGAGGGCGTTGGAGACCACCGGGCCGGCGGCGCGCAGCGCCTCGGCGATCAGGCGGGTGGTGGTGGTCTTGCCGTTGGTCGCGCTGACCAGGACGACGTCGAGGTGGTCGGCGAGGGTGGCCAGCAGGTCGGGGTCGAGCTTGAGGGCGACCTTGCCGCCGATCACCGAGCCGCTCCCGCGTCCGGCCTTGCGCGACACGGCGGCGGCGACCCGGCCGGCCGTGACTGCGATCTTGGCGCGGGCCGGCAGCGAGGCGTCGCGTGCGCCTGTGGGCTCCGATTCGGTGCCTGCCATGCTCAGTGGTTCCTCCTTGCTGCGGCACCGCCCGGGACCGGTCGAGGGCCGTCGGGCGGCGGGGACGGGGGTCAGCCTACCGACTCCGTCGCCCGGCCGGACGATCCGGACCCCGCGCCGCCTGCTGTGACGCGGTGGTGGAGACGGCTGACGGGCCGTCAAGGAGGGCGGTGTACGGACGGAGCCTGCACTGCTTGAGGACGCTCCGCGGCCGCCACCGGGTTCCCGGTAAGGATCTGGTGAAGAAATGATCAGCGGCCCGGATGGCCGGTGCGCACGGCCGGGTCCTCGGCGTCCAGGGCGGCGGTGATGACCAGGGTGCCGCCGTCGGCGCGGAAGTCCAGCGGGGCGGGCAGCCGGCGCATCGCGGCGATCAGGCCGGCGTTGGCGGCGTGGGTCACCGCGTACACGGTGCCGATCCCGGCCGCCCGGGCCATCGCCGTCAGTCGGCGCAGCAGCGCCAGGCCCAGCCCGCGCCGCTGCCAGGCGTCCTCGACCAGGACGGCCAGCTCCGCCTCGCCGTCGTCCCACATCAGATGGCCGAGGGCGAGGATCCGCCCGTCGGGGGCGGCCACGGCGAGGCTGCGGCCGTGCCGGGGGTTCAGCAGGTGGTCGAGGTAGCGGTCGGCGTCGCGGACCGGGCCGTGGTAACGCAGCCGCAGCGCGGCGGGGGAGCAGCGGCCGTGCATCGCCAGGGCCGCCGCCTTGTCGGACGGCTCGGCGGGGCGCAGCAGCAGCTCGGTCCCGTCCGGCAGGGACAGCCGGGACGGGGCCTCCGGCGCCCGGCCGGCCGGGGCGTGCGGGGCGTGCTGGCCGTGCGGGGTGTGCCGGGCGTCCTGCGGGTGCGGGGCGTGGTGCGGGTGCGGCCGGGCGACCCGGGACGGGCCCTCGGCGAGCGCGGGCGGCCCGGCGTGGCCCTCGGGCACGACGCACCTGCGGTCCGACCTGCGGAAGGGCCGGTGCCAGAGCCGTTCGGGGCGAGTGTGCGAAGCCGTCATGCCGCTGACGCTACCTACGCTTCGCTTCCGATCGGTTACGTGATCGTGAACGCGTGAATGCCCGGGCGGGGAGCGGGACCGGCCGGGGCCGGTCCGGGCCCGGATCGGGACCCCTGCCCGGGACCGCCCGGGCCGGCGCCGGGACACCGGGGCCCCGGGCCCTGCCGGGCGCGGCACAGGTCCAGACCGGTGCCTCAGGCGGGCGGGACAGCGGGCGGCCGACGGTGGATCCGTGCCCGGCGCTCCCGTGAGCAGTCCGGGATCCCCTCCCCCGTACCGAAGGCCCTTCCCATGCGCATCACGCCGTCCGCCTCCACCGGCACCGAGACCACCACCGCCCCCGCCGTCCCGCACGCCCGCCGCGCCCCGGTCGGCACCTCGCTGACCGCCCTGCTCGACCGGCAGGTGCGCACCCGGCCGACCTCCACGGCCGTCATCGGCGAGGGCGGCCACCGCCTCACCTTCCTGGAACTGTCCGACACCGCCCGCCGGCTGGGCGCCGAGCTGCGCCGCCTGGGCGCCCGCCCCGACACCTGCGTCGGCCTGTACGTCGAGCCGTCGGTGGAACTGGTCGCCGCGGCCTGGGGCGTGCTGTACGCCGGGGCCGGCTACCTCCCGCTGTCGCCGGAGTACCCCGAGGAGCGGCTCCGCTACATGATCGAGGACAGCGGCACCCGGATCGTGCTCACCCAGGGGCACCTGCGCGAGCGGCTGGCCGCGCTGGCCCCGTCCGGCACGGCCGTCCTCGCCGTCGAGGACGCCCCGGCGACCCACGCCGTCGCCGAAGGCACCGAGGACGCCGAGGACGCCGAGGGCACCGGCGACACCGAGGGCACCGGCGACACCGAGGGCACCGGCGAAACCGAAGCCGCCGACGTCGCCGCGCAGGGGGAGCGGCCGGAGTCGCTGGCCTACGTGATCTACACCTCCGGCTCCACCGGCCGCCCCAAGGGCGTGATGATCGAGCACCGCGCGGTGGTCTCCCAGCTGCGCTGGATGCTCGACGCCGGGCACCTGGACCCCGAGACCACCGTGCTGCAGAAGACCCCGATGAGTTTCGACGCCGCCCAGTGGGAGATCCTCGCCCCGGCCGTCGGCGCCCGGGTGGTGGCCGGCACGCCCGGCCTCTACCGCGACCCGGAGGCGCTGGTCGCCGCCGTGCGGCGGCACGGCGTGACCGCGCTGCAGTGCGTGCCCACCCTGCTCCGGGCGCTGCTGGACACCGAGGGCTTCACCGACTGCACCACCGTGACCAGGCTGTTCTCCGGCGGCGAGGCGCTCTCCCGGCGGCTCGCCCGGGAGCTGGGCCTCGCGCTGCCCGGCGCGCGGCTGGTCAACCTGTACGGCCCGACCGAATGCACCATCAACGCCACCGCGCACGTGGTCGACCCGGCCGAGCTCGGCGACGGCGCCGGTTCGGTGCCGATCGGGCGGCCGGTCGACAACACCCGGTGCTTCGTCCTGGACGAGGCACTGGCGCCGGTCGGGGCCGAAGGCGTCGGCGAGCTGTACATCGGCGGCGCGCAGCTGGCCCGCGGCTACCTGAACCGGCCGGAGCTGACCGAGGAGCGGTTCGTCCCCTCCCCGTTCGCCCCCGGTGAGCGGCTCTACCGCACCGGTGACCTCGCCCGGTGGAACCCGGACGGCACCCTCCAGTTCGCCGGCCGGGTCGACAACCAGGTCAAGCTGCGCGGCTACCGGGTCGAGCTGGACGAGATCGCCCGCGCCATCGAGGAGCACAGCTGGGTGCGCCGCTCGGCGGCGGTCGTCACCGGCGACGACGGCACCGGCCGCCGGGACCTGGTCGCCTGCGTCGAACTCGACCCGCGCGAGGCCGCCCTGATGGACCAGGGCAACCACGGCGGCCACCACCAGTCCAAGGCCAGCAAGCTGCAGGTCAAGGCCCAGCTCTCCGACCCCGGCGTGCGCGACCGGGCCCGGCTGGCGGGCCGCGAGCGGCTCGACCTGCCCGGGCGGCGGGAGAGCGCGGCCCAGCGCCGGGAGGCCTTCGCCCGCAAGACCTACCGCTTCTACGACGGCGGCCCGGTCACTCGTGAGGACCTCCTCGCGCTGCTCGCCCCGCGCCCGGTCGGCGGCTTCGGCCGGGACCTGGAGCTGCTGTGCTTCCCCGAACTCGGCCGCGTGCTGCGCTGGTTCGGCCAGTTCCACAGCGAGGAGCGGCTGCTGCCCAAGTACGCCTACGCTTCGCCGGGCGCGCTGTACGCGACCCAGCTCTACCTGGAGACCGGCGGCCTGGACGGGCTCGCGGCCGGGCTGTACTACTACCACCCGGCCGAGCACGCCCTGGTCCGGATCGGCCCCGCCGAGGCCCGCGAGGAGGCGTACCTGACGCTGCACTTCTCCGGGAAGCACGGCGCCATCGAGCCGGTCTACCGGAACAACATCCGCGAGGTGCTGGAGTTCGAGACCGGCCACATGCTCGGCGTCTTCGAGGAGGTGCTGCCCGAGTACGGGTTGGACGTCCGCCCGATCGGGCTCGACCCGGCCGTCAAGGACCGGCTGGACGTCGCCGGGGAGGACCACTACCTGGGCGCCTTCGCGGTCGTCCGGGGCGGTGGCCCGGCCCGCGCCGGGTGCACCGAGCTGTACGTCCAGGCCCACGGCGACCGGGTGGACGGCCTGCCGGGCGGCCTCTACCGGTACGCCGACGGCGAGCTGCTGCCGGTGTCGGACGCGGTGGTGGAGCCCCGCCACGTGATCGCGATCAACCAGGCCGTCCACGCCCGGGCCGCGTTCGGCATCACCGCCGTCAGCCGGGCCGAGGAGGAGTGGCTGGAGTACATCGCCCTCGGCACCGAGCTCCACCACCTCCAGCGCAACGGCCTGGGCCTGGGCTTCATGTCCTCCGGCTACAGCTCCAAGTCCGGCCACCCGCTGCCCGCTTCGCGCCGCATCGACGAGATCCTCGCCGACCGCGGCATCGCCCCCGGCCCGTCGTACTTCTTCCTCGGCGGCAAGGTGAGCGAGGAGCAGATCCGCAGCGAGGGCATGCACGAGGACACCGTCCACATGAAGGGACCGGCCGAGATCGTCAAGGACGAACTGGCCAACCTGCTGCCCGACTACATGCTGCCCAACCGGGTGCTGGTGGTGGACGCCCTGCCGCTCACCGCGAACGGCAAGGTCGACCTCAAGGCGCTGGCCGCCTCCGACGCCGTCCGCACGGCCGGGGTCCGCAGCGAGTACGTCGCCCCGGGCACCGAGCACGAGCGGTGGCTCGCGGAGGTCTGGGGGCAGGCGCTGAAGTACGAGGAGGTGTCCGTGGCGGACGAGTTCTTCGCCGTCGGCGGCAACTCGCTGATCGCCGTGGCCCTGGTCCACCGGATCAACCGCGAGTTCGGCATCAGGCTGCCGCTGCAGGTGCTGTTCGAGTGCCCGAAGCTGGGTGACCTGGCCGCGCGCATCGCGCGGGCCCGCGGCGCGGACGGCGAGGGCGACGGCGACGGCGCGGCGGAGGCCGCCGGCTCCCGGCTGATACCGCTGCACCCGGGCGAGTCCGGCCGGCCGGTGTTCTGCTGGCCCGGGCTGGGCGGGTACCCGATGAACCTGCGCCTGCTCGGCCGCGGGGCGAGCGACGGACGCGCCTTCTACGGCGTCCAGGCGCACGGCATCAACGAGGGCGAGACGCCGTACCCCACCATCCGGGAGATGGCCGCCGCCGACATCGCCGAGCTGCGCCGGATCCAGCCCGAGGGCCCGTACACGCTGTGGGGCTTCTCCTTCGGCGCCCGGGTCGCCTTCGAGGCCGCCTGGCAGCTGGAGCAGGCCGGCCAGCGGGTTGAGCAACTGCTGCTGATCTGCCCCGGCAATCCGAAGGTGCGTCAGGACGACGGCCGCCGGTGGGGCCGCGAGGCCTCGTACGCCAACCCTGCCTACGTGACCATCCTGTTCGGGGTGTTCACCGGCCGGATCAGCGGACCGGAGCTGGAGCGCTGCCTGGCCGAGACGGTGGACGAGGCCACCTTCGTCGCCTCCGTGCACCGGACGCTGCCGGAGCTGGACGAGGAACTGATCCACCGGATCACCGGCGTCGTCGCCGAGACCTACGAGTTCGAGTACAGCTTCCGCGAGCTGGCCGAACGGCGGCTGGACGCCCCGGTGACCGTCTTCAAGGCCGCCGGCGACGACTACTCCTTCATCGAGGGCAGCTCCGGCTACTCCGCCGCCCCGCCGGCCGTGGTCGACCTGACCGGGGACCACTACGGGGTGCTGAAGGAGCACGGCGTGGCCGAACTCGTCACCGCGATCCGGGCGCTGGAGCGGACGGGCGACAGCCGCTGACGCGGACACGCTCACGGATGGCCCAGAATCCACGAGCGGGGGACCCCCTTCGGATAGGGATGGCTCGGCTTACCGCCGATCCCACCTCCTGTTCGAAGGGATTTCCCGTGTTCAAGACCTCCGTACGGGCCGTCGCGGGGTGCGCGCTGCTCCTCGTCGCGCCGCTCGCCGCCGCCCAGTCCGCCGCCGCCGTCTCCACCTCCACCGTCACCTCCTCCGGCAACAACGGCCCCAAGACCCCGCAGGAGGCCGCCGCCTGCAAGTCCGTCACCAGCGCCCTCCTCGGCGGCTTCGGCTCGATGCTGGGCAACGCCGTCTGCGTCGTGCAGCCCGCCGACAAGGGCTGAGCGGCCCGCCTGACACCCGTCAGCGCACGGATGCCCCCGGAGGGAGGCGTCCGTGCGCTGACGTAGGATCCGGCGCCATGACGATCAAGGACGAGACGGCCGGAAGACCGGGCGGTCGGCGGGTGTTCCGGGTGGACACCCCGGAGCCGGCTCCGCCGCCCCGAGAGCGCGGGAGGCCGCGCAAGGCCGTGATCACGGGGGCCGTGGTCGTGGGCCTGGCCGCGGCACTGACAGTGGCGATCGTGATCGGGGCGGGCGCCTCGCCGCGTCACCGGATCGTGCTGGTGGACCGGATCGGTGATGACGTGCGGCTCCCGGACGACGGGACCGTTGACCTGAAGCGCGCCGATTACCAAACGCAGATGACGGCTTCGAGCCCGTACCGGGAGCTGACGGTGGCCGGCTACGGCAACGCCGGCAGGGGCCGGACCACACTGACCGTGATCGGGTTGACCGGTAGTTTCTCCGAACCGTCGCGGGAGTTGACGAAGTACTTCCAGAGCTACGCCAGAACCAACATCGGCTACCCGGTCATCGACCTTCGGGACCACGCGCCCGGCCCGCTCGGTGGCAGGCTGCAGTGCGCGCTGCTGGGCCTCCCGGGAATCAACGGGACCACTTGCGCCTGGGCTGACGGCAGCACCGTCGGCATCGTCATCGACAGCGCGGGAGGGACCCCGACGGCGGACCTGGCCGCACGCACGCTGGTGATCCGCGCCGCCGTCGAGGTCGAGGTGAAGGACTGACCCTCGCGCCGTGTGCCGGTCAGACGATCCGGGTGGGGGTGTCCTCGACCGAGTGGCCGGTGGTGGTGAGGAGGGCGGCGAGGTCCGTCGGGGTGACGGAGTGGGGGGTGCGCAGGAAGAGCTCCTGGGGGTGGAGCGAGACCAGGGTGATGCGGTGGTCGGCAAGGGTGGCGGGGGTGTGGGCGAGTGCGGTGGTGCGCACCCGCCAGAGCGTGGTCGGGGGCGGCGCGTGCGGTGACCACCAGCTGTGCAGCAGCGCGGTGGCGAGCAGGGCGAGGGCGGAGGCGCCCACGACGGCCGGGCCGTCGGGCCCGTGCACGACGAGCTTGGCGATCAGGTCGGCCGCCGTGACGGAGAGGAAGACCGCGGCGAGCTCGACGGTGTCGCGGCGCCAGCGGTGGGCACGGTGGGAAGAGGGCTTCGAATGCTCCATGGCCTCCACCGTGCCCGACCGGTGTTTCCCGACCACGAACCGGCCGTGACCTGCCGGTTACGGTCCGCTCGGGCCTGTTACGGGAGGAGATCACGGGCCGCGGCCCTGACCTCGTCGACCAGGAGGCGCAGGTCGTCCTCCGTCGTGGCGGCGTTCAGCAGGCAGGCGCGGAGCATCTCCTCCTCGCCGAGGCGGGCCCCCGTGACGAAGACCCGGCCGCGCCGCTGGACGGCGGCGGGGAGGTCGCGGTTGAGGGCGTCGCGGGCGGCCGGATCGAGACCGGGGGCGCGGTGACGGAACGCCACGATCGAGGTCTGGACCTCGGCCAGCAGCTCCAACTCCGCTTCCGCACCGATGAGTTCGCCGAGTCGACGGGCCAGCGCGGTGCACCGGGCTATGTCCCGGGAGAGGCCGGTGCGGCCCCGGTGGGCGATCGTGGCCCAGACCTTGAGCGCGCGGAACGGGCGGGTCTGCTCGGTGCCGTACTCGGAGAACCAGCCGAGCGCGCCCGCCGCCTCGTCGCGCAGGTAGGAGGGGACGAGGCTGAAGGTGCCGCGCAGCTCCCCCGTGTCGCGGACCAGGGCGCAGCCGCAGTCGACCGGGACGCCGAGCCACTTGTGCGGGTCGAGGGCGAGCGAGTCGGCGCGCTCCAGGCCGGCGTAGCGGTGCGCGATGGCCGGGTCCAGTCGGCCGAAGGCGCCGTACGCGCCGTCCACGTGCAGCCACAGGCGCTGCTCCTCGCACAGGTCGGCGATCGGGTCGAAGGCGTCGACCGCGCCGGTGCCGACGGTGCCGGCCGAGGCGACGACCAGGAAGGGCAGCAGACCGGCGGCGCGGTCGCGCTCGACGGCCGCCCGCAGCGCGCCGGTGTCCAGTCGGCCGTCCGGCCCGGTGGCGACGGTGCGCAGGTGCTTGCTGCCGAGGCCGAGCAGTTCGGCGGCCTTGCGGACGCAGGAGTGGGTCTCGCCGGTGACGTAGCCGACCAGCGGGGGCAGTCCCGCCAGGCCGTCCTCGCGGACGTCCCTTCCGGCCCGGCGGGCGGCGCGGTTGCGGGCGGCGGCGAGGCAGACGATGGTCGCCATCGAGGTGCCGGAGGTGAGCAGTCCGCCGCCGGCCGGGTGGGGGAAGCCGACGAGTTCGGCGATCCAGCGGACCACGGCGCGCTCCAGGTGGACGTCCGCGTGGTCGCCGCCGGCCGAGCTGGGGTTCATCGCGGAGGCGGCCAGGGTGGCCAGCACCCCGGCCGGGGCGGGGGCGGAGTTGACCCAGCCGAAGAAGCGCGGGTTGCCGTTGCCCATCGGGTGGGGGAGGACTTCGCGCCCGATGGCGTCGACCAGCTCGGCGAGCGGGCGGCCGTCCTCGGGCAGCGGGGCGTCGAGCAGGGCCTGCCGGGCGTCGGCGTCCATGGGCTGCCAGACGGGGCGCGCCGGCAGCTCGGCGAGGTAGTCGGAGACCAGGTCGGCGGCGGCGCGGGCGGCGGCGCGGAAGTCGTCGTCGGCGCGGTCGGCGCGGAAGTCGTCGGTGGCCATGCGGGGAACTCCAGGGGCCGGGGGAGGCGCGGCGTCCTCGGCGCACCGTGTGATCAGCCGATGGTACGGAAAAGGACCCGCACCGTGCGGCGCGGGCCCTCCCGGTGGGACGGCGGGTCAGTCCAGCGAGGTCGACAGGCCGCCGGCCGAGCGGCAGTAGCCCTGCATCTCCTTGTTGGTGATCTTGGCGCAGAGCCGGCCGGCCGCGCCGCCGTCGGTGTAGTTGACCGTGTAGTAGCTGACCAGGCCCTCCGCGCACGCCTTGCGCTGCCAGCCGTCGGCGGCGGTGGCGCACTGCTGGGCGGCCCAGTCCTCGCGGTCCAGGTTGTACTTCATCGTCCGCGAGCCGACCCCGCGGCTGCAGTCCACCGCCCCGCCGCTCGCCTTGCCGTTGAGGCACCACTTGAGGGCGTCGGCGTAGACCTCGGGGTGGTTCGGGTAGTCGTGCGAGGAGAGGTAGAAGGTCGGGGCGTAGAAGAAGCAGGCGGACTGGAACAGGGCCGGCTGGTCCTTGCACGGGTAGAGCGGGTCCTGGGCGAGCTTGTCGGCGGGCAGGTTGGCCTTGGCCTGCTCGTCCTCCTCGTCCGGGCCGAAGAGCTGCATGAACAGGCCCTCGGAGCAGCGGATCCGGTTCTGGTCGGTGGGGAACTTGTTGCACAGGTCGCGCGCCTTGGCGACGTCCTGCTTCGCCACGAACATGGTGCCGTGGCCGACGCCGTGGATGCAGGGGCCGGTGTTCTTGGGCGCGCAGAGCTTGAGCAGGTCCACCTCGGGCTGGGTGGAGGCGTTCAGCATCTCCTCGACCGCCCCGTGCAGGTAGCCGGCCGCGCAGGTCTCGTGCGGGAAGGAGATGACCTTCTGGAAGTCGGCGTTGAAGCGCTTGACCGCCGCGTGGCCGAGCTCGTGCGCGATCGGGTGGCAGAAGCGCACGGTGTACGGCTTCTCCTTGGTGATCTTGTCGAGGTCGGCGAGCGCGACGCCGGGGTCGGTGGCGTCCATCTCGGCCATCATCTTGTTGCGCAGCGTCGAGCGGGTCCACACCGCCGGGTCACCGGTCGGGGCGGCGCTCGCGGGGCCCGTCGCCGCCGGCTGCGCCCCGGCGGCGGGGGCCGCGGCGGCCGGCGTCGAGGTGGCCGCCGCGGGCGACCAGTCGGTGACGGCCACCGACCCGAGGCCCAGGACGCCCAGGAGCAGGGCGGTGAGAATCGCGAAGACTCGCGGCTGCATGACGGGATCCCCCGGCGGATCGAGGTGAACGGTTCGCTCCCATCCTGACGGCACGGTGGCGGGAATCCGCGATTTCGGCCGCCATTCGGGAGGTGTCGGCGACGCTACCGCACGGTGCGACGCCCGGAGGCGGCGGGATGGTTCCCCGCCGGGTGCACCCGGACGGCGGAGCGGCCGGGGTGCGGGCGGGCGCGTCGCGGTGCGGGCGGCCGGGCCGGCGCCGGGCCGACGGCGGGTCAGAGTTCCAGCGTCACGCGGTACTCCGCCAGCCAGGCGTCCAGGTCGAGCGCGAGGTCGAGGCCCAGCCGGACGGACTGCGGGTCGGTGTCCGGGGCCAGCGCGTCGGCCAGGCGGCGCCGGTCGAGCAGGTCGAGCGCCGGGGACCGGCCGTCGGCGGCCAGCCGGGCCAGTTCGGCGCGCAGCCGCTCCGGATAGTGCGGGTCGTCGGTCACCGGGTACGGGCTCTTCGGCCGCTCGGCGACCGCCGCCGGCAGCACGTCCCGGACGGCGGCGCGCAGCAGGCTCTTCTCCCGTCCGTCGAAGCTCTTCAACGCCCACGGCGTGTTGAACACGTACTGGACCAGCCGGTGGTCGCAGAACGGCACCCGGACCTCCAGGCCGTTGGCCATGCTCATCCGGTCCTTGCGGTCGAGCAGGATGCGGACGAAGCGGGTCAGGTTCAGGTAGGAGATCTCGCGCATCTGCCGCTCCAGCGGGTCGGCCGCGGCCAGGTGCGGGACCTCGGCGATCGCCTCGCGGTAGCGGGTGCGGCGGTAGCCGGCCAGGTCGAGCTTGCGCAGCAGTCCGGCGTCGAGCAGCTGTTCGCGCGGGCCGGAACCGCCGCCGGCGATGGCACTGAGACCGGCCGCCCAGGGGAAGTCGTCGGTGGCGATGCTGGTCGGGTCGTGGAACCAGCTGTAGCCGCCGAACAGCTCGTCCGCGGATTCGCCGGACAGCGCGACGGTGCAGTGCCGGCGCACGCCCCGGAAGAGCAGCAGCAGTGAGACGTCCATGTCGCCGACCCCGCCCGGCAGGTCGCGGGCGCGCAGCGCGGCGGAGCGCCGGGCGGGGTGGGCGAGCTCGGCGGCGTCCAGCTCGACCACGCTGTGCTCGGCGCCCACGTGGTCGGCGAGCAGCCGGGCGTACGGTCCGTCCTCGGTCCGCCGGACGGCGTCCCCGTGGAAGGAACCGCTGCGGCCGGTGAAGCCCACGGAGAAGGAGCGGATCGGGCCGCTGCCGGCCGTGCGCAGCGCCCGCGCGGCGAGGGCGGTGACCGCGCTGGAGTCCAGGCCGCCGGAGAGCAGCGAGCAGAGCCGGACGTCCGCGTCCAGCTGGCGGTGGACGATGTCCTCCAGCAGGGCCCGGACGGTGGCGACGGTGTTCGCCGGGCCGTCGCGGTGCTCGCGGGCCTCCAGCGCCCAGTAGCGGCGCTCGGTGACGCCGCCGCGGCGCACCCGCACCAGGTGCCCGGGCCGGACCTCGTGGACGCCCCGGTAGGGCGTCAGGCCGGGGGTGCGGGTGTGGCCGAGCAGTTCGCGCAGCCCGTCCAGGTCGACCACCGGGCGGACCGCGGGGTGCGCGAGCAGGGCCTTGACCTCGGAGCCGAAGACCACGCCGTCGGGGGTCGGGTGGTAGTGCAGCGGCTTGACGCCCATCCGGTCGCGGACCAGCAGCAGCTCCTCGCGCCGGGCGTCCCAGACGGCGAGGGCGAACATCCCGTTGAGCCGCTCGGCCAGGCCCTCGCCCCACTCCAGGTAGCCGTGCAGGACCACCTCGGTGTCGCTGCGGGTGCGGAAGCGGTGCCCGGCCGCCGCCAGGTCGGCGCGCAGCTCGCGGTGGTTGTAGACCTCGCCGCTGTAGCTGAGCGCGGCGAGCAGCCGGCCGTCCCGCTCGACCGTCATCGGCTGGGCGCCGCCCTCGACGTCGATCACCGCGAGGCGGCGGTGGCCGATCGCGGCGTGCGGCTGGACGAGGACGCCGCCGGCGTCCGGGCCGCGGCGGAGCTGGGTGGCCGTCATCGCGTCGAGGACCTCGGCGGCCCCCGGGTCGGCGGTGAGGTCGCGGTCGAAGGCGATCCATCCGGTGATCCCGCACATCAGCAAGCCTCCGGTCTTCCGCTTCGTGTTCGGAGGATCACGCTACGTGTGGCCTCGGTGGCGCTTCAAGGGTTCGGAAGCGGACGAACACCTCGCCGACGGGGTCGGTCCCGGGCGGGTCTGGGCCGAAAGTCGCAATGTCTGCCCGATTTCGGGCAGGAACTTTGGCTTCGCCGGGGATTCGGGCCTAGGGTGATCACTCGTGTCGAGCTCACCCCACCCCCACGAAGACCTCCTCGCCCATCTGACCCGGACCAGCCCGCTCGGGCCCCGGGAGGCGGCGCGGGTCGTGGCGGAGGTGCTGGCGTACTTCTCCGAGAGCACCGAGGAGTACGTGCGCCGACGCCACGGCGAGCTGCAGGCACGCGGTCTGACCAACGAGCGGATCTTCGCCCGGCTCGCCGAGGAGCTCCCGCAGCGCCGGGTCTCGGCGCCCGAACTGTCGGCCCGCCAGTTGCGGCGGATCGTCTACGGCTGACCGGCGACGCCGAACGGGGGCACTGCCGCGGCCGACACCACCGACGCCCCCACGCGCCATCGCCCCCACCACCGACGCTCCCCACAGCAACGCCCCCCACCACCCACGCCCCACGCCACCACGAACGAGGAGTCCACGCATGTGCGGAATCGTGGCCTACATCGGCCCCAAGGACGCCACCCCCTTCCTGCTGGAGGGGCTGGCCCGGCTCGAGTACCGGGGCTACGACTCGGCGGGCGTCGCCGTCACCGGCCGCAGCGGCGGCATCAAGCTGCGCAAGGTGAAGGGCCGGGTCGCCGACCTCGCCGCCGACGTGCCGGCCCGGTTCAAGGGCACCACCGGCATCGGCCACACCCGCTGGGCCACCCACGGCGTCCCCAGCGACGCCAACGCCCACCCGCACCTGGACAACGCCGACCGGATCGCCGTCGTCCACAACGGCATCATCGAGAACGCCGACGAGCTGCGCGCCAAGCTGGCCGCCGAGGGCGCCGTCTTCCGCTCCGAGACCGACACCGAGGTGCTCAGCCACCTGATCGCCGCGCACGCCGCCGAGGGCGTCGAGCTGGAGGACGCGGTGCGCGCCGCGCTCGGCCGGGTCGTCGGCACCTACGGCATCGCGGTGATCGACGCCGGGCAGCCGGACCGGATCGTGGTCGCCCGCAACGGCAGCCCGATCGTGCTCGGCATCGGCGAGAAGGAGATGTTCGCCGCCTCGGACGTCTCCGCGCTGGTCCGCTACACCCGCCAGGTCGTCCACCTGGAGGACGGCGAGCTGGCCACCGTCCGCGCCGACGGCTTCCGCACCTTCACCGCGGACGCCCGCGACACCCACCGTCAGCCGTCCACCGTGGACTGGGAGATCGACTCCTTCGACACCGCCGGCTACGACCACTACCTGCTCAAGGAGATCCACGAGCAGCCCGGCTCGGTCGAGCGCACGCTGAGCGGCCGGCTCGACGAGCGCTTCGCCACCGCCCACCTCGGCGGCCTCAACCTGGACGCCCGCGAGCTGCGCGAGATCCGCCGGGTCAAGATCCTGGGCTGCGGATCCGCCTACTACGCGGGCGAGATGGGCGCGCAGCTGATCGAGGAGCTGTCCCGGATCCCCGCGCACAGCGAGCCGGCCTCGGAGTTCCGCTACCGCAACCCGGTGATCGAGGCGGACACCCTGTACGTCGCGGTCAGCCAGTCCGGCGAGACCTACGACACGCTGGCCGCCGTCCAGGAGATCAAGCGCAAGGGCGGCCGGGTGCTCGGCGTCGTCAACACCGTGGGCAGCGCGATCGCCCGCGAGTGCGACGGCGGGATCTACCTGCACGCCGGGCCGGAGGTCTCGGTCGCCTCCACCAAGGCGTTCACCTCCACCGTGGTCGCCTTCGCGCTGCTCGCCCTGCACTTCGGCCGCATCCACGACCTCTCGCCCGCCGACGGCCGCCGGATCGTCTCGGCCCTGCAGGCCCTGCCGGACCAGATCCGCGAGGTGCTGGACCAGAGCGAGGCGATCGCCGAACTCGCCCGCGAGTACTCCGAGTCGGCGGGCATGATGTTCATCGGCCGGGTCCGCGGCTACCCGGTGGCCCGGGAGGGCGCGCAGAAGCTCAAGGAGATCTCCTACGTGCACGCCGAGGCCTACCCGGCGAGCGAGCTCAAGCACGGCCCGCTGGCGCTGATCAGCCCCGAACTGCCCACCGTGGCCCTCGTCCCGGACGACGAGCTGCTGGACAAGAACCTCACCACCCTGGGCGAGATCAAGGCCCGCTCCGGCCGCGTCATCGCGGTCGCCCACCGCCGCCCGGAGGAGAAGCTCGCGGACCACTGCATCCTGGTCCCCAAGAGCGAGCCCGAGCTGGACCCGCTGCTGCTCAACATCCCGTTGCAGCTGCTCGCCTACCACGCGGCCGTCGCGCTCGGCCGCGACGTGGACAAGCCGCGCAACCTGGCGAAGAGCGTGACGGTCGAGTAGCCGTGACGGTCAGGTGGCCGTGACGGTCGAGTGGCCGTCACGGCCGTCGCGTGGGACGTCGGGCCCCGGTCGCCGTGCGGACGACCGCGGCCCGGCCGCGGGCGGAACGGGCGTGCCCGCCGGACGCGTGGGGTGCGCCCCGGGCGGCCGGTCAGAAGACGGAGCAGCCGGAGAGGGTGGTGAGGGTGTCCAGGGCGGTGACGGCGGCGACGGAGTTGCCGGCCTGGTCGAGGCGGGGGCCCCAGGCGCAGACGGTGGCGCGTCCGGGGAGTATGGCGAGGATGCCGCCGCCGACGCCGCTCTTGCCGGGGAGGCCGACGCGGAAGGCGAACTCGCCGGCGGCGTCGTAGGTGCCGCAGGTGAGCAGGACGGCGTTGATGCGCTTGGCCTCGCTGCGGGACATCAGGCGGGTGCCGTCGGCGCGCAGGCCGTAGCGGGCGAGGAAGGCGCCGGCCAGCACCAGGTCGCGGCAGCTCGCGCTGAGGGCGCAGTGTGCGTAGTAGTGCTCCAGGACGGTCTCGACCGGGTTCTCCAGGTTGCCGTGGCTGGCGATGAAGTGCGCCAGCGCGGCGTTGCGGTGGCCGTGCTCGGCCTCGGAGGCGGCGACCACCGGATCGGTGTCGAGCGCGGGGTTGCCGGACTCGCGGCGCAGGAACTCCCGTACCGCGGCGGAGGCGTCGCCGGTCATGGTCTGGAGGCGGTCGGTGACCACGAGGGCGCCCGCGTTGATGAACGGGTTGCGCGGGATGCCGTGCTCGCTCTCCAGCTGTACCAGGGAGTTGAAGGGGTTGCCGGACGGCTCCCGGCCGACGCCCCGCCAGAGCGCGTCACCGCCGTAGGCGACCGCGAGGGCCAGCGAGAACAGCTTGGACACGCTCTGGACGGAGAACGGGCGCTCCCAGTCCCCGACGCCGTACAGCTCGCCGTCGACGGTGGCGACGGCCATGCCGAAGGCCTCCGGGTCGGCGGTGGCGAGGGCCGGGATGTAGTCGGCGACCCTGCCCCGGCCGCTGGTCGCGCGGGCGGCCGACTCCGCGGCCTCCAGCAGCGCCGGCCAGTCCAGGCTCTCCTCGCCGGGCACACCGTTCAACGTTCTTCCTCCACCGACACGACACCGGGCACGGACACGATCCGGACCGGGCGCGCGGTGCGGGCGGCGTCCGGTCCGACCAGGATTATCCGTGTTTCGGGAGGGTGTTCGGTACGCGGGTCCGGTCCGGGGCCGGTTCGGGGCTGCGAACCGGGTGCGGTGCGGGGCTGCGTACCGGGTGTGGTGCGGGGCTGCGTACCGGGTGTGGTGCGGGTCGCGGTACGGGGTGTGCGGTGCGGGATCGCCCCAGGGGCGGGGGAGGCGCCGGTCAGGGCGCGCCGGTGGGGGCCTGGACGGGCGGGCCGGTCAGCAGGGTGCCGGTGTCGGAGTAGGGCCAGCCGTTCGGGACGCAGCCGTGCAGTCCCTTGATCTGCTGCATCATCACCGGCGCCGGGGCGCCCGGGGCGGGGCAGTCCACGTGGCCGTTGCCGAGGATGTGGCCGACCTCGTGGTTGACCGCGAGCGCGTGGTACAGCTCGGGCTTGCCCCGGTAGAACTCGGAGAGCTCGGTCCAGCGTTTGAGGTTGATCACCACCTGGTGGGTGACGCCGCAGTTCACCGTGCCGCCGGTGTCCAGCCCGTACTGGCCGCAGATCCGGTCGGTGGACCGCGGCGTGGCCAGGTAGACGGTGAAGTCCACCGGGTCGGCGGGCATCCGCTGGAAGGCGGTGGTGCCGTCGGCCGCCCAGCCGTGCCGGACGTCGCCGAGGACGGCGTCCACCTCGGCGGCGAACGTCTCCGGGCTCTCCGCGATGCCGTCCTCCACCCGGACCTTGTAGCGGTACAGGTGGTCACCGGTCCCGAAGCGGGCCGAGCCGCCGGGCGCGGTGGTGAACGCGAGGTCGTGCCGCTGCGGGGGGCTCCACGGCTGCCACCAGAGCAGGCCGGCGGTCAGGGCCGCGACCACCGCGAGGGCGAGCACGCCGTGCCAGGGCCTCCAGGGGCTCCGGCGCCTGGGGGCCTGGCGGGCCTCGCCGGGTACCCCGGCGTGGGGCTCCTGGGTGCGGGGCTCGGGCGTGTCGGGCTTCCGGGTGCGGGCCTGTCCCTTCACCGGCGGCTCCCGAGGCGGCCGGCCGGTCGGGCGGGTATCGGGACCTGTGCGGACATGGTGGTGCGGCTCCGGTACGGGATCGCCGGCCGCATCGGTCTGCGGCGCGGTTCTACGAGGTTCTCCTGGATCAACGGACGGGGACCGGCGGTGGTTCACAGGGGGCGCCCGGCCGGCCGGAGCGGGGTCCAGTCGGACGACGGGCCCGGGCGGTTCCCGGAACCGCTCGATGGTGTCACCCGCCCGGCGTGTCCCTGGGGTCGGGCGCCGGAATCGGGTGTGGTGGTGCGGGCCGGTCCGTGGGGTTGTCCCGGACCGGTTCCGTCCCCGAGCACTCCATGGGAGGCACCGTCATGTCCACCACCGCCGTCTTCACCGTCGAGGGGATGAGCTGCGGCCACTGCGAGCGGACCGTCAGCGCGGGCCTGTCCGTCCTGCCGGGCGTCACGGACGTCGTCGCCGACGCGGCGAGCGGCCGGGTCACCGTGGCCTCCGCGCAGCCGCTCGACGAGGCCTCCGTGCGCAGTGCGGTCGACGGGGCCGGGTTCACGCTGGTCGGGCCGGCCTGAGGGCGGGGTCGGGCGGGGTCCGTCGGTGGCAGTCGGCGGCCCCCGCCGTCGTCCGGGTCGGCCCGTCCCGGTCAGCCCATGCTCTTCGCACCGTCCAGGGCCTCGCGGATGATGTCGGCGTGGCCCGCGTGCTGGGCGGTCTCGGCCACGATGTGCAGCAGCACCCGACGGGCCGACCACGCGGCGTCCTGCTCGAACCAGGGGGCCTTCGGCAGCGGCTGGGTGGCGTCCAGGTCGGGCAGCGTGGCCACCAGCTCGTCCGTACGGCGGGCGACCTCGTCGTACGCGGCCAGCACGTCGGCCAGCTTCTCGCCGGGCAGCATCCGGAACTCGTCCGCCCGGCGGGCGAAGTCCTCCTCGGTCATGGCGCTGAAGTCGGGCATCGCGGACGGCCCCGCCACGATGAACTCCGCCCAGAGCCGCTCGACCGAGGTCACGTGCTTGACCAGGCCGCCCAGGCACAGCTCGCTCGCGGTGGTCCGCAAGCCCGCCTGCTCGTCGGTGAGGTCGCGGGTGGTGAAGCGCAGGAAGTGCCGCTGCTTCTCCAGCGCGACCAGGAGGTCGGCGCGCTCGCCGGTGACGGGGGTGGCGGCGGCGTGGGCGGTCGTGGTCGTGGTCATGGTGCTGGCCTTCCGTTCGGTTCCTGCTTCCTCGGACAAGAACAACGCTACGGGCCATTGCGGCCACTTCCTGTCCTGAATTCCGGACAGAATCGGAAGCATGGCGAACACCAGCACCAGGACGCTGCGACTGCTCTCCCTGCTCCAGACCCACCGCTACTGGCCCGGTGACGAACTGGCCGACCGGCTCGGCGTCTCCGTGCGGACCCTGCGCCGCGACATCGACCGGCTGCGCGAACTCGGCTACCCCGTCGAGGCGCAACGCGGCGTCGACGGCGGCTACCAGCTGGCGGCCGGCGCGGCGCTGCCGCCGCTGGTCATCGACGACGAGGAGGCGGTCGCCCTGGCCGTGGGCCTGCAGGCGGCGGCGGAGAGCCCGGTGGAGGGTGTCGCCGAGGCCTCGGTGCGGGTGCTGGCCAAGGTCGTCCAGGTGATGCCGGGCCGGCTGCGCCGCCGGGTGGAGGCGCTGCGCGCGATGACCGTGCCCGCCGACTGGGGCAACCGGGAGGGTGCGGGCGTCGACCCGGACGTCCTCACGGTGGTGGCCCTCTGCTGCCGGGACGACGAGCGGCTGCGGTTCGACTACACCGCCGCCGACGGGCGCGGCACGCGACGGCACGTCGAACCGCACCGGCTGGTCTGCCTCAACCGGCGCTGGTACCTCGTCGCCTACGACCTCGACCGCGCCGACTGGCGCAGCTTCCGCCTCGACCGGCTGGCCGCCCCGCAGGGCAGCGGGGCACGATTCGCCCCGCGCGTCCTCCCAGCGGCCGACGCGGCGGAGTTCGTCCGCGCGGGCCTCAACGGCATGCCCCGCCCCCACCGGGTGGAGGCGCTGGTCGACGCGCCCGCCGATGACGTCCGCGCCCGGGTCGGCCGCTGGGGCACGGTCGAGCCGGTCGCTCCCGGGCGCTGCCGGCTGCTGATGACCGCCGACTCCCTCGACTGGCCCGCCATGGCGCTCGGCTCGCTGGGCGCCGAGTTCGAGGTGGTCGCGCCGACCGCGTTGCGCACGCTGCTGGCGGACTGGAGCGCCCGCTTCGGGCGCGCCGCGGGGGAGGGGGTGGCTCCGGGAGGGGTGGGGGAGGGGGCGCAGTAGGAGGTCGGGCGGGTCGACGTCCTGTACGGGGGCGGCGGGTCCGGGTGTCGGGGGTGGGTGGCGTGGGTGGCGTGGGACGTCGGGTGGGTCGACTTCCGGTGCGTGCGCGGTGCGTTCGGGTGGCGGGGCGTCAGGGGGCGAGGGTGTCGAGGGTGGTGCGCAGGAGGGCGAGGGCGGCGGGGAGGTCCGCGAGAGGGGGCGTGGCGAGGGCGAGGCGGAGGGCGTGGGGGTGGTGCGGGGTGGTGGCGAAGGCGTCGGCGGTGGAGACCAGGATGCCCTCGGCGGCGAGGGCGGCGGCCGCGTGGTCGGGGCGCTGGTGCGGTTCGAGGGCGAGCCAGAGGACGTACGAGGTGGGATGGGCGGTGGTGGCCAGCCCGGCCAGGGCGGTGCGGGCGAGGGCCTGCCGGGCGGCGGCGTCGGTACGGCGCTCACGTTCCAGGCGGGTGACCGTGCCGTCCGCGAGCCAGCCGGTGGCGAGGGCGGTGATCAGGCCGGGCGCGCCCCACGCTGCCGTGCGCAGGCGGCCGGTCGCGGCGCGCAGCAGCCCGTCGGGCAGGACGGCGAAGCCGAACCGCAGACCCGGTGCCACGTTCTTGGAGAGCCCCGCCACGTAGCAGGTGCGCCCGGGCGCCAGGGCGTGCAGCGGCGGGGGCGGCGCGGCCTCCAGGAAGGCGTACGTGCCGTCCTCGATCAGCGTGCAGCCGTGTTCCGCGGCGAGGCCGGCCAGCCGGTCGCGCTGCGCCCGGTCGAGCACCCAGCCGAGCGGGTTGTGGACGGTCGGCATGGTGTAGACCGCGCGCACCGGGCGGGCACGGCAGAGCCGGTCGAGGGCGTCGAGGTCCGGCCCCGCGGGGGTGACCGGGAAGGGCGCCAGGTCGAGCCCGTGCGCGGCGGCGAGCAGCTTGATGCCGGGGTAGCTCAGCGCGTCCACGGCCAGGACGTCGCCGGGCCGGGTGAGGGTGCCCAGGACGCAGTCCAGCGCCTGCTGCGCCCCGTTGGTCAGCAGCACGTTCTCCGGTGCGGTGTCGACGCCGCGGTCCAGCAGGTACCGGGCCACGGCGGCCCGGTCGTGCCGGTGGCCGCCCGGCGGGTGCTGGCGCAGCAGGGACTCGGCGTCGCCGGAGGAGGCGAGGGCGCGCAGGGCCTGCCGGAGCAGGTCGCCCTGGTCGGGGGAGAGCGGTTGGTTGAAGGAGAGGTCCGCCACCCGGGGCACCGGGAGCGCGCGGGAGGGCTCGAGGCCGTCGTAGCCGGAGCGCAGCCGGACGAAGGTGCCCCGGCCCTGCTCGCCCACCACCAGCCCGGCGGCGGCCAGTTCGGCGTACGCGCGGGTGGCGGTGGCGAGCGCGACGCGCCGTTCGCGGGCGAGGGTGCGGTGGGTCGGCAGCCGGGTGCCCGCCGGGAGCGCGCCGGAGCGGATGGCCGCCGCGTACTCGTCGACGATGGCCTTGTAGGAGGGCGGTCGCACGGGTCACCTGCCGGGGCCTGGGGGTGGTGGGTGGTGGGTGGTGGGTTGGGTGTAGCGGGGGCGCGGGGGAGCCCGGAGTGTATCCAGGACAATAACTGGATTGTCCTGCACCGGTGTTCCTAGCCTCGAACCACCCGGGGCGTCCGGGGAGTCCGAGAGTCCGGGGAGCCCGAGAGTCCGGGGAGCCCGGGGAGTCCGGGACCGGGGAGCCCGGGGAGTCCGGGACCGGGGCGTCCGGGAGTCCAGCGGCGAAGCCGGGAACGGAGCACGCGCCCATGACCATCCGCAGCGAGCGGGACCACCACGTCGTCACCCTCACCATCGACCGCGAGGAGAAGCTCAACGCCCTCGACTACCCGACGATCGACGCGCTGCTCGCCGAGCTCGACCGCATCGACGCCGACGACACCGTCCGCGCCGTGATCCTCACCGGCGCCGGGCGGCGGGCGTTCAGCGCGGGCGCCGACATCCCGTCCCTGGCCGCCAGCATCGCCGGCGGGCCCGAGCGGGCGCTGCGCGAGTTCGTCCGGCGCGGCCACACCCTCACCCGGCGGATCGAGGAGTTCCCCAAGCCGGTCATCGTCGCGGTGAACGGCCTCGCCTACGGCGGCGGTTGCGAGGTGACGGAGGCCGCGCCGCTGGCCGTCGCGGCCGCGCACGCGAGCTTCGCCAAGCCGGAGGTCTCGCTCGGCTTCCCGCCGCCCTTCGGCGGCTCGCAGCGGCTGCCGCGCCAGCTGGGCCGCAAGCGCGGCCTGGAGCTGATCCTCACCGGCGACCCGATCCCGGCGGCCCGCGCCGCCGAGCTCGGCCTGGTGAACGCGGTCGTGCCGGCGGACGAACTGCTCGACACGGCAAGGGCGTTGGCCGGACGCATCATCCGCCACGCCCCCAGCGCCGTGGCCGCCTGCCTGCGAGCGGTGACCCGGGGCATCAACCTCCCGATCGACGAGGGCCTCGCCGTGGAGGCGGCGGCCTTCGCCGCGACCGTGCCGACCGAGGGCGTACGGGACGGTGTGCGGCGCTTCCTGGAGCGGACGGCCGCCTCCCGCTGAGCCGGCGGACGGGTGCTCAGCGGCGGGCAGTGGCAGGTCAGGGGGCCGCCGGTTCGTCGGCGCAGTGGGCGGCGACGGTGTCGGCGAACGCGCGGGCGAGCGGGCCGAGGCCGTCCCAGTCGCGGACGGCCCAGCCGGCGGTGAGGGCGGGCAGGTCGGGGAGCGGGAGCAGCCGCAGGCCCGGGTGACCGGGGCCCTGCCACTGGGGGAGGGCGGGCACGACGGCGTGGCCGAGGCCGAGTTCGGCGAGCAGGATGGCGGTGTCCCAGTCCGCGACGCTGGTGTCGAAGACCGGCCGGATGCCCGAGGCGCCCAGCCAGGCGTCGAGTTGGGAACGGGCGACGGAGTTCTGCGGCAGTCCGATCAGCCGGGCGTCCTGGAGGTCGGCCGGGGCGATGCGGGCCCGGGCGGCGAGCGGATCGCCCGCCGCGACGGCCAGCACCCACGGCAGCTCGACGACCGGCCGTTGGCCGATGCCGCGGACCGGGGCACCGAGAGTGATCCAGGCGAGGTCGACCCGGCCGGCGGTCACCGCCTCCAGGCAGCTGCGGCTGGAGACCTCGGTCTGGAACTCCAGGCTGACCTGCGGGAAGCGGCGGCGGAAGGCCACCACGGCCGCCGACATGAAATGCCGGATGCTGGTGGCCCCGGTGGTGATCCGGACGGATCCGCCCTCGCCGCGCCCGAGTTCGGCGATCCGGTGCAGGGCGTGGTCGATGCCGCCCAGCCCGGTGGCGACGGCGGCCTGGAGCAGTCGGCCCGCTTCGGTGGGCACGACCCCGCGCGGGTGTCGTTCGATCAGCGAGAGGCCGAGCTCCCGCTCCAGCCGCTTCACGTGCTGGCTGACCGCGGACTGGGTGCAGTGCAGCTCGCGGGCGACGGCGCTGAGCGAGCCGGCCCGGCACACCGCGGCGAAGACGCGGAGGTCGTCGATGGTCACGGGGACCCAAGGTATCGCTTGGGGGTGCCCCAGCAAACCGGTGGATTGACTTGGGTGTTCGGCGGGCTCGATCATCGGTTCCGGGCCCAGGGCGGCAACCCGCCCGCTGTCCCCGCGGCGTTCCGGACGCCGGGGCGGGGGTGGCGGGCGGGTGTCGACCCGCGATGATCGACCCTGCGGACGCCCGGGGCGTCCGCAGTACGAGCGACGAGCGACGAGCGACGAGCGACGAGCGACGAGTGACGAGCAGCACAACGAGCAGTACGAGCAGTACGACGAGCAGTACGAGCAGGATGAGCGAGGGGGAACGGAAATGCGCTACGCCGACGGTCCGGGGGCGGTCTGCGAGGTCTTCGTCCAGGCGCCGGTCGACCGGGTGTGGGAGCTGGTGACGGACATCGAGCTGCCCACCAGGCTCAGCCCCGAGCTCCAGCGCGTCGCGTGGCTGGACGGCGCGGACGGCCCCGCCGTGGGCGCCCGCTTCGAGGGTCACAACCGCCGCGTCGACATGCCCGATTGGCGGACGGTCTCCGAGATCACCGAGCTGACCGGCCCCGCCGGCGCGGCCGGTGTGCGTGCCTTCGCGTGGGCCGTGATGGACGCCGACGGCCGCTACGGCGAACCGGTCTCCGACCCGGCCGGCTCGCTCGCGCGGTGGCGCTTCGAGCTCACGCCCGAGGACGGTGGCACCCGGCTGCGCCAGTCGGTGGAGATCGGCCCGGGCCGCAGCGGCGTCAGCGCCTACATCGACGCCAAGCCGGAGATCGAGGAGAAGATCGTCGACTTCCGGCTGGGCGAGCTGCGCAAGGGCATGACGGCCACCCTCGAAGGCGTCAAGTCGCTCGCGGAGCAGGGGGAGTAAGCCCCGAACCGCCGGAGCCGGCGGATGGGGCCACCCCCCGACCGGCCCGGCGGCTGCGCGCCGAGGACCCGCGGCTGCCCGTCCTGGTGCTCAGCCAGTACGTCTCGCAGGGCTACACCGCGGAGCTGATCGCCTCCAGCGGCCAGGGCGCGGGCACCGGGTACCTGCTCAAGGACCGGATCGGCGAGGTGCAGGAGTTCGTCTCCGCGCTCGCCGCCGTGGTCGAGGGCGGCACGGTGGTCGACCCGGAAGCGGTCCGCCAGCTGCTGACCCGCCGTCACAACCCGCTCCAGCGGCCGAGCCCCGAGGAGCGCGAGGTCCTGGGACTGATCGCCGAGGGCCGCTTCAACGCCGCGATTGCCCGTCGGCTGGTGGTCACCGAGGCCGCGGTGTCCAAGCGGATCGCGAGCATCTTCACCAAGCTCGACCTGCCGCAGGCGCCGGACGACCACCGCCGGGTGCTGGCGGTGCTCACTCTCTGGGGTCCTGACCGTGCCCGGGGTCCTGACGGGGCGGGGGTTCGGGGGCCGGGGATCCGGAGGCCGGGGTCGGGCTCGGGGCCGGGGTCGGCTGTCGGCGATCACCAGGACAGGGGGTAGCGGACCGGATGCCTGCCGATCCGGCCGGGCAGCAGGCCGATGAGGACCAGGAGCCCCGTGGCGAGCAGCAGCAGGGGGAGGAACGGCACGGGGTGCGGCGCCTGCAGGACGACGATGACGGCGGTGGCTGCGGCCGGGGAGTGCGAGAGGTGGGTGAGCATCATCGCACCGAGCGAGAGCCCGGCGGCGACGGCCGCACCCCAGCCGGTGCTGCCGGTGACGGCGAGGGTGGCGAAGCCGATCAGGGCGGACATCAGCTGACCTCCGACCAGGTTCCGCGGCTGGGAGATCGGCAGCCCGGGCGCGCCGTGCACCAGGGCCGCGCTGGCCGCCAACGGCGGGATCAGCAGCGGTTGGTGGAGCAGCACCCCGACCGCGACCAGCAGGAGCAGGGCACCGATGGCGAAGACGGTGGCCCGCAGCACGTGCAGTGGGTGCGGTCTGGGCGTGGCGGCGGGCGGCGGCGTGGGCATGCGTGCGTGCTCCGGCTGGAGGGACGGGGACCTGGAGATGATAAACAGATTGTTGAAAAAAGCTGGGACGTTTTGCCTGCTGGGCAAAGCCCGACGGGTGTCGGACGGGGTGATCCGCGCGGTCGTCGAGCGTGCGGTCGTCGAGCGTGCGGGCCGGATCACGATGCCCACTCCGGCGGACGCGCACCTCCATCCGGCCAGCGGGCGGGAGGCTCCGCGCTGGGCGGGGTGATCGCCCGGGGGCGGACCGCTCGCGAGCTGATCGGCCCCGAGCGCGCCAGGGGGGCAGGCCCGACGCCGTGGACGGGCGGGCTCCCTCCGCAGGATCCGTCGCGGACTCAACCGGACGCTGTGGCCGGGCCCCACTCGCCGAGCCACTGCTCGGCGCCCCAGGCCTCGAACCGCTCCACCTCGGCGAACCCCAGCGTCGCCGCGAGACGCATCGAGCCGAGGTTGGCGCTCTGGGTGGTGAGCACCACCGGCTCGCCGGGAAACGCACCGGCGAGCCAGCCGAGCGCCGCCGCGCACGCCTCGGCGGCGTACCCGAATCCCCACGCCCGCGGCAGGAACAGGTAACCGAGGTCGATTTTCCCCGCGGCAGCCGGGCGGCGCTGCCCGGTTGCCCTCCTCAGCAGGATCTGCCCGATCATCGACCCGTCGAGCTCGACGACGAAGCTCCCGGGCCACCGCTCGGGCACCCCGGACAGCTCGCGCTCAAGCCGGTCACGCGGCCGGGGACCGCCGAGATAGGTGTGCACCTCCGGCGAGGCGAGCAAATCGACGAACGCCGCACGGTCCCGGGTCTCGGGCTCGCGGAGCACGAGTCGCTCGGTCCTGATCGGCTCGGGTGGCCAGGCTATGGGCCCCAGATCTTCCATCCGCGCACGCTAACAGGTGGTCAACCCGGACGAACGACAACTGTGTTGCCGTATCCCGGCGCCACGCAGGCCGAGAGTTCGGCGAGCAGTCCGGGGGCTGCCAAGCGGAGCGGGCTGGGAGCGGATCAGGCCGGGGCGCGGAGCACCGTGCCTCCGCGGTCGGCTAGGGCACGGGCAAGGGTACGGGCACGGACGCGGCGCGGAGTCGGGCGGCTCCGCACCCCGTCCAGGGCTGCGCCTCGGGCCGGCCCGACCGCCGGGCATGGAAAAGGCAGGGAGATCGCTTTCCCTGCCACTACCAAGCTATACCGCACCGGGGGGCTTGCGGCAAGGCCCCCGTCCTGCCGCAGAATCGACGGTCTCAACGCCTTGACCTGCGGAAACGGGAGTCGTGACATGCGTGTGTTGTTGACGAGCTGGGGATCGCGCGGAGACGTCGAACCGGTGGCGGCGCTGGCGGCGGCCCTGCGGGACCTCGGCGTGGAGGCGCGCGTGTGCGCGCCGCCCGACCAGGACTTCGTGGACCTGCTGGCGAGGACCGGGGTGCCGCTGGTGCCGCTCGGTCCGACGGTGCGCTCGATCGTCGCCGGCCCGAAGCGGCCGACGGCGCAGGACGCCTTCCGGCTGGCCCCCGAACTGGTCGCCGCGCGGTTCGAGACGCTCACCGCGGCCGCCGAGGGCTGCGACGCCCTGCTGGCGACCGGCCTGATGCCGGCCGGAGCGCCGGACGTCGCCGAGTACCTCGGCATCCCGTACGTGCTCGCCTGCTTCCACGTCTTCGGGCTGCCCTCGCGGCACTTCCGGCCCGGCGCGCGGCCGGGCACGCCGTCCCCGCAGGAGGAGACCGACCCCCGGGTGCTGTGGAAGCAGGACGCCGAGCGGGTGAACGGGCTGTACGGCGAGGCGCTCAACCGCCACCGGGCGGAGCTCGGCCTGCCGCCGGTGGACAACGTCCGCGACCACGTGCTCACCCGCCGGCCGTGGCTGGCGGCGGACCCGACCCTCTGCCCGTCCGAGGGCATGACCGAGCTCGACCTGGTGCAGACCGGGGCGTGGATCCTGCCCGACGACCGCCCGCTGCCGGCCGACCTGGAGGCCTTCCTGGACGCCGGTGAGCCTCCCGTGTACGTGGGTTTCGGCAGCATGGCCTCGCACGCCCCGGACGGCATCGCCAGGGTCGCGACCGAGGCGGCGCGGGCCCACGGCCGCCGGGTGGTCCTCGCCCGCGGCTGGGCCGGTCTGACCCCGGTCGACGACCGCGACGACTGCCTGGTCATCGGCGAGGTCAACCAGCAGGCGCTGTTCCGCCGGGTGGCCGCCGTCGTCCACCACGGCGGAGCCGGCACCACCACCACGACGACCAGGGCCGGTGCGCCCCAGGTGGTCGTCCCGCTGATCGCGGACCAGCCGTACTGGGCCCGCCGCGTCGCCGAGTTGGGCATCGGCGCGGCCCACCTCGACCCCACGCCCACCGTCGACTCCCTGTCCGCCGCGCTGGCCACGGCCCTGGCCCCCGAGACGCGGACACGGGCACGGGCCGTGGCCGCGACCATCCGCACCGACGGGGCGACGGTGGCCGCGAAGCTGCTGCTCGACACCGCGGCCGGCCGTGGGCCGCACGGGCCGTCCTGAGTCGGGCGGACGCCGAGGGGGCGGCCGGGCTCGGACTCGGGGTGGGGGTGGGGCGCATCGCGCCGCCGCGTCCCGAACCGAGGTGCGTAGCTGAGCACGTGGGGTGAGGGGGACTCCCGGATCCTCCTCCCTTCGATCGGACGGCGATGCGTGCCGGCCCGGACGGGCCGTGCTCCGGCAGCGGCTTCGGGGACCGGGCAGTCGGGCTCCGGGCGTCGGGCTCCGGGCGTCGGTGGCGTCGGTTAGGGTGCCCACCGGCGCGCCCGGCCACCGCGGGCCGGCGCGAGGGGAGGGCGGCATGACCAACGGTGTGCACGAGGAGACCGTGCGGACCGGCGACGGCATCCAGTGGCTCGCGGAGGTCGGCCGACCCGGCACCGGGCTGTCGGGAACGGGCGGGCCCGACACGGACGGCGAGGTCGGCGGAGTGGTGTTCGCCCGGGGGATCCCGCCCGAGGAACTCGCCCGCCGGATGGGCGCCGACCCGACCGCCGGGACGGAGCCGATCAGCGCCACCGAGCTCCGGGACCTGGACATCGAGGTCTACCGCCCCAGCGACGACGGCGACGGCGTGATCCGCGTCGGCGAGTGCGGCGGCTGGTCGTTCGCGATCGAGTACGGCGACTCCACGGGTGGTGAGTTGCTGACCGAGATAGCGCGCGACGGCGTCGAGGTCGTCCACTTCCGCCCGATGCCCGAGCAGCCGCCGGCCCTGATCGACTACGCCCACGACGGTGCCGTGCTGTGCGGCTTCGGCCTCGGCGAGGAGCGCTGGCGCTGGGGCCAGGAACCGGACCTCCTCGTCCCGGACCTGATCACCGCCGGCGTCCTGGAGCCGGACGGCGTCACCCCCCGGCCACCCGAGGGTGACGGAAGCGCGGCCGCCCACCGCCGCACCCTCGGCGCCGTCGAACGGCGCTTCGGCCTGAGCCTGCCCCGAGCCGCCCTCGACGGCCTGCGCCTGCCGGCCTACGCCGTCCGCGGCACCCCGGGGATGGCGCCCCGGTGAACCGCGGGCGCCGGCGACCGGCGAGGCGATGACGGACGGAGCCAGGCCGGGACCGGCGGACAGCAGCAGGGCAAGAGCGGCGGCCAGCGTGAACAGGCCGGACAACGCGAACAGGCTGGCCAGCGCGAACAGGCCGGAAAAAGCAGACAGGCCGGCCGGCGCGAACGGTTCAGACGGAACGGTCATGGTCGGGATCCCCTCCCGGGCCCCCGGCGGGGCCCGACGACCGTCATCCTTGCGCTCTGCCGCTGCTCGCACATGTGCCGATCGGGAGGTTCCCGGACCGGGACTCCCGGTGGGACCCTGCCGATCGGCAGGGTTCGCTCCCTGCCCGCCCAACCGGACTCGCCCGGCGGGAACCGGGCGTTCCGAACAGGCCGTCCCCGACGTCGCCCCCGGACACCGGCGACGCGGCCCCACCGGCCCGGCCGGGGGCTGCGGCACGACCCGCGGCGCGCCCCCACCCGGCCGATCGCCCTGGCCGATCGCCCTGACCGATCGCCCTGGCCATCGCCCCGGCCATCGCCGTGCCGTTCGGCCGCCCGGGCACCCGCCTTCCCCGCCGCGCGCTCGCCGCCCCCGGGCAACCCGTCCCAGCGGTCGGCCGAACGGCCCCGCGCCTGCCTCGCCCCGCCCAGCGCGGCGCCCCGCGTGAACACCCCCACGCCGTGAGGGCGAGGCCGGTCGCACGAGCCCAGGAGCCCAGAGCCCTACGGAGGGCGTCAGGACGGTTCGTCCGGCGCCCCGCCCGGACGCCACGGGGCACCAGGCGGTGAGGAGTTCGGTGAGAGCGCCACCGGGCGGGCCGGCTGCCCCCTCACCCGGGTGGCCGGTGGCAGGCTGGGCGGCGCGCGCCCCCGTCCGGAGGTTCCGGGCAGGCAGGCCGACCGGCTGGCGCCTAGGGTCGGTGATGCGTCGACCGGGCCGCGCGTCGGGCGTACGCCGTCCCGCCGCGCGCCGGGGCGACCGGCCGACCCGAGAGGTGGACCCGCCCCATGCACACCGTCGTCCGCGGCGCCGGAGCGCTCGGTCTGGCCGCACTGCTGCTGACCGCCACCAGCGGCTGCCAGGGCGACGGTTCGTCCGCCGCCGAGCCCGCGCCCACCTCCCCGGTCACCGGGGGCTCCGCGAGTGCCACCGGCTTGGCCGCCCAGCAGCTCGACTGGCACGCCTGCACCGCCCCCAGCGCCGCCCAGGGCGGTGGCACCGCGCCCGCCGCCGACTGGCAGTGCGCCACCCTCAAGGCGCCGCTGGACCACGCCAAGCCGGACGGGCCGACGATCGACCTCGCGCTGATCCGCAGCCGGGCCAAGGACGAGCAGCACCGGATCGGCTCGCTGCTCTTCAACTTCGGCGGCCCCGGCGCCTCGGGGGTGGCCACCCTGCCCGCCCTCGCGCCGAGCTACGCCTCCCTCAACACCCGCTACGACCTGGTGAGCTTCGATCCGCGTGGGGTCGGCGCGAGTGCCGGGGTGACCTGCTTGGACGACCGGGCCATGGACGCCAGTGCGGCCGTCGACGGAACCCCGGACGACGCGGCCGGGGTGAAGGCCCTGGACGACAGCAACGCCCGGTTCGTCGCCGCCTGCGAGCACAACTCCGCTCCCGTGCTGCCGTACGTGGACACCGAGAGCGCGGCCCGGGACATGGACCTGATGCGGCAGGTGCTGGGCGACCCGAAGCTCTCCTACTTCGGCATCAGCTACGGCACCCAGCTCGGCGGCGTCTACGCGCACCTGTTCCCGCAGCAGGTCGGCCGGCTGGTGCTGGACTCGGTGGTGGACCCGACGAAGGACCCGCAGCAGTCCGCGCTCGGTCAGGCCCAGGGCTTCCAACTCGCCCTCGAGGACTTCATGAAGGCCTGCGCCGCCCAAGCCGGCACCTCCTGTCCGACCGGGGCCGGCGGCGGCGAGGGCACCGCGAAGGTCGCCGCGCTGCTGCAGCGGCTGGAGCAGTCGCCGCTGCCGGCCAAGGACGGGCGGCAGCTCACCGAGACGCTGGGCGTCACCGGCATCGCGGGCGCCCTGTACAGCCAGGAGACCTGGCCGGTGCTGGCGGCCGGGCTCACCGAGGCGATGGAGCAGGGCACCGGCACCACGCTGCTCCAGCTCGCCGACGCGCTGAACGGGCGCGACGCGCAGGGGCACTACAGCAACCTGAACGCCGCGAACCGGGCGATCAGTTGCGTGGACGCGCGGCAGCGCTACTCCGACCAGGACGTCCAGCAGCAGCTGCCGCAGTTCCAGGCGGCCTCACCGGTGTTCGGCGCGTTCACCGCCTGGGGCCTCACCGGCTGCACCGGTTGGCCCGTCCCGGGCAAGGGCGACCACCCGGAGGTCGCCGCGGCGGGCGCGGCCCCGATCCTGGTGGTCGGCACCACCGGGGACCCGGCCACCCCGGTGGAGGGCGCCCGTACGATGGCGCAGCAGCTCGGCGCGGGCGTCGGCGTCACCGTCACCCTGCAGGGCGAGGGGCACGGCGGGTACAACACCGGAAACCCCTGCTTGAAGCGGACCGTGGACGCCTACCTGCTGGACGGGACGGTGCCGGCGGACGGGACGACCTGCAGCTGAGAACGGGCGGACGAGCCCGCAGGCCCTCTCAAGTGGACCAGCGAAAGTGGTCCGAATTGGCCCTGTGGAATGGGCCACTTGGCCGCTAGGCTCGTCGTCGTGACGAACACCGAGACCGACCACACGACGAAGCCCACCAAGGTCGACTTCTACTTCGACCCCGTCTGCCCGTTCGCCTGGATCACCTCCCGGTGGATCCTGGAGGTCGAGCGCCACCGCGAACTCGACCTGACCTTCCGGGTGATGAGCCTGTCCGTCCTCAACGAGGGCCGCACCGACCTGCCCGAGCGCTACCAGCGCCTGATGACCACCGGCTGGGGCCCGGTCCGGGTCTGCATCGCGGCCGCCGAGAAGTACGGCCAGCACGTCCTGCGCGACCTGTACACCGAGCTCGGCACCCGCTTCCACGACCAGGACCGGCCGGCCGACGACGCCGTCATCCGGGAGGCCCTGGTCGCGGCCGGTCTGCCCGAGGAACTGGCGGAGGCGGCGAACAGCACCGCGTACGACATCGCGCTGCGCAAGAGCCACCACGAGGGCATGGACCCGGTCGGCGAGGAGGTCGGCACGCCGACCATCCACGTGGACGGCGTGGCCTTCTTCGGCCCGGTGCTGAGCGCGATCCCGCGCGGCGAGGACGCCGTACGGGTCTTCGAGGGCGTGCGGCTGCTGGCCGGGTACCCGAAGTTCTTCGAACTCAAGCGGACCCGGACGGGCTCGCTCGACTTCTCCTGAGCTCCGGCCCCCGCTCACCCGCGCCGCCGCCGGCTCCCCCGGGCCACGGCCCCGCTCACCCGCGCGCCGCCCCCGCCTCTCCCGAGCCCCGCCCCGGCCTCTCCCGAGCCCCGGCTCCGGCAGGCCCGTCGGCCTTCGGGCTCCCGTCCGGACGCGGAGCGTCCGACCATGGAGACGGAGGCCCGGTGCCTCGAGAGGCGGTGAGCGCGGATGATCGTACGGACACGGCTGCACGCTGCCCGCCACGGCGCGACGCCACCCGGTCCGGGCCCGGAGCCCGACACCGGGTCGAAGCCGGGCTCCGGGCCGAACCAGGGCTCCCATCCGAACCCGGGGCCGAACCCGGGGCCGAACCCGGGCCGGGGGCCGGAGCCCGGCCCCGGCTGGAACCTCGGCCCGGGCCGGCGCCCGCCCCAGGCCCCCGGCCGGCAGCAGCGCCAGGGCCCCGGCGGTCCGGGTGGTCCCGGCGGCCCGGCCCAGCCCCCGCCACCGTCCTGGCGCCGCTGGCTGCTGCCCGTCGCCGTCCTGGTGACGCTGCTCCTGCTGGTGCTCTTCTCCCACGCGGCCAAGCCCGGCACCCGCTACGGCTACACCGACTTCGTGAACCGGGTCGACACCGGCCAGGTGCAGACGGTGGACGTCAGCGACACCGGCGGGGTCAGCGGCACGCTCAAGGACGGCACCCACTTCACCACCCAGATCCCCACCGCCCTGGACACCTCCCAGCTCAGCCGTTCGCTCAGCGACCACCACGTGACCGTCACCGGCAGCCGCTCCGGGGGCAGCTCGCTCTGGTCCACACTGCTGCTGTTCCTGCCGCTGCTGATCTTCGGCGGGCTGTTCCTCTGGTCGGGCCGGATGGCCGCCCGCTCGCTGGGTGGCGGCCTGAGCGCCATCGGCCGCTCCCGGGCGAAGATCATCGAGGCCGAGCGGCCCGCCACCGGGTTCGCCGACGTCGCCGGGTACGAGGGGGTGAAGCAGGAGGTCAGCGAGGTGGTCGACTTCCTGCGCAGCCCCGAGCGGTACGCCGCCGCCGGCGCCAAGGGGCCGCGCGGGGTGATCATGGTGGGGCCGCCGGGCACCGGCAAGACCCTGCTGGCCCGGGCCGTCGCGGGCGAGGCCGAGGTGCCGTTCCTGTCCGTGACCGGCTCCGGCTTCGTGGAGATGTTCGTCGGCGTCGGCGCCTCCCGGGTCCGGGACCTCTTCGAGGAGGCCCGCAAGCGCGCACCGTCGATCATCTTCATCGACGAGATCGACGCCGTCGGCGGCCGCCGCGCGGGCGGCACCCGGATCGGCGGCAACGACGAGCGCGAGCAGACCCTGAACCAGCTGCTCGCCGAGATGGACGGCTTCGACCAGAGCACCGGCATCGTCGTCATCGCCGCCACCAACCGGCCCGACGCCCTCGACCCGGCGCTGCTGCGCCCCGGCCGCTTCGACCGCCAGGTCACCGTGCCGCTGCCCAACCAGGCCGAGCGGGCCGCCATCCTGGCCGTGCACACCCGGGGCAAGACCCTCGCCCCGGACGCCGACCTGGACCGGATCGCCCGCGGCACCCCCGGCTTCTCCGGCGCCGACCTCGCCAACCTGGTCAACGAGGCCGCCATCTACGCCGTCCGCGCCGACCGGGCCACCCTGACCGCCGCCGACCTCGACGCCGCTCGCGACCGGGTGCTGCTCGGCCGCCGGGAGTCCTCCAACGCGCTGCTGCCCGACGAGCGGCACGCCGTCGCCGTGCACGAGTCCGGGCACGCGCTGATGGCCGCGCTGTGCGAGCACGCCGACCCGGTCGCCAAGGTGACCATCCTCCCGGCCGGTGTCGCCCTCGGCGCCACCGAGCAACTGCCCGAGGCCGAGCGGCACCTGTACAGCGAGGGCTACCTCACCGACCTGCTCACCGTCCAGCTCGGCGGCCGGGCGGCCGAGCTGGTGGTCTTCGGGGAAGGCTCGACGGGCGCCGCCAACGACCTGGCCAACGCCACCACGGTCGCCACCCGGATGGTCCGCGAGTTCGGCCTCTCGCCCGAACTCGGCCCGGTCGGCTACTCCAGCGGCAGCCCGCACTACCTCGGCGACAGCCCCGAGGACCTGCTGCGCCGCCCGTACTCCGAGCAAACGCAGCGCGCCGTGGACGAGGCGGTCGCCGCGCTGCTGCGGCGGGCGGAGCGCCGGGCGGTCGGCCTGCTGACCGAACACCGGCACCACCTGGACGAGTTGGCGGGCCTGCTGGTCGCCCAGGAGACCGTGGACGGCGCCGTGGTCCTCGACATCCTGACGCACCCGAGGACCTCGGAGCACCCGCAGGTGCCGGACGGCCCGGTGTCGCTGACCAAGCCGCGCGGGGACTAGGGAGACGGCGGTACGATCGTCGGCCGTATCCTCGTCCCCGAGCCCGTCTCCGACCTCACCTTCGGCGGCCCGGGGAACAGCCGTCTGTTCACCACCGCCACCACCGCGGCGCACTCCCCGCTGACGTCGACGACGGGCACCCGCCGCGTCACCTGCCCCGAGGAGTCGGAATGCCCGAGCCCCTGACAGCCGATCTCCAGCGGGAGATCGCCCACGCCCTCGGTGTCGCCCCCGTCGCCGACCCGCTCCGGGAGGCCGAACGCCGCGTCGCGTTCCTCGCGGAGCAGCTCCGGACCGCGGGCGGCCGCACCCTGGTGCTCGGGATCAGCGGTGGCGTCGACTCCACCACCACCGGACGGCTGTGCCAACTCGCCGTCGAGCGGCTGCGCGCCGAGGGGTACCAGGCGGCCTTCTGCGCGATGCGGCTGCCGTACGGGGTGCAGGCGGACGAGGACGACGCCCAGCGGGCGATCGCCTTCATCGAGCCGGACCGGCTGCTGACCGTGGACGTCAAGCCGGCGACCGACGCGGCCCTGGACGCCCTGCTCGCCGCCGGGCTGACGTTCACCGACCACGCCCACGAGGACTTCGTCCGGGGCAACGTCAAGGCGCGCCAGCGGATGGTGGTCCAGTACGCGGCGGCGGGCGCCGAGGGCGGCCTGGTCGTCGGCACCGACCACGCGGCGGAGGCGGCCGTCGGCTTCTTCACCAAGTACGGCGACGGCGCGGCCGACGTGATGCCGCTCTCCGGACTGACGAAGCGTCAGGTCCGTTCGCTCGCCGAGGCCTTGGGCGCACCGGCCGAGCTGGTCAAGAAGACCCCGACCGCCGACCTGGAGGACCTCGCCCCCGGCCGCCCGGACGAGGAGGCCCTCGGCGTCAGCTACGACGCGCTGGACGACTTCCTGGAGGGCCGGCCCGTCGACGAGCAGGTCGTCGCGACCGTCCTCGGCCACTACCGCCGCACCGCGCACAAGCGGGCCCTCCCGGCCGTGCCCGGTCCCGCCCGATGACCCCGGCCCCGGGCGCGGGCGGGTACGCGGGAACGGGCGCGAGCACGGACCCGGCCCGGCGCGATCGCGCCGCCGGGGCCGTCCTGGGTGCCGCGGTGGGCGACGCCCTCGGTGCCCCGTACGAGTTCGGACCGCCCGGCGCCTTCTCCGCCCGGTTCCCCGCCGGCACCCCGGGCGAGCTGGTCGCCGGCGGCGGCCGGGAGCGCGGCGAGGCCACCGACGACACCCAGATGGCCGTCCTGGTCGCCCAAGCCCTGATCGAGCGCGGAGGGTTGGACCTCCCGGACCTCTTCGACCGGTTCCGCCGCTGGGCCGCCGCGGACCCCAAGGACATCGGCATCCAGACCGAGGCCGTCCTCACCGGCGACCTCCCCTGGGACCTCGCCGCCCCCGTCCACTTCAACACCACCCTGCGCGCCGCCGGCAACGGCGCCCTGATGCGCGCCTCGACCTCCGCCGTGGCCTTCGCCCGCGCCGGACGGCGGGCCACCATGGACGCCGGACGCCGGATCGCCGCCCTCACCCACGGGGACCGGGCGGCCTGGGAGGGCACGGCGATCTTCCACGAGCTGGTCCGCCTCGCCCTGGACGGCACCGACCCGCTCGACGGCATCCCCGAGGCCCTGGCCCATGTCGACCCCGACCACCGCGAGCGTTACGCCACCGTCCTCGCCCCCGACTGGCACCCCGACCGGGCCACCGAGGCCAACGGCGCGGTCTGGCCCTGCCTGGGCTCGGCGGTCTGGGCGCTGCGCGGCACCGACGGGTTCGAGGCCGCGCTGCGGGCCGCGATCGACCTCGGCGGTGACACCGACACCGTCGCCGCCGTCACCGGTGGCCTGGCCGGGGCGTGGTACGGCGCGGCGGCGGTGCCCGCACGCTGGACCGGGCCGCTGCACCTGACGCTGCCGGGCTTCGGCGACCGGGTGTGGCGGGCGCCCGACCTCCTCGACCTGGCCGACCGGCTGACCGCCCTGGACCTGATGCCGTGACGCCGTGACGCCCTGACGCCCTGACGCCGTGACGCCGTGACGCCCTGACGCCCTGACGGGAGGCACCGGCGACCGGCGCCTCAGGCCGCGACGACCAGGGCCGGGTGGTGGTGCCGCATGGCGGCGATGACCGCCTCGGGGCCGACGGGCAGGGTGGTCGTGGCGATGTTCGCCGGGCCGCAGCCCATGCCGCGGTTCGCGGCGGCGGTCGCCCGGACGACCCGCGGGGCCCGGGCCAGGTAGCGGGCGGGGTCGGTGAGCACCAGCTCGATCATGCGCTGGGTGGCGCCCCTGACGGTGATCACCCGGATCCGGACCGCGGCGATCTCGTGCCAGGGGATCCGACCGAGCTGGACGTGGTCCAGCCCGGCCGCGTCCAGAACCAGCTCGGGTCGGCCCCGGACGAGCCGGTTGGCGCACACCACGGCGCAGAGTCCGAAGAACAGCACGCCGAGTCCGCCGGCGAGCCGGTTCTTCAGCGATTCGTCCCCCGTCAGGAGGGACGCGCCCATCGCCACGAAGGCCAGCGAGCCGAGCAGGACGAGGACCATCCGGAGCGGGGAGGAGCGGTACACGGTCGGCGGCACGGCCGCGGTCTGATCGGTCACGCCGGACAAGGTACCGACCGTGGTCGGTCCCGGCCCCGGCGGGTCCTGCCAGGGGAGGGTGACGGTCGGTGGGGTGATCGTGAACCAGGCGGCCAGGAGCCTCGGCGGCGCCGGGCGCCCGCGGAGCGCGCCGAGCCCCGCGCAGTGGCGGTGGGCCTTGCGGGGTGGACCACGGCCCGGCGACGGCCGCGCCCGGCGGGGCCCCGGACAGGACCACGGCGATCAGGCCGACGGCCTGGTCGGCCCGGCCGGGCGCGACCGCCGACGTGGCCGAGGCGGCGGCGCACCCGGCTCCCCGGCCTGCGGGCGCGTCACCGGGCGGGTCCTCGGCGTCAACGGCGGTGTGGCCCCGGGCCGCTGACGCGCCGATCGGCGGGCGCGTGCTCCGGCGCGGCCGGCGGCGCTCCCCGGCGGCCGCGTTCATCGATTGTCAACCAGCCGTGCCTACCGTGAGCTCCGACCACGAACCGCGTCCGACCAGGGAGCCTCCGCTGACCAGGATCATCACCACCGCCCTGCCCGCCCACGGCCACACCAGCCCGCTGCTGGCCGTCTCCGCCGATCTCGCCGCCCGCGGGCACGAGGTGGTGTTCCTCGGCGGCTCGCGCTTCGCCGCGGCGGCGGAGCGGGCGGGCGTGGGCTTCGTCGCGCTGCCCGCCGGAGCGGACTTCGACGACCGCGACCTCGACGCGAGCTTCCCGGGGCGGTCGAGCCTGCCGCCCGGTCCGGAGCGGCTCGCCTTCGACGCGCGGCACGTCTTCGTCGACCCGATCCCGCTGCAGTACCGGGCGCTGCTCGCACTGCTGGCGGACTTCCCGGCGGACGCGGTGCTCGCCGACGCCTTCCTGCAGGGCGCGCTGCCGCTGGCGCTGAGCCGGCCGCGCGCGGAGCGCCCGGCGCTGATCGGCATCGGGGTCACCCCGTCGATGCTGCCGAGCGTGGACACCGCACCGTTCGGGTCCGGACTGCCACCGCTGCCGGGGGAGGAGGGCCGGGCCCGCAACCGGGCGCTGCAGGAGGAGGCGGACCGGCGCGGCGAGCCGCTGCGGCAGTACGCCGAGAAGGTGTACGCGGAGCTGGGCGTCCGGCTGCCGGAGGGGCCGCGCGGACTGGCCATGGTGACGGTGCCGGACCACTTCCTGCAGCTGACCGTGCCGGGCTTCGAGTACCCGCGCAGTGACGCGCCGGCCGGCTACCGGCTGATCGGCGCACTGCCGGGCCTGGTCGGCAGCGAGCAGCCGCTGCCGGCCTGGTGGGACGAGGTGGCCGGCGCGCGGCCGGTCGTGGTGGTGACCCAGGGGACGCTGGCCAACGGCGACCTGGGGGAGCTGATCGCCCCGACCGTCACCGCCCTGGCGGAGCGGGACGTGCTGGTGGTGGCCGCCACCGGCCGCCCGGACGGGCCGGGGGCACTGGCCGGGCTGCTCGGCGGCACCCTGCCCGGGAACGTGCGCGCCGCCGGCTACGTCCCGTTCGAGCGGCTGCTGCCGCACACCGCCGTCCTGGTCAGCAACGGCGGCTACGGCGGGGTGCAGACGGCGCTGCGGTACGGGGTGCCGCTGGTGGTGGCCGGGGCGAGCGAGGACAAGCCGGAGGTGGCGGCCCGGGTGCAGTGGTCGGGGGTGGGGCTGGACCTGCGGACGGGCCGTCCGGCGCCGGACGAGGTCGGCGCCGCCGTCGACCGGGTGCTCGCCGAGGACCGGTTCCGCACCCGGGCCCGCGCACTGGCCGCGGAGCTGGCGGAGCACCGGCCGTTCGACGCCATCGCCGAGCTGGTGGAGTCGCTCGGGCGGCGCTGAGGTCCCCGCGGCGAGCGGCGAGCGGCGAGCGGCGAGCGGCAAGCGGCAAGCGGCGAGCGGTAGGCGACAGGCGGCGAGCGGCGCGCCAGCCGTTCCCCCCGCCGCACCGCGCCGCGCCGCCTGCCGGAACGATCCGTCAGCCCGCGTCGGATCAGTCCCCGTCGGCGTCGGGCTCGGTGGTCGGCGTACCGCCGGACCTGATGCCGAGCTTGACCTCGGCCGTCGTCCAGTCGGTGGCGATCGCCTGCTGGGCTGCGGCGAGGGTGATCTGGCCCTTGCAGATCGCGGTGTGCAGGTGGGTCTCGATCGAGTCCTTGGGGTTGTTCGGCCCCTTGCCCGGGACGTGGCCCGGGGAGGGCGGCTGGATCCAGAGGTTGCGCGCGTCGTTGGGGTCGCCGCCGAGCTGGAGGCTGATCAGGTGGTCGTACTCGGCGTCGCCCATCGGGCCGGTGTAGCCGTAGGACTTGGCGTTCTCGGCCTTCTCCTTGCCGGTCAGGCCGGCCGGCGGGCGGATGGTCGAGGTGTAGCCGCCCTGCTTGCAGATGGTGTCCTTGAGGTTGTCCTGGGTGACCGCCGGGCTGATCGCCCCCGGGGTGCAGTTGGGGTCGGGCAGCGGCTGCTTGTCCGCGGTGTAGCGGTAGTGGCAGCTGCCCGGCGCGGGCTGCGGCTGGACCTCGTACGAGCTCTTCGGGCCGGGGCCGGTGACGATCGCGGCCGGCGCGGGCTGGGCGGCGTCACCGCCGGCCGCGGCCGGGGCGGAGCTGCGGCCGGCGCCGCCCTTGGCGGCGTGGCCGCCGCCGGACGAGCAGCCTGCGGCTGCGGCGAGCAGGACGGCCGCGGCCACGGCCAGGGCACGGCGGGCGGGAGCCGGCACGGGTTCCTCCATCGGGGTGTGCGTGAGCAGCGGTCACCCGGGTGTCGGCGGCCGCGCCAGCGGACACTACCGTGTCGACAGGGCCGGACGGGTGACGGCGCGTCCGGGCGCGGGAGGCCTTCGCCGGGCGCGCGGAACCGTTTCCGCACACACCCGGCCCCGCGCCCGGTCGCCGCGCGCCCGAGGCACGCCCGCAACGCCCCTGCCGGCGCGGGCTACTGCCCCGCGATCCAGTCCGAGACCAGCTCGTCCAGCACCCCCAGCGGGAGGCTGCCGTGCCCGATCAGCTGGTGGTGGAACTCACGGACGTCGAACCGGGCCCCGAGCGCGGCCTGTGCCCGCTCGCGGTGCCGTACGAGCTCCCGACGGCCGATCAGGTAGGCGGTGGCCTGACCCGGCCAGGCCAGGTAGCGGTCGATCTCGTTGCGGACGTTGGCCTCGGTGGTGGCGGTGTTGTCCCGCATGAAGGCCATCGCCCGCTCCCGGGACCAGCCGTAGTGGTGCATGCCGGTGTCCACCACCAGGCGCACCGCGCGCAGCGCGTCCAGCGAGAGCATGCCGAAGCGGGACAGGTCGGAGCCGTACAGCCCCATCTCGTCCGCGAGCCGCTCGGTGTAGAGGCCCCAGCCCTCGACGTGCGCGGTCAGCTGGCCGCTCGGCTTCTGCCGGAACAGCGGCAGGTGGTGCAGGGTCTGCGCGACGGCCAGCTGCAGGTGGTGGCCCGGCACGCTCTCGTGGAAGGCGATCGCCTCGTACTCGTAGGTGAACCTGGTCTCCGGGCGCAGGGTGTTGATCCAGTGCGTGCCGGGCCAGCCGCCCGGGCCCGGCGGCTGGTAGTAGGCGAGCGGCGCGGTCTCCGCCTCGATCGGGTCGATCTCCCTGGTCACGCAGTCGGCGATCGGGTACGGCCGGAACCAGTCGGCCGAGGCGCGGCGGGCCCGCTCCAGGGCGCCGTCCACCAGGGCGACGATCTCGGCCGCGCTGCCGAAGCGCAGCGAGCGGTCCTCGCGCAGGGCGGTCAGCACTCCGGCCGGGTCGGTGGTGCCGAGCACCTTGCCGCCCAGCTCGGCGAACTCCTCGCGCAGCGCCGCGACCGCGTCCAGGCCGATCCGGTGGACCTCCTCGGGGGTGAGCCCGGGCCTGGTGAAGCGGGCGACGGCGTCGGCGTAGCCCTCGGTGCCGCCCGGCACGTGGCAGACGCCGGCCCGGTCGTCGGGCCGGGCGTCCGGCGCCAACCGCTCGGCCAGCCCGGCCCGGTAACGGGCCACCGCCGGGCGGACGGCGTCGCGGACGATCGACCGGGCGCGCTCGTACTCCGGTCGGCCGCGCAGCGGGCGCAGCAGGACGTCGTCGTCCGGGGCGGTCGCGAGGTGGGCGTCCAGCTGGGCGACGGCGGCGTCGACCCCGCTGCGCAGCGGGTGGCGGCCCTCGGCGGCGGTGTCCACGGCGGAGCGCAGGGCGGCGTCGAAGTAGCCGGGCAGGCCGGCGAGCCGTTGCAGGTAGGCGCCGGCGCCCTCGTGGTCGACGGGGGCCATGGTGAGCGAGGTGAAGGCCTCGTTGTGCCGGGCGACGATGGTCGCCGAGACGCTGAAGTCGGCGAGCCCGTGAGTCAGTCGGCCGATGCCGTTGTCGATCAGCCGGGCGAGGGTCCGGTGGGTGGTGCGGTCCTCGCCGTTCAGCCCGTCCAGCGGGATCGCGGCCAGCCGGGAGCCGAGGCGCTCCAGCACCTCGCGGTGGTGCCGGTCCGCGGCCCGCGAGGGGTCGGGCAGCAGGTGGGCGTAGCCCTCGACGCCGCTGAGCGTGGCGTCGAAGGGCTGGTGGGTGTTCTCGGCGTCGAAGTACTCGTCGGCGAGTGCGGCGAGTCCGGCGTGGTGCGGCTGCTCGATCACGGATCCCCCTGGTCCGGTGCGGTCGGTGCGGCACGGGATGCCCGGGGCGCCCCGATCCCGCCGATTATTCGGAGTGATCGGCGGCGCGGTCAACACGCCGGGACGCGGGGGGAGTTCCGACCGCTGCCGCCGGAGGCGGGGCGCCCGGGCCGGGGCGGTCGGCGGTGGGCCCGCGGGGCGGTCGGTCTGCCCGCGTCCGTCACCTCGACCAGGCGGCGCCGGGCGCGGGGCGGCCGCCGTCCCGGTCGGTGAAGCCGTACCGTCCCGCCGGCTCCCGGAAGTCCGACCCCGCGCACGACGGTGCCGACGCCCGTGGGAACGGACGCCGGCACCGTCGTTGCGCAGGGCCTCTGACGATCCCCGCCGAGGGAGTCCCGGGACGGGACCGCCGGGTGGGGTCAGCGGGCCTGGGTGGCGTTCGCCTCCTTGGCGGCCTTGGCGGCGGCCTCCTTCTCCTGCTTCTCCTTGATCCGCACGGCCTCCTTGCGGACGTCCACCTGGTTGGCGCGCTCGTGCTGCAGCCAGAGCGGGTTCTCGGCCTTGATCGCCTCGATCTGCTCGGTGGTGAGCGCCTCGGTCACGCCGCCGCGGGCCAGGCCGGAGATCGAGACGCCGAGCTTGGCGGCGACCACCGGGCGCGGGTGCGGGCCGTTCTTGCGCAGGTCCTGGAGCCACTGCGGCGGCTCGGCCTGCAGCGCGTTGAGCTCCTCGCGGGAGACCACGCCCTCCTGGAAGTCGGTCGGCGCCGCGGCGAGGTAGATCCCCAGCTTCTTGGCCGCCGTGGCCGGCTTCATGGTCTGGCTGGTCTTCTGCTTGAGCGATGTCATGGGACAAGGGTAAGGGAGTGCGCGGGCCCTTCCGGTCACGGTCGGTAGCCTTGCCCTGTGACAGACATGCAGGTGAACCCCACCTTCCGGCTCGTGTACGTCCCGGGCGTGACCCCCGGCAAATGGGTGCGGGTCTGGGGCGAGCGGCTCCCGGACGTCCCGCTCGACCTCCTCGCCGTCCCCTCCGGCGACGGCGAGCGCACCCTGCGCGAGGGCGGCGCGGACGCCGGGCTGGTCCGGCTGCCGGTCGACAAGGACGTGCTCAGCGCGATCCCGCTGTACACCGAGGCCACCGTCGTGGTCTTCCCGAAGGACCACTGGTTGGCCGCCGCCGAGGAGGTCGCGCTCGACGACCTCGCCGAGGAGGTGGTCTTCCACCCCCTCGACGACACCCTCGGCCTCACCGCCGACACCCTGCCCGGGCGCCCGGCGATCGCCCGCCCGGACACCACGGCGGACGCGATCGAGCTGGTCGCGGCGAACGTCGGCGTGCTCCTGGTGCCGCAGTCCCTGGCCCGGCTGCACCACCGCCGGGACCTCACCTACCGGCCGGTGGCGGAGGGGGCGCCGCAGTCGCAGGTGGCGCTGGCCTGGCCGCAGGAGCGGACGACCGAGCTGGTGGAGGAGTTCATCGGGATCGTCCGGGGCCGGACGGTCAACAGCTCGCGCGGGCGCGGGGCCGGGCAGGCGGCGGCCGAGGCGCAGCCGAAGAAGGCGGCGGCGGCCCGGCGCACGCCGCCGCAGCAGAAGGCGGGCGGCGCGAAGGTGGGCGGGGCGAAGGCCGGCGGCGCGAAGGCGGGAGCGCCGAAGGCGGGCGGGCAGAAGCCGAGGCCGTCGGCGGGCGGCCGGGGTGCGGCGGCGGCGCGGCGCGGCAAGCCCAAGCGCCGCTCGTAGGGCGTAGCGTCGGCCCCGTTCCGCCGAGAGTCGGTGGGCACGGTGGGAGGAGCGGGGCCATGTGGCATGACCTGGTGGTCGTCCAGATGCCGATCGTCGAGAAGATCCTGCGCACGGTGGCGGTCTACGCGCTGGTCCTGGTCCTGTTCCGGATCGCCGGGAAGCGCGGGCTGGCGCAGCTGAACACCTTCGACATGGTGGTGGTGTTCCTGCTCTCCAACGTGGTGCAGAACGCCGTCATCGGCGCCGACAACAGCCTGCTCGGCGGGGCGATCGGGGCGGTCACCCTGGTCGCGGTGAACGCCGTCGTCACGCGCTGGCTGGCTCGTGACCCGAGGGCCGCCAGGATCCTGGAGGGCACGCCCACCACCGTCGTCCGGGACGGCGAACTGCTGCCCGACGCGCTGCACGCCCTGACCCTGCGGCCGTCCGAGCTGGAGCACGCGATCCGGGTCCAGAACGGCGACTCGGTGACCGAGGTCGCCCGGGCCCGGCTGGAGCCGGACGGGCAGCTGCTGGTCACGCTCAAGCGGGACGAGCAGAGCGCCACCCGGGCCGACGTGGCGGAGCTGCGGCAGCGGCTGGAGACGATCGAACGGCTGCTGGTGGACCTCGCCGACGGGCGGCGCCCGCCGCGTTGAGGGCCTGCGTCCGCCGCGTTGAGGGCCTGCGTCCGCCGCGCTGAGGGCCGGTGCCCGATGGGTCAGGGGCGGGCGTCGGCCGTGGCGGGCGCCTCGGCCCCGGCGTCGGGTCCGGTCTCGGCCCGGCGACGGCGCGCGGTGGCGACGGCCAGCCCGAAGCCGAGGCCCGCGGACAGCAGGTGGCCGACGGTGGTGAAGTCCGGCAGCGGGCCGGGCCAGTCGACGCCGCCGGAGAGCGGCCAGGCGACCACGAAGGCGGCCCAGGGCAGCCGGGCCCACCGGGGCACGGCGAGGGTGGCGAAGGCGAGGGAGGTCTGGGCGCCGTAGCTGATGCCGTAGTCCAGGTCCTGCCGCACGCTCTCCGGGTACCAGCCGTGCCGCAGGGCGAGCAGGATGACGGCGGCGGTGATCAGGGTGGCGCCGATGTGCCCGCCGAGGAGGACGGCGGTGGCGCGCAGCCTGCCGTAGCGGCGCTCGGCCCAGGCGAGGCAGCAGCAGATGCCGAGGCCCAGGGTGATCAGGGTGCCGCCGAAGCCGGTGGAGGCGATGTCGGTGAGCGTGCCGTCGAAGAGCAGCGCGCTGCCGAACAGCGCGGTGACCGGATGGTCGTGCAGGTTGTCCAGGTTGGTGCTGATGTAGGCGCGGACGGCGTCCGCGCGGTCGGCGGAGGTGTTCTCGACCCAGATGTGCCCGAGGACGAGCAGGAGGACGTAGCAGAGCGTCAGCGGTGAGCGGCGCGGGTACGTCCGGAGCGCGCGGAGCAGCCGGGACGGGAGCCCCCGCGGTGATCGAGCGTTCATGTTCCTGATGCTGTCCCAGTCGAGCCGATAGTCCGACCGGCTCAACCCCGCCGGCCCCCGCCGCGACAGTACCGTCCCCGGCCGGATCGGTGCTCGGCACGCGGGGGCGTGGTGCTCGGCGTGCGGTGCCCGGCGTGCGGTTCCCGGCCCTAGCGGCGGGAGAGCGTCGCCGTGAAGGGGCGCGGGGAGAGGGAGGCGCTGCGGGCGGGGCGGACGGGGCGGCCCCGGGTGGGGGTGATGGTCCAGCGGGTGGCGATGGTGGCGATGGCGAGGACGGCCTCGGTGGTGCCGAAGGCGTCGCCGATGCAGCGGCGGGCTCCGAGGCCGAAGGGGGCGTAGGTGCCGGGGGCGGGGCGGGCGGTGGTGAGCCAGCGGTCGGGGTCGAAGCGGTCGGGGCAGGTGAAGACGTCGGCCCGGCGGTGCAGCAGGTACGGGCTGTAGAGCAGGGTGGCGCCGGCCGGGAGGTGGTGGCCGCCGAGCCGGGTGTCGGCGGTGACGGTACGGCTGAGGATCCACACCGGCGGGTAGAGCCGCAGCGTCTCGCTGACGATCCGGGCGGTCAGCGGGAGGGCGGGGAGGTCCTGGTGGCGGGCGGGACGGCCGTCGAGGACGGTGTCGAGTTCGGCGTGCAGGCGCTCGCGGACGGAGGGGTTGGCCGCGAGCAGGGTCCAGGCCCAGGAGAGGGTGGCGGCGGTGGTCTCCATGCCGGCCAGCAGGAAGGTGACCACCTGGTCGTGGACCTCGGTGTCGGACAGGCCCTGCCCGTCCTCGTCCGCGGCGCCGAGCAGCACGGAGAGCAGGTCCCGCCGGTCGGTGCCGGCCGCGCGGTAGTCGGCGATCAGCCGCTGGGTGATCTCCCGCAGGTCCTGCCGGGCGCGCCGGAAGCGGCGGTTGCCCGGGGTGGGGAGGCGGTCGGCGCCGGGCAGCGGCAGCATGACCCGCCGTCCGACCCCGCCGGCGATCACGCCCATGCTCGCGTGCACCGGCAGCGAGCCGGCCCGTTCGTGCGCGGCGAACAGGCAGCGGGCGGTGACGGCGGTGGTCAGGCGGTACATCGCGGCCGGCACGTCGATGGTGTCGCCGTCGCGCCAGGGGGCGGTGGTGCCGGCGATCTCCTCGGCCATCATCGCGGCGTAGCCGGGCATCCGGTCGCGGTGGAACGCGGGCTGCAGCAGGCGGCGTTGACGCCGGTGGTCGGCGGCGGGGCACGTGGCGAGGCCGTTGCCGAAGACCTCGCGGGCTTTGTCGAGGAGGATCCCGCCCTTGTCGTACGCGCGGTCCTCGGTGAGCAGCCGGCGGACCAGTTCGGGGTGGCAGACGACGTACGCGTCGAGCGGGCCGAGCCGCACCCGGACGAGGTCGCCGTGCGCGGGCAGGCCGGCCACGAAGGCGAGCGGGCGGCGCAGGAAGGCCGGGGCGTGGCCGAGCAGCGGGACGCCGCCGGGGGCGGTGGCGGCGGTGAACGAGGTGGTCGGGAAGGAACGGGTCGGCACGGGCGGCACCTCGGGTCGGGCGGGTGGGACCGGAACGGTTCGTGCTCGGGGGGTCTTTCCAAGCCGCCGTCCGCGAAACGATCGTGGACGGGCGGGTGGAGTGAACGCGGGGGCGCATGCCGAACGCCCGTGCGCCCTCGATGATCGGACGGGTCGTCAACCTCGCGGCGGCACGGGTGGTCCGGCGGTGCCGACGGGTGCCTACACTCGGAGGTCCTGTGGGACTACCGGTCGGTAGCATCGGGCGGAACGACCGCCCCGGCCCGGCCGGCGCGATGGCCGGGGTGGAATCCCGGCAGGGAGTGGGGAGTTCGGATGACCGACGAGCGGGTCCACGCGTACACCGACGACGCCCTCGGCTCGTACGACGCGGTGGCGCTGGCCGCCCGGGTACGGGCCGGCGCGGTCAACCCCCGGGAGCTGGTCGCCGCGGCCGTCGCCCGCGCCGCGCGGGTGGACCGCGGTCTGCTGCCGGTCGCCCACGCCTCGTACGACCGGCCGCGGATCAGCCGGGAGGGCATCGGCGGGCCGCTGTGGGGCGTGCCGACGTACCTCAAGGACAACGTCGACCTGCGCGGACTGCCGACCGCGATGGGCAGCGAGGCCTTCCGCGCCCGACCGGCCCGCCGCAACGCGCGGTTCACCGACCAGTTCCTCTCCACCGGCCTCGCCGTCCTCGGCAAGACCCGGCTGCCCGAGTTCGGCCTCAACGCCTCCACCGAGTTCGCCGGGGCCCGGCCGGTGCGCAACCCGTGGAAGCCCTCGCACTCGGCCGGCGCCTCCTCGGGCGGCGCCGCGGCCCTGGTGGCCTCCGGAGTGGTGCCGATCGCGCACGCCAACGACGGCGGCGGCTCGATCCGCATCCCGGCGGCCTGTTGCGGCCTGGTCGGACTCAAGCCCACCCGGGGCCGGCTGGTCGCCAACGCGCAGGGCGCCAAACTGCCGATCGACCTGATCACCGACGGCGTGCTGACCCGCTCGGTCCGCGACACCGCCGCCTTCTTCGCCGCCGCCGAACGGCACCGCCGCAACCCCGAGCTGCCCCCGCTCGGCCTGGTCGAGGGCCCGGGCGACCAGCGGCTGCGGATCGGCCTGGTGGTGGACTCGCCGATCGCCAAGACCGACGACCCGACCCGCCGGGTGGTCGAGGAGACCGCCGCCCGCCTGGAGGCGATGGGCCACCTCGTCGAGCCGACTTCCCTGCCCTTCGGCGAGGAGTTCTCCCGCGACTTCGTCACCTACTGGGGCTACATCGCCTGGGCGATCGCCGCCACCGGCCGGCTGCTGATCGACCCGAGCTTCCGGGCCGACCGGCTGGACGGCCTGACCACCGGGCTGCGCCGCCGGTTCCGGGCGGAGTTCCGGCAGACCCCGGGCGTACTGCGGCGGCTGCGCCGGGCCGAGGGGGTGTACGAGCGGATCTTCCGCCGGCACGACGTGATCCTCTCCCCGGTGCTCGCCCACACCGCCCCGCCGATCGGCCACCTCAGCCCGAACGTGGACTTCGACGAGCTGATGGACCGGCTGATGCGCTACGTCGCCTTCACCCCGGTCAACAACGTGACCGGCGGCCCCGGCCTCGCCCTGCCGGCGGGCTCGGCGCCCGGCGGCCTGCCGGTCGGCGTGCACCTGTCGGCGGCGCACGGGCAGGAGAGGGTGCTGCTGGAACTGGCCTTCGCACTGGAGGCGGAACAGCCCTGGCGGCGGATCCAGGACTGACGGCGGGACGGGGCCCGGCGGCGGATCCGGGCCGGGCGGCGGATCCGGGGCCGGCGGGCGGGGCGGGGCCGGAAGGGCGCCGGCGGGCGCGGCAGGGCCGGAAGGGCGCCGGCGGGCGCGCGGGGCCGGGGCGCCCGGACCGGCCACCGCCGCTCAGGCGGCCTTCGGTGCCACCACCGACCGGGCCGCGTGCACCTCGTGGTGCAGCAGGGCCAGCGTGCGGCCCGGCGCCGGCGTGTCCGGCGCCACCTCCGGCAGCGACCGGCCGGTGCGCAGCGCCTCGGCGAGGTCGGCCAGCTCCCTGGTCACGGTGCGGACCTCGGCCGCGGTCGGCACCGGCGCGCCGTGCTCGATCCGGACCCGGGCGGCGGTGGTGGCGTCCACGATCCGTTCGACCGCGATCACCAGCGGCCACCACGCCTCCGCCCGGGCCCCGACCGGCGGCGGTTCGGTGAGCGCCCGCTGGAACTCGCTGCGCACCGTCGACAGGTCCCGGTAGAGCCGCCGCCGGTACCGGGCCCGGGCCGGATCGTCCCGTCCCCGCCCGGTGGTGAAGGCCAGCGAGACGTACGTGGCGGTGTCCTGGACGGCTTCGGCGAGGCGGTCGCCGATCCGGGTGTGCCAGGACTCCGGCCACAGCAAGTAGCCGGCCAGCAGCGAGATGGCGCAGCCGATCAGCGAGTCGTAGAGCCGGGGCAGCACCAGGTGGAAGCCCTGGTGGTTGAGCAGGTCGGAGAGCAGCAGGATCACCGGGGTGATCGCCGCGGTCTGGAAGGCGTAGCCCTTGGCGGACAGCGCGGGGATGAGCGCGGCCAGCGCCGCCATCACCGGCACGTCCCACCAGCCGCGCGGCACGGCGGCCAGCACGGGGGCGGCGATCAGCAGCCCGGCCGCGGTGCCGAGCGCGCGCAGCACGGCGCGGGAGAACACCGAACCGAAGTCCGGCTTCATCACGAAGGTCACGGTCAGCGCCACCCAGTACGAGCGGGGCACCGCGATCACCGAGACCAGCACCTGGGCCAGGCCGATGCACAGCGCCAGCCGCAGCCCGTACCGCCAGGAGGCGCCGGACAGCAGCAGCGCCCGGGCGGCCCGGCGGGCCCGGACCTCCAGACCGGCCGGACGGCCGAGCCGGTCGTCGACGGCGTACCGCCCGGGCCGGGCCTCCCGCACGACGGCGGCGGCGTGCCCGATGGACTCGGCCAGGGCGCGGGTGGACGGCCCGGCGGGCTCCGGCAGGTCGGGTGCGGGCGCCGGCCCGGTGCGGCCGCCGGGGCCGGCCCCGGCGTGGCCGCCGGCGTGGTCGCCGGGACCGGCCTCGGTGCGGTCGTCGGGACCGGCCTCGGTGCGGTCGTCGGTGCGGCCCCGGTCGACCGCGTCGGCCAGGGCGCGGACGGCGGCCGGGTAGTCGGCCGGCAGCGGGCCGTACCGGGCCGGGCGCAGGTGCACGGCCGCGGTCGCCTCGACCACCGGGATCACCGCGTTGAGCTGGGCGAGCAGCCGCACCAGGGTGGGGGAGCGGCCGTGCCGCCGGGCCCGCCGGGCGAGCAGCACGTCGTAGGAGTGGTTGAGCGACTGGGTGAGCTGGTGGCGCCGCTCGTCGTACCCGGGGGTGCCGGCCGCCTCCAGCAGATCGGCGACCGAACGGTAGGTGGCGGCCACCACCGCGCGTTCGGGGACGCCCACCCGCAGCGGCCAGGCGAGCAGGGTCAGGGCGAGCACCACCGCGCCGCCGAGGAGCAGCAGTCCGGGCGGCAGCCACCAGGGGGAGGGCAGCGGCAGGCCGGCTCCGACCACCGCGTTGAGCAGCAGGAGCAGCCCGGACACCGAGGCGACCGCCCCGATCGAGGAGATCATGCCGGAGACCAGCGCGATGACGGTCAGCACCGCGACGGCCGTCCAGCCCGAGCCGTGCACCCGGGCGCCGAGCAGCACCCCGAGGGCCCCGAACAGTTGGGGGACGGCGATGTTGAACACCCGCATCCGGTAGGCGTCGGCGGTGTCCCCGATGACCGCGGACAGGGCGCCCATCGACACCAGGGCGCCGTAGGCCGTCCGTCCGGTGGCGGTGCCCACCGCGAGCGGAGCGGCGAGCGAGACCGAGGCGCGGGCGACCGCCGCCCACGGGATCGGAGCCGACCGGGGCCGCAGGCTCGCGGTCAGCCAGTCGGGCGGGGCGAGCCGGGCGGCACCGGCGGGTCGTGGCATGGGCCCAACCTACGACGGGGCCCGCGATCGGGGCCCGGTGCGACACCTCCGGGGCGACGGGCGTGCCGCGACGGGGGCGCCGAGAAGGGGGGCGCCGCGACGGCCCGGGCGTGACGCCTCCGGCGCAACGGATCGCGGGCCGGATCGGTTCACCCGCGGTTATGTCAATTCCCGAAACATACCCCGTCTTATGTCCGTCTCCGAAACATAAAGCGAACCGCGAGAGGCGCCGTGAACTGCGCCGATTTCCCAATCGGCAACCCGTTGGAAAGGGTTGACACCATTAGTTGGTCTAGTCCAGTGTGTGGGGAGCGTGGTTCGGCACGGGCTGATGTGAGATGAGAGGCCTTGCCGGACGGGCGAGTTGACCCCCTGACGTGGCGCTGAGACGCGGTCGGGGGTCGAGTCAAGAAGGAGCGTGTGCGGACCGCCGCCGGTCCGCGGGGGGAATTCCCGGCCCGGCCGGAGACCGGTCGAGCTGCCCGCCGTGTCCGCACTGCCCGCCGAATCAAGCGCTGCGTCGACTACGAACCGTGGAGTGACTGCCCATGCCGAGCCCAGACGGACAGGCCGAGGAGTATCTGTACCGAGCCGCCTCGGAGCGCCCCTACTTCAGCGCGGACACCGAGACCTACCTGGCCCGCACCGCGCTGCGCGAGATCCGCAAGAGACACCCGCTGCGGGTGCTCTCCGAGGAGGACTTCGCGTTCTGGCAGACCTACGGTTACGTCGTGGTCAAGCAGGCGATACCGGCCGACGCCGCACGGCGCCTGCTCGACTTCGCCTGGGACTTCCAGGGCCTGTCACCCGACCGCCCCGAGGAGTGGTACCGCGAGCGCGAGTACCGCGACGAACTCGACCAGCACCTGCACATCTACGGCTTCGTCGAGGCCTACCACCACCAACTCATCTGGGACAGCCGCCAGTCGCAGCGGGTCTACGACGCCTTCGTGGACGTCTGGGACTGCGAGGAGCTGTGGGTCACCCTCGACCGGCTCAACCTCAACCCGCCGAACGTCCGCAACCGCGACCGCGCGCTCATCGAGCCCACCGACCGCGGCTTCGACATCGAACTGCACTGGGACGTCGACACCACCCGGGGCGTGCTGCCGCAGCGCGTCCAGGGCATCATCGCGCTCGACGACACCGCCCCCGACCACGGCGGCTTCCAGTGCAACCCGGAACTGTTCCGCCGCTTCAACGAGTGGCAGGCCACCCAGCCGGCCGACCGCGACCCGATCCGCCCCGCCGTCGACCGGGACGAGTTCCCCGTCGTCCGGCCCGAGTTGAAGGCCGGAGACCTGCTGATCTGGAACGGCCTGCTCGCCCACGGCGTCGAGCGCAACACCTCCGAGCGCGGGGTGCGCGCCGTGCAGTACCTGTCGATGATGCCCGCCCTGGAGGAGGCCGAGCCGCTGCGCCGCTCCCGGGTGGAGTCCTGGCGCACGCTCGCCACCCCGGACTGGAACCGCACCCTGGTCGGCGACGCCACCCGGCCCGAGGCGCAGCGCTACGGCCGGGCCGAACTCACCGAGCTGGGGGAGAAGCTGCTCGGGCTGCGGTCCTGGAGCGGCAAGCCGTTCGACGAACCAGGCGACCCTGTCGTACCCGGCGACTCCGGCACCGGCGAACCCGGTGACGCCGGAGACCGCGGTGACGCCGGAGACCGACCGGCCGCCGCCGGCGGCGAGCTGCACGCCACGGGGGAGCGGGAATGCGCGACGTCTGCCTGACCCTGCCCACCAACCGCGAGTGCGCGGACACCATCACCGCGGTCGGAGCCGAAGCCGCCCACGCCGTCCGGCGCTTCGGTGTCCGGGTGCACCTGCTGGTGCTGGACTCCGCCGACCCTGACGCCCGCGCCCGGCACGCCGCGTCCGTCGCCGCCCTGCCCGCCGTCGACGGCCTGCTCGTCCACCACCTGGACGAGGTCGCCCAACGCACCTTCCTGCGCGGGGTGATCGCCCGCTCCGGCGCTCCCGACCCCGACCGGCTGCTCGACCTGATGCTGCCCGACGCCGTCTCCTACGGCGCCTGCACCAACCGGGCGTTCCTGCTCGCCGCGGCCCTCGGCTGCAGTTCGGTGCACCGGCGCGACTCCGACAGCCGCTACCAATGGCTGTACGGCGAACCGGTGTTCCCCATCGAGCACGAGCTGGCCACCCTCGGCCTCAAGGCCGCCGACGCGGTCGCCGCCGTCACCGAGCACAGCCTCGCCCCGGAGCAGGCGGACAAGCCCGTCGCCCTGGTCGGCGCCTCCTTCGTCGGTGAACTCTCCGTCGACCTCGGCGAGATCCGCGACCTCGACCCGGAGGTCTACCACGACGTGGTCGCGCTCTGGGCCCCCACCGGCGCGAGCGAGCGGGAGCGGCGCGAGCTCGTCGCCGAATCCTTCATCGGCGGGGGCACCGAACCGTTCACCGCCGACCGCGCCGTGCTCGGCCGACCCGACATCTGGCACATCGACATGTGCAACATCGCCCTCGACCACGAGGTGTACGAACGCGTCCCGCTGCCGCCCGCCACCGACACCATCGGCAGCGACTACTTCCTGCACCACCTCGTGCACGACGCCACCCTGCCCGGCGTCACCCACAACCGGCACATCGTCAACTACTACACGCCCGAGCGGCGCACCGGTCCCGGATTCACCGCCTACCAGCTGCGCTACGCCAAGTTCCTGCTCTCCATGCTCTACCTCCACCCGGTCTACGCCGACCTGGAGGCCGCCGGCCCGGCCCTGCTGGACGAGCAGCACCACGTCCGCCCCGAGCCGATCGCCGACTCCGCCCGCCGCAGTGCCGCGACGGACCGCGCGGAGAACCACCGCCGACTCGCCGAACTCGACCGCTGCTACCGGCGCCTGGGCGGCAAGTACGCCGAGTTCGCCGACCACCTGGCGCCCCGCCGGGAGCAGTTGCTCGACGAGGCGCAGTCGGACATCGAGGACTTCGCCCTGCTGATCGACGCGTGGGGCCCGCTGGTGCGGGCGAGCAAGGACACCCCCGCCGACCGGCTGCCGCACCAGCCGGAGAACCGGAACACCACGTGACACACCGGACGACACACCCGCTGCCGGGCCCCTGCCCGACGCCTCCGCCCCGCCGGGTACCGAGCCCTTCGCCGGGCCCGGCGCCGAGCCGGATCCCGAGCCCGGCGCCCCGCCACCGCGCCCCGACCGGGACCGCCGTCCACGGCCGCGCACCCGGCCCCGACCCGCACGACCGCACCGCGCTCCGGGCCGCGCTCGCCGCCGCCACCGACGACCGGATCATCTACGACCTCGACGGCATCGGCCGCCAGTACGCCGCCCTGTGCGCCGAACTGCCCGGTGTCGCCGTACGGTTCGCGATGAAGGCGTGCCCGGTGGACGAGGTGCTCGACCACCTCGCCGGGCTCGGCTCCGGCTTCGACGCGGCGAGCCCGCAGGAGATCGCCCAGGCGCTGCGCACCGGCGCGGCCCCCGAACTGATCCACTACGGCAACACCGTCAAGTCCGACCGCAACATCGCCGAAGCCCACCGGCTGGGCGTGCGGGACTTCGCCACCGACAGCCTGGAGGACGTCGCCGCGATCGCCGAACACGCCCCCGGGTCACGGGTGTTCTGCCGGATCGCGACCACCGGCGAAGGCGCCCTGTGGGGCCTGAGCCACAAGTTCGGCTGCTCGCCCGAGGACGCCCTGCGGGTGCTCGGCGAAGCCCGTACCGCCGGACTGGTGCCCGCCGGCCTGTCGGTGCACGTCGGCTCCCAGCAGATGACCGCCGAGGCCTGGGGCGCCGCCGTGGACTCCCTGGCCGCCGTGCTGGAGGCGCTCAACTGGCGCGGCATCACGCCCGACCGGATCAACCTCGGCGGCGGCCTGCCCGCCCTCGGCGTCCTCGACCGGCGCGGACGGCCCCTCGACCCGCCGCTGGACAAGATCTTCGCGGTCATCCGCGAGGGCATGGAGCGGCTGCGCGCCGTCAACGCCGGGCCGCTGGACTTCCTGCTGGAACCGGGCCGCCACCTCGTCGCCGACCACGGCGCGATCCGCGCGCACGTCGCCCGGCTCACCTCCCGCCACCGCCTCGACGGCACCCGGGAGGACTGGCTCTACCTCAGCTGCGGCAAGTTCAACGGCCTCTACGAGATGGACCAGTTGCAGTACCGGCTGGAGTTCCCCAGCCACCCCGGCGGCCAGTTCGTCAACGCCGTGGTGGCCGGGCCGACCTGCGACAGCGACGACGCCTACGCCCAGGAGGGCGGCCTGGTACGGGTCCCGCGCGCGGTCGGCTCCGGCGACCCGGTCTGGATCCACTCCTGCGGCGCGTACGCCACCGCCTACGCGACCCGCGGGTTCAACGGCTTCGCGCCGCTGCCGTACACCTGCATCGGCGGGAACGGCGGCGGGAACGGCGCGGACGGTGGCGGGAACGGCCCGTACGACGCGCACGGCCCGCACGGCCCGCACGGCGAGGGAGAGGACGCATGAACGAGTTCCGCATCCGGCTGCTCCGGGACGAGGACTGGGACGACGTGGTCGCGCTGGAGGAGCGCGCCTACGCCGCCAGCGGCCTGTCGGAGGGCCGCGAGGCCCTGCAGTCCCGGCACCGGGCCTCGCCGGACACCTGCTTCGTCCTGGAGCACGCGGGCCGCCCCGGCGGCTACCTGCTCGCCCTGCCGTACCCGCTGTCCCGCTGCCCGGACCTCAGCCGCAGCGAGGACGGGGACGGGCCCGCCGGCGGGGGCGGCGCCGACGGCAGGGAGGACCGCGTGGGCCGTGAGGACCGCGTGGGCGTGCGGCCGGGCAACATGCACGCCCACGACCTGGTCATCTCCGAGGCACTGCGCGGCCACGGCCTGTCCCACCGGATGCTGCGCCACCTGGCGGAGACCGCCCGGGCGGCCGGATACCGGACCATCTCGCTCGTCGCCGTCCGCGGCTCGCACGTGCTGTGGACCCCGCTCGGCTACCGCGCCCTGCCCGAGGTCGAACTGCCCGCGAGCTACGGCTCCCGCGCGGTCTACATGGCGATGCCGCTCGACCCCGCCGACCCCACCCCGCCGTCCGATCTGATCCCCGGGCCCCGACCCCGAGCCGAAGTGGGCTGATGCCGCACATGACCCCCGTTCGCGACGAGTTCCGCCGCTCCCAACTGGCCATCGGCACACTGTTCTTCGTCCTCGGATTCCAGTACGCGACCTGGGTCTCCCGAGTGCCCGCGCTCAAGGCCCGGCTCGACCTGGGCGAGGCCCAGATCGGCCTGCTGCTGATGACCTGCGGGATCGGCGCGGCCGTGTCCTTCCCGCTGGTCGCGGTGCTGATGCGGCGGCTCGGCTCGCGGCTGCTGTCGGTGCTGTCGGCCCTCGCCCTCGGCGCGGTCCTGCCGGCGCTGTCGGTGGTGCCGAACTACCCGGTGACGCTGCTGGTGCTGTTCTGCGACGGCGTCGCCGTCGGCTGCCTGAACGTCGCGATGAACGCGCAGGGCGCCGCGCTGGAAGCCCGCTTCGCTCGGACCACCATGTCCCGGCTGCACGCCACCTTCAGCGCCGGCTCCCTGCTCGCCGCGCTGCTGGCCTCGGGCGTCAACGCCTTCACCGGCTCCCTGGCCGTGCACTTCGGGCTGGCCGCCGCGCTGTCGGCCGTCCTGGTCCTCGCCGCCCGGCCGGCGCTGCTGGCGGACGGACCGGTCGAGCGGAGCGCGGAGGCGGAGGCGGCCGGGAAGAAGCGTCGCGGCCTCGTCCTGCCGACCGCCGTGACGCTGTGGATGGGCCTGGCCATGGTCTTCGGCACCGTCACCGAGGGCGCCATGAACGACTGGTCGGCGCTCTACCTCAAGGACGTCGTCGACGCCGGAGCCGGGCTGGCCCCGATGGGCATCGCCGTCGTCTCGGTGATGATGGTCTGCGCCCGGATCTTCGCCGACGGCTGGCGCACCCGCTTCGGCGACGCCCGCATCGTCCGCACCGGCAGCCTGCTGGCCGGCCTCGGCCTCGCGCTCGCCCTACTGGTCGGCGGCGTGGCCCCGACCCTGCTCGGCTTCGCCTGCGTCGGCCTCGGCGTCGCCGCCGTCACCCCCTGCGTCTACGTCGCGGCCGCCCGGCAGGGCTCCGACGCGCTCTCCCTGGTCGCCGCGATGGGCACCACCGGGCTGCTCGCCGGCCCCGCCGTGATCGGGTTCATCGCCGGCGCCACCAGCCTGGTCTGGGGCATGGCCGCCGTCGCCGCCTCCGCCGCCGTCGTGTCCCTCTGCGCCACCCGCATCACCTGGCCGGCCCCGGCGACGACGGCCCCCGCCCCCGACCCCCACCTCGCCCCCGACGCCACCTGAGCCGCCCGCCCCGCAGCCTCGCCCGGCACCTCGCGCCGCCCCTGTCGGGAGGTGCCGGGCGAGCCCTCCTGGGCTGGCCCTGGCGGGCTCAAAGGCGGGTGGAGGGTGGGGGGTGTGAGCGTCGCGCCCTTCCCGCGGTGAGGTGCCGGGCGAGCCCTCCCGGGGTGGCTTCGGCAGGCTGGAGGGCAGGTGGAGGCGGGGCGGCTGTGCCGGGAGGGGTGCGGGCCTCGCGCCAGGCCGGGCCCTGCCGCCCGGCGGCGGGCCGACGGCGCGTCACCCGGGTCGTCCGGTGGACGGCGGGTGCGGGATGTCCGCACCGCCGGTGGCGATGTGGTGGGCGAGTTTGGTACGGACGGCGGTGAGGCGGGCGATCTCGGCGTCGAGGTGGGCGAGACGGGCGCGGACGACCGGGGCGTAGGTCTCCGGTCCGGGGTCGGCCGTGCAGCGGCGCGGCGGGTCCTCGGTGAGCAGGGCCAGCCGGTGCGGCCGACTGGCCAGGTCGTCCACCGTCAGCCCCACGGCGAGGAGTTGGCGGATCACCCGGACCCGCGCGAGGTCGGCCGGGCCGTACTCGCGCTGGCCGGAGGCGGACCGGGCGGGCGGGGGCAGCAGCCCGCGCTGCTCGTAGAACCGCAGTGCCCTGGGGGTGGTGCCCGCCGCTGCCGCCGCGTCCCCGATCCGCATGCCCGCCCCTTCCGTTCTCAGAGCTCCACGATGGTCGCCCCGAAGGTGTCCCCGGTGAACAGCCGGGACAACGCCTGCGGGGCCTGATCGATGCCCGTGACCGGTGTCCACGGGAAGGTGATCTCCCCGCTGCGCAGCCAGCCGCCGAGGCGCTCGCGCCATTCGGCCTCCAGGTCCGGGTGGTCGAGCAGGGTGAAGCCCTGCAGGCGCAGGCCCAGGGCGACGACCCGGAAGCTGTCGATCACCGCAGCGGAGGTGGCACCGGGCAGGGCGGGATCGAGCTGCCCGGACAGCGCGCCGACCACCGCGAACCGGGCGCCCCGCCGGGCCGCGTCCACGGCGGCGGTCAGCTGCTCGCCGCCGACCAGGTCCAGCACCACGTCGACCCCGTCCGGCGCGGCCTGCGACAACAGCTCGGCGAACGGCCGCTCGCCGGGCACCAGCACGGCGTCGTAACCGAGTTCGGAGGTCAGCCGCTCGGCCTTCCCGGGGGAGCGGGTGGTGCCGATGACCTTCGCGGCACCGAGCAGCCGGGCGATCTGTCCGGCGAGCGAGCCGACCGCGCCCGCCGCGCCGGTCACCAGCACCACGTCGCCGGGCCGGACGTCGGCGCAGCGGGTCAGCGCGCCGTAGCCGGCCGAGGCGGCGGAGGCCAGGGCCACCGGCAGCGGGAAGTCCGGGTCGACCGCCGTGAACCGGGCGGCGTCCGCGACCGCGTGGTCCCGCCAGCCGTCCAGGTGCGTGACCAGGTCGCCCGGGCGCAGCGGCCCGCCCTCCGGGGCGGCCAGCACCTCCCCGAGGGCGGGCCCGAACAGCGCCTCGCCGGGCTTGACGTGGGGCACCGGCAGGCCGGTGCCCGTGCCGCCGATCACCGTGCGCAGCGCGGGGAAGACCAGGAAGGCCCGGTTGCGGACCAGTACCTGCCCCGGGCCGGGCGTCGGCAGCGGCTCCTCGGCGACGGTGAAGTCCTCGGGGACGGGCAGTCCGCGCGGCTCGGCGGTCAGTCGGACGACCCGGGCGGTGGTGGGCAGGGGCATGGCAGCGCTCCTCGTGCGACAGGGGGTGCCCCGTGGTGGGGCGCCCGGACGCTAACCCTTGACCCATGCGTCAGGGGCAAGTCCCGCGGCCGGAGGGGAGCGGCGGCGAGTCGTCCTGCGCATCGAACCCGCCGGTCACCGGGGACACGATGCGGAATTCCTGACGAGGGCGACGGCCTCCACGACGAGCGGGTGAGCGCGGCGGACAGGAAGACGGGTCGGATCCGGGTCGTCTGCCGGAGAGGCCGTCTGACGCACGGTAAGTTCCCTGTCGGCCGCCGGATCCTGGCGCGGCGGCCGGGTACGACCGGACGACCGTGCGCCGCACCGAAAGGGATGAACAGCATGACCGAGCAGGCCCCCGCGCCCTTCGAGCCCGTGGACGAGGACTGGCAGACGGCGCTCGCGATCGTCGCGCACCCCGATGACATGGAGTACGGCGGCGCCGCCGCCGTCGCCCGCTGGACCTCCCAGGGGAAGAAGGTCGTCTATGTGATGGTCACCAGCGGCGAGGCCGGCATCGACTCGATGGACCCGGCCGAGTGCGGGCCGCTGCGCGAGGCGGAGCAGATCGCCTCGGCGCGCGTGGTCGGCGTGGACACCGTGGAGTTCCTCGGCTACCCCGACGGCGTGGTCGAGTACGGGCTGCCGCTGCGCCGGGACATCGCCCGGGTGGTGCGGCGGCACCGGCCGGACATCGTGATCACCGGCAACTTCCGGGAGACGTACGGCGGGGTGTTCCTCAACCAGGCCGACCACATCGCGGTCGGCCGGGCCACCCTGGACGGTGTCCGGGACGCCGGGAACCGCTGGGTGTTCCGGGAGCTGGTGGCGGAGGGGTATGAGCCGTGGAACGGCGTCCGGCAGATCTGGGCGGCGGCCTCGCCGGAGGCCAAGCACGCGGTGGACACCACCGACACCTTCGACCGGGGCGTCGCCTCGCTGGAGGAGCACAAGGCGTACCTGGCCGGGCTCGGCGGGGCGATGGCGGACGCCCGGGAGTTCCTGGAGGGCTTCGGCCGGGGCGCGGGCAGCCGGCTGGGGACGCGCTTCGCGGTGCCGTTCGAGGTGTTCCCGCTGAGCTGAGCTAGGGATCCGGCGGGGTGTCGGTGTCGGGCCCCGACCCCGGCCCGTCCTCGGTCCCGGCGCCGGTGCCCTCGCGGCGCCGGCGCCGGTACCGCAGCACCTGGCGGAGCAGGAGGGCCGCGACCAGCACCCCGAGCCCGATCGCGAACCAGACCTGGTAGCGGATCGCCGTCCGGTACACGGTGCCGATGTTGGCCCCGGCGAGGTAGCCGAAGGTGCCCCAGACGCCCGTCCACAGCACCGCGCCGAGCACGTTGAACGGCTGGAACCGCCGCCAGGGCATCTCGGTCGTCCCGGCGATGATGCCGTTGGTCTGGCGCAGCCCGTCGACGAAGCGGGCCACGGTGACGACCTTGCCGCCGTGCTGGGCGAAGAAGCCGTCCGCGCGCTCCATCCGGGCCGGGGTGAGCAGCACGTAGCGGCCCCAGCGGTGGACGAAGGCGCGTCCGCCGGTGTGGCCGATCAGGTAGCCGAGGCTGTTCCCGAGGACGGCGGCGACGGTCGCGATCACCAGCACGGCGGCGAAGTCGAGGTGCCCGGTTCCCGCGTACACCGAGGCGAGCACCAGGATGGTCTGCCCGGGTACCGGGATGCCGCAGTTGTCCAGCAGCACGAGCAGCGCCACCGCCAGGTACCCGTAGTGGTCCAGCAGTGGCGCGAGCCCGGCGAGCGCCCCGGGCAGCGGCGTGGTGGGGGAGGACACCGCGCCTCACCACCCCGCGCGCGGCCGCGGAGGGGACGCGGAGCGCGGGACGGCGGGGGCGTCGGTCAGCGCTCCGCCAGGCGCGGTTCGATGTTGCAGTCGGGGCCCGGGTAGATCAGGCCCTCGTGGCCGTCCTCGAAGCGGACCACGTACGGCGGCTCGCCGTTGACGCCGCGCACCTCGATGATCTCGCCCTTCTGGTCCACCATGCCCACCGACCTGCTGTGGATGTGGAGCTGGTCACCTACCGCTGCGTGCATGGTCTGCTCCCTCGGTCCTCGGGGTCGTCGGGGCCGCCTCCGCGGCCGCTCCGCTATCCACTGTGCTGCGGGGGCGGCGGGCTCGCAACGGCTCGGGCGGACGGGGCCCAGGGGGTGTGCGGGCCGGAGCGTGCCCGACACGTCCCGGGGGTCAGCGGGCGGGCAGCTGCTGCGCGAGGTAGCCGCGGACCAACCGTTTGCATTCGGCGATCAGCCGCGGGTCGCCGTTCGGGTCGCTGCGGAAGGCCAGTTTGAGCACCGCGTCGGCGGCCTCCAGGGCGACCCGGAGGGTGAGCGTGAGGCCGTCGGGGTCGCCGGTCCGGAACAGGTCGCCGCTGAGTGCCTGCAGGCGCAGGGCGACGGCGGTGTTGTTGTCGACGCCCGCGTCGAGCAGGTGCCGGTCGTCCCGGACTCCGGCCGGCACGAGCGGGCCGGTCAGGCCGAAGTCGAGCTGGCCGAAGCCGGGCACGGTGCGCTTCATCGCCACGAACTCCTCCACCGCGAGGTCGGTGAAGGCGGCCGGGTCGACCGGGGCGGCGGCGGCCAGCCGGGCGTCGAGGCGCTGGAGGTACCGGTCGAGGTTGCGGCCGGCGAGCGCGGCGAGCAGGTCCTCCTTGCCGGCGAAGAACTGGTAGAGGGTGCCGATCGGCACCTCGGCCCGGTGGGCGACCTCCTTGGTGGTGAGCGCGGTCGCCCCGACCTCGTCCAGCAGCCCCGCGCAGGCGTCGAGGATGCGGCCGTACCGCACCTGGCTGCGCTGCTGGACCGGGCGCCGGCGGGCCGACGGGGTGGCCGGGCCGGTGGTCCGGGGGCTGCGGATGTCCGAACTCATGGGCCCACTCTGCCGCATCCGCTGTTCCGTCGGCGAATCACCGGGGCGGAAGGCGTCCGGTGTTCCCCGTGGGGAGGGAATCGACCGGTGGCCGGAGCTGAACGGCACGGTGGCGGGAAGGTGTCCACGGGTTGGCATACGTCTTGTCGTGGACGCGGAGACCGGTTCATACTCCTGAGGCGGACTACCTTGCGTGATCACCCCATGCCTCTTCGTTGTGATCGCGATTCAGTCGTGGCGGCCGTGGCGGCCCTGACGGACGCCCGCCGCCGCCCGAGGTCCGGAGGGAACCCGTGTGCCTCCCCGCTCGCGCCACGTCCCGTTGTTCGTCCCGCAGAACGGAAGGAGGGGGTCGGTCCGGTGGCGCTGCACTTCGGAGGGCGTGGGGCTCCTGTTGCGGACACTGACCCGGCTGCTCGGGCCGTCCTTCGCGTTCCACCACCTGCGCGGCGACCGCCAGGCCCCGGGGATGCCGGGCAAGCCCCGGCGCCACGACGGCGAGCCGTACGACCGCTTCGACCCGTTCCTGCCGCCGGTCCACGCGCTGCACTACCTGGGCGGACCGCACGAGAAGGTCGGCAGGCCGCCGGAGAGTTCTGCCGGCCCGACGGCTCCCCGGCCCCTGAGGCCGCGAAGCGCGCCCGGCAGGCGGCCGCCGAGCACGGCCTGCTGCTCCTGCTCCGCGGGATCCACCCCAACGTGCTCCGGACGGCCCCCGCGCGGGTGGTCACGGCCGGGCAGATCGACGAGGCGCTCGAACTCTGGACGAAGGCCGTCGCGGCCGGCGGTCGGCGGGAAGCGGAGGACACATGGACGCGGTGAAGGAAATCGGCTGGAGCAGCCTGGAGTTGGAGGCCCGGCGGGCGCTCTGGTCGCTCCCGCTGGGGGAGGTGGAGCGGCGGCTGCTGTGGGCCGACGCGCGGGCCGGGCGGTGGGGTGCGGCCGGGCCGGTGCGCGAGTGGCTGCGGGACTTCGTCCGGGACGCCGTCGCCTCCGTCGGCGTCACCCACGTCGGCGGCCTGGTGGACCCGGCGCACCCGGAGGAGGAGATCATCGAGGTGCTCTCCTTCCTGCTGCGCGACTACGGCCGGATCGTGCCGCAGAACGGGCGCGGCGACCTCGCCTCGGTGCTGTGCGACCAGGACGGCGACGGCAACACCGAACTGGGGTTCCACTGCGACACCTGCGACCTGCTCGTGCTGCTGTGCCTGCGCCCCGCCTTCGACGGCGGCGGGCTGACCAAGCTGGCGAGCGCGCGGTACGTCCACGAGCTGATCGCGCGGGAGCGGCCCGACGCGCTGGCCACGCTCCGCGAGGACTGGACCTTCGACCGGACCGGCCGGGCGGGCCCGCAGCTGGTGGTCACCCCGATCCTCTACGACCGGAAGGACGGGACGGTCGGCTGCTACTACCAGACCCGCACCGTCCGCTCCTCCCCGGACCGCGGCGGACCGGAACTGACGGACCGTCAGTGGGAGGCGCTGGGCGTGCTGGACGAGGTGCTCTACCGCCAGGAGATCGCGTTCGGGCTGCCGATGGCCGCCGGGGACCTGCTGATCATCCGCAACAGCCGGGTGCTGCACGGGCGTTCGCCGTTCGTCGACGAACCCGGTCGGTACTCCCGGCGGATGCTCCGGATCTGGGTGAACGAGGGGGAGGAGTGGGCGCGCTGACCGCACCCCGCGGAAGGCCGCACCGGACGGAAAGGCCGTGCTCTCCTGTGCGCACTTCCGGGCGTCCGCGCGGACGGCGCCGCCGCTTGCCGAGGACCGGGTGCGGTGGCGGCACCGGGAGGCACCGGCGGGGAACTGACGGCGCTGTGGTGCCCGCGGACCGGCGGTCTGCGGGCACCGCAGAACGTCCCTTTCCCGCAGGTCAGTTGACGTAGACCGCGGGGCCGCCCGGCTGCGTGGTGTCGGTGACCGGGCCGTACGTCGCGGAGAAGTACCCGTCGCCCGGGCAGAGCCCCGAGCCGCCGCTCTTGGTGAAGTGCTCGTTGCGGAAGGCCAGGCTGTGCGCGCCGTTGTCGGCGGCGCCGGTGAACGCGCCGGTGAGCTGATAGGTGCAGGTGATGGTGCCGAACCAGCTGTTGAGCACGGCGGTGGCCTGGATCGGTCCGGCGGAGCCGCCGGTGAGGGTCACCGGCAGCCCCGGGCCGTCGGAGAGGGTCACGCCGTACGGGGTGTTGCCGACGGTCAGGCTGCGCACCGAGGTGACACCGGTGACGTTGCTGGTGCAGGAGCCGAAGGTCAGCGCGGTGAGCGAGCCGGTGGCCGAGCCCGGGGCCGCCGGGTTGGTCAGCACCGTCCCGCCGAACTGGGCGACGGCGCAGGTCACCCCGGTGGTACTGGTCGCGGTCGAGTAGAAGGTGGCGACGGTGCCCTTGGCGAGCGGTGCGGCGAGCGCGTCGCCGGGGGCGACGGCGGTGCCGCCGGCGCCGCCGGTGGTGAGCACCGGGCCGGCGGCGACGGAACCGGGCATGGTGTGCTCGGGCGTGGCGGCGGCCGGCGCCGCGACGACGGCGAGCGCGGTGGTGGCGGCGAGGGCCGCGACGGCGGCGGCGGGGACGGCAAGGCGGCGGCTGAAGCGCATGGTGGGAAAGCCTCTTCCTCGGTGAGGGGCGAGAAGACGACCTTTCGCGGCTCGCGAGCGGTGGGGGGCCGGGGGAGCCGATACGTTCCAGAGCTGTTGTAGGGCGGTGACGGTGTGCCGTCAAGGCGATGGGCGCAAGTTGCTGACTTTTCGTCAACAAGGCTCCCGGGGGCGCGGCCGGGGCTGGGGTCGGAGTTCGGCGGGCGTCCGGGACCGGGCCCTCTGGAGGAGAATTCCGTGGCGTGACCTCATCCGGCGAACCCGTCGCGTCCGTCCCGCCCGGCGCACCCCGCGCACCCGGTGAGCCCGGCAGCCCGCGGCGCCCGACCCTGGTGGCCGTCAGTGAGCCGCCCGGCGCGGGCAAGACCACCCTGGCGCACGCCCTGGCCGACGCGCTCGGCTGGCCGGCGGTCTGCCGGGACGAACTCAAGGAACGGATGGCCGGCGCCGGCGGCTCGGCCTTCGGTGGGGATTCCGGCGCGGATTCCGGTAGGGACCTGGACCTGCGGACCTACGAAGCGTTCTTCCGGACCCTCGGAGACCACCTCGCGGCGGGTACCAGCCTGGTGGCGGAGGCCGCCTTCCAGGACCGCCTGTGGCGTCCGGGCCTGGCGCCGCTCGTGGGCCGGGCCGAGCTGCGGGTCGTGCGCTGCGTCGTCGACCCCGAACTCGCCCGTCGGCGCATCGCCCGGCGGGCCGCCGACCTGCCCGCGCGGGCCGTCCACGCGGACGCCGCGTTCCTGCGCCGCATCGCCGCGGGGGAGCGCCCGATCGAGACCTGGGTGCCGATCGGGCTGGACGTCCCCCGCCTGGTCGTGGACACCGCGGAGGGCTGGCAGCCGCCGCTGGCGCGGATCGTCGCCTTCGCCGCCGGAGAGCCGTAGCCGGCGGTACAGGTTGCGCAGGCGGTGGGGGCGATGCGGGCGGTGCGGGCGTGTCCGGTGCCGGAGTTACCCTCGGCGGTATGGACGCGTCCCAGACCCCCGCCCGGGTGGCGCAGAGCGCGGCGGCGAGGGCCGCGGCGAAAGCGGTGGAGCGCGCGGCAGGCCCGGTGGGGCCGGCGGGTTCGGCCGCCCTCGCGGACCTGGTCCGGCTGCTGGACCGGCGCGGCGTCGTGGTGCTCAGCGGCGCGGGCCTGTCCACCGAGTCCGGCATCCCCGACTACCGCGGGGCCACCGGCCGTCGCCGGACCGGCACCCCGATGACCTACCAGGAGTTCACCGGCAGCGAGGCCGCCCGGCGCCGCTACTGGGCCCGCAGCCACACCGGTTGGCCGGCCTTCGCCCGGGCCCGGCCGAACGCCGGTCACCGTGCGGTGGAGCGGCTGCGCCGGTCGGGCCACGTCACGGCGGTCATCACCCAGAACGTCGACGGACTCCACCACGCGGCCGGCACCCGGGAGGCCGTGGAACTGCACGGCGGGCTCGACCGGGTGGTCTGCCTCGACTGTCGCCGCACCAGCTCCCGCGCCGAACTCGACCGGCGCCTGGACGAGTTGAACCAGGGCTTCCGTCGGCCGGGAGCCGAGCTGCGCCCGGACGGCGATGCGCTGCTCGGGCCGGACCTGGTGGCCGGGTTCCGGGTGGCGCCGTGCGCGGCCTGCGGCGGCGTGCTCAAGCCGGACGTGGTCTTCTTCGGCGAGAACGTGCCCGCCGCCACCGTCGAGCGGTGCTACGAACTGGTGGACTCCGCACGGTCGTTGGTGGTCCTCGGCTCCTCGCTCACGGTGCTGTCCGGCCTGCGCTTCGTCCGCCGCGCCGCCCGGGCGGACCTGCCCGTCGCCATCGTCAACCAGGGCTCCACCCGCGGCGACGAACTCGCCGCCCTCCGCCTCGACCTCCCGCTGGGCCCGACCCTGACCGAGGCCGCCCGACTACTGGGCGCTGGGTGAGCCCTTCCTCGACGTCGCGTGTGCGGGCGCCGGTACGGGTCGCGGGCGCCGGTCAGCCCGCCGGCTGCCAGGGGCGGCCCGGCACCCACAGCGGCGCGGGGCCGCCGCGATGCATCGCCCGGGCCGCGTCCTGCTCCAGCCAGCGGCAGACCCGCGCCGGGTCGTTGTCGCACAGCTCGACCAGCGCGGCCGCCGCGATCCGGGTGCAGCCCAGCACCAGGGCCAGGGTGTCCTGGCGGCGGTGCCGCTCGCGTACATAGGCCTCGACCCGCTCGGTGATCCGGTCCCCGTCGAGCCCCTCCGGGGCCGCGCCCCCGCCCGCGGCGACGTGCGCGTCCGGGCCGTCGTTCGGACCGTCCGCGCAGCCGTCCGGGCCGTCGTCCGCGCAGCCGTCCGTGCGAGCGTCGCCGGACGGTTCGGCCCCGGCGGCCAGCGCCTGGACGGCGTGCCACACCAGGGTCAGCGCGCAGGGCTCGGCCGGGTGCGACACCTCGTCCCGGCGGGCCTCCTCGCGGGCCTCAGCCGACCGCTGCCCCAGCCACTCCAGGGCCGCCGCCTCGTCGTCCGCGCAGGCCCGGACGACCAGCTGCGCGGCCCGCTCGGCGACCGCCCGCAGCGCCGCCTCCGCCGGCACCCTCAGGCCGGGCGCCGCCGGGTCGGCGAAGGCCAGCCAGGCGTCCGCGAACGAGGCCGCCCGCAGGCCGCCCACCCAGGCGGGCGCACCGCTCGCCGTGCCCAGCCACTCCTGCGCGCCCAGCCGGACCAGTCCGACGGCGACCAGGTACGCCGCGTCCCCGTCGAGCCTCGACGGCCGTCCGTTGCGCCTCACACACACCACCCCCACCAGCGGTCATCACCCCGAGACGGCACATCCCATCACACCGGAGCGCGAACGAACTAGACAGGGCCACGTCACATTCCGGAACCGGTTCGGTGCCGCCCCCCGCCGGGCCGTCGGCGCAGGTGGGGCGACCGACCGGGGGATGTTGCCCCGGGCGCGGGGGTCGCTCGGGGTGAGGTGCAGTCAGGAGTGTTCTGCTGGCGGGCAGGCGGCCCGTGGGGGCCGTCCAAGCCCCGGCGGCCGTGCCGGCCGGCCCCGCCCGTCGATCATGCCGGTCCGTGTCGGTCGTGCCGGCATCCGGCCCTCGGGTCCAGCAGAGTCGATCAAGGAGAGACCATGACCCGCCCGTCCGCCAGCCGTCCCCGCGCCCGTGCCCGACGGGCCGCAGGCGCCGTCTCCGCCGCCTGCGCCGCCCTCGCCCTGCTCGGCGTGACCCCGGCCGTCGCCGTCGCACCGCCGTTGTCCGACCCCCGGATCGTCGCGCACTTCGACCTGGCGCAGGGGCAGCAGCCGGAGAACATCGCCCTCGAACCGGACGGCTCCGCCGACCTCACCCTGTCCTTCGCCCGGCAGGTCGGCCGGGTCGACACCGGCGGCCACCTGACCGTGCTCGCCACCCTGCCCGCCCCCGCCCACCCGGCCACCCCGCTGATCGGCGCCGCCATCGTCACCGGCATCGCCCGTGCCCACGACGGCACCCTCTACTTCGGCTACGCCACCGGCACCGAGGACCTCCATGGCATCTGGCGGCTCTGCCCCGGCGGCACCCCCGAGCGGATCGCCGCGCTGCCCGTCACCGGCTTCCCCAACGGCCTCGCCCTCGACCGGCACGAGAGCCGGCTCTACACCGCCGACTCGGCGCTGGGCGTCGTGTACGCCGTCCCGACGGACGGCGGCCCCGCCACGACCTGGTCCGACGACGCCCTGCTCAAGCCCGCCACCGCGTTCGGCGCCAACGGCCTCAAGGTGCACCACGGCGCGGTCTGGGTCGGGAACACCGACACCGGGAACGTGCTGCGCATCCCGATCGGCGACAACGGCACGGCCGGCCCCGCCGAGGTGCGGGCGAGCGGCCTCGCGGGCATCGACGACTTCGCCTTCACCGGACGCGGCGACGCTCTGATCGCGGCCCTGAACGGCCCGAGCCAGGCCGTCTACGTCGCCGGCGACGGCAGCCACCACACCGTGCTCACCGCCGCCGACGGCCTGTCCAACCCGACGTCGGTGGCCGTGCGCGGCGGGGAGGTGTACGTCCCGAGCGCGGCGTACTTCACCCGGGTGGACCCCAACCTGCTGCTCGCCCACCTGCAGCGCTGACCGGCGCCCCGCGCCCGGCGCCGTACCCCCGCCCGGCCCCCGTGCCCCCGCCCGCCCGCCGGGCTTCGGCGCGGCGACCGAGCGGGGGCGTTCCCGGGCCGTTCCCGGGCCGTTCCCGGGTTTTCCCGGGCGCCGTCGGGTCGTCCGGGCGCCCGCCGTCGGGCCGTCCGGGTGCCCGCGGCCAGGCCGTCGGGGTGCTCTCGGCCCTGGCGCGTGCGGCGCCGATCCGGGCGTGGGCGTCGGCCCAGGGGGCGGGGGGCAGCGTCAGCGCCACCAAGGAGGTCCTCGGCGCGGTGGCCGCCCACGCGGGCGAACGCCACCAGGTCCTCGGGCCGGTCCTCGGCGCCCGCCCGGTCGACGAGGACGCCGAACCGGCCCCCGGCGCGCCCGAGGTCGACGCCCTGACCGGCGAACTCGGCTGGCAGGTCTCCGAACACGCACCCTCCCGCGCCGTCCTCGGCGAGACCCTGGAAACCCTCCGCTCCCTCGGCGAGGAGATCTCCCCCGACGCCCTCCTCGGCTACGCAGCCCTCGCCGAACGCACCGCCACCCTCGACCTCGACCAACTCGACCCGCACGCAGACCCCGTCGACCAGGCCGAGAACGCCCGCCCTGCTCCGCACCGTCCTGCTCGAACCCGCCCTGCTCGAACCCGCCCTGCTCGCCCTCCGCCGCCTCGCCCAGGAGAACGAATCCGCCCGCCGCAACAGCTGACCGGCGGGCACGGGCCGCGGCCCGGTGCCGGGGCGACGGCGTGCCAGGTGATCGGCGCGGGGGTCAGGGCCGTACGGTCGGCGCATGTTCCTCGGCCTGGTGTCCGCTCTTCTGGCCGCGCTGCTCACCGGCTCGGCCACCGTGTTGCAGGCGGTCGGTGCCCGCCGTGCCGCCCCCGGGCGGCCGACGGCGGGGGAGGCGGCCGCGCTGGCCGGTGCGCTGCGGCAATGGCCGTTCCTGGCCGGGATCGGGATGGACATGTGCGGCTTCGCCGCCGAGCTCGTCGCCCTGGAGCGGCTGCCGCTCTACGTGGTCGAGGCCGCGCTGGCCTCCGCGCTCGCCGTGACGGCCGTCGGCGCGGCCCGGGTGCTGCGGGTGCGGCTGCGGCGCAGCGAGTGGGCCGGGGTGGTGGCGGTGTGCGCGGGGCTGTTGCTGCTGGCGTTGAGCGCCGGGCGGGACGGCCACGGCACCGGCGACGACGCGCTGCGCCTGGGGGTCCTGCTGGGCGCGGTGGCCCTGCTCGGCGCGGGCTGGGCGGTCGTGCGCTACGGCGGTGCCCGCCGCGCCCCGCTGCTCGGGCTGGTCGCGGGGCTGCAGTTCGGCGTGGTCGGGGTGGCCGTGCGGGTGCTGCCGGAACCGCGGCTGCCGCAGCTGCTGACCGAGCCCTCGGCGTACGCGGTCGCGATCGCCGGACTGGGCGGTTTCGCCGCGCTGACCTGGGCCATGCAGCACGGTTCGGTGACCTCCGCGACGGCCGCGATGGTCCTGGGCGAAACCGTCGGCCCGGCGGTAGTCGGCGTCCTCGTCCTCGGCGACCGCACCCGCCACGATCTCGCCCCGGTCGCCGTCCTCGGCTTCCTGGCCGCCGTCGCGGGGGCCGTCACCCTTGCCCGTTTCGGTGACGCCGAGCAGCCGGCCGCCCCGGCCTGAGCGGGGTCGGGGGCGGAAAGGGGGCGGACCCCGCGCGGGTGGGCGGGGTTCCGGGGGGTCAGCCGCCGTGCGGGAGCCGTCATCCTGGTCGGCTTCGGTGACGCCGGACAGGCGGTCAGCCGGGCCTGAGCGGGGGTGAGGGCGGGAGGAGTGTGGACTGGGCCCGGGGGCGGGGTTCGGGGGCGGGGTTCGGGGGCGGGGTCGGGGCGAGGTGAGCCGCCGTGGCGGGGCTGTCACCCTTGCCCGTGTCGGTGACGCCGAGCAGTCGGCCGCCCCGGCCTGAGCGGGGTGGGGGCGAAAAGGGGGGTGGACCCCGCCCGGGTGGGCGGGGTCCGGGGGCCGGGGCGTCAGTTGTCGTCCGTGGCCGAGTCGGTGTCGGCCTGGGTGGCTGCGGTGTCGGCGGCGTCGAGCTTGTGCTGCATGTCCTGGACCTGGCTGCTGTCGGCGGTGCCGGGGGCCGGGTGGTCGGCGGGGCCGCCGCAGGCGGTGAGGAGGGCGGCCCCGGCGAGGGTGAGGGCGAGGAGGGCGGCGCGGAGGGCCGGCGGACGGCGGGTCACTTGGACGTGCCCTCGTTGTGGGCGGTGCACCAGGTGGCCACGGCGTTCAGGTCGGCCTGCCGGGTCTGCAGGGTGGTGACCAGGCCCTTGCGGGCGGTGAGGCGGTCGTTGAGGAGCTTGGCGATCTCGGTGTGGCCGGCGGCCTTGGCGTTGTCGGCACGCTGCTGCAGGCGGGCGACCGACCCGGCCACGGTGGCGTCGCCTTCCAGCCGGGTCAGCGCCTTGGTGACGTGCTGCTCGGTCTTCGGCAGCCGCTTGCAGATGGCCTTCGCGCCGTCACCGGTGGGCGTGGACCCGGCGGACGGGGACCCGGCCGCTCCGTCGGCCTGGGCGGGGGCGGCGGCGAGCAGCGAGCCGGCCAGGGCGAGGGCGCCGAGGGCGGCGGCCCGGCGGCCGGTGAGCCGGCGGCGGACGGACGTGGCGGACGTACGGGTGGCGGACATGGGCGTCCCTTTCTGCCGTGGACGGTCGCGGAGACCGGGCCGGTGGTTGCGGGCCCGGCCCGGCCCGGTCGACGGGAGCGTAGGACGGGTTCTTGTGGATTCCTTGTGGAACGGGGAAGCGGCGACAGGGGAGTGGGGCGCCTCAGCGCTCCTCGCCGGCGATCCAGTCCCGCCGGACCGGCAGGGCGAGGGTGGGCCGGTCGGCGTCCGGCAGGGGCAGGCGGACCTCCAGCCGGCAGCCCGTCCCGTCCGGCGGTTCGGTGATCCGGACGGTGCCCCGGTGCAGCGCGGCCTGCTGGGCGACCAGGGTGAGCCCGAGCCCCGAGCCGGGGCTGTCACGGCGACGGTGGAAGCGGTGGAAGACCGTTTCGCGCTCGGCCGGCGGGATGCCGGGCCCGGCGTCGTCGACGGTGAGCAGCGCGGCCGTGCCGGCCGGGGCCAGCCGGAGCGTCACCCGGGCCGGACCGCTCCGCTCCGGGCCGCCGCGGCCGTGCACGGCGGCGTTGACCAGCAGGTTGACGAGCATGATCCGCAGGCCGGGCTCCCAGCCGAACACCTTCAGCTCCGAAGGGAGTTCCACGGTGAGGTCGGCGTCGGGGTGGCGGCGCCGGGCGTCGTCGGCGGCCGCGTCGGCGAGTTCGGCGAGGTCGACCGGGCCGAAGGAGTCGACCTCGACGAGGTCACCGCGGGCGAGCGTGCCGAGCGCGGTGAGCAGGTCCAGCAGCCGCGAGTGGTCCTCGCGCAACTCGTCGACGATCTCGGCCCGTTCGCCGGGCGGGAGGTCCGGGTGGGCGGCCAGCACGTCGAGGTTGGTGCGCAGGCTCATCAGCGGGGTGCGCAGCTCGTGCGAGGCGGCGGAGGAGAACGAGCGCGCCGTTTCCAGGGCCTGGGCGGTGCGCAGCGCCTGCTCGTCGTAGCGGCAGAGCAACAGGGCCAGGGCGGAGGCGAGTTCGTCGACCTCGGCGGTGCCGCTGCGCTCCGCCGCGAAGGCCGCGGAGGCGCTGGGGCCGCTGGGGCCGCTCGGGACGATCGGGCCGGGCGGGCCGGCCGATCCGGTCGAGGCGCCGGGGGCCGCCCAACCGGCCGGCGCCGCCGGGTCGAGTTCGGCGGCGCGCCGGCTGAGTCGGCGCAGCGGTGCGGTGGCACGCTCGGCGAGGGCGAAGCCGATCAGCGCGGAGACCGGCGCGGCGATCGCCGCCACGAGCAGGACCCGTCGGCGCACCGCCGCCGTCTGGTCGCCGGCCAGGCCGCCGGGCTCGCTGACCCAGAGCGTGCCGGTGCCGCCGTTCGCCCCGGTGCCGGCGACCCGGACGGTCAGCACCCGCCAGGCCGCGCCCCGGTCGTGGACGGTGGCGGGCCCGCCGGGCGCGGTCGGGAAGGCCCGGTCGTCGGCGGGCTGCGGTCCGACGGACAGCAGGACGGTGCCGTCCTCGGCGGTGACCCGGACGCCCGAGTCCAGCGCGGCGTCCACCACTTTGCGCTGCTGGTTCTGCTCGACCTTGGGCTTGCCGCGGGTGTCGGCGGCGATCAGCGTCCGCACGCCCGGCAGGACGGCGGCGGCCCGCTCGTGCAGCCGGGCGTCCTGCTGGTGCCGCAGGTCCCGGCCGACCAGCGGCAGCAGGAGCAGTCCGGCCAGCGCCACCAGGACGGGCACCACGGCGGCGGCCCACAGGGCGATTCGGGTGGAGAGCTTCACGGCGGCCGCTACCCGTTCCCGCCGGGCAGCCGCAGCACGAAGCCGACGCCCCGGACGGTGTGGATCAGCCGGGGCCGGCCGTCGGCCTCCAGCTTGCGGCGCAGGTAGCTGACGAAGGTGTCCACGGCGTCGCTGCGCACGTCGAAGTCGTAGCCCCAAACGCGTTCCAGCAGCAGTTCGCGGGAGAGCACGATGCCGGTGTTCCGGGCGAATTGCGTGAGCAGCTCGAACTCCCGCCGGGTGAGGCGGAGTTCGTGCCCGTCCAGGTGGGCCTGCCGGGTGGTGGGGTCGATCGCCAGCGGCCCGGCCAGGACGCGGTCGGTGGGCTGCGGCGGGCGGCGGCGCAGCAGGGCGCGCAGCCGCAGCACCAGCTCCTCCAGGGCGAAGGGCTTCACCAGGTAGTCGTCGGCCCCGGCCTGCAGTCCGGCCACCCGGTCGGCGGACTCGTCCAGCGCCGAGAGCATCAGCACCGGGATGTCGTCGCCGTGGGCGCGCAGGGTGCGGCAGACCTCGGTGCCGCTGACGCCGGGCATCGAGACGTCGAGCACCAGGACGTCGGCGGCGGCCGGTGGCGGGGCGTCCGCTTCGGCGGGCAGCAGCCGGGCGAGCGCCGTCTCGCCGTCCTCGGCCAGCGCGACGGTGAACCCGCTGAGCCGCAGGCCGCGTTCCAGGGTGCGGCGGATCGCCGCGTCGTCGTCCACCACCAGGACCCGGCCACCGCCGGGGCCGACCGTACCGGCGGGCCCGTTCCCGTGCATCGGCTCCTCCTCGCGTCCGGACAGGCTTCGGGGCCGCCGACTCTCTCACACCCCCCGGACCGGGCCGCCGCGGGGGTGCGGGTGGTCCGCGGGACACGGGCGGCGGGTGGGGGCGGGGTGAAGCGGGCAAGGGGGAAGCGGGTGGGGGAACGCGGGCGGGGAAGCGAACACGGGTGCATGCCGGGCGGGGAACGGGGCACGCGGAAAACCGGGGGCCGTGCCCGGGGCGGTGGGGCCCCGGGAGGAGAGGAGGAGCGATGGGCAGGATCGAGGAGTCGGTCGAGGTGTCCGCGCCGCTGGACACGGTGTACGAGCAGTGGGTGCGGTGCGAGGAGTTCCCGCGGTTCATGCGGGGCGTGGTGAGCGTCGACGTGGACGGCCCGGGCGGCAGTACCTGGGTGGTGCGGACGGCCGGCGGCCGGCGGGAGTTCGAGGCGGTGACCACGGAGGTCGTCCCCGGCGAGCGGGTGGCCTGGGACGGCGGGGACGGTCCGGTGCGGCACTCCGGGGTGGTGACCTTCCACCAGGTGGACGAGCGGAGGACCAGGCTGATGTTCCAGTTGGAGATCGAACCGCACGGCCTCTGGGAGCACGTGGCCGAGGCGCTGGGCTTCGTCGACCGCCGGGTCATCGACGACCTGGCCGACTTCAAGCGCCACGTCGAGGAGACCGCGGGCCCGGCGGGAGCGCGGGAGGTGGCCTGACCGACCGCGGGCGGGGAACGCCGGCGGGGTGGTCGGCGGAGCTCCGGCGGGCGGGACGTCGTCGTGTGGAGCGCCGTCGGTCGAGGAGCCGTCGGTCGAGGAGTCGTCGGTCGCGAGGTCGTCGGTCGCGGGGCCGTCGGTCGAGGGGCCGTCGGTCGGGAACCGTCGGGGGAACACCGTTGACCGTGGACCGCTGAACGGGCACCGTGGAGCCGGCACCGTGGAGCCGGCACCGCTGATCATGCACCGTACCCGACCCGTTCGAACTCCTCGAAGGATCAGGACATGAACAGATCGTCCCTCGACCGCCGTTCACTCCTGCGCTACGGCACCGGGGCCGTGGCCGCGGCCGGGCTCGCCGCGGTCGCCGAGGTCGGCCTGGCCCGGCCCGCCGCGGCCTACGGGTGGTCCGGCCCGCTCGGCCAGGGCTCCTCCGGCGCCGCCGTCGCCGAACTGCAGATCCGCGTCGCGGGCTGGGCCGCCGACTCCGCCTCCCAGACCTACGTGGCCGTGGACGGCTCCTTCGGGCCCGGCACCGCCGCCGCCGTGCGCCGGTTCCAGGCCGCGTACGGGCTGAGCGCCGACGGCGTCGCCGGACCGCAGACCTTCGGCGTGCTCAACTCGCTGGAGAAGTCGGACGGTTCCACCGCCCACTTCGACTGGTCGGAGTTCACCAGCCACGACGGCGCGGGCTTCGGCGGCGGCAACGTCGGCTCCGGCGAGGTCCGGGAGAACGTGCGCCGCACCATGTACAAGCTGGAGGCGCTGCGGAAGAAGGCCGGCGGCCGCGCGATCACCGTCAACTCGGGCTTCCGCAGCACCGCGTACAACGCCCAGGTCGGCGGGGCGTCGAACTCCATGCACACCTACGGGGTCGCCGCCGACATCGCGGTCTCCGGCCTGTCCACGCTCTCCGTCTACCGGATCGCGGAGACCTGCGGCTTCTCCGGTCTGGAGACCTACACCGTCTCGTGGCAGCACGTGGACAGCCGGGTCGAGCACGGCAACTACGGCTCGGGCTCCTGGTGGTGGCAGGACGGCGTCGCGTGACGACGCCCGCCGCCCGCCGGACCCCGGGTCCGGCGGGCGGCGGTTCCCCTACACCGGGACGGTCACGAAGGTCTGGCCGGACTCGTTGACGACCGAGACCGAGACCACGTCGTCCGGCGCGACGATCGCCGAACCGTCCAGCGTGGTGCCGGACGTGGCGCCGACGGCGGAGACCAGCCAACTGCCCGCGTCCGCCGTCGCCCCGCCCCTGGCGTTGACCACCAGGTGGCAGCGCTGGCCGGCCGGGATCCCGGTGACCGCCGCGTTCACCCGCACCCAGCCCATCGCCGGGGTCATCGTCAGCGTCATCCGGGCACCGGTGGCCGGATCCGTCACGGAGCCGGTCCGGGTCCCGGCCGGGGGCGGGGTGACGGTCGCGGTCGGCGCCGCGGTCGGCACCGGGCCGGCGGCCACCGGCGGTCCGGTGACCGTGCCGCGGCCCACGGCGATCCCGAGGATCAGCGCCGCCGCCGCGGCGACGGCCGCGACGGCCCCGATCCTGGTCCGGCGCCGCAGCAGCGACGCCCCGCGTTCCGCCCGTGCCTGCCGCAGGGTGCGCTGCAGCAGCAGGTCGCCGCCCGGGGGCGGGCCGTCCACCAGCAGCTCGGGCGGCACCTCGCCCAGAGCCGTCTCCAACTCCCGCAACTCGGCCACCTCCTGTCGGCAAGCGGGGCAGTCGGCCAGGTGCCGTTCGACCGCCGCCGACTCGTCCGGATCGAGCACGCCCAGCACGTGGGCGCCGAGGAGTTCGGCGATCCGGTCGTGCGGCACCGGACCGGTACCCGCCGCGCCCGTACCCGTCGCGCCCGTGCCGCCCGTACCCGTGCCGTCCGCACCCGTACCGTTCGTGTTCACGTCGTCCGTGCCCATGCCGCCCGTACCCGCGTCGTCCCTGGTCACACCGACACCTCCTGCCACGTCCCCGTCCTGTCGGTGTACGAGCGCCGGAGCGCCCGGAGCGCGTAGTGCGCGCGGGACTTGACCGTCCCGGCGGGTATGCCCAGCTGCTCCGCGGCCTCGGTGACCGACAGCCGCTGGAAGTAGATCGACCGCAGGACGTCGCGGTGCTCGGGCGAGAGGCGGTCCAGCGCCTGCGACATCACCAGCGTCTCCACCACGCCCTCGGCGTGGTCGCGTTCGACCGGCACGGTGGCCGTCGCCTCGGAGACCTCCGCCACCTCGGCCGGTCGGGCGGCCCGGGCCCGGAACCGGTCGGTGATCAGGTTGCGCTCCACGGTCAGCAACCAGCCGCGCACCGATCCCCGGGCCTCGGTCAGTGCCTCCGGGTTGCGCCAGGCCCGGATCAGCGTCTCCTGCACGGCGTCCTCGGCCGCCGCGCGGTCGCCGGTGAGCCGGACGGCGTAGGCGAGCAGTGCGCCGCCGTGCTGCTCGTAGAGCGTTCGGATCAGTGCCTCGTCGGCGGCGTCCTGCCGTCCGCCCGGTCGTGTCCTCGCCATCCGCCATTCCTCCGTCGTCGGGTGCCACGTCCAGCACGTGCGCGGCGGCCGTCCGGTTCAACCGGATTCCCGACAGGCGCGGTTCTCGTTCAGGCAGGCCACCACGGAGGACATCTGCCGGTCGGTCATCAGGCCGATGTACACGGCGTGGTCGGTGAGCGGGCTGTGCCGCTGCTCGGGGAAGGCGTCCAGGGCGAAGGCCCGGGGCGGGGGCGGGCGGTAGCCGACGGTCACCCGCAGGTGCGGGATCGCGAAGGTGCCGTGCGGGCAGAGGCCGCCGGCGGCCGGGAACCGCACGTGGGAGCGGTGGCCCGGGCTGTCGGTGCCGCGGCCGTCCCAGCAGCTGGGGAAGTCCAGGGTGCGGGTGAGCAGGCTGCCGGCGGGGCAGAGCGGGTAGCGGTCGGTGGTCGCGCGGTCGGCGAATCCCGTACAGCCCCAGCGGGCGCCGGCCTCCGCGCCGCCGTCGGTGGCGGCGGTCGGGTCGCCTTCCAGGAGCCGGAGGAAGCGCGGCATCGGCACGACCTTCGACCACGGATTGCCGAGGTACTCGATGGAGACCCGCTCGGGAGCGAGGATCTCGCCGGTGTCGTCGTGCCGGTCGTCGGAGGGCGCCGCGGCGGTGCTCGGCGCCGGGGCGACGCGGTCGGTGCGGCGCAGCACCGGCCAGTAGAACGTCGAGCGGTCGCCGTCGGTGCAGGTGGTCGGGGCCGCCGCGAGGCTGTCGTCGGTGGAGTCCGCGTCCGTGGAGAGGTTGCCGACGTAGTCGTGCACGTGGTGGGCGCCGCCCACCGTCCCTGGGGAGACCACCACGTTGTCGGCGTTGCGGTGGCCCTCCTGGTTGCGTCCGCAGTCCTGCGCGTACGAGCCGCCGGAGGCGTCCGGGCCGACGGCCGCCGGCGCGGGCGCGGTGGCCGCCACCGCGGTGATCTCGACGAACGCGGACGCCTGTTCCGGCCCGCCGGGCCGGGACCGGAGCGCCGACAGCGACAGCCCCAGGACGAGGCAGAGCAGGACGCCGACCGGGAGGACGACGCCTCCCGGCCCGTGGTGATCGCGGTTCCGGTGCACCGCGACAGTCTGGGTGACGGTCCCGGCACGGGCAAGGCGGCGCCGGCCGCCTCGCCGCCGTGCACGGCCGGTCAGTAGCCTCCGGAGTAGCCGCCGCTCTGCGTGGCGCCCTGCGTGGCGGTGGGTGCGGCGGTGGGCGCGGCGGTCGGCGCCGCGGCCTGCCCGGTGGTGCCCGGCGCCTTCTTCCCCTCGGGCGTGCTCGCGAACCACGTGCCGCCGACGCCCTGCCCGTTGGTCTGCCCCGGCGCGGTGTCCCCGGCGAAGCGGTAGAGCGGCCAGCCGTTGAGGGTCACCTGCTTGGTGCCGTCCGGGCGGGCCACACTGCCGACCAGGGCGGAGTCCACGCCGGTGACCTGGACCGCGTCCTGGGCGGTGAGCGGCGGCCACTTCGCGGCGCAGGCGTCGACGCAGGTGCTCGCGGACGGCTTGGCGGTGTCCTTGTCGAAGCGGTAGAGGGTCCGGCCGGCGGCGTCGGTGACGACCGGCCCGAGCGTGGCCGACTTCACCGCCACGAGCCTGACCCCGCCGGTGCCGCCCGTGCCGCCGGCGGCCGGAGCCGACGAGGTGGCGGCCGCCGCCGGAGGGGCGGCGGCGGACGTCGCCGCGCTCCCGCCGGAGCCGTCGGCCGTGTCCGGCCCGCAGGCGCTGGCGGCGAGCGCGAGCACGGCGACACCGGTGGCGGCGAGCATCCGGCGCGCGGTGAACGGGCGCGCGGTCAACCGGGGCGCGCTGGACCGGGGCGCGCTGAACACGGACGTGGAGAACCGGGGCGTCGTGAACTTCGGCATGGCGAACTCCCTTGGGGGCATGGGTCTTTGACGGCCAGGGCGGTGTTCGCCCGGGCACCTTCCACACGAGTCCTGCGGGGGAACGGTTCAACGTCGCCGGAAGTTTTTTCTCCGCCTCCGTCCCGGCCGGGTCACGGCCTTCGTCTCCTGGGGCCTGGACCGCCGTGCCGCGTGGTGGGTCAGAGGCGGGCGGACATGCTCCTCAGGAGTGCGGCCGCCGTCCGGTCGGGTCCGTGCGCGCGAACGCGCCCGCCGAGGTCCGTGGTGCCGTCGGCGCCCGAGGAGAGGAGGCCGGCGACCGCGGTGCCGGCGGATTCCGGTGTGAGGGTGTTGGGGTCGAGGCAGCGGCCCAGGGCGGCGCGCTCCACGTCGTGGGCGATGGCGAACTGGTCGCTGGAGAACGGCAGGACGAGTGCCGGCACACCGGCGTGCAGGCACTCGGTGAAGGAGTTGTTGCCTCCGTGGTGGACCATGGCGGTGGTGTGCCGCAGGAGTTCCTGCTGCGGGACGGTCGGTGCGACGTGCAGCCGTTCGGGCACGACCTCGCGCAGCAGGGGGTGGCCCGCGACCTCGGTGACGCGGTCGCCGGCGGCCACGATCACGGAGGCCCCGGTGTGGCGGAGGATTCCGGCTGCGGCCGTCGCCAGCACGTCGTGGCGCGCCGACAGGAACGTTCCCAGGGCGACGAGCACCAGCGGGCGCTCGCCGGCCGTCAGACGGGCGAGCACGGCCCGCCAGGCGCCGTCCAGTGCGGTGGCGCCACCGGGCGGCACCAGGTGGCCGGCGTAGAGGGCCTCGGGGCCGCTCGGGGCCGGCGGCAGCCAGGGCAGCCGGGGGTAGTTGAAGACCACGGCGTGCGGTGAGCACAGGGCGAAGGCGCGCTCGGGTGCGGGCGCGTCGGGCGCGTGGCGGCGGGCCGTCGCCCTGAAGGCGGCGGTGAACGCGGCGTCGTTGGCCGCGACCGCCGCGCGCAGCCGGTCGAGGTCGGCGGGGGCCGGGGCCAGGGCGGCGGGCCACGCGTAGGGCAGGCCGAAGTAGGCGTCGGGGGTGGCCGGCAGGTAGCTGGGGTGCCCGGGGCAGAACGTGGCGTAGGGCAGGCCGAGGCAGTGCAGGGCGAGGGTCGCCGCGTAGGCGAGCTGGTCGACGAGGTACCAGTCCGGTCGCAGGCGCGCGTCGAGGGCCGCGAGGTCGCGCAGGACGCGTTCGGGCTCGGCGAGCATGTCGTCGCCGCGGTGGCGTGCCTGGGTGAGCAGGGTCGCCGTCGGCCCGTCGAACGTCGCGTCGAGGAACTCGCGCAGGCGCTGTGCCTCGGAGGGGTCCTGGCGCGTGCTTTCGGCGACGCCGTGGTTGGCGTTGCGGGTCACGGCGAGCTCGGCGAAGCCCAGGCCGCTGCCGGTGGCGAGGTCGCGGAAGGCGGGGGTGCAGGCGAAGTCGACGCGGGCACCGTGTCGTGCCAGTGCGGCGCCGAGCACCGCGAGCGGCCGGGCATGGGAGTGGAAAGGCGGGCTGATCACGGCGACGCGGGCCATGGTGTCCTCCGTCGACGGCGTCGGATCGCGGGTGGTGTCCGATCATGCCAGGCGCCCCGGGGAAGCCGCGGCTGGACGCCGGGGGCCGCGACCCCGTCCCGTCCGGTGCGGGTACGGCGCTCCCGGCGCGGTCGGGCGGTCCCGGGCGCTCCCGGCGTGGTCGGGCGATCCCGGGTCGGTTACGGCGGTCACGGCGGTCATGGCGCTCCGGGCGGGTTCCCGGGCGCTCCGGGTCGGTCACGGGCCTTCGTAGGCGTTGCCGGCGCTCCCCGGCGTCCGGTGGGCCAATCCATTGCGGCCGCCGTCTCCGAATGCGCCCGTGACCCCTCGGTGGCATGGAGGAAGACCGATGACACACCGCGTCACGCCCGTTCCGGCCGCACCAGCGCCCCAGACCGGTGCCGCGGGCGCCGGGTCCCTCGCCGCCTGGCGGCGATTCCACTGGACCCAGGACATGGGCGCCGTCACCGGCGGCGACCTGCTCGGACGCCTGGCACGGGCCGAGTACGGGGGCGCCTGGGCCCATCCGGACTCGCTCCTGCCGCGACCGGACCGCCGCGCCGCGCGGCTCCGCCAGCTGGCCCGGCGCGAACGCGCGCTGCCGGCGTGGGTGCTGGCCTCCGCGGGCTCGTCCCCTGACCTGGAACCGTGGGAACGGATCGCTCTCGCCGAGGCATGGGAACGCAGCTGCGCTCCCGACGGCGGGCTCAGCGCGACCGCCGAGATCCGCCGACGGCTGCTCGCCGCTCCCGGCCCCGCCGAGACCGCCTTCCTCCTCGACACGGCGGACGCCAACGGCCTCCGGCCCCTCTCGGTCCCGGAAGCCGTCGGGCTCCACCCCACCGGACGGACCCCGAGGCATGCGCTCTGGCGCTACCTCTCGGGCGTTCCGGGCGGGGACCTCGGGCTGCCGGATCCCGGTGCGGCCGGGGACGACTACGAACACCTGCTTCTCGCCGCCTGCCACGACCGGGCCCGCCCCGGGGCACCGAGCGGGCAGCGCTTCCGGACGGCCTTCGGCGCGCTGGCCGAACCGGTCGGCGCCCGTCCGGTGATCGCCCAATCGATGCTGCTGGGCCGGCTGGAGGAACCCGGAGCCGGGCTCAGCGGCGGCATGAGCGTGCTCCTGACCGCCCTGGGCGAAGCCCTGACGACCCACGCGCGCGCCGCCCGGGTCCTCACCCTGACCACCGCCCCGACCGCGGAAGGCCCGACCGCGGAAGCCCCGACCACGGGAGCCCCGACCGCGGAAGGCCGGCACGCGGACCTGGTGGACCGCCTGGGGACGGCACACCTGCTGGTCCGCCTCCCGCTGGACTCACCGGAAGCACTCGACCCGCAGAACGCCGCCACCCATCACCCCGCGCTGGCCTGGTGGACGGCCCGGGTCTTCGAACTCCCCGGAGCGCGACCGGACATCACGCACGTCAGGTTCGCCGACGACGCCTCGCTCGCCGTCGCCCGGGCCGCCCGCCGAGCCGGCGGGAAGCTCGCGTTCACCGTCACCCCGGATCCTCACCGGACGATGGACGAACGGCACGCCGGCCTGCCTCCGGGGCAGACCACCGGTGCCGGCCGCACGCTGCGCCTGGACATGCACCGGATCTTCGTCGCCGACCGCCTGGTGGACCGCGCCGACCTGCTGGTCGCCATGCCCGGGCGGCACGGGGCGCGGGAACTCATCGACCACTTCCCGCAGTTGGAGACGAGGTCGGTCCACCTGCAGCCCGAGGGCATCGCCCCGTTCCGACCCGCTCCCGACGACGTCGCGGCGGGCCGCGGGATGCTGGCACGCCTGTTCCGCGGCGGTGACGACACCGACGGCCTGGACGCGACCGACCGGGGCCTCCCGCTGCTGCTGTGCGTGGGACGGCTCCACCCCGTCAAACAGCAGGAACAGCTCGTCCACGCGTGGCTGCGCGCCGGCCTGCACCACCGCACGACCCTGCTGCTGGTCGGCGGGTCACCCACCGACCCGACCAGGACCGAAGCGGCGGTCCGCACCAGGGTCACCGAACTCCTGGCCGCCGATCCGGTCGCCCGGCGGCGGGCGGCCCTGTGGCCCGCTCTGCCCAACCGGGAGGTCCGGCTCCTGGAAAGGGCCTTGGCGCGGGGTGGACCGGGATCCGCGCTCTACGTGTGCCCCAGCGCGAAGGAGGAGTTCGGGCTCGCCGTCCTCGAGGCCATGGAAGCCGGCCTCCCGGTGGCCGCCCCCCGGCGCGGCGGCGCCCCCCACTACCTCCGCGACGGCGTCAACGGTCGGCTGCTGGCCACCGAGTCGGCAGACCTGCTGGCCGAGGGCCTGCGCTCCTTCGTCCTCACCCCCGCACCCGAGCTCGCCGCGATGGCGGCGGCCGGGTCGGCGACGGTCCGCGAGCGCTTCGGCATCGACGCGATGGCCGCGTCCCTGGCCGCCGCCTACCGGGCCGCCTGCCGCCGGGAACCCCCGCGCCGGGAGCGGACCGGCGCCGACCGGGAAGGCGACACCTGACATGCCGGCGAGGGAAGCGGCAGCGGAGGTCGTGGTGGTCGGCGCGGGCCTGGCGGGACTGGCCTGCGCGCTCGACCTGACCGCGGCCGGACGGGACGTCCTGGTCGTGGAGGCCGCCGACGGGGTGGGCGGACGGATGCGCACCGACGTCGTCCGGGGCTTCCGGCTCGATCGGGGCTTCCAGGTCTTCAACACCGCCTACCCGCAGGTCAGGCGACGGCTGGAGCTGGGCGCGCTGGGGCTGCACCCCTTCACCCCCGGGTTCCTGGCGGCGGACGCCCGCGGCGCACGCCGGATGGTCGATCCGATCAGGCGGCCGGGCCAGGCCGGCGACCTGCTGCCCGGCCGGCTGCTGCCGCTGCGGGACCTGGCCGCCCTGGGCCTGCTGGGAGCGGGAGACGCGGTGCTGCCCGCCGCCCTGCTCAAGCGCCTGCCGGAGACCGACACCGCCCGGGCACTGAGCCGGGCCGGGCTCTCGCGGCGCACCGTCGACACGGTGCTCGGCCCGTTCCTGGCCGGGGTGTTCCTGGAGGCGGGTCTGGAGACCTCCAGCCGGCTGTTCCACCTGGTGTGGCGCAGCATGCTGCGCGGGACCCTGTGCCTGCCGAAGGACGGCATCGGGGCCGTGCCGCGCCAGTTGGCGGCCCGGTTGCCGGCGGCCCGGCTGGTGCTGGGCACCCGGGCGGAAGGGGTGACGGCCGACGGGGTGGCACTCGCGGACGGTCCGGTGCTGCGCAGCCGCGCCGTCGTCGTGGCGACCGGGATGGCGCAGGCCGCCCGGCTGCTGCCTGGCCTGGAGGTGCCGGTGGCGCGGGCGGTGACGACCTTCTACCACGCGGCGCCGGTCAGCCCGTTGCCCGAGCCCACGCTGGTCGTGGACACGGACCGGCAGGTGCTGAACACGGTGGTGCTCTCCGAGGTCGTTCCCGGCTGCTCACCCGACGGGCGGGCGCTGGTGTCGACCTCGGTCCTGGGGACGGACGCGGACGAGCGGGCGGCCCGGGTCCGGGCCGGGGAGCTGTACGGGGCGGACACCTCGGCCTGGGAGCAGCTGGCGGAGTACCGGATCGCCGAGGCGCTGCCGGCCGCGCCCGCGCCGCTCCAGCTCAGCCGGACCACCCGGTTCGCGCCGGGCCGCTACGTGTGCGGGGACCACCGGGCGACCGGCTCGGTGCAGGGAGCGCTCGCCTCGGGCGCCCGGGCGGCCCGGGAGGTGCTGGCGGACCTGTGAAAACTCGGCCGATCCGTGAAGGGTGGTGTTCCGGCCCTCGGGGGCAGGCCGGAACACCACCGGTCCTGGGGTGATCTGAGGAGGTTCCTGGGGTGATCTCAGGAGGTCTCAGGCGGGCTCAGGCGATCTCAGGCGTGCTCAGGCGGGGCTCAGGTGAACATCAGCAGCATGACCGGTGCCGAACTCGGGTGCTCGGAACCCCCGGCCGGCTCCACGGTCACGCCGACCCCCGTCGCCCCGTCCAGCGGCCCGGACAGCAGCACCCCGCCCTCGCCGCTCGGGAGCAGCCCGGCGGATCGCATCGACCCCGAGTCGTCGAACCACAGCTGGTAGGTGGTCCCCGCCGCCGGGGCGGGCATGCCGGAGGCGAGGAAAGCCGCCTGGCCGCGGCCGCGGGACCACACCACCGTCCCCGCCCCGGGCCCGCTCGCCGCGGTGCCGGTGGCCGTGCGCGCGTCGGGCGCCGTCAGCAGGGCCGCCAGCCGGTCCGCCTGCGACTGCACCGCAGCCGCCCGGGCGCGGGCCCGGTCGGCGTCCCGGTGCTGCTGCACGGCGACGCCGCCGGCGCCCGCGGCGATCGCCAGGCAGGCGGCCAGGGCGAACCTCGTCCACCCGCCCGCCCCGCGTCCGGACCGCGATCCCCGGCCGGGTGCGGGGGCGATCCGGGGCCCTTCCTGGCGCACGCCGGGCAGCGCGGCCATCACCCGGGCCTTGAGGGCCTCGGGAGGCACGACGGCCTGCGCGGCCCCGAGCCGGGCCAGGGTCGCGGCGAACTCGGTGACCTCCAGCGCACAGGCCGCGCAGGAGGCGAGGTGGCGTTCGAACTCGGCGCTTTCGGCGGGGTCGAGCGCGTGCGCGGCGTAGGCGCCGGTCAGGGTGTGCAGGTCGGCGCTCACGCTCCCACCCCCAGGCAGTCGCGCAACCGGATGAGCCCGTCGCGCATGCGGGTCTTGATCGTGCCCAGTGGCGCGCCGAGGACCTCGGCGACCTGGGGGTAGGTGTAGCCGCGGTAGTACGCGAGGGTCAACGCCTCCCGCTGGAGTTCGGTGAGCATGCGCATGCACCGGCGGACCTGTTCGCGTTCCAGCCTGCCCTCCACCTGTTCGGCGACCTCGTCGAACGCCGGGGTGTGGGAGGCCTCCGCGACGCGCTGGTCACGGTCGGCCGCGGCCTGGACGGACCGCACCCGGTCCACCGCGCGGCGGTGGGCGATGGTCAGCACCCACGGCATGGGCTCGCCGCGCTCGGCCCGGTAGCGGGCGGCGGTGCGCCACACCTCCAGCATGACCTCCTGGACCACCTCCTCGGACTGCGCCGGATCACGCAGGACCCGCCGCACGAGTCCCAGGACCGGGCCGGCCACCGCGTCGTAGAGCGCCGAGAACGCCTCCTGATCGCCACGCGTCACCCGGGCCAGGAGTTCCTTGAGGTCCGGGCCTGGCCGACCGGGGCCGGCCAGGTGGACGACGGCGCTCATCCGCCCGTCCGTTCGCAGCCGGCGGGCGAGCAGCCCGGTCGTCGGACGGCACACATCGAGGGCCTCCCCGTAGTCGTGGCAGCACCGCCGTCCGGCCTCGGCCGGACGGACGGCTGGGACATCACACCGTTCCTTCGGAGCACCCGAACGGTCGGATTGGCCGGCACCCCTGCTGATCCGCCCGTTCGCGGGTTCCGGACGGTCCGGCCGATCCGCCCGGTCGCGGGCTCCGAACGCTCTGCGCGATCCTGATCTCGCCGTTCCGGCCACCGACGGGACGGAGCGGCCCGGCTTGGCGCGACGAGGAGCCGAGATGAGAACGTTGCGAACCGAACCGAAGCGCTGCCTGGTGACCGGCGCGACCGGCTACATCGGCGGCCGCCTGGTGCCCGAACTGCTCGCCCGCGGACACTCCGTGCGCTGCCTGGTGCGCAACCCGCGGCGACTGCGGGACCAGCCGTGGCGGCCGGACGTCGACGTCGCCGTTGGCGACGTGAGCCGGCCCGCGACCCTGGCCGGAGCCTTCGACGGGATCGACGTCGCCTACTACCTGGTGCACTCCCTCGGCACCGGCCCCTCCTTCGAGGCCACCGACCGGGACGCCGCGCGGGCCTTCGGGGCCGCCGCAGCGGCCGCGGGCGTCACCCGGATCGTCTACCTGGGCGGTCTCGTCCCCGACGGCGTCGACGAGGCAGAGCTCTCCCCCCACCTGCGGTCCCGCGCCGAGGTCGGCCGCCTCCTACGCGCCGGCGGCGTGCCGACCGCCGAACTGCGCGCCGCCGTCATCATCGGCTCGGGCAGCGCCTCCTTCGAGATGCTCCGGTACCTCACCGAACGCCTGCCCGCGATGGTCACCCCCCGCTGGGTGTCGACCCGGATCCAGCCGATCGCCGTCCGCGACGTCCTGCGCTACCTCGCCGACGCCGCCGGCCTGCCGCCGGAGGTGAACCGCTCCTTCGACATCGGCGGCCCCGACATCCTCACGTACCGGCAGATGATGCAGCACTACGCCCGTCAGGCCGGACTGCACCGCCGCCTCATCGTCTCCGTACCGGTCCTCACCCCGGGGCTGTCCAGCCACTGGGTCGGCCTGGTGACCCCGGTGCCGAACTCCATCGCCCGCCCCCTCGTCGAGTCGCTGCGCCACGAAGTCGTCTGCGGCGAGCACGACATCGCCCGGTGGATCCCCGACCCGGCCGACGGACTCACCGGCTTCGACCAGGCCGTGACCCTCGCCCTGCGCCGGATCAAGGACGCCGACGTCGCCACCCGCTGGTCCTCCGCCTCCCTGCCCGGAGCCCCGAGCGACCCGCTGCCCACGGACCCCGACTGGTCGGGCGGCAGCCTCTACCAGGACATCCGGCAACGCACCGTGCCCGCGCCACCGGCCGCCGTCTGGCAGGTGATCGAAGGCATCGGCGGCGACAACGGCTGGTACTCGTTCCCCCTGGCCTGGGCCCTGCGCGGCTGGCTCGACCGCCTCGTCGGAGGCGTGGGCCTGCGCCGGGGACGCCGCGATCCCGCCCGTCTCCGGGTCGGCGACTCCCTCGACTTCTGGCGCGTCGAGGAGATCGACCCCGGACGGCTGCTCCGGCTGCGGGCCGAGATGCGCCTGCCCGGCCTGGCCTGGCTCGAACTCTCCGTCACACCGGACGGCCCGCTCGGAGCCTGCTACCGGCAACGCGCCCTGTTCCACCCGCACGGCCTGGCCGGCCACGCCTACTGGTGGGCCGTCGCGCCGTTCCACACCGTGGTGTTCGGGGGCATGGCCCGGAACATCACCGAACGCGCCCAGCGCGCCGATTGAACGGCCCGGCCCTCCGGACGCCCGCACCCCCGGGCGGCCCCGGCCGGCACGGCCGTGACCGCGGCCCGGCAGCCGCTGCGCGAGCGGGCCCCGGCTGATCCCGGACGGCCCGCGGGAGGGCCACCCGGCTCGGCGGTGCGAGGTCCGCCCGGACGGCCGGGGGGAGGTCCGCCCGCCTTGCCGGTGCGAGGTCCGCCCGGGGGTGCGGGGGGAGGTCCGCCCGCCTTGGCGGTGCGAGAGCCGCCCGGACGGTCGGTGCGAGGTCCGCCCGGCCCGCCGGGGGCAGGGTTCCGGCCCGCCGGCCTTTCGCGGACGTGTCCCGCATCTGGCCGGGCACCTGTCACCGCCACCCTGCGGGCCGATACGGCTCCTCTCGGGCGCGCCGTGTCCCTGGAGAGCCGCAGACCGGGCGGTCCGGCACTCCGCCGAACCTCCACCCATCCGGGCCGGACGAACTTCCACCCATCCGGGGCCGGACGGCTCCCGAATACGGGATGTGACCAACGAAGCACACCAGTCGCCGCAGCGGTCCGGCCCTCTCCTGGAGCGGATCCTCCGGGCCGGCACGGCCACCGCCACCGGATGGGCCGCGGCGGCCGTCGCGCTCGGCGCCGGTGAACTGGTCGCCGCCTTCACCGGACCCGACAGCGCGCCGGTCATCGCGGTCGGCTCGGCGGCCATCGATCTGACGCCGACTCCGCTGAAGGAGTACGCCGTCCGCACGTTCGGCACGGACGACAAGCCGGTGCTGCTGGGCGGGATCCACCTGACGATGGCCCTGCTCGCCGCGCTCGCGGGCCTGCTGGCCGCGCGCCGCCCCGGGTACGGTGCGGCCGTCTTCGCCGCCTTCGGCCTCCTCGGCGCCTGGGCCGCGCTCTCCCGGCCCGCGGCCGACGCCGCGGACGCCGCGCCCGCCCTGGCCGCCGGTCTGCTGGGGGCCGTCACCGTTCTCGCTCTGGCACGCATGCTGCGCGCCTCCGACCGCACGACGGATCCGGCCGCGTCCGGTCCGGAACCGGAGCAGGACCTGACGGCCGAGGCGCACACCGACGGAGAACGCCCCCGCCCGGGACACGCCGACCAGGGACAGGCCGGCCAGGACCACGCCGACCAGGGACACGCCGGCGGGGGACATCCCGGCGAGGACCACGCCGACGGGGCCCAGGGCGCCGGCCGGCGCGCCGTCCTGGCCGCCACCGGGGGGGCGCTCGCCCTCGGAGCCCTCGCCGGATTCGGCGGCCGCGCGCTGTCCGACGCCCGCTACGACATCGGCGCCGCCCGGGCCGCCGTGCGGATCCCCCCGGCCGCCAGGCCGCTGCCGCCGCTGCCCGCACCGGTGCACCCGAACGTGCCGGGCCTGCCGCCGTTCGTCACCCCGAACGCGGACTTCTACCGCGTGGACACCGCGCTCACCCTTCCCCGCATCGACCCGAGGCGCTGGACGCTGCGCATCCGCGGCCTGGTCGACCACCCCCTGCTCCTCACCTTCGACGACCTGCTGCGCGAACCCCTGGAAGAGCTCGACCACACGCTGTCCTGCGTCTCCAACGAGGTCGGCGGCCCCTACGTCGGCACCACCCGCTGGCTCGGCGTCTCCCTGCCGGCCCTGCTGCGCCGCGCCGGCGTCCGCCCCGGGGCGGACCAGCTCGTCGGCCGCTCGCAGGACGGCATGACCATCGGCACTCCGCTCGAAGCCGTCCTCGACGGGCGTCGGGGGTTGCTGGCGGTCGCGATGAACGGCGAGGCCCTGCCCGTCGCGCACGGCTTCCCGTGCCGCAGCGTGGTCCCCGGGTTCTACGGCTACGCCTCCGCCACCAAGTGGCTCGTCGACCTGGATGTCACGACGTTCGCCGCGTACGACCCGTACTGGGTCCGGCGGGGCTGGGACCGCACCGGCACGGTGCGCACCGCCTCGCGCATCGACGTGCCCGCCCCGTTCGCGCGGGTGCCCGCCGGGGACGTGACCGTGGCCGGGACCGCGTGGGCGACCCACCGCGGCATCGCCGCCGTCGAGGTCCGCGTCGACGGCGGCCCCTGGCAGCAGGCCGTGCTCGCCGCGGCCGGCGGACCGGACCTGTGGCGGCAGTGGACCCACACCTGGACGGGCGCCGCCCCCGGCACCCACCGCATCGAGGTCCGCGCCACCGACGCCGCCGGCGCCGTCCAGACCGAGAACCGCGCCGCCCCCTACCCGGCGGGCGCCACCGGCTGGCACAGCACCGTCGTCACCGTCACCTGACCCCCCGATCCACCTTCACCCACCTTCACCGCCGGGCCCAGTGCCCGGCGCGGTCCGCCCGCCGGGCGGGCCGTACCACCTCACAAGGAGATCCGTCCCATGTCCGTCACCGTTCGCTGCCGCAACACCGTCGCCGCCCTGCTCACCGCCACCGCGCTCGCCGTCAGCCTGGGAGCCTGCAGCAGCGGCGGGTCCGCGACGTCCGCCGAGTCCAAGGCCGCCGAGTCCAAGGCCGCCGGCGCCCCGTCCGCGGCCACCGGCACCGCAACGCCCGCCGGCGCGGTGACGAGCGGCGAGCAGCCGTTCGGCACGGCCTGCGCGGCCGTGCCGAAGGACGGCGCGGGCTCCTTCGCGGGCATGGCCAAGGACCCGGTCGCCACCGCCGCGTCCAACAACCCCCTGCTCTCCACCCTGGTGACCGCGGTCAAGCAGGCGGGCCTGGTCGACACCCTCAACTCCGCGCAGAACATCACCGTCTTCGCGCCCACCAACGACGCCTTCAACAAGATCCCCAAGGCCACCCTGGACGCCGTCCTCGCCGACAAGGACAAGCTCACCAAGATCCTCACCTACCACGTCGTCCCGCAGCGCCTCGCGCCGACCGCGCTCACCGGCGCCCACAAGACCCTGGAGACCGACACCCTCACCGTCACCGGCACCACGCCCGACTTCACCGTCGACACCACCGCGAAGGTGCTGTGCGGCAACGTGCAGACCGCCAACGCCACCGTCTACATCGTCGACACCGTCCTGATGCCCGCCTCCTGACCCGCAGCCCAGCGCCCCGCCGACGGCCCGTCCCCCCCCCCGGGGGCCGTCGGCGGGTCCTCCCGAGCGCCCATTGGTGTTCCGTCGGGCCGTCGCTAACATGAGGCCTCCTCATGTTTTGCCTCGGGAGGCCCACCATGCAGAACCGCTTCGACCTTCCCGCCGGATTCCGGTGGGGTGTCGCCACCGCCGCCGACCAGATCGAGGGGGCGGCCGACTGGCCGCAGCTGACGAAGCTGGGTTGACCAGGATCAAGCCCGGCCGGCCGGGGACCACGCAACGACATCGGTGATACCCCGGGACGGGAAGACGGTCCGTGTCCGGGGTGCTCGTGGCCGGCACGCTGTTGGCGGCGCGACGTCGGTGCCGCTGCCGTGGATCTCGTGCACGATGCGGGTCGCCCAGTCCGCGGGCCGCTCGTGGCCGAGGAGGCCGGAGAGCCGGTCCATGCGGGCGCGGCGCTCGATGGGGCTGAGGTCGAGTGCTCGGGACAGGACGGTGCTGAGGTCCTCGATGGAACGGGGATCGGTGAGCAGGGCCGCGTCGCCGAGTTCGCCGGCGGCGCCCGTGTAGCGGGAGAGCACCAGGACGCCCGGCGCTCCGCCGCGTTGGCGGGAAGCGGCAGCCTGAGCGGCGATGAACTCCTTGGCCGTCAGGTTCATTCCGTCCTGGAGTGAGGTCACCCAGAGCACGTCGGCGGCCAGGTACTCGTCGATGACCGCCGGGACGGGCAGGTTGTGAGGCTGGTAGTCCACAGGCTGCCAGCCGCCGGACTGCCAGGTGTCGTTGACTGCGCCGATGCGCTGTTCGAGGAGGCGGCGGGTGGTGTCGTAGGCGGTCAGGCCAGGCTCGGGTGGCGGGCAGATGAGCCGGAAGGTCAATCGTCCGCGCAGTTCGGGCCGCCTGGTGAGGAGCCGGGCGATGGCGTCGACCTTCTGAACGGGGGCCTTGGCGTAGTCGAGGCGTTCGACGGACAGCACGAGCCGACCGGTGGCCGGCCGGTGCAGGCGGGCGCGGTGTCGGGCGAGCGCCTCGATGGCGGGCCGGTCGATGCCGAGCGGGTGGACGGCGGTGCGCGGGCGGTCTGGCGGCCCGGCCAGGGTTCGCCGGAAGCGGTCGGCGAACGTGGCGGTGTGGAATCCGGCCCAGTCCAGACAGGCGAGGGAGGCGCGCAGCTCGGCGGCGACCGGCAGCGTGGCGAACACCTCCGGAGGCGGGAACGGCGTGTGGTGGAACAGCCCGGTCCTGAGGTCGGGGCGGGTGACGCGCAGCAGGCCGGGCACGAGCCAGAGGTTGTAGTCGTGGAGCCAGACGGTGGCACCTGGGGCTGCTTCAGCGCTGATCCGTTGTGCGAAGCGCGCGTTCACGGCGCGGTAGTGCGTCCAGGCGCGTTGGTCGAAGACCGACCGGTCGGCTTCGGACATGAGCACCGGCCACAGCGTCTCCTTGCAGGCCCGGTGGAAGTAGCCGGTCCACTCGTGGGTGGTGAGCGGCACGGGGGACAGCGGCAACCCGGGGGGCTGCGTGCGGGCGGCCTCGGGGTGCTCGCCGACCAGGGCCGTGACCCAGGTGCCCGGCAGTCCGTCGGCGAAGGCGCTGGTCAGGGTCGGCAGTATGCCGTTGGGGCTGGCGGGTGGCTGCCAGCTCGCTCCGGTCCAGTGCAGCGGTGGGCGGTGGTAGCCCACGACGAGTGCGTGACGCCCGGTGGGCTCGGTGTCCGGATCCACCCAGCCGAGGGCGTGAAGTGCTGTCAGGATTCCGGCGGCGCCGCGCCCGTCGGCGTGGTGGACCAGGGGTTCGTCGGCCACTGCGGCGAGCAGGGCGGGTTCGGCGTCGCCGACGACCACCGCGTGTGTGCCGAGCCGGAACAGTGACAGGTCGTTGAGCGAGTCCCCGGCGACGAGGATGTCCTCGGCCGGCCAGCCCAGCTCCGCCGCCAGGGCTCGCAGCGCGCTGCCCTTGGAGGCTGCTGCCGGCAGCACGTCGAAGTACCGGTCTGCGGAGTAGGTCCAGCTGCAGCCGAGGGCCTCGACTGCGGCGGTGAGTTCGTCGGTCAGCTGGTCGGGGGCCAGGTGGTACGAGCAGCGTCCGTCCTGGACAACGCCGTGCTGGTAGGCGAGCCCGGGGAAGCGGCGTAACGCGCCCCGGACGAGTTCTGGCCCCGGCCAGCCGGCACGCAGTTGTTCCTGCAGCGGTTCGACGGCGGAGAAGTCGGTGCCATCGAGGACGGTGGCGCCGACGTCCGCGATGATCCACCGTGGCGTCGGGACGAGCGGATCCCGCAGGAGCTGCCGGATCGAGGCCAGTCCGCGGCCGGTGGCGAAGACCACGGTCAGGTCGGGGTGGCGGGCCAGCGCGTCACGCAGTCGGCGGCGTTCCTCCGGACCGCCGCCGAGTAAGGTGCCGTCCAGATCGGTGACCAGAACCTTCGACATCCGACGGACGCTAACACGATCACCCAGCGCCGTGAAGTGCTCACCTGACGTACGGTCGGCCGTGCGCGCCGTAGAGCCGGGAAGGGGAGATCCGGCCCTGGCGGAGATCGAGGTCCTCGGCGCGCAGGGCGGCACCGGAGCCCGGGCCCGTGGTCGACGCGGCTCCGCAGGCCGCTGCGACGGCCAGACAGGCGGGCAGGTCCCAGCCGGCGAGAAGTCCGTGGACGAATCCGGCGTTGAAGCAGTCGCCCGCGCCGGTGGTGTCCACGGCTCGCACGGGAACAGCGGGTACGTCGTGACGCTTGCCGTTCCGAACAGCGGTGGCACCCGCCGCACCCCGCTTGACCACCAGGGTCGGTACCAGCGATGCGAGTTCGGCGATCGCCTCGTCCGGATCAGCGGCGCCGCTCACCCGCAGGGCCTCGGCGGCGTTCGGCGTGAAGACGTCGACCCCGGCCAGGACGCGGCGTACTGCCGGATCGTCGAGAGTGGCGGGCGTGTCGTGGCAGTCCATGACCACCAGCGTCCCGAGCCGCCGAGCCGCGCGCACGGTCTCCAGCACCTCGGCGTCCCAACGCAGTTGCGGCAGCATCAGGACCTGCGGCCGGTGCCGGTGCAGCAGCGGGGCGAGCGGCTCCGGATCGACCGGGTCCTGAAAGCTCACCATGGCCCGGTCGCCGGGGGAGGACAGGGCGACTGTCACGCTCCTCACCGGGAAGGGGTGGTGGCGGAACGCCGTTTCGTCCAGCCCTTCCGCACGGGCGGCGGCCAACACCTCGCCGCTGAACAGGTCCGTGCCGAAATCTGCGCTCCACAGCACGTCACGCCCGAGCCGGTGTGCTGCCATGGCCAGCGTGTAGGCGCCGCCGGGTACGAGCGCGAAGCCCTCGGCGAACACCTCGCCGCCGGGCCGAACCTCGCGTGGCAGGCCATGGAAGACCAGATCCGCGAAGTACGCTCCCGCCACGAGCACTTCGCACCGGCGCTTGCTCACGTTCGTGTCCATCCGACGAGCATATGGTCGCCCTGCGGCATTGCGCCGAAGGCGGCCGGCCGGATCCTGGCAGACTCTGCGAGCCGCGGTGCCCTTGCCGGGCGATGCCGACGCCGGCGAGGGTGAGCAGTTCGGCGGTGGCCGTGACCTCGGGCTTGATGCTCGGCCCGAGGACCAACGAGGTGCCGGGGGTGCGAGCGGCCGGCAGCATCGCGGCGACGGTCGCTCCCGAAGCCCTCGCGGTCGAGTTCCCCGACCCTGTCGCGCCGCTGCCCCTCTCCCGTCAAGGACGTCTGGTGCTTTGGCGCAGCGTCAGTAACATGAGTTCTCCTCATGTTCTGTCGGGAGGATGCTGCCATGCCGGACCGCTTCGACCTGCCCGCCGGATTCCGCTGGGGTGTCGCCACCGCCGCCTACCAGATCGAGGGGGCGGCCGACGAGGACGGGCGCGGTCCGTCCGTCTGGGACACCTTCACCGCCCGGCCTGGGGTCATCCGCGACGGGCACACCGGGGCGGTGGCCTGCGACCACTACCACCGTTATCCCGAGGACATCGCGCTGATGCGCGAACTCGGGCTGGACGGGTACCGCTTCTCCATCGCCTGGCCGCGTGTGCTCCCCACCGGCTCGGGGGCGCTCAACCCGGCCGGTCTCGGCTTCTACGACCGCCTGGTGGACGGGTTGTTGGAGGCGGGCATCACCCCGCTGCCCACCCTCTTCCACTGGGACCTTCCGCAGGCCCTGGAGGACGAGGGCGGCTGGCTCAACCGCGACACCGCGTACCGCTTCGCCGAGTACGCCACCGTCGTGGCCGACCGCCTCGGCGACCGCGTCCCCGCCTGGATCACCCTCAACGAGCCCTTCGTCCACACCGTCTTCGGCTACGCCCTGGGCACCCACGCGCCGGGCCGCGCCCTGATGTTCGAGGCCCTGCCGGCCGCCCACCACCAGCTCCTCGGCCACGGGTTGGCGGCCTCCCTGCTCCGCGAGCGTGGCCTGGAGGTGCTGCTCTCGAACAACCTCACGCCGGTCGAGCCGGCCTCCTCGGCTCCCGCGGACGCGGCCGCAGCCGAGGCCTACGACGCCCTGCACAACCGGCTGTTCACCGACCCCGTCCTCCTCGGCCGCTACCCCGACCTCGCCCCCCTCGGCGTCCCCGACGACATCTACGGCGCCGTGCGCGACGGCGACCTCGACCTCATCCACGCCCCCGGCCTCGACGGCCTCGGCGTCAACTTCTACAACCCCACCCGCGTCGCCGCCCCCACCGACCCGGCCCTCCCCTTCGACCTCGTCGACATCCCCGACGTCCCCCACACCGCCTTCGGCTGGCCCGTCGTCCCCGACGCCCTCCGCCGACTCCTCCTCGGCCTCCGCGACACCTACGGCAAGGCCCTCCCGCCCGTCACCATCACCGAGAACGGCTGCTCCGTCGACGAGTCCACCGACCCCGACCAGCCCCGCATCGACTACCTCGCCGCCCACCTCGACGCCCTCGCCCGCGCCGTCGCCGAAGGCATCGACGTCCGCGGCTACTACACCTGGTCCCTCCTCGACAACTTCGAATGGGCCGAGGGCTACCACCAGCGCTTCGGCCTGGTTCACGTGGACTTCGACACCCAGAAGCGCACGCCCAGGGCCTCGTACGGCTGGTACCGCGACCTGATCGCCGCGCAGCGGGCGCGGAGCGCGTAGCCGGGGTCGGGGGCGGGGCGGCGGGTGGTGGACCGCGGGCGTGGTGGGGCGCCCGCGGTCCGGTGGTGGGGTCAGCCGACGGCCGCCGGGGAGCGGGGCGCTTCGGGGGCGGCCTGCGGCCGGTAGGACTCGGTGTGTCCTTCGACGTGGAGGTGGGGCAGGCGGCGGTCCAGCCAGGCGGGCAGCCACCAGTTGCCGCGGCCGAGCAGGTGCATCACGGCCGGTACCAGCAGGAGCCGGACCAGGGTGGCGTCGATCAGGATGGCCGAGCCCATGCCGACGCCGATGACCTTGATCGGCAGGTCGGGTGACGGGACGAAGGCCGCGAACACGGCGACCATGATGGCCGCCGCGGCGGTGATCACCCGCGCGGTGCCCGCCAGTCCGCGGACGATGGACTCCGCGTTGTCGCCGGTGCGCAGCCAGGCCTCGCGCATCCGGCTCACCAGGAAGACCTCGTAGTCCATCGAGAGGCCGAAGAGGACGGCGAAGGTCAGCACCGGGACGAAGGCGGGCAGCGGGGTGGGGCTGTCGATGCCGACCAACCGGCCGGCGGTGCCGCCTTCGAGGACGAGCGCGACCACGCCGTACGCGGCGCCGACGGAGAGCAGGTTCATCACCGCGGCCTTGAGGGCGACGGCGAGGCTGCGGAAGGCCACCAGGAGCAGCAGCATCGACACCGTGACGACGCCGCCGACCAGCAGCGGGATGCGGCGGGCGATGTTGTCGGTGCTGTCGATCGCGCTGGCGGTCGCCCCGCCGACGTGCACCCGGACGCCGGGGCCGACCGCGGCGGGGACGACGCGGTCGCGGAGGTCGCGGACCAGGGTCTTGGTGGCGCTGGACTGCGGACCGCTCTCCGGGATGACGGTGAGCAGCAGCGAGCGGCCGTCGGAGCCGGGCAGCGGAGGGGTCACCGCCGTGACGCCGGGCACCGCCTTCAGCGCGGCGGGCAGCGTGGCGGTCGCCTCGGCCGGGGTGCCCGGCGCCAACTCGGCGACCAGGACCAGCGGTCCGTTGCTGCCCGCTCCGAAGCCGGCGGCCACCGTGTCGTACGCGAGCCGGTTGGAGCGCCCGGCGGGGTCGTTGCCCGCGTCGGGGAAGCCGAAGCGCACACCGAGGAACGGCGCCGCGAGGGCCAGCAGGACGACGACCCCGGTGAGGGCGCCGAGGACGCGGTGCCGCTCGACGAGCCGGCTCCAGCGCAGCCAGCCGGCGCCCACCGGGCTCTCGCCCCGGGCGGCGCGGCGCCGGGGCAGGGGCAGCCGGAGGCGCTCGATGTGCCGGCCGAGGTAGCCGAGCAGGGCGGGGAAGAGGGTGGCGGACGCGGCGATCACGACGAGCACGGAGAGGATCGCCGCGACCGCGGCGCCGCGCATGAACGACAGGCCCATCGCGAACAGCCCGAGCATGCTGACCACCACGGTCAGGCCGGCGACCACGACCGCGCGGCCCGCCGTGTCCAGGGCGGCGACCGTGGCGGCCTCGGGTTCGAGCCCCTCGGCGCGCCACTCGCGGAACCGGGTGACCAGCAGCAGCGCGTAGTCGATGCCCACGCCGATGCCCAGCATCGCGGCCAGCGAGGTCGACCAGTCCGGGACCGGCATGATCGCGGCGAGGACCGGCAGCAGGGCGCTGCTGACCGCGAGCCCGCCGAGCGCGGTGAGCATCGGCAGGCCGGCGGCCACGACCGAGCCGAAGGTGATCACCAGGATCACGGCGGCGGCCGCGATGCCGATCGCCTCCGAGCCGATCGCGCCCTGCTCGGCCTGCTGGACCGTCATGCCGCCGAGGTGGACGCGCAGGCCGCCGTCGACGGGGCGGGCGAGGTCGAGCAGCCGCTGGGTGTCCGCCTTCGGCATGTCGGGGGCGGCGGAGACGTCCAGGTGGATCTGCCCGAGGGCGGTGCGGCCGTCGGCCGACACCCTGCCGCGCGGGCCGTACGGGTCGTCGATGCCGCTGACGTGCGGTACCTCGGCCATCCGGGCGAGCAGGTGGGTGACCCGCTCGCGGGTGGCGGGGTCGGTCACGCTGCCGTCGGAGGTCAGCACCAGGCTGATCGATTCGCCGCCCAGCCCGGGGAAGTCCCGTGCGAGCAGCTGCTGGGCCTGCTTGGAGTCCGAGCCGGGCGCGGAGTAGTCGGCGCTGTACTTGGCGCCGAGGCCGGCCGAGAGGCCGAAGGCCGCGCCGGCGGCGAGCAGCCAGAGCAGCACGGTGCGGCCCCGGTTCCGGAAGCTCCAACCGGCTATTCGGCCGAGCGGGCCGGGCCTGTGCGGCCCGCTCGGCCCGGCGGCTGTCCGCCGGTCCACGGGCGGTCCCTGGGACATGTGGTCCTCCGTACGTCGTCGGGGCCCCCGTCCCCCGGCAAAAGCGTTACGCTTCATCACGCGTCTTATGCTGCGTAACGTTTCCCTCGACGGGTACGGATTGTCAACGCGGTGCGGGCACGGCGAGCCGACGGAGGTGCCATGACGGGTGGATCGACCGGGGAGAGCGGCGGGCGGAGCCGCCGTGAGCGGCTGCGCGCCGGCACCGTGGAGGAGATCAAGCGGGCGGCCCTGGGCCTGATCGTCGAGCGCGGCGCCGCGAACCTCCGCTTCACCGACATCGCCCGCAGCATGGGGATGACCCCGCCGGCGCTGTACCGCTACTTCGCCGACCGGGACGAACTGCTCACCGCCCTGGTCGCCGACTCGTACGACAGTCTGTCGGACGCGTTGACGGCGACCCGAGGGACGGTGCCGCGGGACGACCTGGACGGTCGCTTCGTCGCCACCTGCACCGGCTACCGCACCTGGGCGCAGCGGAATCCGGAGCGCTTCGCCCTGATCTTCGGCTCCCCCGTGCCCGGGTACGCGGCCCCGCCGGACGGACCGACCGTGGTGGCCGGCCGGCGGGCGATGGAGCACATGGTCGAACTGGTCGCCGACACGGCCGACCGCGGTCGGCCCGGCAGCCCGCTGGTGCCCGACGCGGGGGAGGCCCTGATGCTGGCCTGGGCCACCGTGCACGGGTTCGTCACCCTGGAGGCGCACGGGCACTTCCAGGGGCTCGACCAGGACGCGCGGGACCGCCTCTTCGCCGTCCAGGCGGGCGTCGCCGCGCGCACCGCGGGCCTCACGCCGGCGGGGGCGGAGCGCGGGGGCGGAGCGCTGATCGGGGCGGAGGGCTGATGGGGGGCGGAGCGCTGATCGGCGCGGAGGGCTGAGCGGGGCCCGCGCGGCGGCGGGACGCGGGGGAGTGCGGAGCCGGTGGACGCAGAGGCGTCCCGCCCCCGTGAGTGCCGGGAGCGGGACGCGGTGCGGGCTCAGGACCCGCGGGGGTGGAGGGCCGTGTCACTAGGCCCGGTGGCTCAGTACCAGAGGTCGGGGCTCAGCTGGTAGTCGTAGCCGTTGCCGGGCTGCCAGTAGAAGCGGGCCTCGGCCTTGTAGTCGTGGCCGGGGGTCGGGTTGGTCAGGGTGTAGGTGTAGGAGTACTGGCCGGAGCGGCAGGGGAACGAGGTGGAGAGCGCCTGGCTGCCCGTGGTGTAGTCCCAGATGATGATCTGCTCGGTGCAGTTGTTGCCGCCGAAGTTGGTGTTCACCTGCGCCGTCACCTGCCCGCCGCCGGCGCTGATGCAGGTCTGCTTCCAATCCGGGCCGGCGCAGCCGCCGCCGCTGGACGCCGACGCCGTCCCGGCACCGGTCAGTGCGATCCCGCCGGCGAGCGCGGTGGTGGCCAGGCCCAGGACGACCCGGCGGATTCCCTTGACGGACATGTGCATTCCCTTCCTGTCGGCCCGATCCGGTTGACCGGGCCACGGCATGAGGCTCGGTCAGGACGATGGACATTCGATGAGCACGCCGAGCAGCCGCTCGGTCTCGGCGGCGTCGGCGTCGAGGTCCAGCCGACGGAAGAGCTCGCGCGCCTGCCCGAGGCAGGCCCGGGCCCGGCCGCGGTGGCCCAGCTCCGCGAGGGCCTGGCCGAGGGCGCGCAGCACGGTGCCCTCCACCATCCCGCCGACGAGGCGGGCCTGCGCGAGGGCCTCCTCCGCGGCCCGGACGGCCGCCGTCGGCCGCCCGGCCGCGAGGTGGATCTGGGCGATCAGGCCGCCGGTCGCGGCCCGGAAGGCGGGCAGGCCGAAGGAACGGAATCGGCCCAGGGCGGCCTCCGCCCGTTCCAGAGCCGGTGCGAGGTCGCCGCAGAGGTGGAGGATCCGGGCCAGGTAGTAGCTGCCGACGGCCGAGGAGATGGACACCTCGCCACCCGTCAGCCCGGCACAGCGCTCGCCGGCCGCCCGGGCCCGGGCGAGGTGGCCGCACCTGGCGTGGTTGTACCCGAGCTCGCCGAGTGCGAGGCCCTCGGCGGTCTCGTCGGCGAGCTCGTGGAACAGCGAGGACGCCTCGTCCAGCGGGCCGATCGCCGCCTCGAAGTCGCCCAGCACCCGCGCGTTCGCCCCGAGCAACTGCAGGACGTTGGCGCGCAGGCGGCGCAGCTCCGGCCCCGCGCACAGCGGCAGGCAGCGGCGGAGCTCCTCGCCCGCCGCCGCGTAGGAGCCGGCGTGCCAGAGCATGCTGCCGCGGACCGAGCGGGCGAGCGCCTCGGCGGTCCGTTCGCCGCGCGCCGACGCGGCCCGGGCGACCCGGGCCGCGAGGTCGCCGACCGCCGTCGCGTAGGCGCGGCCGAACAGGATCGAGCCCATCTTGTCGGTCAGGTCGGCGGCCTGGGCGAGTGAGAGGACCGGGTCCTGGCAGGCCCGGCGGATCACGGCCCGGTGGACGTCGGTCTGCTCGCGCAACCAGGCGGCGGCGTCCTCCACCCTGTCGAAGGTCCTCCCGGAGGCGGGGGCCTGCGCCCCGATCAGGCTGCGACGGGTGTGCTCGACGTGGTGCGCGGTCGCCTCGGCGTTGCGGGCGGTGGCCAGGCAGGAGGCGAGCAGCCGGGCGTACCCCGCCGAGACCTCCGCGGGGTCGTCCTCGTCGGCGCTGCGCCGACGGGCGAAGACCCGCAGCAGGTCGTGGAGCCCGTACCGGTCGGTGGCCGGTGAGGTCAGCAGGTTCAGGTCGACCAGCGTCTCCAGGAGTTCGCGGGTGTGCTCCGGAGTGCGGTCGAGCAGGGCGGCGGCCGGGTCCAGGCCGAGCACGGCGGTGTCCGGGAGGGCGAGCAGTCTCAGGGCGCGGGCCCGTTCGCCGTCGAGGCCGGCGTAGGAGAGCGCCAGGACCGGCTCCACCGCCGTGTGCCGGTGGGCGAGTTCGGCGAGCCGGGTCTGCTCGTCGGCCAGCGCGGAGGCCAGGACGGTCAGGGACTGCGCGGGGTCGGCGGCCAGCCGGGACCCGGCCACCCGGACGGCCAACGGCAGCAGGCCGCAGGCCGCGACGATGGCGGTGGCGGCCTCGGGCTCGGCCTCGGTCCGGGCGCGGCCCGCGACCGTGGCGAGCAGGTCGAGCGCCTCGGCGGGCTCCATCGCGTCGAGGTGGAGGTGGTGGGCGCCCGGGAGGCAGGTCAGCCAGACCCGGCTGGTGACCAGGACCGCGCAGGTCCGGGCGCCGGGCAGCAGCGGGGCGGCCTGCTCGGCGGAGGCCGCGTCGTCGAGCAGCACCAGGAGGCGGCGGCCGGCCACGGTGGTGCGGTAGAGCGCGGCCCGTTCGGCCGGGTCCGCCGGGATCTCCCGGTCCGCGACGCCGAGCGAGGCCAGCAGCGTGCCGAGCGCCTCGGCCGGGTCGAGCGGGTCGGCGCGGGTGCCGCGCAGGTCCAGGTACAGCCGGCCGTCGGGGAACCGTGCGCGCAGGGCGTGGGCGGCGTGCACGGCCAGACTGGTCTTTCCGGAGCCTCCGATTCCGTTGATCGCCGAGATGACCGTGGAGCCCGGGTGGGGCCGGCCGAGGACGGCGGTCAGCTCGGTGACGGCGCTCCGCCGCCCGGTGAAGTCGGCCAGGGCGGGGGGAAGTTGTTCCGGGACGGCCGAGCCGCCGGAGTCCGTCCCCCCGTGACGGGGCGGCCGGCCGGGCGCGGCGGTCGAACGGCTCACAGGACGGCTCACAGGACGGCTCACAGGACGGTTCACGGGACGGCTCGCGGTGCCGAGGGTGGGGTCGGCGCGTTGGATCCGCGCGTGCAATGCGTCGAGCTCCCGGCACTCCAGCCCCTCGGCGCGGTAGTGGCGCCGGGCGTCGGCGTGGACGGCCCGCGCCTCGGCCGGGCGGTTCGCCAGGTGGTACTCCAGCATCAGCAGGGCGCGGAACCGCTCGCGGAAGGGATGGGCGAACACGGCCTGGTCGAGTTCGACCAGACAGGACGGGTTGTCCCCCAAGTCGACGTCGAGGGCGAGCTTCGCCTCCAGGGCCGTGACCCGGCGTTCGGCCAGGTGGCGGCGCAGCTCGACGGCATGGCCGCCGGGTAGTCCGGCCAGCGGCTCGCCCTGGTGCAGGGCCAGCGCCCGGGTCAACAGGTCGCGGGCCCGCGGCCGGTCGGCGGAGAGGTCCCGCGCCTGCGCGACGAGGCGGTCGAAGACGACGGAGTCCAGCGACCCGGCGGGGACGTCGAGGCGGTAGCCGCCGTCGACGGTGACCAGGAGGTGGTCGGCGTGGTGGTCGCGCAACACCCGCCGCAGCCGGTAGGCGTGCGTGGCCAGGACGGACTTGGGGCGCGCCGGGGGGTTGTCCTCGTCGAAGACGCCCTCGGCGAGGCGCGCGGCGCTCAGGGGCCGGCCCGGGTGGGCGAGCAGCATGGCGAGGAAGGCCTGCTGCTGGCTGCGGCCCAGGTCGAGGCGGCGGTCGCCGGCCCGGGCGGCGAGGGGGCCGAGCAGCCGGAAGCGCAGGTCGGGCGGGCTGGCGGGGGTGCGTTCGCCGGCGGGGGCAGGGGCAGGGGCAGGGGCGGTGCCGGGGACAGGGGCAGGGACGGTGCCGGTGGCGGGCTCGGGGGCGGGGGCAGGGGTGGGCTCGGTGGCGATGACGGCTCTCCCGACGGCTCGTCGGTCCCCGGGCGGGAGGGCGGCCGGGGCTGGTGGATGGCGGTGGCGCGCGGGCATCCGCCGCGGGCTCACGCCCGGGACCGGTGCCGGGACCGGGGCCGAGGGCCGGGACTGGGGCCGAGGGCCGGGACTGGGGCCGAGGGCTGAGGGCCGGGCGCGGGGCACCGGGGGCACGGCGTGCGGGGCTCAGTGGTTCCGCGGCACCGGCCGGACGACGTGGGGGCTCTCGGTGGAGCCCGGGCCGGCGTTCCTGCCGGGGATCCGACGGGTGGCGCGCCCGACCGGCCCGGTCGCGTGACGGGTGTCCGGCCCTGACGCTCGGGTCGCGGAACGGGCCGGCCGGGTGGGCCGGGCGGCCATGGCGGGCCGGACGGACCGGGCGGACCGGTTGCTGCCCGAGGCGTCGTGGGTGGCCGGGCGGCCGTCGCCCCGCCCCCTCGGACGCCCCGCGCCGTGCTCGACGGCGAGGCCGGCCGGCACCCGGTCGATCCGCATGACGGTCCCACTCATCAGTTCGTCCTCTTCCCATCGTCGGAGATTCCGTGCGGCGCACGGACCGGAGGGTGATCACGGTCACCGACGGGATTGTGGGAGGGGCCGGTTGACGAGGGGTTGACTTCCGCGTTTATGCGTAAACGGACGGTCCTCGCGGGGGCTACGAGAGGAGGGCGGAAACCGGCCAGGCGGGACGGCCCACCAAGCGGCTCGCGGCCAGCCGCAGAGCGCGTGGCTGATGGTCGCACGCGGCGACCAGGGCGCGCGCCGCGTCCGGCTCCCGGGCCAGGCGTGCGCTGCCCAGGGCGCGGGACAACAGCTCGATGCCCTCGTCCGGCGCCATCCGGCCGACGGTGACGGTGTGGCCGCCGGGCAGCGGGCGACCGGCGGTGACGATGGCCGCGCTCCCGGGCTCGGCCGGCAGCAGCGGGCGGACCTGTGCGGCGTCGACGGCGCCGTCCAGCAGTACCAGCACCCGGCGTCCGGCGAGCAGCCGGAGGTAGAGCGTGCGCAGGTCGGCGAGGCCCGGCGGGACGGCGTGCTCCTCGACGCCCAGGGCCCGCACGAAGGCGGCCAGGACGGCGGCCGGAGCCGCGCCCGGTGCCGTCCCGCCCAGTTCGGCGTGGAGCTGGCCGTCGGGGTGGCCGGGGGCCAGCAGGTGCGCTGCGTGGAGGGCGAGCGCGCTCTTGCCGTAGCCAGGCGGCCCGGTGACGGTGACCCAGCGGGGCCCCGGCCCCGGCTCCGGCCCGGCCAGGGCGTCGGCGAGCTCCGTCAGCAAGGCCGCGCGGCCGGTGAAGTCCGCGGCGTCCGGCGGGAGTTGGAACGGCCGGCGAACCGGTCGAGGGGCCGTCCGGGAGGCCCAGGGCGTCCAGTCGGCCAGGTCCGAGGGCCGCCCCCGGAGGCGTGCGGCCAGAGCCGCCGCCTCGCCGCCGCCGACGCCGCCGGCGAGCAGGGCCAGGGCCTGTTCGGTGCGGCCCGCCCGGGCCAGCGCGAGCGCGTGCGGGACGACGGCGGTCTGCTCCGGGCCGGGTTCCGCCGGGAGCGGCAGTCCGAGTTCGACGCGGAGTTCGAGCCGCGCCAGCCGGGCCTCCTCCCGGCGCCCGGCCAGCATCCGGCGGTCGTGCTCGGCGAACGGGCCCGGTACGCCGTCCAGGGCCACCGGTGCGGACCAGCGGCCGAGCGCCGCTGTGAGCAGGGCGTGGGCCCGCTCGGGCTGCCGGTTGCGACGGGCGGCGGTGGCGGCGGCGATCTCGGCGAGGAACACCGTGCGGTCGATGGCGGCCGGATCCACCTCCAGCCGATACGCCTTGCCGACGTGCCGCAGGACCCGGCCACCGGCGGCGGCGCCCCCCGCGGCGCTGCCACCGGCGGCGCCGCCAGGCGAGGCGCTGCCGCCCGCGACGGTGCCGTCCGCGCCGCTGTCACCCCGGACGGCGTCGTCCGCGCCGGCCAGGGCGTTGCGGAGTCGGTACATGGTGGCCGGCAGACCCCTGGCCCGGTCCGGTGCCCCGTCCGCCTCGTCGCCCCAGACGCCGTCGATGATCTCCGTCACGGGCACCGGCCGCCCCGCGTTCGCGAGGAGGACGGCGAGCACCGCGCGGTCCCGGGCCCGGTTCAGCCGTAGCTCCCGGTCGCCGCGCCGCGCCCTGAGCGGTCCGAGCGTGCTGAAGTACAGCTCCAGCGGGGTCCTCCCTATGCGACCGAATTCGACCTCCGGCCATGCTACGGAGGCGGTGGCCGCCGACAAGGGGGCAGGTCGGTATCCCGCCATCGATCGCCGGACGCGACGGCAGGCCCGCTCCGAGGGCCGGACGGGGGCGGCACGGACCTCGCCGCCCGGGGGAGGCCCGGTCGAAGCCTCCGACCGTCCGACCGTCGTTCAAGAAATCAACCGATGCAGGCTTAAGGGCCGCTTATGGCTACAGGTATTGACGTGTCCTCGCCCCAGCGGGACCGTGAGGCCGGGCGGCGCAGTCCGCGCCGCCGACCGCCCCCGCCGCCCCCGGAGCCCTTGTGATCACTCGCCGGACCCTGCTCGGAGCCAGCGTCGCGGCCCTGACCGCGCCCGCGCTGTTCGCCCTGTCACGGACCGCTGAGGGCAGCACCACGCCCCAGCGGCTCGACGTCGATCTGGTCAACACCGTGCCGTCCCAGCCGGTTTACGCCTACGTCCTCGGCCTGGACCCGGCCCAGGGCGGCAGTTGGGCCTTCCTGCGCTCCGACGGCAGCACGCTCTACCACCCGCCCTCCCCGGCCGGGCCGGGTGCGCCGCTCGGCGCCGACTGCGCCATCGCCCTGGGGCCGGCCGGCGGCACCCCGCGGCGGATCCGACTGCCGTACCTCTCCAGCGGGCGGATCTACTTCTCGATCGGTCGCGAACTGGTCTTCCTGATCAACCCGGGCCCGGGCATCGCACTGCCCTCGGTGAGCAATCCGAGTGACCCCAACATCGGCACCTCCTACGGGTTCTGCGAATTCACCTACGGGCCGGACCAGTTGTACGCCAACATCAGCTACGTCGACTTCGCCGCCGTCCCGATCGCGTTCGACCTGACCACCGGCGCCGGGCGGCAGAGCGTCAGCGGCCTGCCCGTCGGCGGCCTGGAGTCCGTCGCGAACGCGCTGCGCACGCAGGCCGCCGCCGACGGCGGTGACTGGGCCCGGCTGATCGTTCCGGACCCGGCCGGCCGGACCCTGCGGATCCTCAGCCCCAACACGGCGATCAGTGCCGACCCGTCGCTGTTCCGGGGCTACCTCGACGACTACCTCGCCGCCGTGTGGCAGAAGTACCGGAGCACCGACCTGGTGGTCGACACCCAGGCCGGCTGGGGAACCGTCACCGGCCGGGTCACCGACGGCGTGCTCACCTTCCCCGGCGTCGGCGGCTTCGCCAAGCCCTCCACCGCCGCCGTCTTCAACTGCAGCTCGGCGCCGTTCACCACCGGCAACGACCTGATGGGCAACCTGAGCGCGCGGCTCGCCGCGGCGCTCAACCGCACCACCCTGCTGGACGATCCGCGCCAGCCGGACGGCGAGAACCCGGCCGCCTTCTACACCGCGGCGCGCACCAACCACTACGCCCGCATCCTGCACGCGACCAACCCCGACCACCTCGGCTACGCGTTCCCGTACGACGACGTCCACCCGGCCGGGGTGGACTTCGAGGGCAGGGTGCAGTCGGCGAGCCCCACGCTGCTGTCCGTCACCGTCGGGGGCGCCCGCGGCCCGGTCGACCCCGGGCCCTCGCCGCAACCCGGCGGCGGGACGAGCGCGTTCGGCACCATCCAGGCCGAGTCCTACGGCTCGCAGTCCGGGACGGCCTCGGAGAACTGCTCGGACACCGGCGGCGGCCAGGACGTCGGCTGGATCGGGAACGGCGACTGGCTCTGCTACCCGGGCGTGGACTTCGGCGCCTCCGGCGCGACCCGCTTCCTGGCCCGGGTCGCCTCCGGCGCCGCCCCCGGGGTCAGCGGGCTGGTCCAGGTGCGCTTGGACAGCGTGACCGCGCCACCGGTCGGCAGCTTCGCCGTCGCCGACACCGGCGGTTGGCAGAGCTGGCGGACGGTCCCCGCCGACATCGCCCGGACCACCGGCACCCACACCGTGTACCTCACCTTCGCCAGCGGCCAGGCCGCCGACTTCGTCAACCTCAACTGGTTCACCTTCGGGTAGCGCCCGTCCCCCGGATCCGTGCCGGGCTCACGGCGTCCCGGCACGGGGCACGTACCTCGCCCGCGCTGTCGTCGGTCGCCCCACGGCCGGCCCGCGCCCCGGCTGGAGTGTCCGCCCGCGCCCCGGCCGGAGTGCCCGGCCGGCGCGTGGTCACGGGGCGTGGTCACGGGGCGCGGTTGCGGGCCCCGGTCAGGGGGCGGCGGAGTGCTGGCCGATGCGGGTGAGGGCGTCGCGCAGCGCCGCGCGGGTGGTGATGCCGAGCTTGGGGAAGGCGCGGTAGAGGTGGGCGCTGACCGTGCGGGGGGACAGCCGCATCTGCTCGCCGATCTCCTTGTTCGTCAGGCCGCCGGCGGCCAGTTCCGCGACCCGGCGTTCCTGCCAGGTCAGCGGGCCGGCGGCGGGGGCCGGGGTCTGCGGGTGGGGCGCGACCCCGGCCGCCCGCAGTTCGGCGTGGGCGCGTTCGGCCCAGGCGGCGGCGCCGAGCCGGTCGAGGGTTTCCGCGGCCCGGGTGAGGACGCTCCGGGCCGCCGCGCCGCCCCGGACGCGGCGTAGCCGGATCCCGTGCGCCAGCCGGATCCGGGCCAGCTCGAAGGGGAAGCGGTCGGCGGCGGGGTGGGACTGGGCGCGGGCGAACAGGTCCGCCGCCTCGTTCTCGTCGTCGGCCGTCATGGCGAGGGCGCCGTAGGTGATCAGGGCCAGCCGCGGGGAGAGGTCGGGGAGGCCGGTGTCCCGGGCGGCCAGGGCGTGGGCGCGGGCCTGTTCGGCGCGTCCGGTGTGCAGGGCCGCCTCGACCAGGTCGAGCAGGGTGCGGGAGGCCTGGTAGGCGTACGGCCGGAAGGCACCCGGTGCCGTGATGCCGATCGCGTAGAGGAACGCGGTCTCGTAGTCGCCGGCGCTCAGCGCGGCGGTGGCGCCGACGGCGTCGGCGATCTGGGTGAGGAATCCGAGGCCGCGCGGGCGGGCCCAGGCGTCGACGGTGGCCTGCAGGTCGCGGGCCTCCTGCGCCCGGCCGCGCACGGCGGCGAGTTGGGCCAGGTAGGCCCGCGTCTGGTGCGCGAACAGCGCGTGGCCGCGTTCGGTGGCCAGGGCGAGCGTGCGGTGTCCGGTGAGCTCGGCGGCCTCCCACTGACCGATCGCCATCTGGTCGAGCATGATCAGGTGCAGCATGACGATGCCGCTGGACATCGCGCCGGTGTCCAGTTCGCGGTCCACGACCCGCTCCAGGTACGGGCGCAGCGGGCTCAGCACGTCGAGGTGGTAGGCCGACACGGCCAGCCGCGTGACGTCCCACGGGTCCTGGGCCTCCAGGCACGCCGCCGCCCGCTCCACCCGCTCGGACCAGCCGGCGCCGTGCCGCACCACGTCGCTCCAGGTGCTGCCGTACAGCCACGCCCGTTCGGTGCCGAGGCCGCCGAGGGAGGCGAGGACCTCGTGGGTGCGCTGCCACGCGGTGCGGCTCCCGGCGTACTGGCTGACGGCGAGCAGCAGGCTCACCAGCCGGTCGAGCACCGGGTCGTCGGGGGCGGGGCCGCTGTCGCGCAGCCGCTCGACCGCCGCAGCGACCTGACGGTGCGTGGCCCGGACGTCGCCGTTCTGGTACAGCGCCAGGTAGGCGTTGGCGAGGACGGCGGCGGGGTTCTCGTCCGAGCCGGGCGCGTTCGCGGCCAGGGCGAGGCTGCGGGCCTGGCCGAGGCGGTCCGCCTGCCCGGCGACGTACGCCGCGTCACCGAGCCGCCTGGCCCGGTCCGCCCGGTGCTCGCTCAGCTCCGCGGCGCGGGTCAGCCAGTCCACGGCGATCCGCGCGCCGCCGCGGCGGGTCGCCGAACGGGCGGCGGCCTCCAGGGCGGCGGCCACCCGCTCGTCGGGGTCGACGGTGGCGGCGGCCAGGTGGGTGGCGTGGCGTTCCGGGTGCTCCCGGTGGACCTGCGCCAACACCCGGTGGGCGGCCCGGCGTTGGTCGGTGGTGGCCAGCTGGACGATGCTCGACCGGACCAGCGGGTGGCGGAACGCGAGGTCGCCGGTGGCCGGTTCGACGACCAGCAGACCGCAGGCGACGGCCTCGTCGACGTCACGCATCCGGTACCGCGCGGTCGGGGCCGGGCCGTCACCGGGGCGGCCCGTCGCGCCGTCGAGGGCGCCGGTCAGCAGCTCCGCGCGGACGGTGTCGTCGAGGCGCGCGAGGCGGGCGGCGTAGATCGCCTGGATCCGCCGGGGCAACGGGACGCCGTGCGGGCCGAGCAGGTCCTGCGGCGCCCGGTCGCCGGGGCGGGACGCGAGGTGGGCGGTGATGTGGGCGGGCAGTTCCAGCAGGGCCAGCGGGTTGCCGTGGGCCTGGTCCAGGACGAGCCCGCGGACCTGCCGGTCGAGCTCCGGGTGGTGCCGGTCCAGCAGGCGGGCGGCGTCCGCCTCGGCGAGCGTGCCGACCGGTGCCTCCGGGAGCGCCGTGGTGTCGAACCGGGAGGCGATGTCGTCGCGGACGGCCACCAGGAGTTTGACGCCGGGGCTGCCGGCCAGTCGGCGGCCGACGAAGCCGCAGACGTCGGCGCTGGCGTCGTCCAGCCACTGGCCGTCGTCGAGCACGAGCAGCAGCGGCCGCTGCGAGGCCGTCCAGGACAGCAGGTTGAGCACGGCGATGCCGAGGGCCATGACGGGCGGCGGCGGGCCGGTCATCTCGCCGAAGACGGCGTCGAAGGCCGCGCGGGCGGCCGCGTTCAGCCGGCGGCCGGGCTGCCCGGGGCCGTCGTCCGGGAGCAGCGGGTAGAGCAGTTGGTGCAGCCCGGCGTAGGGCAGCTCGGTCTCCGCCTCGACCCCGGTGGCGCGGACCACCAGCTGGCCGTCCTCGGCGGCGAGCTGCGCGGCCAGGTCGAGCAGGGTGCTCTTGCCGACCCCCGCCTCGCCCCGCAGCACCAGGGCCTGCCCGTCGGGGGCCCGTACGAAGGCGGACAGTCGTGCCTGTTCGCCGTTCCGACCGACCATCACCGTGCCCGGTTCCACGCCCGGTTCCCTCCCCTGCCCCCGGCCGCTGCCTCGGCAGTTCGACCGCAACCGTGTCAACTGGACGGTTGGTTGATTACACTGTGCCCAGGTTGAAGCTGTCAAGTAAACGGTTAGTTAGGAGCTGGGGGCATGGAGCGCGACGCCGGAGCCACCAAGCGGAGACTCATCGCGGCCGGCCGGGCCGAGTTCGCCGCGCACGGGCTGAACGGCGCCCGCGTCGACCGCATCGCCGCCGCCGCGCGGAGCAACAAGGCGCAGATCTACCACTACTTCGGGAACAAGGCCGGGCTGTTCGAAGCGGTCTGGAACGAGCTGGTGGAGCAGATCATCGTGGGCGTGCCGCTCGACGCGGACGACCTTCCCGGGTTCGCGGCGAGCCTGAGCGACCTCTACGCCGAACACCCCGACATCCCCCGCATCATCACCTGGCAGCGGCTGGAGTACGGCGACACGCCCAACGAGCTCGGCATCGCCTCGGTGCGCGAGCGCAGCGCCGCCGTGGCCGAGGCGCAGGCCAGGGGCCTGGTCTCCACCCGGTTCGACCCCGAGGTGCTGTTCGCCCTGCTCATCCACCTCGCGATGCTGTGGCCCGCGGCCAACCCCGAGGTGCTGGCCGTCGCCGACGTCTCGGACCGGGCGCAGCGCCGCGAGCTGGTCCGCCGCATCGTCGCCGTCCTGACGGAATGAGCCCCGCGGGGCGTGCCGTCAGGGCCCGGCGGGCGCGCCGACCCGCCGGGAACGCGCAACGGCCCGCCGACGTCCAGCGTCGACGGACCGTCACGCGCTCCGAGGGCTCGGCTCACCCCGGTTCAGTTGAGCCCAGCCCAGCCCAGGCCGGCTCGGCTCAGCTCAGGGTGCGGACCGCGGCGGCGTCGTACGGGCGCAGCTCCTCGAAGCGGTCGGCCAGGACCTTGGCGGCCCACTGCGGGTCCTGCAGCAGGGCGCGGCCGACGGCGACCAGGTCGAACTCCTCGCGCTCCAGCCGGTCGAGCAGGTTGTCGATGCCCTGGACCGGGGCGCCCTCCCCGGCGAAGGCCCGGACGAAGTCGCCGTCGAGGCCGACCGAGCCGACGGTGATGGTGGGGCGGCCGGTGAGCTTCTTGGTCCAGCCGGCCAGGTTGAGGTCCGAGCCGTCGAACTCGGGGATCCAGTAGCGGCGGGTCGAGGCGTGGAAGGCGTCGACACCGGCCTCCGCGAGCGGGGTGAGGATCGCCTCGAGCTCTTCGGGGGTCTCGGCGAGGCGGGCGTCGTAGTTCTCCGACTTCCACTGCGAGTAGCGGAAGATCACCGGGAACTCCGGGGAGACGGCCGCGCGCACCGCGGCGACGAGCTCGGCCGTGAACTTCGTCCGGGCGACCGGGTCGCCGCCGTAGGCGTCGGTGCGGCGGTTGGTGCCCGCCCACAGGAACTGGTCGAGCAGGTAGCCGTGGGCGCCGTGCAGCTCGACGCCGTCGAAGCCGATCCGCTCGGCGGCCGCGGCGGCCTCGGCGAACGCGCCGATGACGGCGTCGAGGTCGGACCGCGTCATCGCCCGCCCCGCGCCCTCGGTGCCGTCCAGCCGGATGCCGGACGGGCCGATCGCGGGGGCGTCGGCGAACGGCGGGTCACCCTGCTTGCGCACCATGCCGATGTGCCACAGCTGCGGCACGATGGTGCCGCCCGCCGCGTGGACGTCCTCGGCGACCTTGGCCCACCCGGCCAGCTGCTCCTCGCCGTGGAAGCGCGGGACGCTGTCGCTCTGGCCGGCCGACTCGTGGCCGACGTACGTCCCCTCGGTGACGATCAGGCCGACGCCCGCGGCGGCGCGGCGGGCGTAGTACGAGCGCACGTCCTCGCCGGGCACGCCGCCGGGGGAGAACTTGCGCGTCATCGGCGCCATCACGATGCGGTTGGGCACGGTCAGCCCGTTGATGCGGGCGGGGCGCGACAGGATCCCGGCCGCGCGGGAGGCGGCGGGCTCGGCGGTCGGGGCGGGCTCGGTGACGGTCATGGGTTCCTCGCGGATGGTGATGTGCGCCGGGGCGGACACGGTTGCCCGTGCCAACCATTCCGGCGGCCTCCGCATTTCGCCCGCCGCGCGGAACCCGGCGTGATCCGCGTCACCCCGCCCGCCGCGGGGGCGGGGTCGGAACGCGCGGCCGTCAGTGCGCGGAGAGCACCAGGCGGCGGCTGTCGTTGCGGTAGCCGAGGCGGTCGAAGGCGGCGGCCATCGGGGCGTTGGCGAGGTCGGTGTCGGCGCGGATGCGCTCCGGGGAGGCCTCGGCGGCCAGGATCCGGGTGATCCCGGCGAGGAGGTCGTCGGCGTAGCGGCGGCCGCGGTGCTCCGGGAGGACGCCGAGGTAGCCGACGACGGGGAAGGCGTGGTTCCGGGAGGGGATGCCGAAGCCGACCGGCTCGCCGTCGGGGGTGCGGGCGACCCGCCACCAGGAGCGGTCGCCGAGCATGGTGTCGCGGTAGAAGGCGACGTCGGCACGGGCCTGGGCCTCCGCGCCGAGGCGTTCGGCCTCCTTGCGGGTGTCGGCGTCGAGGGTGCCGACGAGCACCCGGCGGAACAGGTCGACGAAGACCTCGTCATCGGGCTCGGCGGTGAGGAGGAGACGGCCGGACGGCTCGGGGAGGCCGGCCTGGGGCGTCCACTCGTAGCGCAGGCGTTCCACGCTCGCCGGCAGGCCGGACCGCCGGGCCGCCTCCCGGCGCCAGGCCACGGCCTCGGCCGTGTCGGGGCGCTCGCGCCAGTCGCCGGGCAGGAAGAGGTGGTAGTCCGGGGCGGCGTCCGCGCCGGCCGCGGCGTAGGCCGCGTGGGCGGCGGTGAGCAGTGCGGCGGCCGGCTCGGTGCGGTCGCCGGCCGGGCCCGCCGCGTCGCGCAGGTACAGGCCGTCGAGGGCGGAGGGCAGGTCGTCGTCCGGGTCGCCCCACCAGACGGCCAGTGCGAGCGGGGGGCCGTCGGGGTCGTCCTCGGCGACCCACGTCCAGTCGGGGCGGTACTCGCCGTCGGCGAGCCGGGCCCGGTAGGCGTCGGCGGTCAGGGCGGAGCACTGGTCGGGGGCGATCAGCGGAAGGACCCGGTCGAGGTCGGCGGTGACGGTCGGACGGATGATCACAGTGGCTCCGGGGCGGTCGAGTCGGCGGGGATCCTGGGCGGGTCGGTCCTTGCGGTTCTACCGCAGTCGACCGGTTCCCGGGGCGGAGGGGCGGTGGGCGGGCGAACGGTGGTCGCCACGCCGGTGTCCGGGAGGTCGGCGTCCGGGAGGTCGGCGCCCGGAACGGCGGTGTCCGGAACGGCGGTGTCCGGGAGGGCGGTGACGGTGTGACGGCGCCCGGCCAGGCCGACGACGGCCAGGAACAGGCCGGTGCAGCAGAGCAGCATGGCGCTGCCGCGGTCCCGGGCGGTGCCGAACAGCCGGCCGAGGGTGGAGCCGAGCGGGCCGCCGGGTGCCACCAGCGGTTCGCAGACCTGTGAGGCGAGCGGTCCGGCCAGCAGGTAGCCGAGCAGGGTGCCGCCCTGGGTGAACATCCGGCGCAGGGCGAAGACCCGGCCCTGGGCCTCGGCGGCGACGGCCGACTGCCAGAGCACCTGGGCGCAGCTGGAGACCACCGGCAGTCCGAGGAAGAAGGTGAAGGCGGCCGCCGCCAGCACGCCCGGCCGGGGGTGCAGGCCCGCCGCCAGCACGGCGGCGCCGCTGAGGACGGTGGCCGCGGTGACCCAGACGAGGGGCCGGCGCGGCCCCGACCAGATCGACATGGCGACACTCCCGGCCGCCAGGCCCAGGCCGCCGGAGGTGCTGACCATCGCGACCGCCGCGTTCTGCTCGGCGGCGGGGGTGCCGGCCAGGACCAGCGGCAGCAGCACGGCGGTGGCGGCGGCTTCGGCCCCGTTGAGCACGGTGACCACCCGCAGCAGGTGGCGCAGCCCGGGCTGGCCGGTGAGCAGCCGCCGTCCTTCGGCCAACTCGCGCATCCAGCTCCGGCGTTGGCCGGATCCGTCGGCGTCCCCCGGTGGTCGGGAGCGGACCGCCCGCCCGGTCGGCTCGGGGAAGCGGGCGACCAGCAGGGTCAGCAGCCCGAGGCCGAAGGACACCACGTCGGTCACCAGCACGGCGCGCAGTCCGCCCGCGCCGAGCAGCACGGCGGCGAGCATCGGGCCGAGCAACTGGGCCCCGGCCAGGGCGGTTTGGGTCATCGCGCCGGCCCGGCCGCGCTGCTCGGGCCGGACCATGCCGGTCACGGCGGCGGCGAGCGCGGGCCACTGGAAGGCGGCGCAGCAGGACTCCACGACGGTGGTCGCGTACACCTGCCAGACGGCCAGGTGGCCGGTCGTCTCGGCGGCTGTCAGAGCCACGGCGGCGAGCATCGCCGCCGCATCGGCGCACAGCAGGACGGTGCGGCGGCGATGGCGGTCCGCCAGGACGCCGGCGGCGGGGGCGACCAGCATGCCGGGAGCGAAGCCGAGCAGCAGACCGGTGGCGAACTGGGTGACGGAGCCGGTCTGTTGGTAGATCCACAGGCCGAGGGCGAAGCCGGAGATGCCGGAGCCGAGTGCGGTGAGCAGCCGGCCGGCCCAGACGATCAGGAAGGTGGTCACGGCAGCTCCGGAGGGGGTGGCGGAGGAGGGGCGGGGGGCAGGGGCACGGGCGGGCGGCCTCCGGTCCGGGGTGGTGGCGCATGGCCGGGGAAGGGTTGGTGGCGAACGGTCGGAGGAGGGTGGTGGTGCGGCCGGGGTCGGCCGCACCACCACCGGGGCGGCCGGTCAGCGCAGACGGGCGGCCAGCAGCGGGCCGATCACGTCCAGCGCCTCCGGTGTGGTCAAGCGGCTGTGCGGGATGTCCAACGGGTGGTTCTCGATCGGGCCGTCCACGTGCGGGGCCCACAGATCGGTCAGCGGCGCGCCGTCGGCGCCCCGGCCGGGCAGGGCCTCGAAGAAGAGCACCGGGCCCCGGTAGCGGCCGGGCTGTTCGCCCCGGGCCAGCGCGAGGTTGTTGGCGGTCACCTTGACCAGCCGGCCGAGCGCCGCCGGGTCCAGCCCGCCGAGCACGCTGCCGCGCTCCCGCAGCAGCTCCAGCACCGTCTCGGCGGAGGGGAGTCCGTCCCCCAGGGGCTCGGCGTCGGCGGCCGACGCGTCGGCGGTCGGCGCGTCGGCGGTCGGAGTGCCGGTGGCCGGAGCGCTGGCGGCCGGAGTGCCGGCGGCGAGGACGCCCAGCTCGTCGAGGTCGAGGCCGTCCAGCGCCAGCGAGAGGATCTCCGCGTCGCTGGGCCGGCCGGCGTGCCGGAAGCGGCCGGTGGGGTGCGCGTCGAGCATCGCCAGCAGCGCCACCTCCTCGCCCGCCTCCTGGAGTCGGCGGGCCAGCTCGTGGGCGACGGTGCCGCCGAAGGACCAGCCGAGCAGGTGGTACGGGCCGCTCGGCTGCACCTCGCGGATCAGGCGCAGGTAGTCGGCCGCCATCTCCGGGACGCTGCCGGGCAGTTCGCCGTCCGCGTCGAGGCCGCGGGCCTGCAGGGCGAACAGCGGCCGGTCGCGGTCGAGGTGGCGGACCAGACCGGAGTAGCACCACCCGAGGCCGCCGCCGGGGTGGACGGCGAACAGCGGCGGGCGGCTGCCGCCGGTGCGCAGCGGCAGCACCTGTCCGAGCCCGTCCGAGGATCCGGCGCCGTCCTCGGCGCCGCCGTGCCCGGCGATTCGCTCGGCGATCCGTTCGGCGAGCTGGGCCACGGTCGGGGTCTCGAACAGGGCCCGCAGGCCGATCGGGACGCCCAACTCGTCCCGGATCCGGGCGGTGAGCCGGGCCGCGAGCAGGGAGTGGCCGCCGAGGTCGAAGAAGTTGTCGTCGATGCCGACGGTGTCGGTGTTGAGGGTGGTGGCGAAGAGGTCGCGGAGGATCTCTTCGTGGGGGGTGCGGGGTGTGCGGCCGGCGGTGGTGGCGGTGGTGGTGGGGGCGGGGAGGGCGCGGCGGTCGAGTTTGCCGTTGGGGGTGAGTGGGAGGGTGTCGAGGAGGACGACGGCGGAGG
>NZ_JBVJJY010000009.1:230546-334777 GCF_055585785.1 Kitasatospora sp. NPDC053308 | reverse complement strand
ACCTCCGCCGCGAACGGAGCGATCTTCGCCTCGGCCAGCGAACGCACCGCCTCACGGAGCATCTCGTGCTCCTCGGAGATACGGAAGAGATCGAACTCCTGGCTCATGATCGCCACTCCTGTTTCACGACGGTACTCAGTACCCTTCATTATGCATGCGCGCGGCAAAAAGGGAACTCAGTGCCTTCCCTTGGCGGTACTGAGTTCCCTATCCTTTTCCTGCCGAACTCCTGTCGCCCGTCCGCGGGAGTTCCGCCGAACGAAGCCCGTCCGAGCGCAGGGAGATGACAACGTGGTCCACCCAGCCATCGATGCCGACACCCGCAGCACGACGCTGTACTTCCAGCGCTGCACGTGGTGCAACAACCCGACCTTCCAGCGGCTGCTCTGCCCCACCTGCGGTTCCACGGAGCTCCGGCTGGAGCCCAGCGAGGGCACCGGCGTGGTCCGGCGCTGCGCGGTCGAGCAGGCCCGCACGCCGCTGGTCCGTCAGAAGTCGCTGATCCGCATGGCGGAGGGCTTCGACGTCTGGTGCATCGTGGACGGCATGCGCAGCACCGTGCCGGTCGGCACCCGGGTGCGACTGCTCTCCTCCCCCGGCTCCGACCAGCCGGAGCTGCGGCTGCTGCCGGTGGAGGAGCCGCCCGTGCCGCCGGAGCCCGAGCCGCGTCCGTTGCCGCCGTCCCAGGGGGGGTTCACCCAGCACCTCGCGGCATTCGCGGAGTAAAGCCGGCGGGACCGGAGCGGGCGGAATTCCGCCCCGCGGCACGCCGGCACGACGACGGAGGGCGTGGCACCGAGTACCCGGTGCCACGCCCTCCTCGCGTCCCCGCGGGATCAGGCCTTGCGGGCCTTCACCTCGGCGGTCAGCTGCGGCAGGACCTCGAAGAGGTCGCCGACCACGCCGTAGTCCACCAGCTCGAAGATCGGGGCCTCGGGGTCCTTGTTGACGGCCACGATGGTCTTCGAGGTCTGCATGCCCGCCCGGTGCTGGATCGCACCGGAGATGCCGTTGGCCACGTAGAGCTGCGGGGAGACCTGCTTGCCGGTCTGGCCGACCTGGCTGCTGTGCGGGTACCAGCCCGCGTCCACCGCGGCCCGCGAGGCACCGACGGCCGCACCCAGCGCGTCCGCCAGCTCCTCCACCACACCGAAGCCCTCGGCCGCACCGACACCACGGCCACCGGAGACCACGATCGCGGCCTCGGTCAGCTCCGGACGCCCCGTCGACACCCGCGGCGTGCGCGAGGTCACCGTGGCGGCGTTCGCGCTGAACTCCACCGACACGTTCTCCACCGCACCCGCGGCCGGCGCGGCCTCCGGAGCCACCGCGTTCGGCTTGACGGTGATCACCGGCGCACCCTTGGTGACCTTCGACTTCACCTGGAACGAGGCCGCGAACACCGACTGCGTGGCGACCGGGCCACCTTCACCGGCCTCCAGGTCCACCGCGTCGGTGATCAGACCGGAACCGATCCGCAGCGCCACGCGCGCGGCCACCTCCTTGCCCTCGCCCGACGAGGTGACCAGCACCGCCGCCACGTCGTTGGCCTTGGCGATCTGCGCCAGCGCGTCCACCTTCGGGACGACCAGCCGGTCGGCGAACTCCGCGCCGTCCGCGACGTACACCTTCGCCGCGCCGAACTCGCCGGCCTTCGCGGCGATCTCGGCGGCCGCGGCACCGGCGCCCAGCACGACGGCGGACGGCTCGCCGATACGGCGGGCCAGGGTCAGCAGTTCCAGGGCCGGCTTGCGGACCACACCGTCGGCGTGGTCCACCAGGACGAGAATCTCAGCCATTGCTCAATGTCTCCGTGTTCGCTGTGGGTCGAGGGGGTCGGCGGTTCGGCCGGCTCAGATGAACTTCTGGTCGGCGAGGAAGCCGGCGAGCGCCTTGCCGCCCTCGCCCTCGTCCTTGACGACCGTGCCCGCGGTACGCGCCGGACGCGCGGCCACCGACTCCACCGCCGTCCACGAACCCGCCAGACCGACCTCGTCCGCCTCGATGCCCAGGTCGTCCAGGTCCAGCGACTCCACCGGCTTCTTCTTCGCCGCCATGATCCCCTTGAACGAGGGGTAACGGGCCTCGCCCGACTGGTCGGTCACCGACACCACGGCCGGCAGCGGCGCCTCGACCAGCTCGGTCGCCGCGTCACCGTCACGACGACCCCGGACCACACCGCCCTCGACCGACACCTCGGACAGCAGCGTCACCTGCGGCACACCCAGACGCTCCGCCAGCAGCGCCGGCAGCACACCCATCGTCCCGTCCGTCGACGCCATGCCACCGATCACCAGGTCGAACCCGGTCTTCTCCAGCGCCTTCGCCAGCACCGCCGACGTCCCGATCACATCCGAACCGTGGATGTCGTCGTCGTTCACGTGCACGGCCTTGTCCGCACCCATCGACAGCGCCTTGCGCAGCGCGTCCTTCGCGTCGTCCGGCCCGACCGTCAGCACCGTCACCTCGGCGCCCTCGTTCGCCTCCGCGATCCGCAGCGCCTGCTCCACGCCGTACTCGTCCAGCTCCGACAGGAGGCCGTCCACGCCGTCCCGGTCGGTGGTGTGGTCGTCCGCGAAACGACGGTCACCCGTCGCATCCGGCACGTACTTCACACAGACGACGATCCTCAAGCTCATGAGCGGTTCTCCTGTCACGGGTGCACGGATGCACTGATCCATGGCCTCAGGTCATGCCGAGGGTACTGAGTGCCAAGTGCGGCCCGGCCGCGACTCGCGCGCCGCAAGCGCCACCTGGACCGGCGTACCGTGTCGGCTCTCTTCGACTGGCGTCAGAGGCTCCAGGGAGAGAATACGGCACTCAGTACCCCTCGTAAAGGAACTCAGTACCCTTCCCGGTGCCCGGGGGCCCTCGGGGCGTCGTCCGGCGCCGCGCCGCCCAGGGCGACGGCGGCCTCCCCGGTGAGGACGCGGAAGGTGAGGGACTCCTGCAGGTAGAGACGGATCGTCTCGGCGTCGTGGGAGAGGTACCCGACGGAGACGTCCTGGCCGAGGAAGAGCTCGAAGTCGCCGCCACGGGTGGAGAGCAGGAAGGCGCCCTCGATGGCGGGGGCCCAGATGATGTCGCCGTCCAGCAGGCGGGCCAGGTGGTTGTGGACGGGGTAGCCGTGGTCGCTGGTCTCGTTGACGGCGGTGAAGACCTCGGCGCCGAGCAGCAAGGAGTAGGGGCCGCCGACGCCGGCCAGCCGGAGGGCGGTGAGGGCGCGGCTGACGGCCTCCGGGTACTCGCGGACGTCCGCGGGGAGCGGAACCGGCGGGTTGGTGGAGGCGGCCCGGATGCCGTCGATGGCGGCGGCGCGGTAGCCCTCGAAGACGGCGCGGTCCTCCGCGAGGGCGAGGGTGCGGGCGGCGTCCTTGACCGGCTGCCAGTCGGAGTCCCGGGAGCCCCGCTCGACGTCGTCCACGGCCTCCCGGCGGACGGTGAAGGGGACGCGCAGCTCGACCACCGGCTGGGCGGCGCGGGCGTGCGCCTGGACGCCGTCCACCGGAGCCTCGATGCCGGTCAGGTGACCGGTGCCGACCGCCGCGAGGTCGGTGCCCCCGGGCCCGTTCAGGTCGGCGACCCGGCGCCCGGCGATGTGCAGCTTGAAGGTCTGACGGGCCTCCTCCTCGATCTCCTCCCAGGCGGAGGCGGAGACGGGGGCGAGGTCCCGGTGGAGGTTGTTCATGCGCGGGGTCCTGTTCGCTGGGGTCCTGCTGGCGGGGTCCTGTTCGCTGGGGTCCTGATCGGTGCTCCTGATCCGTGGTCCTGATCGCTGGAGTCCGGTTCAGGGGGTCTGCCTGAGGCTGCCGATGCCCAGCGAGCCGTCACCGGCGGGAGCGGCGGGGCCCGGGGCGGCGGCCGGAGCCTCCGCCGGGGTGGTGCCCCGGGGCGGGGGCGGGGAGGCGAGGAGGTCGGCGGTCGGGACGAAGAACAGCGAGCCGGTGACGGCGGTGGAGAAGTCGAGCAGCCGGTCGGTGGTACCGGGCGGCTTGCCGACGAACATGTTGGTCAGCATCTCCTCCGTCACCCCGGGATCGCGCGCGTAGCCGATGAAGTAGGTGCCGAACTCGCCGCCGCCCTCGAAGGAGCCGAAGGCCATGTTGAAGCGGACGATCTTCCGTTCCTCGCCGTCCGGACCGGTGATCACGGTGAGCGCCACGTGCGAGTCGGCGGGCTTGACGTCGTCGGCCAGCTCGATGTCGGTGAGCTTGGTGCGGCCGACCGCGCCCTCCTGCTCCTCGACGCTCAGCGCGTTCCACTTGTCCAGCTGGTGCAGGTACTTCTGAACGATGACGTAACTGCCCCCGGCGAAGGCCGGGTCCTCCGCGCCGACCAGCGCGGCGCGCACCGCGGCCCGGCCCTCCGGGTTCTCGGTGCCGTCGACGAAGCCGAGCAGGTCCCGGTCGTCGAAGTACCGGAAGCCCTGGACGGAGTCGACCACCGTGGCCGCCCCGGCGAGCCGGTCGGTGAGCTGCCCGGCCAGTTCGAAGCAGAGGTCCATCCGCTCGGCCCGCAGGTGCAGCAGCAGGTCGCCCGGGGTGGACGGGGCCCGGTGACGCGGCCCGGCGACCTCCCGGAAGGGGTGCAGGGCGGCGGGCCGGGGGCCGTCGAAGAGGCGGTCCCAGAGTGCGGAGCCGATGCCGGTGACACAGGTGAGGCCGCCCTCGGGCGCCCGGAAGCCGACCGAGCGACGCAGGCCGGCGAGGTCGGGCAGCAGGTCGCGGACGGTGTCCTCGCCGCCGGGTTCGACGGTGAGCACCAGGAAGACGGCCGCGCCGGTCAGCGGGGAGAGCACGGCCTGCGGCTCGGGCGGGGACTCGGCTCGGGACTCGGGCGGGAAGTCGGACTGCGGTTCGGACGGCATGGATCGGGCCTCCTCGGGACGCCGGGGCCAGTACACCGCACGGTGGACGATTCGGCGCGGCCGACGCGCACCGGAACCGCCGTGCCGGGCAGGCCTGACGGCCCTGCGAGGCAGGGCCCCGGCAGGGCCGTTCGAATGAGCGGACGGCCCTGCCGGGGGGAACAGCGAAGGGCGGGTGCGCCTCCCGCGCACCCGCCCTTCCGCCTACGGCCTCACGGCCTGACGGCCTCACGCCCGCAGCGCCGCCAGCTGCTGCTCGAACGGCACCACCTGCTCCGGCACCGCCGGCGCGGCCGGCCCGCGGCCGGACAGCAGGGCCGCCAGCTCGCCCGCCGCCCGGTCGATCCGGCGCGGCAGCCCGTCGGTGTGCCCGTCCCCCGCGGCGCCCCAGTCGTCGGTGGCCGCGTAGACGGCGGTCGGCAGCACCACCGCGCGCAGGTAGCTGAACAGCGGCCGGACGGCGTGCTCCAGGGCGAGCGAGTGCCGGGGGGTGCCGCCGGTCGCGGCGATCAGCACCGGCTTGCCGGTGAGCGCGTCGTTGTCGATCACGTCGAAGAAGGACTTGAACAGACCGCTGTAGGAGGCCGTGAAGATCGGCGTCACCGCGATCAGGCCGTCCGCCGCCGTCACCGCCTCGATCGCCCCGCGCAGCGCGGCGCCGGGGAAGCCGGTCACGAAGTTGTTCGCGATCTCCACCGCGAGGTCCCGCAGTTCGACCACGGTGACCTCCACCTCCCGGCCCTCTGCGGCGAGTTGCCGGACGGTCGAGTCGGTGAGCCGGTCCGCCAGCAGGCGCGTCGAGGACGGCTTGCCCAGGCCGGCGCTCACCACCACCAGCTTGTACGTGCTCACTTGGACACCTCGGCCTTCTCCTCGTCGCGGGCGGTCTCCTCGGCGCGGGCGGTCTGCTCGTCGCGGGCCGCGACCAGCGCGGCGTGGGTCGGCCCGTCCGGCACGCCGGCCGGGCGGCCCTTGGCGAACTCCTCGCGCAGCACCGGCACGACCTCCTCGCCGAGCAGGTCCAGCTGCTCCAGCACCGTCTTCAGCGGCAGGCCGGCGTGGTCCATCAGGAACAGCTGGCGCTGGTAGTCGCCGAAGGTCTCGCGGAAGGTCAGCGTCTTCTCGATGACCTCCTGCGGGCTGCCGACGGTCAGCGGGGTCTGCTCGGTGAACTCCTCCAGCGAGGGCCCGTGCCCGTACACCGGGGCGTTGTCGAAGTACGGACGGAACTCGCGCACGGCGTCCTGGGAGTTCTTCCGCATGAACACCTGCCCGCCGAGGCCGACGATCGCCTGCTCGGGCGTGCCGTGGCCGTAGTGGGCGTAGCGCTCGCGGTAGAGGTTGATCAGCTTCTGGAAGTGCTCCTTGGGCCAGAAGATGTTGTTCGCGAAGAAGCCGTCCCCGTAGTAGGCGGCCTGTTCGGCGATCTCGGGGCTGCGGATCGAGCCGTGCCAGACGAACGGCGGGACGCCGTCCAGCGGGCGCGGGGTGGAGGTGAAGCCCTGCAGCGGGGTGCGGAAGCGGCCGCTCCAGTCGACGACCTCCTCGCGCCACAGCTCGTGCAGCAGCGCGTAGTTCTCGATCGCGAGCGGGATGCCCTGGCGGATGTCCTTGCCGAACCACGGGTAGACCGGGCCGGTGTTGCCGCGGCCCATCATGACGTCCACCCGGCCCTCGGCGAGGTGCTGCAGCATCGCGAAGTCCTCGGCGATCTTCACCGGGTCGTTGGTGGTGATCAGGGTCGTGGACGTGGAGAGGATGATGCGGTCGGTCTGCGCGGCGATGTAGCCGAGCATCGTCGTCGGGGAGGACGGCACGAACGGCGGGTTGTGGTGCTCGCCGGTGGCGAAGACGTCCAGCCCGACCTCCTCGGCCTTGCGCGCGATCGCCACCATGGCCTTGATCCGCTCGTGCTCGCTCGGAGTGCGGCCGGTGGTCGGGTCGGCGGTCACGTCACCGACGGTGAAGATTCCGAACTGCATGCTGCTCACCAACTCCTGAGGGGGCCAGGTCGTTCGACGGGACCAGGTCGTTCAAGTTTCAACCACCTTAGCACGCGGGTGCGGATCGTTATTCCCGCCCACAATGGAAGGCGGGGCACCGACGACGGCAGGGCTCCGGAAGGAAGGGCGGCGGACGATGGCGCCGTACATCGCGGTGAGCGCGCTGAGCCACGAGGGCCTGGTGCGGGAGCACAACGAGGACAGCCTCACGGTCGGGCCGTGGACCCTGTGCGCCACGGTGACCGCCAACCCGCAGACCCTGCTCTTCCCGCTCGGCCCGCCCTGCGTGGTCGCCGTGGCCGACGGCCTGGGCGGCCACCCCGGCGGCGAGGTGGCCAGCGCCATCGTCGCCCGCAGGCTCGCCGCCGACGGGGACGCCATGGACGGTGAGGAGGCCGTCCGGGAGGAGCTGGAGGAGTGCAACCGGGCGGTCTACGCGGCCGCCGCCGGGGATCCGGAGCTCGCCTCGATGGGCACCACCGTCGCCGGACTGCTGCTGCTGCCCGAGCGGGCGGTGGCCTTCAACATCGGCGACAGCCGGGTCTACCGGATCACCGGGGACGGGCTGAGCCGGGTGAGCGTGGACGACAGCCCGCCGCTGCCGCCCGGACAGCGCACCACCTCGGTGGTCACCCAGACCCTGGGCGGCTCACTCGGGCTCACCTTCGTCGAACCGCATCTGCGCGGCATGCCGCTGGCGACCGGCGACCGCTACCTGGTCTGCAGCGACGGCCTGACCGACCCGGTGCCCGAGGAGGAGCTGGCCGCGCTGCTCGCCCGGTCCTACGACGGCGCCGAACGCTCCGACGGCAAGGCCGCGTTCGAGCTGTGGAAGGCCGCGATCGAGGCGGGCGGGCCGGACAACATCACCCTGGCGTTGGTCCGGGTCGGCGGCTGATCCACGAGGGGACGCGCGGACCCGCCCCGGCGGGGCGCCGAAGCGCCTCCGCCGGGGCGGTCACCTGTCCGTTCTCGCCGTACTCGGCTCAGATCTCGCTCGTGACGGTCACCCCGCTGAAGCCCTGCTGGGCGTAGAGGCTGAAGTACACGTACCCGGCCGGCGGGTTGGTCACGGTCAGCGTCTCGGAGTTGTCCGGGCCGGCCGACCTCGTCGCGTACGAGCCGGTGTACGCCCAGCCCGCCGGGTTGTAGTAGAGGTCGCCGTTGCCGGTGCCCCCGCTGGTGGTGATCTTCACCTGCTTGGTGCCGGCCGGCACCAGGAGGTAGAAGTGCGCGTAGTTGCCCGTGGTGGCCGCGACGTTGCTGCGGGCGCAGTTCGCGTCCAGCGCCCGCGGGTCGGCGGCGGCGCACTCCGGCAGCTGCGGGACGGTCGGGTTCGTCGCGCAGGCGCCGTTCGCGCAGGCGGTCAGCCAGCTGTCGAAGCCGGCGTCGTAGCGGGTGCCGATGGTGGTCTTCAGCAGGGTGCGGGCGCCGGCCCAGTCCCCCACCCGGTACTTGGCGAGAAGCGCGTCCATGTCCGGGCGGTGCTGCTCCAGCATGTAGCGCACGGCCAGGTAGCCCCAGCGGTAGACCCGGTCCTGGTCGCCGTAGACGGTGTCGAAGAGGTCGCTCAGCTTGTAGGTGTGCCGGGCCGCCGCCGCGATCGCGGCGTCGTTGACCACCTTGCGGTACGAGTAGGAGACGTACTCCGCGAAGCCCTCCACCCACCAGACGGTCGGGGTGGTCATGCCGGCGTTGAAGTCGCCGTACATGTCGAAGCGGCCGTCGAGGTAGTGGGTGTACTCGTGGTTGAGGTTCCAGATCTGGAAGGCCGGGCGGACCCACTCGGCCTCGTAGCAGAGGAAGCGCGGCTGGTTGCCGGCCTTCGCAGGGTCCCCCTCCAGGTACATGCCGCCGTTGTTGGTGTCGATGCCGTAGATGGCGGCGGCCAGCACCTGGTAGTCCAGCGAGGAGTGGAAGACCACGACCTCGATGGTGGTGTTGCCGTCGTCCTTGACCGGGCCGTTGTCCTTGACCACCGCGTGGACGTAGGCGTCCTGGCCGGTCAGGCTGGTGCAGGTGGTGCCCAGCTGGGTGGCGTCCAGCGCCTGGGCGATCAGCTTGATGCTCGGGCTGCAGGTGTAACTCACCTTCAGCACACCGGCCTTGAGCTGGTCGGCGGCGTTGCAGGTGCCGTAGTACGAGCAGTTGGCGGCGTCGTAGAAGCCGACCGCCTCGGCCACCGCGGCCCACTGGAAGACGGTGCGGCCGTTCGGCGCGGCCTGCGCGGCGAGCGCCTTGACGAGCGGCCGGACCTTGGTCTGCAGCGCCGGGTCCTTCAGGAAGCGGCCGAGCTCCTTGGTCGCGTTGTAGACCAGCACGCCGTAGTCGCCGCCGAGCAGGTCGTTGTTGCGGCTCGCGAAGCCGGACAGGGCGTCCAGCACGCTCGGGTCGGCCTCCACGGCCGCGTCGAAGCCGGCCACCTGGTGGCCGCGGAACAGCACGGTGAACACCGGGTTGACCGACCAGGCCAGGCCGGCCGGGTTCCAGGTGGCGCTGGTGTAGTCGGTCAACAGGCGCTTGACCACCGGGAGGTAGCGGATGTTCTCCTGCGCGCTGTCGATCAGGGTGACGGACTCGCCCAGGATCGGCGCGTTGCCCGCGGTGACGTCGCGCGAGTGGGCGCTGCCGAAGAACGCGTCCAGCCCGGCGCGGATCGCCGTCTGCAGGGCGGTTCCGTACGGACCGACGTCGTCCGCGTGGTACCACTGCGCGAAGTAGCCGGCCCGCAGGTAGAGCACCAACTGCTCGACCGAGGTGGAGTCGTCGCCCGGGTAGCTCCCGGCCGCATCCCGCAGCGCGTACGCCACGGTGGTCATCTGCTCCTCGCGGAACGCGCCGCGCGCGTCGGCGCCGGTGAGCGGGAACAGGCTGTTGATGCACTGGAGGTCGGCGGCCTTGATGTGCTGGACCAGGTCGACGCCCGTCCGGCCGGTGAAGTCGCCGGTGTTGCAGGCCTGTTCGGCGGCCGCACCGAGGCGCAGGGACGTGGTGGCCGGCGTCGTCGCGGCCTTCACCTCGGCCGGGCGGGTGTCCAGGGACAGCGGGGCGCGCTGGTCGGCGGAGGCGAACTGCCGCTCGCCGTCACCGCGTTCGGCGCTGCCGGTGGCGGGCTGGGGGGCCGGCCCGGCGGGGGCGGGGCTGGGCGCGCCGCCTGGAGCGGCGGCGGGAGCGGCCTGGCTCTGCGGCGCGAACAGGCCGACCGCCAGGAACAGGGACAGGAGGAGCGTCAACAATCGTGCCAACTGCGGGAGTCGCAGCAGCCGGGCGGGACTCACGTGGGGGCCTCCGGGCCGTCGTCGGCCGCGATCGGGGCGCGGCCGGTGGGGGATCGAGGACCGTGGGCGGCGGGGCCGCGTGGGGGCGGCTCCGTCGTTCCGGCGGGGAGTGTGACATGTACCATGGCACACATCACATGGCCTTGGGAACCCTCACGACTGCGCGCGGTGCGCGGGAGAACGCGCGGAGGCCGTGGTGACGGTCCGCCACCACGGCCTCCGGGCCGGTCGATTGTCGTCGGGCTCGCGGCCCGACGCCACTACTTGCGCAGCAGCAGGATCACGCCCGCCGTCACCAGGCCGACCACCACGGCGGCCACGCCGTACGCCAGACGGTGCGCGCGCACCACGGGCAGGAAGCGGTCCACCGCGTAGCGGCCCGGGCCGGTCAGCGCGAGCGCGGCGGCACCCGCCGTCAGCAGCAGCTCGTACTCGCTGCCCTTCGGGGCGAAGAACCCGCCGCCCCAGGTGACGGCGATCGCGTTGACCATCGTGCCGACGATCGCGGCACCCGCCAGCGGGGTCAACAGGCCGACGGCGAGGGCGAGTCCGCCCATCGTCTCGGTGAGGCCGGCGACCACGGCCATGGTGTTGCCGGCCGGGTAGCCGCTCATGGTGAAGAACTGGCCGGTGCCGTCGATCCCACCGCCGCCGAACCAGCCGAACAGCTTCTGGCTGCCGTGCGCGGCCATGGTCAGACCGAGCACCAGGCGCAGGAGCAGGAGTCCGGCGTCGTAGGCGTGCGGGGAGGTCGTCGCGGACCCGGGGGTCTCCCGGGCGGGGCGGACGGTGGGGCTGGTGGCGGCGGTCGTGCTCGGGCTGCTGCTCGGCATGCGCGTCTCCATCGATCGGGGTGCGGTCGTCAGTCGTCGGTCGCCCGTCGCCGGCCCTGGGCCGGGGCGAGGGGCGGGGGGCGCGGCGGGCGGGGGTCGTCACCCCGGCGCCATTGTTCAAATTTGAACCGCCGCTCCTCCGACCGTACCTTGGAGTTCGAATTTGAACAACTGACGGTCCGTGGGCGACTCGCGGCCCCCGCCCGGGCCGGGGCAGGGTGGAGGCATGGCTCACCGCAGGCGACACCAGCGGGCGACGCGCAGCGGCACCCCGTACCCGGAGGCCCTGGCCGCCTTCGACGAACGCGTCCGCCTCATCACCCCCGACCAGTGGGACTCCCCCACCCCCTGCACCGACTGGTCCGTCCGCGACCTGGTCAACCACCTCACCGGCGAGCAGCTCTGGGTGCCCGACCTGCTGATGGGCGCCACCGTCTCCGAGGTCGGCGGCCGCTACGACGGCGACGTGCTCGGCGACGACCCGGTCGCCGCCTGGACGGACGCCGCCGAGGCCGCCCGGCGGGCCTGGGCCGTCCCCGGCGCCACCGAGCTGACCGTCCACCTCTCCTTCGGGGACGCCACCGGGCAGTACTACCTGGACCAGCTGACCACCGACCTGGTCATCCACACCTGGGACCTCGCCGAGGGCATCGGCCGGCTCACCCGGCTCCCGGCGGACCTCGTCGACTACGCGCTCGGCGAGATCTCCGGCTACGGCGACCTCTCCGGCAGCGGAGTCTTCGACCCGCCGGTCCCGCCCCCGGAGGACGCCGGCCCGCAGACCCGGCTGCTCGCCCTCACCGGGCGACGGGACGGGGGCGACCGGAACGGCGGGTGACCGGGGCTGGGCCACCGGAACGGCGGGTGACCGGGGGCGGGGCGACCGGAACGGAGGGTGACCGGGGCTGGGCGACCGGAACGGCGGGTGACCAAGCGGGTGGCGATCGGAACGGAGGGTGACCGGAGGTCTCCCGGGTGCGCCCACCGACGCCGGATACTGGGAGGCGGGGGCCAGTTCTCCGTGCGAGAGGCGGGTTTGCCATGAGCCGCAGGCCGGACATCCTCGGCGAGTTCACCGCCGACCACCGGGCGGTCACCGAACTGCTCGACGCCATCGAGGCCGCCCCGGCGGGCAGCGCCGAGCGCGGCGACCTGGTGACCCGGCTGACCGACCTGCTGTTCGCGCACTGCGCCGCCGAGGAGGAGCACCTCTTCCCGGTCGTGCAGCACGACGTGCCGGACGGCGGAACGCTGGTGTTCGCCGGCATCCACGACCACCTGGCGATCGGGCAGTACCTCTCCGACCTGCAGACCCTCGCACCGGCCGACCCGGCCTTCGACACCCTGCTGCGCGGCCTCGCCGACACCGTGCGGCGGCACCTGCGCGGCGAGGAGAAGCAGCTCTTCCCCGCCGCCCGCAAGGCCCTGCCCTCGGCCGCCCGCACCGCGCTCGGCGACCGGCTGCGGGCGGAGCGGGCCACGCTCGGCCTCGATCCCTCCGGGCCGGGCGGGCCGGGCGAGCCGGGCGGGCCGGGAGGGCCGGGCGGGCCTTGAGCCGCCGGTCAGTCCTTCGCGCTGATCACCGCGAACCGGGCGCCCTCGCGGTCCTGCAACCGGGCCACCCGCCCGTACGGGGAGTCGAAGGCCGGGCCGAGCGGCGCGCCGCCCAGCTCCACGGCCCTGGCCAGTGTCCGGTCGGCGTCCGGTACCGCGAAGGACACCTCCCAGTGCGGGGGCATCCCCGCCGGGCCGCTCGCCTGCTCCCTGGCCAGCGCCGCGACGCTGTTCCCCTCGGCGCGCAGCACCACCCGGTCGTGCTCCCAGCGGACGTCGAAGTGCTCCGGGTCGCGGCCGTCCCAGCGGAACACCTCGCCGTAGAACAGGGCCGCCGCGAACGGGTCCGGGGTGCGCAGCTCGATCCAGACCGGCGCGCCGGGCAGTTCCAGTCTCCGGGCCCGGCCCAGCGGGCCCTCCCAGATGCCGAACACCGCACCCGCCGGGTCCGCGGCGAAGGCCACCCGCCCGGCGTCGAAGGCCAGCGGGCCGACCGCGAGCGTCGCGCCGCGCTCCCGCACCGCGTCGGCGGCGGCGTCGGCGCTCTCGGTGCCGAAGTAGCTGGTCCAGGCGGGCGGGATCGCCCCGCCCCCGGCGAGGCCGAGCCCGGCCACCGCCTCCCCTTCGACCACCGCGTGCACGTACGGCCCGAAGCGGTCCGGTCCGGGCTCGAACTCCCAGCCGAGCAGGGGCCCGTAGAAGTCCTTCGCGCCCTCCAGGTCCCGGGCGATCAGGCTCACCCAGCACGGAACGGCCGCCACGCAGCGCACCCTGGCGGTTTCACCGATGCCCACCGCGCACCTCCTCGCCCACCCGGCCGCCGGGCCCCTCCCGACTCCCACGACCCACCGGCCGTCCGGGAACGCCCACAGCCTAGGCCGACGGGCGTACAACCCCGGGGAACGCCATGCCCGGGATCAGCGCACCCAGTTCTTCAGCGGCTCGGTGTCCAGCTCGATCCCGACCGGCTCGGGCAACCGGACCGTCCGGCCGAACGGAAGGGTCTGCACGGTCTCGTAGCGCACGCCGTCGGGCCTGCTGTGGACGACGACCTCGGCGGAGTCCCGGTCGATCAGCAGGTAGACGGGGATGCCGGTCTCGGCGTAGGCGCGCGGCTTCTCGACGCAGTCCCGTCGGTCGGTATCAGAATCGAACGAAGTGACCTCCGCGACCATCAGCACGTCTTCGGTCGTGGCCCAGTCGCCCCGCCCTACGAAGGCGTCGGCGTCGGCAAGCATGCCGTCCGGGCGGGCGAACCCACCGCGATCTCCTCGGAGCTTCAGCCCTTGATCGTGCAGATAGAGCTCTGGGCGCGCCTGGATGCAGAGCCGAAGAAGCCACTGGATGATTCGGCCGTGGTCACCATCCGGCACCGGCTTGACCCTCAACTTCCCGTTGATGAGCTCCGGCAGGATGCCGTCGGCTGTCCGGGCCATGAGATGAGCGAGCTCTTCGAACTGTTCGGGCAGCATCTGCGGGCGGTCGGAGAGCGCGGTCATGGGCTGTACTCCTTCGCCTGGGCACCCTCCGGGACAACGAACACACCGGCGAGTGGCTACGGGCTCTGTGGGCTTTCGACGATAGTGCCCACCATCACGCCCCGGACAGATGTGACGCAGGTCACATCGGCGGCGGAAATTGCGGGGACAGATTCCCCGTTTGTGAGTACGTTGGCAGAAGCGGGGAGAATTTCCCCGGTATCCTGGAGGAGCAGTCGTCGTGACCACCGCCCAGTCGGTCCGCCCCGCGGAGAGCACCCGTACGCCCAAGCTGCGTGCGGATGCGAGCCGGAACCGGGAGCGCATCGTGCTGGCGGCCCGGGACGCGTTCGTCGAGCACGGTGCGGACGCACCGCTGGACGAGATCGCGAAGCGGGCGGGGGTCGGCAACGCCACTCTCTACCGGAACTTCCCGGACCGGATGGCGCTGATCCAGGAAGTGGCGCTGCTCGTCAAGAACCGCATCCTGGCTCTCGCCGAGACGGCGACGGTGGAGGCGGACGACCCTGACGGCAGTGGCCCGTTCGACGCTCTGCAGCGGTTCGCGCACGCGACCGTGGCGGAGAAGGTCGGCGGCCTCTGCACCCTGTTCAGCAGTCATGTCGACCCGCACGACCCGGAGTTGACCGAGATCCGGGAGCGCCTTCAGTCCGCCGTGGGCGGGCTGATGGAGCGCGCCCGGGCCGCGGGTGAACTGCGGGCGGACGTCGAGCACGGTGACCTGTTCATCGCGATGAGCCAGCTGACCCGACCGCTGCCGAACACCTCCTGCCGGATGCTGGACGACTTCGTCCACCGGCACCTGCAGATCTTCCTGGACGGCCTGCGCACGCCGGCCCGTTCGGTCCTGCCCGGCCGGGCCGCGACCTTCCAGGACTTCCACTCCGAGAGCTGACCGATCCCCCCACCTGATCCGACACCTCTGCCCAGACCCTTCTGATCCGACAGCGGCCCGACCGGCACGCCCGCTCCGGCCGACGGCACCGAACGGCCCGCACTCCTGAGCGGCGCCGCCCCGGCACGCCCCCGCACGCCCTCCGAGCACCTTTCGCCCGTGCGCCTCGACTCACCTGTCCCGTCCGTGAGTCGACCGTGCACGCACACCACGCACCGTGAAGTGAGTAACCCCATGTCTCAAACCGACGCCCGACCGGCGACACTGCCCGATCCCCGGCGCTGGAAGGCGCTGATCTTCATCGGGCTCGCCCAGCTGATGGTCGTCCTCGACGCCACCATCGTGAACATCGCCCTGCCGTCCGCACAGCGGGACCTGGGCATCACCGACGGCAACCGCCAGTGGGTGATCACCGCCTACGCCCTGGCCTTCGGCGGCCTGCTGCTGTTCGGCGGCCGGATCGCGGACCTCTGGGGCCGCAAGCGCACCTTCGTCGTGGGCCTGACCGGCTTCGCGCTGGCCTCGGCGCTCGGCGGCGCCGCGGCCAACACCGCGATGCTGCTCGGCGCGCGCGCCCTGCAGGGCGTGTTCGGCGCGCTGCTCGCCCCGGCCGCGCTCTCCCTGCTCGCGGTGACCTTCACCGAGGCCAAGGAGCGCGCCAAGGCCTTCGGCATCTACGGCGCGATCGCCGGTGGTGGTGGCGCCATCGGTCTGATCCTAGGCGGCCTGCTGACCGAGTACATGAACTGGCGCTGGACCTTCTTCGTCAACATCCCGTTCGCCATCGTGGCCGCCGTCGGCGCCGTCATGGTGATCCGCGAGCCGGCCGAGGGCCGCAACCGCAACAAGCTGGACGTCCCCGGCGTCCTGCTGGTCACCACCGGCCTGGTGTCGCTGGTCTACGGCTTCACCCGGGCCGAGTCCAACGGCTGGACGGCCGGCAGCACCCTGGGCCTGTTCGCCGCGGCCGCCGTGCTGCTCTCCGCCTTCGTGCTGGTGGAGCGCAAGGTCAAGGCCCCGCTGCTGCCGCTGCGCGTGGTGCTGGACCGCAACCGCGGCGGGGTGTACCTGTCGCTGGGCATGGCCGTGATCGGCATGTTCGGTCTGTTCCTCTTCCTGACCTACTACCTGCAGATCGTGCTCGGCTACAGCCCGGTGCTGACCGGCGTGGCCTTCCTGCCGATGGTGGCGGGCATGATCACCGGCTCGACCCAGATCGGTGCCCGGCTGATGACCCGGGTCCCGGCGCGCTACCTGATGGCGCCCGGCTTCCTGGTCGCGTCGATCGGCATGTTCCTGCTGACCCACATCGGCCTGGACACCTCCTACCCCGCGCTGATCCTGCCGGGCCTGGTCCTGATGGGCCTCGGCATGGGCACCGCGTTCATGCCGGCCATGAGCCTCGCCACGCACGGCGTCCAGCCGCGCGACGCGGGCGTGGCCTCCGCCATGGTCAACACCTCGCAGCAGGTCGGCGGCGCCATCGGCACCGCGCTGCTGAACACCATCGCGGCCAGCGCCACCACCAGCTGGCTGGCCTCGCACGCCACCGCCGCGGCCGCGTCCAACCCGGAGGCCGCGAAGGCCCTGCAGTTCGGCGGCATGGTGCACGGCTTCTCGACCGCGATCTGGGTGTCCTTCGGCATCCTGGTGGCCGCCGCGGCCGTCGCCTTCACCTTCATCAACGCCGGCCGTCCGGGCTCGGCGGCGGGGGCGGGCGCCGGGGCGGGCGCCGCGAAGAGCGACGAGGTGCCGGTGCTGGTGCACTGACGCCCAGGGGTTCCACTCGGGTGCGAACGCGGCCCGTCCGGTGTCTCAGGACACCGGGCGGGCCGCTCGCCGTTTCCGGGCCCGGCGGGCCGCCTACGTTTCCGCCCACTCGGCCCCCGTCGTCCGGGCACCCCCGACTAGAAGTGGGGACTACCCCCCGTTTAAGCTGGGCCCCAGTGCGAATCGGGGACATCTCCCCGTTTCCTTCGGACCGAGGTGCGTGCGACATGACCCGGAATCAGAGCCCAGGGCGGGGGCAGCGGGCCGCCGACTGGGCGGACGGCCGGCTGGGGATCTACACCCTGGCCAGGGCGAACCTCCGCAAGATCTTCCCGGACCACTGGTCCTTCATGCTGGGCGAGATCTGCCTCTACACCTTCCTGATCATCATCCTGACCGGTGTCTGGCTGACCCTCTTCTTCAAGCCGAGCATGGGCGAGGTGGTCTACGACGGCTCGTACCTGCCGCTCCGGGGCATCGCGATGTCGGAGGCCTACGCCTCCACCGTCGACATCAGCTTCGAGGTGCGCGGCGGTCTGCTGATCCGGCAGATCCACCACTGGGCGGCGATCGTGTTCGTCGCGGCCATGTTCGTGCACATGATGCGGGTGTTCTTCACCGGCGCGTTCCGCAAGCCGCGCGAGATCAACTGGGTGTTCGGCTTCCTGCTGCTCTTCCTCGGCATGCTGGACGGCTTCTTCGGCTACTCGCTGCCGGACGACCTGCTCTCCGGAACGGGCATCCGGTTCATCGAGGGCGCGATCCTCGGGGTCCCGCTGGTCGGCACCTACGTCCAGATGTTCCTGTTCGGCGGCGAGTTCCCCGGCCACGACATCGTGCCGCGGTTCTTCACCATCCACGTGCTGCTCGTCCCGGGCATCATGCTGGGCCTGCTGGTGGCGCACCTGATCCTGGTCTTCTACCACAAGCACACCCAGTGGGCGGGCCCCGGCCGGACCGAGAAGAACGTCGTCGGCTCGCCGCTGATGCCGGTCTACACGGCCAAGGCGGGCGGCTTCTTCTTCCTGGTCTTCGGCATCATCGCGCTGGTGGCGGCGATCGCGACCGTCAACCCGATCTGGGCGTACGGACCGTACCGCCCGGACCAGGTCTCCACCGACGCCCAGCCGGACTGGTACATGGGCTTCGCCGAGGGCCTGATCCGGATCATGCCGGGCTGGGAGGTCGGGCTGTGGGGCCACACCCTCAACCTCGGGGTGCTGATCCCGTTCACGCTGTTCCCGCTGGTCCTGGCCGCCATCGCGGTCTACCCGTTCGTGGAGGGCTGGGTCACCGACGACCGGCGGGAGCACCACCTGCTGGACCGGCCGCGCAACGCGCCCGTCCGCACCGCGCTCGGCGCCGCCTGGATCAGCCTCTACCTGGTGGCCCTGGTGGCGGGCGGCAACGACCTCATCGCCACCCATCTCCACCTGTCCCTCAACGCCATCACCTACGCCGCCCGCGTCGGCCTCTTCGCCGTCCCGGTGATCGTCTTCGTCGTCACCAAGCGGTGGTGCCTCGGCCTGCAGCGCCGGGACCGCGACAAGGTGCTGCACGGACGGGAGACCGGCGTCATCAAGCGGCTGCCGCACGGCGAGTTCACCGAGCTGCACGCCGGGCTCGCGCCGGCCGAACTCCACCGGCTCACGGCGCACGAGCAGCCCCGCCCCCTCGAACTGCCGGCCCCGGTCGACGAGAATGGAGTGGCCCGCCCGGCAGGGGCGCTCACCCGCACCCGCGCACGGCTGTCCCGCGCTCTGCACGGCGAACACGCGCGGATCCCCAAGCCCACCGCAGAGGAGTACCGCGAGGTCACCGGGGGCCACGGGCACTGACCCGCCCCCCCGCCGCCAGAGGGAGGACAACGTGCACCACCGAACCGAGCGGCTCGCCGACAGCAGGTACCTCCTGCTGACCACCTTCGCCGAGGACGGCAGCCGGACCGAGTCGCAGCTCTGGGTGGTGCCGGACGGCACGGCGCTCGGGGTCTGGACCCCGGCGCACTCGGACGAGGCCGAACGGATCCGCCGCCACCCGCGGGTGCTGGTCGGCCCGTGCGACGCCCACGGACGCCCGACCGGGCGCAGCGTCCCCGCCCGCGCCCGGCTCTGCGACGCCGACGCGACCGCGCGCTACCGCACCTCGCTGATCAACAAGTACGGCCTGACGGCGCTGATCGCGCTGGCTCGCAGCCGGTTCCGGGTCGGGCTGGACGGGACGGTCGGGATCCGGATCACCCCGAACGCGCTGGAGCAGCGGCTGGTCGGGCCGGAGTGGCGGCCGCCGGGCACATACTGCGTCAACTGAGGCCGCGCGCAAGGCACCTGGGGACGATCGAAGCCGCCGAGGGCCGGGGCCGGGGGACGGGCCCCGGCCCTCGGCGTTTCCGTCGGCGGCGGGGAGCGGCCCGGGGGGACCGGGGTGGGGACGTCAGGACCGGCGGTGCCGGGGTGGGGACGTCAGGACCGCGGCGCCGGGACGGGGACCCGACTCAGGTGTCGTCGTCCGGCGCCCGCGCCAGGTCCCCGGGCTCGCAGGCCTCCCGGCCCGTCCCGACGTGGACGACCTTGACCGCCCGCTGCGGGCCGCCGGGCACCACCCGCTGTTCGTGCCCGCAGCGCGGGCAGATCAGCGGGATCCGCGGGCGGCCCGACTCGGAGCCGGCGCCGCCGCCGTCCGGGTGGGGGGCGGTCACGACAGCGGATGGGTCGGGACCGGGCTGACCTCCTGGATCTCACCGTGGGCCTTGGTGAGCAGCTGGGAGGCGAGGTCGTTGAGCGCGCGGGCACCCGCGACCTCTTCGCCGACCCGCAGCTGCTCCGGGTCGGAGGGGTGGCGGCTGCTGTAGCCGTGGGCGCGCAGCTCGGTCCCGTCGCCGAGCCGGAGCAGGGCGGCGGCGCTGGTCCGCGGGCCGTCCTCACGGAACTCCATGTCGATGTGCCAACCGACCAGAGTCTGCATGGCGGATCACCTCCATCGGTTACTCCTCCAGGGTGCGCCGCACCCCCGGTGAACACCAGGCAGACGGTCCGGAGCAGGCCGGAGGGCGAGTTGAACGCGTTCAAGTCGGCGGCGTAGAGTCGGCGGCGAAGCTCATTTGAACGCGTTCAAGGGGGGTGTGTCCACCATGGGGAAGGGCACCACCGAACTGGTGGACCTGCTGATCCTGCTCGGCATGGGCGCCGTCGTCCCGCTCGGCCTGGCCCTGATCGGGGAACCGGGGCTCGCCCGGGTCCGCCGCCTCTGGCCGCTCGCGGCCGTGCCCGGCGCCCTCTCGCTCTGGCTGCCGCGCGGTGCCCTGGCCGCCGCCCCGGCCGTCGTCTACGCGCTGGGCACCCTGGTCATCGCCCTGCACGCCCCGCTGCGGCTGGCCCGCACCCGCTCGCTGGCGCCCGCCGAGGTGGCCGTGCTCACCGCGCTCGCCGCGCCCTCGGTGGCCGGGGTCGCGCTGGTCGCCGAGCGGTCCGGCTACCCGCTGTTCGGCTTCGAGCCGCACATCCTGGCGCTGACCGTCCCGCACTTCCACTACGCCGGATTCACCGCCGCCCTGGTCGCCGGGCTGGTCTGCGGGGCCGTCCACCCCGGTTCGGTCCCGGCCCGCTGCGCGGCGCTGAGCGTACCCGCCGGCACGCTGCTGGTCCTGGCCGGGTACTTCCTCGGCACCTGGTGGCAGTTCGCCGGGGCGCTCGTCCTGACCACCGGGATGTGGCTGGTCGGCCTGATCACCTGGCGCCGGCTGCGCCCCCGCGGCGGCGACGCGCTCACCGCCCGGCTGTTCGCCGTCTCCTCGGCCGTCCTCGCGCTCACCATGGTGCTCGCCCTCTGGTGGGCGCTCGGCCGGGCCGCCGGACTCCCCCACCCCACCCTGACCTGGATGGCCGCCACCCACGGCGTCGGCAACGCGCTCGGCTTCGCGCTCTGCGCCCTGCTCGCCTGGCGCCGGCTCGCCGCCGACCGGACCGCTCCGACCGCTCCGACCGCTCCGACCGACCGCCGCACCCCGATCCGCGTCAGCACCCCGGAGGCCTCGCGATGAACGACTTCAGCTACCCCGAACAGGGCGCCAGCCGCACCGGCGACCTGCCCGCGGGCTACCACCACCTGCGGCACCGGGCGCTGATCGGCCACGGCCGGGCCGCCCTGGAGGTCGCCGGAGCCGCCCTGCTCGGCTGGCGGATGCACCGGCTCGCGGGCGTGCGGATCGACGCCGAGGCCGAGCGGGCCGCTCCCGGCGTCGCCGTCCGGTGCGCGATCGGCGTCGGCTCGCTCCGGGCGGGCGCCCCGAACCGGGTACTGGCCGCCGTCGACGGCCCGGACCGGTACGGCTTCACCTACGGCACGCGGCACGGCCACCTGGCCCTCGGCGAGGAGACCTTCCTGGTCGCGATGGGGCCCGGCCAGGAGGTCTGGTTCAGCGTCACCGCCTTCAGCCGGCCCGTCGCCTGGTGGGCCCGGCTGGCCGGGCCGCTGCTCCCGCTCGCCCAGCGCGCCTTCGCCCGGCGCTGCGGCCGCGTGCTGGCGGGCATCGCGGCGGACGCGGTGCAATCCCTTGGCGGAGCGGAGGGGACGTCCGGCATGATCCCCGGATGATGTCGATGCAGCCCGTCCTGGAGGTCTTCGCCCCCGAAGGCTTCACCTGCTGGCCGACGGGCGACCACCAGCGGTTCGAATTCCTCGTTCTGAACCGGGAGTTGACGCCGCCCGAGGTCGGCACGGCGGTGTGGCGGCTGACCGACCGCAACGACGTCGAGCTCACTCCGGAGGAGGAGGCCGAGCGCGGCGCCCGCCCGCGGGACCCGCTGGGCGGCTTCCTGCACGGGCTGCTCACCGACCCGAACCCGTACGCCCCCGGCGGCCTACGGGTGACCGACTCCGCCACCGGCACCGTCTTCCTCCCGGGCTGCTGCGCCGGGCTGGAGGAGTGGCGCTCCTGGCTGGACGTCACCGAGGGCGGCGGCCCGGCCTGGTTCGGCCACGACCCGGACGCCCGGGTCGAGTGGGTCGGCCGGACCGTCAGGCTGACCCAGGACGCCGGCGACGAGAACAGCCCGGTCATCGAGCTGGCACCACGGGAGCTGCGCCGGCTGCTGGCGGGCGTGGAACGCGACCTCCACGACTTCCTCGCCCTGGCGGCGGGCTGGGCCGAGCGGCAGCTGCCCGACCACGCCCCCGCGCTGACCGCCGCGCTCGCCCGCGCGCTGGACCTGGCGCCCCCGGCATGACCAGCTTCCACACCCACCGGGCCAGGGTGCACGACGGCTCGCTCCCGCCCCACCGGCGGCACAGCGCGCTACGGACCTGCCTCACCGGGTTCGCCCCGTACGGCCTGCGGGCGACCTACCACCACCTCACCGTCAGCGCCCGGATCCCCCGGCGCCTGGAGACGGACCCGCAGGCGCTGGTCCGCGCGGTGGACGAGCTGCACGAGGCGCGGGAGCTGTGGCGGGCCCGGGCCGAGGAGTATGACGCGCAACGCCGGGCGGAGAAGCGGGCCGGGCGCCGACAGCCGTCCGGGACGCCGTGGTGGCACCGGAGCTGGCGGGAGTCGCCGTACGACAGCTGGCTGTGCGCGCCGCACGTCCACCCGCCGCTGCGCCTGCCCGACTACGTCCGGCGGCAGAACGCGCTGCTGGACGGCGCCGAGCTGCCCGGCTGCCCGGCCTGCGGGGACACCGGGCCCGTGGTGTCGCGCTCGACCGGGCACGGCTGGGCCGAGCTGTGCCGAGCCTGCGCCTTCGTCCGGGAGCCCTGCCCGTGCGGTCGGTGGCACCGCTACCCACCGGCGCGTCGGATCCCCTGGGAGCAGCTCTGGCGGCGTGCCCACATGACCGCCGCGGGCACGCCGAACCCGCACTGGCCCGACCCCACGGCGCCGCACTGACTCAGGCCCGGTGGGCGGGGACGGCGACCAGGACGGCGCCGGTGTCCTGGACGCGCACCTCGAAGTGGTCGATGTCGCCCGGCCGGAGGGCCGCGCCGCCGGTGGTGCGCAGCACCGCGCCCGGGCTTCCGTAGCCCTCCGCCGGTACGGACCAGGTGTTGACCGTCTGCTGGGCGCCGCCGTGCGAGACGGCGACCAGGCTGCAGGTCAGCGGGCCCCGGACGCCGGTGAGCTGCAGGCTGACCAGGCTGCCCCAGGCGGTGCCGTCCACGCCGACGGTGGCGTGCGCGCCGGTGGCCGGGTCGGTGGCGGCGAACTGCTCGGCCACGGCGACCACCGCGGGGGTGCTGTCGGCGGTGATCACCGCCGCCGTGACGGCCGGGCCCGCCGCGACCATCGCGGTCGCGGCCAGGGCCAGCACCAGCCGCCGCACCCGGCCGCGCCGGCGGCGGGCGCCCACCTCGGCGACCAGGCGGTCCAGGAGCTGCGGATCCGGCTGCGGGGCGGGGGCGGCCGGATCCAGTCCGGCCTCCGTCGCGGAGCTCTTGTACTCGGCCAACAGCGGCTCCACGAAGCCGAGTTCGGCCACCTGCTCGACGCACTGCGGACAGGCGGCGAGGTGCTGCTCGAAGGCGGCGCGCTCGGCCGGCTCCAGCAGCCCGAGGACGTAGGCGCCGGCGTCGACGTGCTCCGGGCCGCCGAAGGCACCGCCCGCGCCGCCGGGCAGCGGGCCGTCGGGCGGCCAAGCGTCGGGCAGGGGGTCGTGGGGCAGGGGGCCGTCGGGCACCGGGTCGGGGCGCTTGGTCACGATGTCACTCCCCGTTCCTCCAGCGCGAGCCTGAGCGAGCGCAGTGCGTAGAACACCCGCGACCGCACCGTCCCGGCCGGGATGCCGAGTTCGGCGGCCGCCTCGTTGGCCGTGCGGCCCTTCAGATAGGTCTCGACGACGATCTCGCGGTGCGCCGGCGAGAGGTCGCCGAGGGCGTCCGCCACGGTCATCATCCGCAGGGCCCGGTCGAGTTCGTCCTCGGCGGGCAGCAGTTCCAGCGCCGCCGCGTCCACCTCGCGCGGTCTGGCCCGCGCGCTGCGGTGCTCGTCGATCACGATCCGGCGGGCGACCGTGACCAGCCAGGGCCGCAGCGAGCGGGCCCCCGCGTCGAGCCGGTCGATGTTGCGCCAGGCCCGGACCAGGGTCTCCTGGACGACGTCCTCGGCCCGCTGGCGGTCGCCGGCGACCAGGTGGAGCACGAAGCCGAACAGCGGCCCGGCGTGCTCGCGGTACAGGGCGCGCATCAACTCCTCGTCGGACGCCCCCGTACCGTCGCCGACCGCGCGGCCGACGGGGTCCTCCTCGGTCACCACTTCATCGTTGCGCACCCGGGCCTCCTGGTCGAGGGCGGTCGGCACCGGTCAGTAGCCCGGGGTGCTGGGCATCGGCGTGGGCGTCGCCGGGCTCGGGGTGGATGTCCCGGTGCCCGCCTTGCCGCCGGTCGGGGTCACCGCGAACCAGGTGCCGCCGACGCCCTGGCCCTTGGTGTCGCCGGGCTTGCCGTCCGGCGCGTAGCGGTAGACCGGCCAGCCGTTGACGGTGACCTGCTTGGTGCCGTCGGAGCGGGTGACGGAACCGACCAGCTTGCTGTCGATGCCTTTCACCGTGACGTCGCCGTTGACGTGCTCGGGCGGCCAGGTGACGGCGCAACTGCCGTTGCAGGAGGACTCCGGCGGGTTGCTCCGGTCCTGGTCGAACCGGTAGAGCGTGAAGCCCGCGCTGTCGGTGACGATGGTGCCCAGCTTGGGGTCGGTGGCGGTCTGCAGGGTCGCACCGGCCGGGGCGCTCGGGCTGCTCGCCGTGCTCGGCGCGCCGGCCTTGCCGCCCCCGGACGACCCGCAGCCGGCGATCAGGGCTGCCACGGCGATGCCTGAGGCGGCCAGCACGGCGGCCCGGCGGGTGCGGGGTGTGCTGCGCATGGGGTGTCTCCCGCGGTCTGGACGGACTGGTCACCCTCCTGTACGGGCGCCGGCGGCCGGCTGCTCAATCCGGGCCCGCACGGACTCCGGGACCGGTGGAATACGCCACCGGGGCGCACCGTTGTCGCGGGCACGTAGCCAGCGGCGCAGCCTCCGGAAGGGAAGGGATCGCACGATGAGCAACACGGTCGAGCTGACCAAGGAGAACTTCGACGACATCGTCCCCGGCCCGGCGGGCAAGGACTTCGTCTTCATCGACTTCTGGGCCGGCTGGTGCGGCCCCTGCCGCCAGTTCGCCCCGGTGTACGAGAAGGCGGCCGAGCGCCACTCGGACCTGGTCTTCGCCAAGGTGGACACCGAGGCGCAGCAGGAGCTGGCCGCCGCCTTCGGGATCCAGTCGATCCCGACGCTGGCGATCATCCGCGAGGGCGTGCTCGTCTTCTCGCAGGCCGGTGCGCTGCCGGAGGCGGTGTTCGAGGACCTGATCGGCCAGGCCCGCGACCTGGACATGGTCGAGGTGAAGCGCAAGGTCGCCGAGGAGCAGGCGGCCGGCGGCCAGGCCTGAGCCGCTGCGCCCGTGCGGCCCGGGGCCCGTCCCCGGGCCGCACGCGGCAATGCGGACACCGTCTGACCTCATTCGCTCCTAGAGTCGTCGGCGACGAAGGCCGCCGACGAAGGAGTGATGCGCCATGAGCACGTTCGTACTGGTCCCCGGGTTCTGGCTGGGCGCGTGGGCCTGGGACGAGGTGGCCGCACCGCTGCGCGCCGCCGGACACCGCGTCCACCCGGTGACCATGCCCGGGGTGGCCGAACGGGCGGGCGAGAGCGGTGCTTCCGGACTGGAGGGCCAGATCGCCGGCCTAGCCGAGCTGCTGGTCCGCGAGGACCTGTGGGACGTCGTGGCGGTCGCCCACAGCGGCGCGTGCGCCCCGGTGGGCGGGCTCGCGGACCGGATGCCCGAGCGGATCCGCCGGGTGGTCTACCTGGACAGCGGACCGATGACCGACGGCGGTTCGCTGTACGACCTCTGGCAGCCCGACTACCGCGCGGCGGCCGACGCGGCGGTGGTCGACGGCCGGCTGCCGATGCCGTCCTGGGAGTTCCTCACCGCGCACGGCGCGAGCGCGGAGGGCCTGGACGACGCCGCGCTGGCCCGGATCCGTGCCCGGGCCACCCCGCAGCCGGCCGGGGCGTACCGGGACCGGCTGCGGCTGACCGGCGCCGGGGCCGACCTGCCGCAGGCCCTGGTGTCCTGCTCGTTCCCGCTCGCCCAGGTGCGGGCGCTGATCGCGTCCGGCCACCCGGGGTTCGCCGGGCTCGACGGACCGAACTGGGAGTTGCGCGAACTGCCCACCGGGCACTGGCCGATGTTCTCCCGCCCGGCCGACACGGCGGCGGTGCTCGCGGAACTCGCCGAGGTCTGAGCCCGCCACGGGGCCCGTGCGGGGCCCGTCCAGGGGACCGTGCAGGGGACCGTGCAGGGGACCGTGCAGGGGACCGGACGGCTGTTCCGCGGGTGCCCTGCGGTGTCCCCGGCGCGCCCGAAGCGTGTCCGTCCGTCGCGCGGGCCCGCCCGGCCCGGCAGGATGGGCCCCACGCCGTAGCCGAGCGAAGAGCGAGCCTCCATGCCCGAGCAGTCCAGCCGTACCGAACCGCCCGCCGCCGAGCCCGGGTTCAGACGGGTCACCACGGCGCTGGTCACCGGGAGCGCCGCCGACGCGCCGTACCGCGTGGACGTCAGGGCGGGCACCCACCCGCTGACCTCCGACGAACCGGCGCGCCGCGGCGGCTCGGACGGCGGGCCGGAGCCGTTCGCGCTCCTGCTCGCCTCGCTCGGCTCCTGCACCGCGATCACCCTGCGGATGTACGCCGAGCGCAAGTCGTGGCCACTGGAGGTGGTCCGGGTCAGGCTCGGGTACGAGTCGGACGGGAGCCGGGGCCGGATCTCCCGCCGGGTCGCCCTGACCGGCGGCCTGGACGGGGACCAGCGCGCCCGGTTGCTCGACATCTGCGAACGCACGCCCGTCACCCTCGCGCTGCGCGCCGGGGTGGCCATCGAGACGACGGAGGACCGGACATGACCAGCACCGCCGAGGAGTACGACGTCATCGTCCTGGGGGCCGGCCCGACCGGCGAGAACGTGGCGGACCGGACGGTCGCCGCGGGCCTGCGCACGGTGATCGTGGAGGCCGAACTGGTCGGCGGCGAGTGCTCGTACTGGGCCTGCATGCCGAGCAAGGCGCTGCTGCGCCCGGTGGCCGCGCTGGCCGACGCCCGCGCCGTGGCCGGCTCCCGGGAGGCGGTCGGCGACGGGCGGCTGGACCCGTCCGCGGTGCTGGCCCGGCGGGACTCCTTCGCCTCGAACTGGAGCGACGACGGCCAGGTGCGGTGGCTGCGGGACACCGGCATCGAGCTGGTGCGCGGCCACGGCCGGCTGGCCGGCGAGCGGACGGTGACGGTGGAGGCCGAGGACGGCAGCGAGCGGGTGCTCACCGCCCGCCACGCCGTCGCGGTGTGCACCGGCAGCCGTCCGGTGCTGCCCGGGCACGTGCCGGGGCTCGCCGAGGCGCACCCCTGGACCAACCGGGAGGCGACCGGCGCGCCCGCCGTCCCCGGACGGCTGGCGGTGGTCGGCGGCGGCGTGGTCGGGGTGGAGATGGCCACCGCCTGGCGGGCGCTCGGCGCCGAGGTGGTGCTGCTGGTGCGCGGCGACGCGCTGCTGCCCAAGATGGAGCCGTTCGCCGGCGAGCTGGTCGCCGAGGGCTTGCGGGCGGCCGGGGTGGACCTGCGTTTCGGCACCGAGGTGACCGCCCTGGAGCGGGCGGACGGCTCCGGACCGGTGACCCTCACCCTCAAGGACGGCGAGCGGCTGACCGCCGACGAGGTGCTGTACGCGACCGGCCGGGCGCCGCGCACCGCCGACATCGGGCTGGAGCAGGTCGGGCTGAAGCCGGGCGACTGGCTGGAGGTGGACGACAGCTGCACGGTGCTCGGTGTGGACGGCGGATGGCTGTACGCCGCCGGGGACGTCAACCACCGGGCGCTGCTCACCCACCAGGGCAAGTACCAGGCCCGGATCGCGGGCGCGACCATCGCCGCCCGCGCCCAGGGGCGCCCGCTCGACACCGCGCGCTGGGGCGCGCACGCCGCGTCGGCCGACCTCGCGGGTGCGCCGCAGGTCGTGTTCACGCAACCGGAGGTCGCCGCCGTCGGCCTCACCCTGGCCGCCGCCGAGGAGGCCGGACTGCGGGTGAAGACCGTCGACCACGACCTCGGCGCCGTCGCCGGGGCCTCGCTGTACGGCGACGACTACCGCGGCCGGGCCCGGGTGGTCTTCGACCTGGACCGCGAGGTGCTGGTCGGCGCCTGCCTGGTCGGCCCCGGGGTGGCCGAGCTGCTGCACTCGGCGACCGTCGCGGTCGTCGGCGAGGTGCCGATCGACCGGCTCTGGCACGCCGTTCCCGCGTACCCGACGATGAGCGAGGTCTGGCTGCGCCTGCTGGAGGGCTGCCGGGGGTAGCCGGGCGCGCGGGTGGCTGCGGGGGCCTCGGACGGCGGGCCGGCCCCCACGGCCGGACGGACGGCCTTCCGGGTGAACGGCGCGGCGGGATGTGACCACCGGTGGACGGCGGGACACTGGCAGTCGGGGGCCGTCCCGGGGGGCCGTGCTCGTGATCAGGTGGTGTGAGGCATGACCGAGGTGCTGTTGGCGGTCGGAACCGAGAAGGGCCTCTTCCTCGGCCGCAGCCGCGACCGGCTGGCGTGGGAGTTCAGCGGGCCGCACTTCCCGATGAACGCGATCTACTCCGTCTCCATCGACGGCCGCGACGGCCGGACCAGGCTGCTGGCCGGTGCCGACAGCAGCCACTGGGGGCCCTCGGTCTGGCGCTCCGACGACCTCGGCGCGCACTGGTACGAGCCGCCGCAGCCGGCCATCCGCTTCCCCGAGTCCACCGGTGCCTCACTCACCCGGGTCTGGCAGCTGCAGCCCGCCGGGACGGAGGCCCCCGGCGTGGTCTACGCGGGCACCGAGCCCGCCGCGCTGTTCCGCTCCACCGACGGCGGCGAGACCTTCGCCCTGGTCGAGTCGCTCTGGGAGCACCCGCAGCGGCCGCAGTGGGGCGCCGGCTACGGCGGCCAGGGCCTGCACACCATCCTCACCGACCCGCGCGACCCGCAGCGGCTGCTGGTCGCCGTCTCCAGCGGCGGCGTCTACCGCAGCAAGGACGGCGGCGACAGCTGGGAGCCGTCCAACACCGGGCTGCGCGCCGAATTCTTCCCGCCGGACAGCCAGTACCCCGAGTTCGGCCAGTGCGTGCACAAGATCGCCCCGGACCCGGTCCACCAGGACCGCCTCTACCTGCAGAACCACGGCGGCGTCTACCGCAGCGACGACTGGGGCGGCAGCTGGCGCTCGATCGTCGACGGACTGCCCGCCGAGTTCGGCTTCGCCATCGCCGCGCACCCCCGTCGGGGCGACACCGCCTACCTCTTCCCGCTCGGCGGCTCCGACGACCGCATCCCGCCCGGCCGCCGCTGCCGGGTCTTCCGCACCACCGACGGCGGCGGCAGCTGGCAGCAGCTCGCCGAGGGCCTGCCCGGCGAGGACCACTACGGCATCGTGCTGCGCGACGCCCTGCGCACCGACGACGCCGAACCGGCCGGCATCTACTTCGGCAACCGGACGGGCGACGTGTACGGCAGCCGGGACGAGGGCGAGAGCTGGTCGCTGCTGCTCTCCCACCTGCCCGACGTGCTGTGCGTCCGCGCGGCGGTGGTGGCCTGAGCCGACCCCGGCCTCCGGTGACCTCGGCGGCCTGAGCACCGCCGCCGGAAAACCGGTTGCCCCAGGCACCCCGTCGTGGTGAGCATGGGCCGTCGGCGAACGGTCCCGGTGAACGCGGTGACGAGGGGTGGGCCATGGCGGAGTCGGACCGGGTGGTCAGGCACGACGGCGCGGGCACGGCGGTGCTGAGCTACCGGCCGGGCGAGCGGGACGGCCGGCCCTGGGCCGACCTGCTGGAGGTGCTGGACGACTCGGTGGACGCGGTCGGGTACATCCGGGCCGAGCTGCCCGGGTGGGTGGTCTCCGGCAGTCCCGAACTCGGGCGGCGGCTGGTGGCCGACGGCGCGCGGCTGCTGCGGCACGCCCACACCTTCCGGCGCGACCTGCGCGCCGACCCGCCGCCCGCCGACTGGGCCGGGGCACCGCTGCGCGAGGGCCTGCGGGCCGTCCCCTGCGACCGGGCGCCCGAGGACCTGTTCGCATCCTGGCGGGCGGCCTTCGGGCCCGGGCACGTCGACCACTTCCCCGGCGACGACGCCCGGGCGCTCGACGAAAGGCTCGGGCTGCTGCTCGCCGGGAAGGCCGTCGGCCCGGTGCTGCCCTCCAGCCTGCTCGCCGTGGACGCCGAGGAACGTGTCGTCGGCGCGGTGGTCCTGACCGACCGCGACGGCCTGCCGTGGGTCGCCGAGGTCTTCCGGCACCCGCGGCGCGGCTACCGCGGCCTCGGCGCGGACCTGCTGCGGCGGGCGGTCGCGGATGCCGCCGCCCGCGGGACCGCCGAGCTGTACCTGGCGGTGTCCGAGGGCAACCCGGCCCGTCGGCTGTACGAATCGCTGGGCTTCCGGCTGCGGGCGACCTCGCTGACGGTGATCGTGCCGGACGCCGGCTGACCGGACGCCGGCTGAGCGGACGCCGGCTGAGCCGAGTGGCCCCGGGCGGGAGCACCCGCCGCCCGCCGCCGGCGGCTACGGGCTCGGCCGGTGCGCGCCCTCGATCCGGGCGCCGCGCACCACGACCATGGTCAGACTGACCGCGACCAGCAGCTCCGCCCAGAAGAAGGCCGCGTAGTCCAGCAGCGAGCCGATCGGCGGGTTGCCGGGCGCGGCGTTGCGCATGCCGACGAGGGCGAACAGGGTGGCGGCCATCCAGCTGAGGGCGGGCCAGATGATCCCGCGCCGCTGCCGCACGATCAGCCAGGCCGCCACCAGCGCGGACAGCGCCAGCGCCCACATCGCCGCCATCATGAACCAGGCCAGGATGAAGGTGCTGCGCGAGCGGCCGATCCGTTCCTGCGCCCCGACGACGCCGTCCCGGGTCTCCGTCGCGCCCTGCCGGAAGGCGAAGAACGGCTCGCTCTCCTCGACCCTCATCACCGCCGGAGCGGGCCGGCCGCCGACCGTCGCCCGGAAGCCGACGTCCGCGCGGTAGCTGTCGAAGGGGTAGTCGGTGATCCGCCCGTTCGCCAGGCTGAACGCCACGGTGCTGTAGGCGATCTGCTGGCCGGCCCGGTACGTGAGCGAGGTCTGCTCCAGCGAGGTGGTCTCCACGACCACGTCCTGCGCCGGGACCAGCGACTCGTCCGGTGCCTCCAGCAGCGCGCCGTGCGGCTGGACCAGGACCTTCGTGGTGAGCGTCTGCGCCGCCGCGTCGACCCGCTGCAGCACCACGTTCACCTCCAGGTAGTCCGGGCCGGGCGCGGTGCCCACCACCTGGACGTGTCCCCGGCTGGACCGCTCGTCGAGGTAGAGCAGCAGGCCGGCGACGACCGACAGCACGATCGCCGTCGCGACGGCGTAGGCCCTCCACGGCCTGACCTTGGGCCGGGTGGCGCTCACGGCCCGCACCCGGGTGTGGATGCGGACCCGCGGGCGGGTGTCGGGTCGCGGTGACCGGGTGGCCCGGCGCTGCGGCGTGCTCATCGACCTGCTCCCACGGTCGGCGGCGGCCCGAACGCCGCCCGTCCCGCAAGCGTCGGCACCGCACCACCCGTCCCGCAAGCCCCGACGGCCGATCGGGGCCCGCCGGGGCACGGGAAACCGGCTGGTCGGAGGTGCTGTGTAGGCTCAACGGTCATGGCGAGGGTGACACGGGACGATGTGGCGCGGGCAGCGGGGACGTCCACGGCGGTCGTGAGTTATGTGATCAACGACGGACCGCGGCCGGTCGCGCCGGCGACCCGGGCGCGGGTGCTCGCGGCGGTGGAGGAACTCGGCTACCGGCCCAACCGGGTCGCCCAGGCGATGGCGCGACGGCGCACCAACCTCCTCGGGATGGTCGTGCCGGACGCCCGGCAGCCGTTCTTCGCCGGGCTCGCGCACGCCGTCGAGCAGGCCGCCGCCGACCACGGCCGGCTGCTGCTGATCGGCAACTCCGACTACGCCGACGAGCGCGAGGCGCACTACATCCGGGCCTTCCTGGGGATGCAGGTGGACGGCCTGATCCTGGTCACCCAGGACCCGGCCACCCCCGGCCTGACCGGTTTCGACGTCGCCGACGGCACTCCGGTGGTGCTGCTGCACCACCGCGCGGAGAGCGCCCACGGCGTGGCCGTGGTCGCCGACGACGAGGGCGGCGCCCGCGCGGTGGTCCGCCACCTGCTCGGGCACGGTCACCCCGAGGTGCACTGCTTCGGCGGGACGCTCGCGCTCAGCCCGCACGACCCGGTCACCGCGCGGACGGCCGGCTGGGTCGCCGCGCTGGAGGAGGCCGGGCTGCCCGTCGAGGGGCGGCTCACCCCGGCCCCGTTCGACCGCGTCCGGGCGCACGCCGAGGCGCTCGCCCTGCTGGCCCGGCCCGACCGCCCGTCCGCGGTGTTCTGCGCGACGGACGACCAGGCGATCGGCCTGCTGCGGGCCGCCGACGACCTGGGCATCCGGGTGCCGGAGGACCTCGCGGTGGCCGGTTTCGACGACATCGCCGAGGCGGTGATCGCCGGGCCGGCGCTGACCACCGTCACCACCGCGCAGGACGAAATGGCCCGCGCGGCGCTGGACCTCGTGCTGGGCGGGCCGGAGCTGCGCGCGGCCGGCGCCCGGACCTTCCCGGCCCGTCTGGTGGTGCGCCGCTCCTGCGGCTGCCCGGGCGCGGGGCGGGCAGCACGGGGCTGACGCCGACGGGCCGGGCGGCGCCGACGCCGACGGGCCGGGCGGCGCCGGGCCTGACGCCGGGCCGGGCGGCGCGCGTCAGTTCAGCCGGAAGGTCGCCTCGACCGGGTAGTGGTCGCTGGGCGCGTTGGTGTCGAGCTGACCCGGCGCCCAGCCGGCCTGGGGGTCGAAGTCGACCTTGACGTTCGACATCGCGGCCGGCACCGGGCGGCCCGGGGCGTTGAGGTACCCGATGTAGTCGAGGACGTCCCGGTAGTCCTTGGGGAAGGTCTCGACGCCGGACATGTACTGGCACCAGGCGGAGACCGAGCAGTCCATGGTGGCCAGGTTCTGGGTCGGGTCGGTGGCGGGGGTGCCGAGCACGCCGTTCACCGCGTTCTGCGCGTTGGTGTGGTCGCCGCGGCTCTGCCCATGGACGTACTCCACGTTGAGGTCGCCGCCGATCAGCACCGGCGCGGCGCTGCCGACGATCCCGTCGACCCAGGCGCGGATCTCGGCGAGCTGGCCGAGCCGGGTGGACTGGGTGGTGTCGGTGGAGACGTCCGACTCGTCGGCCTGCAGGTGGGTGCCGACCACCCAGGCGGTGCTGCCGTTCTTGGTGACCTTCACCAGCGCCGCGCCCTTGTTGGCGTGGTAGTCCCAGGTGCCGTACGTCGAGTTGCCGAAGACGTGGGCGTACTGGGCGCTGATCGGGTACTTGGAGAGGATCATCGTGCCGCCGTTGATGACGAACCACGAGTTGGAGCAGTTGCCGCTCACGCCGGTCCAGCCGCCGCCGGAGCAGGTGCCGCCGACCACCGGGGTGCGGTACGGGTAGAGGTCGGCGAGCTTGGCGTTGATGTCGGCGGTCGAGCTGTTGTTGAACTGCTCGTCCAGGATGACGACGTCGGCGCTGTGCTGACGGACGATCTGCTCGATCACCGGGGTGCGGCGGGCGGCCTGCTCGTTCTCCGCCGTGTCGACGACGGCGGTGCCGAGGTCGACGTTGAAGGCGAAGACGGACAGCGTGGTGGGGCTCGCCGGGGTGGGACCCGCCGGGGTGCCGGCGGTGGCGACCGGGGCGGTGCCGCCGAGCAGCAGTGCGGCGGCGGCCGCCGAGGTGAGGGCGGTGGCCGTACGACGCGAGAGCATGGGCGTTCTCCTGGGGGTTCGTCTACCCTGCGGGGCCCGGGCCGGGGGTGTCCGGCCGCCGGGCGTGGCGGAGGAACGCTAGCTACTGCTCGGTACATCGGGGAGAACGCCAGGGGATCAGTTCCAGCCGATCACGTGGCCGCGAGATGTCTGTACAGCTCCGGATGGATAGACGACAAGATGTCTGTACACCTGTCTGTACACCCCATACTGTCCGTCGTGCCGGGCGCCGGGGGTCGGAGGTCGGGGCCGGGCGTCGGGCGTCGGGGGTGGGCCTGGGGCCGGGGTCGGGCGTCGGAGGTCGGGCGCGGGGACCGGGCGAACGGCCTTCAGCCGTCGAGGAGTTCGTCTGCGAGCAGGTCCATCAGCAGGTTGTCGTGCCAGGTGCCGTCCGACCCTCGCTCGTACTGGCGCATGGTGCCGACCGGGCGGAAGCCGACCTTGGTGTAGCAGCGGATCGCGGCCAGGTTGTCCGCGGCCGGGTCGATCGCCAGCCGGTGGTAGTGGTGCTCCTGCACCAGGTACCGGGCCATCGTCCGCACCGCGTCCGTGCCCAGGCCCAGGCCGTGCACGGTCGGGTCGAGGTAGAGGTCCATCCCCGCGTGCCGGTACTCGTCGTCGTTGTTGGCGTACCACTGGATGGCGCCGACCACCTGGCCGCCCAGGTCGATCGCGAAGGTCTCGGTGTCGGGCGATTCCAGGTCGTTGGCGACCTCGGCCGGCAGGTCGTCGCCACCACGCCAGCGGGCGAACACCTCCGGCGTGCCGCGGATGGCCGCCAGGGCCGGGATGTCGTCGGTGGTGGCCGGCCGGAGGGTGACCAGCGCGCCGTGCAGAATCGTCCCCATATGGGGCATGTTGGCACGGAAACCCGGCTCCGGCGAGACGTTTTACCGCTTTGCCCGTACCTCCGCGACCCGGGATGATCTCCGCCGTGAGCTACCTCGTCATCGGTCTGACGATCGTCCTCGCCTACGTCGCCGTCATCACGGTCCGCAAGAACAGGGCCCGGCGCTGGGCCCGCACCGCGTACGACGCCCCCGCGTACGGCATGGTCCCCCGCGACCGGCTCGACCCGGGCCGCGCCGGGCCGCCGCTGCCGCGGCACCTCCGGCAGGAGCGGCAGGCGGTAGCCGATGCGGCCTGGGCCGGGAACTGGAAGCCCGCCGCCGGGTACATCGAGGCCGCCGGGCAGGACTGGGACGAGCACTGGTTGCGATTCGAGCTGCTGGACTCCGTCGCCCACCGGGACGAGGGCTGGCTGAGGGCCTGGCGCGCGGCCGACCCGGGCAGTTGCGACGCGGCGGCCCTGGAGGCCCACCGGATGGTGCGCGCGGCCTGGGCGGTCCGCGGCTCCGCCCCCGCGGACGAGGTGCCGGAGGCGGACATGCGGGCCTTCCGGGCCATGCTGCCCGCGGCCATCGAGGCCGCCCGGCGGGCCGCGCGGCTCGACCCCGCCAATCCCGCGCCCTGGGTGGTCATGGTGGCCGCCGCCCGCGGCGCCCGGTACACGCCCGAACAGTTCCGGGAGGTGTGGCACGGACTGGTGGAGCGGGCGCCGTACCACTACGAGGGTCACTGGCAGGGCATGCAGTACTGGTGCGCCAAGTGGTCCGGCTCGGACAAGAAGATGCTGGCCTTCGCCCGGCGGGCGATCAAGGCGGCGCCGGCCGGCAGCCCGCTGCCCGGCCTCTACCTGCACGCGCTCGGCGAGTTGGAGAGGCGAGGCACCCTCGGCGCGACGCTCGGCGGTGAGCTGGGCAGACAGCCGGTGCGGAAGGTGGCGGCCGCCCTGGCGCTGGTCCCGCCGGACGACGAGCGGCTGACGCCGCTGCGGCACCTGCTCGCCCACTACGCGGGCAGGGCCGAGCTGTACCGCATCGCGCTGGAGCAGTTCCGGGCGATCGGGCCGTGGTGCGGCTGCCCGCCCTGGACGAACGCGGCCGACCCGGTGGCCGCGTTCGACAGCGCCCGCGGGACGGCCGTCCGGCTCTCCCGCGCCAAGCCGCTGCCGCCGGAGCTGCGGCCCAAGGCGGCGCGGCAGCCGTAACGGGCCGCCGGGAGCGTGCGGCGGCTACCCGGCGGGAGGCGCCGGGTCGCCGAGGGGGCCGAGGGGGCCGAGGGGGCCGAGCCAGACGGCGGTGACGGCGCTGACGTAGCGGGCACCGCAGTGGTCGTCGGGCACGACGAGCTGGGGGCCGACGGCGTCCAGCGGGGTGCCGTCCATGCTGGTGGCCAGCAGGATCCGGCGGCCGCCGAAGTCCGGGTCGATCTCCGCCCAGGAGACCACCGCCCGGTGGCCGTCGGCCCCGACCACGGAGAGCAGGAAGCGCAGCCGCTGCTTGCGGCCGGAGAAGTCGATCCGGGGCCCGGCCGCGCGCAGCACGTCGAGCAGGGCCGGGCCCTCGTAGCCGTGGCGCTGCTCGCCCTCGGTCAGGCAGTCGAAGCCGACCTCGACCCGGTGGGCGGGCAGGGCGCGCAGCTGGTCGACGGTCAGCTCGGCGGGCCGGTCGAGGTGGCCGTGCAACCGGACGGTGGGTCTCGCGGGGGTCATGGCGCTCCTCCTCCGGGCCGCTGCGCCGCGGCCCGGAGGAGGATTACCCGACGGGCCGTCCAGTCATTCGCAGCTGCCAGGCTGAAAGCCGGTATTCAGTCGCAGCTGCGATGACGAACCGACCTTTCCGCCGGAATCTGCGCTCAGGACGCGGCGAACCCCAGCGCCCGGCGGACGTAGCGCATGTTGCCCGAGGCGCAGCCGATCAGCACCCGGCGCTCCCCCTCCCGGCACTCCATCACCGCCCAGCCCTTCTCGATCGTCTTCGGGTCGTCCGCGCGCCGCTTCCGGACCTCGACCAGCTCCATCCCGCTCGGCAGGTGGCGGGCCTGCGCGGTGTGCCCGCGGAGCGGCGAGATCGCCAGCGCGGTGGGCGAGGCGTGCAGGTACTCCGGCGTCGCGCGGCAGTACGGCCGGGCGCCGGTGACACAGCCCTCGAAGACCACCGCCCGCCCCTCGGCGGAGCCGTCGCGGTCCTTCCGCGCCTCCCCCTTCGAGTCGCCGATCGCGTCCGCCAGCACGTCGGCGACCACCTCCAGGATGTCCATGAGCATCCGTGTCCCCCCTCCACCGTCCCGCTCACGCGGACGCCATTCGATCACGGACGGCCCGCGCGGCGCGCCCCGGGTACCGCTGCCGGGCGCCCGGGGGGCGGGCTCCCGGAGCGGTCGGAGAATTCTTCGCGGCGGGTGTCGATCCGGCACCGGCCCGTTCGACGCAGGGGTGAGAGGCGGGGAGAGGCCCCGCCCGACCGACCGAGGAGTCACCATGCCGCGTTTCATGACGCTGATCCGGATCGACGAGCAGCACCGCGCCGGCTGGGAGCCGGACCCGGAGTTCGACCAGCGGATGGGGGCCCTGTTCGAGGAGATCAGCAAGGCCGGGGTGATGCTGGAGACCGCCTCGCTCACCCCGACCGCCCAGGGCAGCCGGGTGACCTGGAACGGCGGGACGGTCGGCTGCACCGACGGCCCGTTCACCGAGACCAAGGAGGTCATCGGCGGCTACGCCATCCTGCAGTGCAAGGACCACGCCGAGGCGCTGGAGTGGACCCGGCGCTTCCTGCGCGCCCACCCGGTGGACTGGCACGTCGAGGCCGAGGTCCGGCAGATCGCCGACTAGGGGCGTGCCCCGGTGGCGGCTCCGGTAGCGGCCCCGGTGGCGGCCCCGTGCCGCGGCCGCGGTGACGTCCGGGCCCGGGTTTGCCTCCCTCCCCGCCGACTGCTCTGATGGGTGGCCGTGACGGAGAGGGAGGCGGCCGAGGCCGTCGAGACGGTGTTCCGGATCGAGTCCGCGCGGATCATCGCCGGGGCGGCCCGGATCGTCCGGGACGTGGGCATCGCCGAGGAGCTGGCGCAGGACGCGCTGGTGGCCGCGCTGGAGCAGTGGCCGCGGGAGGGCGTCCCGGACAATCCGGGGGCCTGGCTGACGGCCGCCGCCAAGCGCCGGGCGATCGACCTGGTCCGCCGCCGGGAGGTCTACGCCCGCAAGCTGGCCGAGGTGGGGCGGTCGCTGGAGGACGTCCCGCCGCCGGAGCCGCCCGGGCCGGACGACATCGACGACGACCTGCTGCGGCTGATCTTCACCGCCTGCCACCCGGTGCTGTCCGCGGAGGCGCGGATCGCGCTCACCCTCCGGCTGCTCGGCGGGCTGGCCACCCCGGAGATCGCCCGCGCCTTCCTGGTGCCCGAGCCGACGGTGGCGCAGCGGATCGTCCGGGCGAAGCGGACGTTGGCGAAGGCGGCCGTGCCGTTCGAGGTGCCGTACGGGGAGGACCGCGCGCAGCGGCTGTCCTCGGTGCTGGAGGTCATCTACCTGGTCTTCAACGAGGGGTACTCGGCGACCGCGGGGGACGACCTGCTCCGGCCCCGGCTGTGCGAGGACGCGCTGCGGCTGGCCCGGGTGCTCGCCGCGCTGATGCCGGCCGAGCCGGAGGTGCACGGGCTGGCCGCGCTGCTGGAGTTCCAGGCCTCGCGCACGGCCGCCCGGACCGGGCCGGACGGCCGGCCGGTGCTGCTGGCGGACCAGAACCGGGCCCGCTGGGACGGGCTGCTGGTCCGGCGCGGCTTCGACGCCCTGCAGCGGGCCGGCACGGGGCCGTACTCGGTGCAGGCCGCGATCGCCGCCTGCCACGCGAAGGCGCGGCGGTACGCCGACACCGACTGGGCGACGATCGCCGCGCTGTACGAGCGGCTGCTGGCGCTCGCGCCGTCCCCGGTGGTGGCACTGAACCGGGCGGTGGCCGTCTCGATGGCCCAGGGCCCGGCGGCCGCACTGGAGTTGGTGGACGCGCTGGCGGCGGAGCCGACGCTGCGGGGCTACCACCTGCTGCCGAGCGTGCGGGGCGATCTGCTGGCCCGGCTGGGGCGGCCGGCGGAGGCGCGGGCGGAGTTCGAGCGGGCGGCGGAGCTGACCCGCAACGAGCGGGAGCGGCAGTTGCTGCGGGAACGGGCGGCGGGGCTCGCCTAGCGGGTTCCGCCCGGAGTGCGGGGGCGCGCTGGGGGGCGTCGCGCGGACTCGGTGGGCGGCTCGGGGTGCGGCGGGCGGGCCCAGGCGGTGCCGGGCGGGTTCAGGGGGCGTGGCTCAGGGGGTGTCGGCTCAGGGGGTGTCGGCTCGGGGGGTGTCGGCTCAGGGAGTTTCGGCTCAGGGGGTGTCGGCTCACGGAGTTTCGTCCTGGCGCAGGCGGGCGCTGACCGCGCCGAGGCCTTCCGCGAGGACGGTCAGCTGTTCGCGGGTGAGCACGTCGATCAGCAGCTCGCGGACCAGGGCGACGTGCCCGGGCGCGGCCTGGCGCAGCGTCTCCCGCCCCTGGTCGGTGAGTTCGGCGAAGACGCCGCGTACGTCGCTGGGACAGGAGCGGCGGGCGACCAGGCCCATCCGCTCCAGCTGGGTGACCTGGTAGGTCAGACCGCTCTTGGAGGTGACCAGCTTGTCGGCGAGTTCGGTCATCCGCAGCGAGTCGCCGGGGGCGGCGGACAGGTGCACCAGGATCTCGTACTGCTGGTGCGAGAGGCCGGAGTCCTCCTTGAGCTGGCGCTCCAGCCTGCGGTTCAGCAGGTTGCTCGCGACGACGAAGCCCCGCCAGGCGGCCATCTCGTCCTGGTCCAGCCAGCGGGGTTCGTTCAGTGAGGACATGAGGTGAAGCCTACTCCTGTTGTTCAAATTCGAACGAAGGTGTACCGTCGATCGCAGAGAGGTTCAAATTTGAACTACCACCGGGCGAGGTCCGGTGGCCGAACCGGTCCCGAGGAGGACGCCATGAGCGCCGCGGCCCCCGAGCGCATGCCCGCCCTGTACCTGTCGCACGGCGCTCCGCCACTGGCCGACGACCCGGTCTGGCCGGGCGAGCTCGCCGCCTGGTCCGCCGCCCTGCCCCGGCCGACGGCCGTCCTGATGGTCTCCGCCCACTGGGAGGAGGCGCCGCTCGCCCTCGGCGCCGTCACCACCGTCCCGCTGGTCTACGACTTCTGGGGCTTCCCCGAGCACTACTACCGCGTGCGGTACGCCGCGCCCGGCGCGCCCCAGCTCGCGGACCGCGTGCGCAAGCTGCTGCGCGCCCCCGGCACGCCCGTCCAGGACATCCCCGACCGCGGGCTCGACCACGGCGCCTACGTCCCGCTGGTGGAGATGTACCCGGAGGCCGACATCCCGGTGCTGCAGGTCTCGCTGCCCACCCTCGACCCGCAGCGGCTGCTGGAGATCGGCCGCAAGCTCGCCCCGCTGCGCGACGAGGGTGTGCTGATCGTCGGCAGCGGCTTCTTCACCCACAACCTGCGGGCGCTCAGCAACGACGGCCGGGTCACCTCGGTGATGGCCGAGTTCGACGACTGGGGCCGACGCGCCCTGGAAGCCCACGACCTGGACGCGCTGCTCGACTTCGAGCAGAAGGCCCCCGCCGGACGCCTCGCCCACCCGCGCACCGAGCACTTCGCCCCGCTGTTCGTCACCCTCGGCGCGGGCGAGGCCGACCTGGACAGCCAGCGCAGCGTCATCGACGGGTTCTGGATGGGCCTCGCCAAGCGCTCGATCCAGCTGGGCTGACGGGTCCCGCCCCGGGAGCGGGCGGCATCCCTGGAGCGCACGGCATCCGACGAGCGCACGGCGCTCGTAGGGCGCCCGGTGTCCGTAGCGCGCCCGGTGTCCGTCAAGCACACGGCCTGCCCGCAGAGCGCGGCATCCCTAGAGCGCGCAGCAGGTGAAGCGCTCGCCGATGTGCTCGGGCTGCTCGATCTCGTCCACCAGGGCGACCGCGTAGTCCGGCACCGAGATCCGGCTGCGGCCCTCGGCGTCGGTGAGCAGCTGCTCCAGACCGGTGCGGTAGTGGCCGGTCCGCTCCCCCGGGCCGATCTCGGCCGCCGGGCTGAGCACCGTCCAGCGGAGGTCGGAGACCGTCCGGTAGTAGTCCAGCGCCGCGCCGTGCGCGCGCATGATCTGCAGGACCGCCTCCGGCAGCCCCGGGGTGTCCCAGACCCGGACGCCCGGCGCGGTCTCCAGGCTGCCCGCGCCGCCGACCGCGATCAGCCGGGGCGCCCCGCCGTCCAGCCGGCGCAGGCCCTCCACCAGGGAGCGGGCGGCCGGCTCGATCAGCGCCAGGTGGCCCGGCCCGTCGCCGCCGCCGACCGCGCTCACCAGGACGTCCCGGCCGGCCGCGACCCGGGCCACGTCCGCGGGGTCCAAGACGTCCCCCCGTTCCACGGCGGCCGGCGCGCCCGCCCCGGCCCGGTAGCGGGCCGGGTCGCGGACCACGGCGGTGACCTCGTGCCCGCGGGCCACCGCCTCCGCGACGACGGCGCTGCCGATGGTGCCGTTGGCGCCGATCACGGCGATCCTGGCCATGGGTACCTGCCTGGGTTCTCGGGGGGCCTCACCGGCGCCGGACAGGGTCGATTATCGGACGGAAACCCCGAGCAGCGGCCCGCGGCTTCCGCCTATCGTGTGACGGCCCGTCGAAAACCCGATCGAAGGACCGGCCGCAGAGATGATCCACAGCAACGGCGACCCCGTACGGGACGCCCTGCACGAGTGCCTGCGGGTGCTCGCCCCGCACACCCGGGACCGCGACTGGAGCGTCCCCGCCGGGCCGCTGGAGTGGAGCTGCCGCGACACCGCCGCCCACATCGCCCACGACCTGCTCGCCTACGCCGGCCAGCTCGCCGCCCGGCCCAGGACCCGCTACCTGCCCTTCGACCTCACCGTCAGCGCCGACGCCGACCCGCCCCAGGTCCTGGACGTCGTCCTCGCCGCCGGCGAACTGCTCGGCAACGCCCTCGACGCCGCCCCGGACGACCTGCGTGCCTACCACCACGGGCCCTGCGAGCCGCGCGGCTTCGCGGCGATGGGCGTCGCCGAGCTGGTGCTGCACACCCACGACATCACCCTCGGCCTCGGCCTGACCTGGCAGCTGCCCGAGGTCTCCAGCCGCTTCGTGCTCAGCCGGCTCTTCCCGGACGCACCGGAGCAGGCGGACACCCGCCCGGCGGAGACCCTGCTCTGGTGCACCGGGCGCGGGGAACTCGACGGCCGCCCGCGCACGTCCTCGTGGGTCTGGCGGGCGGCCAGGGGTGAGTGGCTGGAGTAGTCAGGGCGCTTCCGGCCGGGACGGGCGCCGGTCCGGGATGGAGGCGGCCGGCCCGGACAGCGGCCGTTCGGCCCGGCGGCGGGCGGTCAGCCGGCGCCGGTGGCGGCGCGCTCGGCGCGGCTGCGCTCGACGCAGAACTCGTTGCCCTCCAGGTCCGTCAGGGTGACCCAGCCGGTGCCGTCCGGGCGGCGGTGGTCACCCACCACGGTGGCCCCCAGGGCGAGCAGGCGCTCCACCTCCTCGTCCCGGCTGCGGTCCTGCGGCTGCAGGTCGAGGTGCACCCGGTTCTTCACCGACTTGCCCTCGGGCACCCGGATGAAGAGCAGCGAGGCGCCGGCGGAGTCCACCACCACCTCCGGGTCACCCGGGTTGTCGTCCTCGCCGAGAGTCCCCTGCAGGGCCTCGGCCCAGAAGCCGGCGAGGGCGTACGGGTCGGCGCAGTCGATCGTCACGTGTCGCACCAGAGAAGCCATGCGGACTACTCTGACCGGCCGGGTTCGGATCCGTCCAGCCGTTTCCGGGAGTGCCGGTGACCGGCCGCCGGGTACGGCGGGAAGGGCGGGACGACCTCCGTCAAGGCGTAGCCGCTCTTCTCCGCGACCCGGCAGGAGGCGTGGTTGTCGCCCTCGTGCAGCAGGTCGATCCGGTCCAGGCCGTCGTCGGCGAAAACGGTGAAGGCCCAGTCGGTGAGCGCCCGCACCGCGCGGGGGGCGACCCCCCGGCCACGGGCCGGGCCCGCCGTCCAGTACCCGACCTCGGCCGTCGCCCCGCCCGGCGTGGCGCGCTTGAGCACCACGTTGCCGACCAGCTCGCCCGCGTCCAGCACGGCGAAGCCGTACCGGGTGCCGGACACCCGGCCCTCGTCCTGCGCGGCCAGCCACTGTGCCGCCGCCTCCGGGTCGTCCACCGGGACGCGGGTGTAGCGGCGCAGCACGGCGTCCTGGTGGATCGCGATCAGCGCCGGCGCGTCGGCCGCCTCGAAGGGACGCAGCACCAGGCCGTCGGCCCGTGGCAGCAGGCCATCCGCCCGTGGCACCAGGCCATCGGTCCTCGGGGACGCACCGGCCGTCACGTCCGCAGCCCGTCCCAGCTCCAGCGCGGGGTGGGGCCGGGGTCGCCGAGGTCCGTGCCGGCCGGGGAGGCGGAGACGTCCTCGGCGATCCTGGTGCCCCAGTCGAAGTACTCCAGCACCCGCCGGCGTAGCAGCTCGTCCTCGGGCAACTCCTCGCGGACCGCCTCGGCCATCAGCTCCATCCACCGCAGCCGCTGCTCCTCGGTGATCGCCAGGCCCAGGTGGGCGCGCAGCAGGGCCTGGTGGCCGCCGTGCTCGTCGGTGAAGGCGGTGGGGCCGCCGAAGACCTCGGCCAGCCAGACGGCGACGTGCTCGACGTGGGTGGGGGTGAAGTCCGCGAAGACCGGGGCCAGCAGCGGGTCGGCGAGGACGCCCCGGTAGAAGGTGGTGCTGAGACGCCGCAGGGCGTCGATGCCGCCGACGGCGTCGTAGAGGGTGTCGGGTCGTTGGTCGCTCATGGCTGGGCTCCCCGGGGGTTCGTGACCGTACGTCGAGGCCGTCCGTCCTGGCCGTGCGGTGGGCTGTGGGGCTGTGAGGCTGCGGGGCTGCGGGGCTGCGGGGCTGCGGGGCTGTGCGGTGGGGCCTTCCTAGCAGGCGGACGGCGGCTCCGCCGACGCCATGGCGCTCGTGTTCGCGCCGGGCACAGCAAGCGGAGGGGCGGGCTCCGGCTCACCGGTCGCCAGGTCGCGGGCGCAGGCCTCCCGGACGCGTGCCGGGATCACCCCGCGCCGCACCACCGGCACGCCGTGGGCGGCGGCCCAGGCGCTCAGGGGCAACGGGAGGTCGTCGGGTGCGGGGGCGGGGGCGAGTGCGGGTGCGGGGGCGGGGGCGAGTGCGGGTGCGGGACGGGGGTCGGTCACGAGCCGCATTCTGCCGCCCGCCTCCGACAGGCCCGCTTGACCCTGCCGCCGGCGGCAGGGTCGGAGGGTGGCGCCATGGACACTGTGAACGCGGTAGGGGAACGGGCCGTCGTGGTCACCGGGGCCGGGACGGGGATCGGGCGGGAGACCGCCCGGGCCTTCGCGGCCGAGGGGGCCCGGGTACTCGCGGTCGGGCGGCGGGCGGAGCCGCTGGCCGAGACGGCGGCGGCCGCCCCCGGGCTGATCGAGCCGCTGGCCGTCGACATCACCCGGCCGGACGCGCCGCAGGCGATCGTCGGGGCGGCGCTGGAGCGGTTCGGGCGGCTGGACGTCCTGGTCAACAACGCGGGCTTGACCGGCAGCGGCGGACGGCTCGGCGGCTACACCCGGGAGGGCATCGGGGCCCTGCTGGGCACCAACCTGGTCGCCCCGGTCCTGCTGGCCCAGGCCGCGCTGCCGGCGCTGACCGGGAGCCGGGGCGTGATCGTCAACATCAGCACCGCCGTCGGCCTGCGCGGCTGGCCGTCCAACTCGGTGTACGCGGCGAGCAAGGCCGCGCTGGAGACGGTGACCCGCAGCTGGGCGGTGGAGCTGGCGCCGCGCGGGATCCGGGTGGTGGCGGTGGCGCCGGGGGCGGTCGAGACACCCATCGGCGAGCACGCCGGGCACGGTCCCGAGCAACTGGCGGCGCTGCGGGCCTGGCAGATCGCGCACACCCCGCTCGGCCGGATCGGCCGCCCCGCCGAGGTGGCCTGGGCGGTCACGCAACTCGCCTCGCCCCGCGCCTCGTTCGTGAGCGGCGTAGTGTTGTCGGTCGACGGCGGCGCGTTGGTGGCCTAGAGGTGCGTTGTCGCGTCTTTCGGGCGTTGCCGGGTCGGGCGTGGTCGGGTTTTGGCGTTCGCGGGTCGGGCGTTGTGGGGTCGGGCGTTGTCCAGCGGTGTCGGCGTTGTCTGATGGGGCGGTGGCTACGGGTGCGGATCGGCGAGTTGGCGCGGGCGACGGGGGCGACGGTCCGGGCGCTGCGGCACTACGAACAGGCCGGGCTGATCGACTCCCAGCGCGAGCCGAACGGGTACCGCGACTACCGGGAGTCGGCGGTCGTGCGGGTGCGCAACATCCGCGCGCTGGTGGGCGCCGGGCTCACCTTGGACGACGTCCGGCCGCTGCTGGGCTGTCTGGACGGGGACGTCCTGGCGAACCGGCCGTCGGAGCGGGTGCTGGCGATCGCCCGGGAACGGCTGGACGTGCTGGAGCGCCGGATCGCCGCCCAGACCGAGGTGCGGGACCGGCTCGCGGCGGCCCTCGCCGGTGCCGCGAGGGCCACGGCCGCCACGCCCGTCGCGGCTGCTACGACGGAAGGGTGACACCCCCGATCGGGGGTGTGCACGGGGCGGGCGGGAGAGGACAGTGGGCGCATGCAGATTCCTCTCTCCGTCATGGACTTCCTCGACCGGGCCGAGCTGGTCTACGGCGACCGGGTCGGCATCGTCGACGAACCGGTACAACCGGCCGAATCCTGGGGCGAGCTGAGCTACCGCCGGGTCGCCGAACTCGCCCGCGCCCAGGCGGCGGGGCTGGACCGGCTCGGCGTCGGGCCCGGCGAACGGGTCGCGGTCGTCTCGCACAACTCCGCGAGACTGCTCACCTCCTTCTTCGGGGTGAGCGGCTACGGCCGGGTGCTGGTCCCGGTGAACTTCCGGCTGAAGGCCGAGGAGGTGTCGTACATCGTCGAGCAGAGCGGCGCCTCCGTCCTGCTGGTCGACCCCGAACTCGCGGACGCCCTGGACGGGGTGGGGGCCGAGCACACGTTCGTCCTCGGCGCGGACAGCGACGCCCGGCTGTACGACTTCGACAACACCCCCCGCCCGTACGCCGTTTCCGAGAACGACACCGCCACCATCAACTACACCAGCGGAACCACCGCCCGCCCCAAGGGCGTTCAGCTCACCCACCGCAACGTCTGGCTGAACGCGACGCTGATGGGCCTGCACTACGGCGCGAACGACCGGGACGTCTACCTGCACACCCTGCCGATGTTCCACGCCAACGGCTGGGGCCTGCCGTTCTCCCTCACCGGGCTCGGCGCCCGGCACATCGTGCTGCGCAAGGTGGACGGCGCGGAGATCCTGCGCCGGGTCGAACGGCACGGCGTGACGTTCCTGTCCGGTGCGCCCGCCGTGGTGCAGATGGTGCTGGACGCGGCCGCCGACTGGGACGGCCCGGTGCCCGGCCGGGACCGGGTGCGGATGATCGTCGCCGGCGCCCCGCCGCCGACCTCGGTGGTGCAGCAGGTCGAGGAGCAGCTGGGCTGGGAGTTCATGCAGCTCTACGGCCTGACCGAGACCGCGCCGATCGTCACGGTGAACCGCTCGCGGGCCGAGTGGGACGCGCTGCCGGCCGCCGAGCGGGCCGAGAAGCTGGTGCAGGCGGGCGCCCCCGCGCTCGGCACCCGGCTGCGGGTCGACGAGCAGGGCGAGGTGCTGGTGCGCTCCAACACCGTGCTGGACGGCTACTGGAAGCAGCCGGAGGCCACCGCCGAGGCGCTGCGGGACGACTGGTTCCACACCGGCGACGGCGGCACCCTGGTGGACGGCCAACTGAGCATCTCGGACCGGAAGAAGGACGTCATCATCAGCGGCGGGGAGAACGTCTCCTCGATCGAGGTGGAGGACTGCCTGTACGGCCACCCGGCGGTCGCCGAGGCGGCCGTGATCGGGGTGCCGGACGAGAAGTGGGGCGAGACGGTGAAGGCGCTGGTGGTCCTCCGGGACGGCCACGGGCCGGTCACCGAGGCCGAGTTGATCGCGCACTGCAAGCAGCGGCTGGCCGGCTACAAGTCGCCCACCTCGGTGGAGATCCGGGACGTGCTGCCGCGCACCGCCACCGGGAAGCTGCAGAAGTTCCGGCTGCGCGAGCCGTACTGGGCCGGGCGGGAGCGCCAGGTCAACTGAGCGCCGGGCGCTCCGGGTCGGCCGTGCGCTTCAGTCGACGAGGCCGGTCTCCCGGGCCGCGAGGGCGAGTTCGGTCCGGTTGCGGACGCCGAGCTTGTGCATCGCGGACTTGAGGTAGCCGGTCACGGTGTTGCGGGTCAGGCCCAGTCGGGCGGCGATCTCCGGGTTCGTCCGGCCGGTCGCCGCCCAGCGCAGCACCTCGTGCTCGCGCGGGGTCAACGGCCTTACAGGGGCGGCCGGTCGGGACTCCGGGCCCGGCGCAGGGCGGAGCTGCGGGTCCGGCGCAGGGCGGGTCTGCGGGCGGGGCGCCGACCAGGGTGCGTCGCGGCTCCAGGCGGCGGCCCCGGCGATCGCCCGGGCGGCGGCCCGGGCCAGCGCGTCCACGGCGGAGATCCGGACGTCCCCGAACGGCACGACGGCCCGCACCGAGGCGTACACCACGCCGTGCACGGTGCCGCCGTCCATCAGCGGGACGGTCAGCATCGCGTACAGGTCGTCGGCGGCCACGCCCGCGTCGTAGTGGTGCGAGATGGTCGTCGCGGCCCGGTAGTCGGGCACCCAGGCGGGCGCGCGCTCCGCGAGCGCCCGCCCGCCGAGGCCGAGACCGGCCGGGACGACCGCGTTGTGCAGCAGGTCGGCCCGGGTGCCCGCCCAGTGGCGCAGCACCATGCCCTCGTCGCCCTTCGCGTGCCCGGGCAGCGGCTCCGGCACGCCGACCAGTCCGACGTCCGCACCGCACTCGGCGACCACCCGGCGGGCGAGGTCGCCGAGCACGGCGTCCCGTACCAGCGCGGCGGCGCGCGCGGCGACGTCGGGGTCGTCGGGCGGCGCGGCGGCACTACCGGGTTGCGCGAGGTGGGGGTCCGCAGCCCTTGTCATCGCGCGATTGTCACACGCGGTGGGGCCGGTGGCGAGAGTCCTGACGTGCGTGTTCCGTGGAGTGGCGGGCGCCGGCGGCGGGGCGGGCGTAGGGTGCCGCCGCGGGCTACCGACGAGTACCGACTGCCGTGACCGGAAGGGAAGCCGATGACCGACCCGAACGCCCCGGGCAACCCCCCGCCCGTCCCGCCCGTCCCGCCCGTCCTGCACGGCCTGCTGGCCGATGTGGCGGCCGAGAGCGCGGTGCTGGACGACCTGGTGAGCGGGCTGCCGGCGGAGGACTGGGCCCGGCCGACGCCCGCCGAGGGCTGGACGATCGCGCACCAGATCGCCCACCTGGCCTGGACCGACGACTGGACGGCCCTGGCCGCGCGCGACGCGGAGGGCTTCGGCGCGGCGCTCGGCGAGCGCTTCGGCGCCCTGCTGGAAGCCGGCGTGGACCCGGTCGAGGAGGGCGCCCGCGAGGGCGCGACCGCCCAACCGGATGCCCTGCTGGCCCGCTGGCGGACCGGCCGGGCCGAGGTGCTGGCCGCGCTGGCCGCCGCGCCGTCCGACGTCCGGCTGGCCTGGTTCGGCCCGCCGATGAAGCCCGCGTCGATGGCGACCGCCCGACTGATGGAGACCTGGGCGCACGGCCAGGACGTCGCGGACGCCCTCGGTGTCACCCGTGAGCCCACCGACCGGCTGCGGCACATCGCCCACCTGGGGCTGCGCACCCTGGGCTTCGCCTTCGGCGCGCACGGCCTGCCCGCGCCGGAGCGCCCGGTCCGGCTCGAACTGACCGCCCCCGACGGCGGCCTGTGGGCCCTCGGCCCGGCCGAGGCCACGGACGTGGTGACCGGCCCGGCCCTGGACTTCTGCCTGCTGGTGACCCAGCGCCGCCACCGCGACGACCTGGCCCTCACCGCCACCGGCCCGGTCGCCACCGCCTGGCTCCCGATCGCCCAGGCCTTCGCCGGGGCGCCGGGCCAGGGGCGGCCGCCCGCCTCCGGCACCTGAGCGGTCGCGGCCCGGTCCGCGCATAGACTGCGAGCCGGCCGAACGCACCCGCCGGAGGATGCACCGGAGGCGCCGGAGGCCCCATGAGCTTCTACGTGCGGTACCGCGACTTCGTCGAGTGCGCATCCCCGCTCCCTTCGACTTCGACCTGGACCTGAGCGCGCTGGTGCGCTACCCCGACTGAGCGGGCCGGGGCTCCGGAGGTCACAGCCCGATCCGGAGCGGGGTGAGCCGGGTGGCGATCAGGTTGGTGGCGCCGCGGTCGCGCTCGACGCGGCCGTGGACCAGCAGACCGGCGCGGTCCAGGGCGGTGCGGCGCTGGGACTCCCAGACCGGGCGGTTGCAGATCACGTTGATCAGGCCGGTCTCGTCCTCCAGGCTGAGGAAGAGCACCCCGCCGGCCGTCGGCGGCCGCTGCCGGTGGGTGACCAGACCGCCGACCACCACCTCCGTTCCCGGTGGCACGTCCGGGAGTTGGGCTGCGGAGAGCGCGCCGCCGCGTTCCAGCCGGCCCCGCAGATGCTGCAGCGGGTGGCTGGTGGCGGAGGTGCCGGTGGCCCACAGGTCGGCGATGGTCTCCTCGACCGGGCTCATGCCGGGCAGCTCCGGCGCCTCGGTGCCGGGCGTGGTGCCGGGGATCAGCTCGGCCGAGACACCGGCGAACGCCCCCGCCGACCACAGGGCCTGACGTCTCGTCAGGCCGAAGCAGTCGAAGGCGCCCGCCGTCGCCAGCGCCTCCAGGACGGGCGCGGGCAGAGCGGTGCGGCGGGCGAAGTCCTCCAGGTCGGCGTACGGCTGTCCGGCGACGATCGCCTCGGCCTGCGGGGTGCCGATGCCGCGGACGGTCTCCAGGCCGAGCCGGATGGCCGGTTGCGGGCGCCCGGCGGTCAGCGGCGGTTTCGGGGTCGGCCCCCGGTACGGTTCCAGGGTGGGGCGCGCGCCGCTGGCGTTGACGTCCACCCCGCGCACCCGCACGCCGTGCCGCCGGACGTCCGCGACCAGGCTCAGCGGCGAGTAGAAGCCCATCGGCTGGTTGGCCAGCAGGGCGCAGGTGAAGGCCGCCGGGAAGTGGTACTTGAGCCAGGCGCTGGCGTACACCAGGTAGGCGAAGCTGATCGCGTGGCTCTCCGGGAAGCCGTAGTGGGAGAAGGCCTCGATCTTCCCGTAGACGTCCTCGGCGACCTCCGGCGGGATGCCGCGCTCGGCCATCCCGCCCAGCAGCCGCTCGCGCAGCCGGGCGACCCGCTCGTGCGAGCGCTTGGCGCCCATCGCCTGCCGCAGCCGGTCTGCCTCGGCGGGCGTGAACCCGGCGCAGTCGATGGCGAGTTGCATCATCTGCTCCTGGAACAGCGGCACCCCGAGGGTCTTGCCGAGCGCGTTCTCCATCAGCGGGTGCGGGCAGCCGGGCGGTTCGGCCCCGGCGCGGCGGCGCAGGTAGGGGTGGACGGAGCCGCCCTGGATGGGCCCGGGGCGGATCAGCGCGACCTCGACCACCAGGTCGTAGAAGTGGTCCGGCTTGAGCCGGGGCAGGGTCGCCATCTGCGCCCGGGACTCGACCTGGAACACCCCGACGGTGTCGGCCCGGCACAGCATCGCGTACACGCCCTCGTCGTCGTCCGGGATGGTGGCCAGGTCGTAGCGCAGGCCGTGGTGGAGCGCGACCAGGTCGCAGGCGTCGTGCAGCGCGGCGAGCATGCCGAGGCCGAGCAGGTCGATCTTCACCAGTCCGGCGCCGGCGGTGGACTCCTTGTCCCACTGCAGGACGGAGCGCCCGGGCATCCGGGCCCACTCGGTGGGGCAGATCTCGCCGATCGGCTCCCTGGTGAGCACCATGCCGCCCGAGTGGATGCCCAAGTGGCGCGGCAGGCCGTGCAGTTGACCGGCGAGCGAGAGCACGTCGGCCGGGATGACGGCGTCCGCGCCGGGGGCGGAGCGGAAGTCGGTCTGCCGGCTGAACGCGTCCACCTGCCCCTGCGGGTAGCCGAGCACCCGGGCGGCGTCGCGGATCGCCAGCCGGGGCCGGTAGGTGATCACATTGGCGACCTGGGCGGCGTGCTCGCGCCCGTACCGGCCGTAGACGTACTGGATGACCTCCTCGCGGCGGCGGTTCTCGATGTCCAGGTCGATGTCGGGCGGCCCGTCCCGGGCGGTGGAGAGGAAGCGTTCGAACAGCAGCTTGTAGTGGATCGGGTCGACGGCGGTGATCCCGAGGGCGTAGCAGACCGCCGAGTTGGCGGCCGAGCCGCGGCCCTGGCACCAGATGTCCCGGCTCCGGCAGAAGTCCACGATGTCGTGCACGATCAGGAAGTAGCCGGCCAGGGCGAGGTCCTCGATCACGTCCAGCTCCTTGGCGAGCTGGCGGCGGGCGGCGGCGTTGCCGGGCCCGAAGCGGGCCGGGCCGCCGGCCGCGACCAGGGCGCGCAGGTGGCTGATCTCGGTCTCGCCCTCGGGGACGGGATAGCCCGGCAGCTCCGGGTCCAGCGTGGCGAAGTCGAAGGCGCAGGCCCGGCCGAGGTCGACGGTGGCCCGCTGCACGCCCGGGAAGCGGGCCAACCGGCCGGCCATCTCGCGGCCCGAGCGCAGGTGCGCGGTGCCGGCCGCCCTGGTCCAGCCGACCGCGTCCTGCAGGGTGCGGCGCTCCTGCAGCGCGGCGAGGCTCTGCGCGAGGCGGCCCTGGGCGGGGCCGGCGTGGTGGGCGTTGGTGGAGGCGACGACGGGCAGGCCCGCCCGGGCGGCGAGGGCGGCGAGGGCGTCGTTGCGCCGGTCGTCGCCGGGCAGCCACTGGTCGATCAGTTCGACGTACACGTTCTCGCGGCCGAACGCCTCGGTGAGGGTGCGCAGTCGGCGCTCGGCCTCGGCGTGGCCGGGGGCGTGGGTGCGCCGGTCGGGGGCGGGGCGGTCGGGGGCGTGCTGGTGGTCGCGGCCGCGGCGCTCGCGTGCCTCGGCGAGGGCGGCGGGGACCCGGCCGAGGCGGCAGCCGGTGAGCACCGCCCAGTGGCCGCCGTGCGCCTCGGCCAGCGCCGCGAGGTCGTACGCCGGGCGGCCCTTCGCGCCGCCGGCCAGCTGGGCGGCGGCGATCGCGGCGGACAGGCGGCGGTAGCCGACCGGGTCGCGGGCGAGGACCAGCAGGTGTTCGGTGCTCCGCTCGTGGCGGATGGTCAGCTCGGCACCGAACACGGTGGCCACCCCGGTGCCCCGGGCCGCCTGGGCGAGCCGGACGGCGCCGTACAGGCCGTCGTGGTCGGTGATCGCGAGGGTCTCCACGCCCAGCCGGGCCGCCTCGGCGACCAGGTCCTCCGGGTCGCTGGCGCCGTCCAGGAAGCTGAAGGCGGAGTGGACGTGCAGCTCGGCCCAGGGTTCGGCGGCACGCTCCGGCGCGGCCGGGGGCTCCTCCGGGGCGACGTGGGGGCGCAGCGGGACGACCGTACGGTCCGTACCGTGCGTGCGGTCCGTGCGGCCCGTGCCGTCCGGTGCCGCGCCGTCCGGTGCCGTGCCGTCCGTGCGGCCCGTAGCGTCCGGTGCCGCGCCTGCCGGGCCGGTCAGGCGGCGGTGCAGCTCGCTCCAGGGGAGGGTGGGGTGGCTGGTGAAGCCCATCGGGGGTTGCCTTCGTCGTTCTCGTACTCGTCCTGCTCCCCCCTGGTCGGACCGCCGGTCAGTCGTAACCGGCCTCCAGGTACCACGCACCCCCCTCCACGGTGAGCAGCAGCGCCCGGCCGCCGCCCAGCACGACCTGGAACCGCGCCCGGCGGCGGGCGAGCGACTGGTCCCACCAGTACTCGACCGCCGGCCAGGGCCCGGTCCAGCCGTCCACCGGCTCCTCCCGCCCCCGGATCACGACCAGGGCCGGCCGGGCCGACACCCCCGCCCGGCCGTCCACCGTGACCGGCTGCCCGGTCTCGTCCAGCACCCGCACCGGTGCGGGATCCCGCAGCACCACGGCCGGCCACACCTCCGGCAGCCGCCCCGGCCAGGGCGCGTCGGCCGGCACCGCCGCCTCGTACGGCTCGCCCCACGGCACCTTGACCACCTGCTCGCCCGGGCCCCGCCCGCCGGCCGGCTCGATCCGGCGCAGCCCGGCGTGCCCGAGCACCGCCTGCACCCGGGCGACCGCGCGTTCCACCCGGTCGTCCGCGACGGCCTGGCCCCACAGCGCCAGCTGGCGGCCCTGGTCCGGAGAGAAGCCGTCGGGGGCCAGCCGGAGCAGGATGAAGCCGGTGTCGGGGCTCTCGTCGCGGCTTTGGTCGGGGCCCTGCTCGTCGATGCCCTGGCCGGGGCCTCGATCGGGGCCCTGAGTGAGGCCCCGGTCGTGCCCTCGGCCGGGGCCCCGGTCGGGGCTTTCGACGGCGGGGCCGAAGGTGCCCGCGCCCTGCCAGGCCTGGAGCTGCCAGCGGACCCGCTCGGCCAGTGCCGTCGCCGACAGCCGGCCCTCGTGCCGCCACAGCCGGGAGGCCGTCCGGCCGTCCGCGCAGGCCACCTCGACGGCCACCCGGCGGCAGGTCAGCCCTGCCCCGGCCAGCCGCTGGTGCAGCGCCTCGGCCAGCGTGCGGGCGACGAAGACCAGCGGCTCGGCCAGCGGCTCCGGCGGATCGAAGCGGTGCTCGACGGCGAGGTCCGGCTCCTCCTCGCGCGGGACCAGCGGACGCGGCTGCAACCCGCGGGCCAGCCGGTGTGCGACCGTCCCCGGCGGTCCGAAGCGGTCCGCGACCGCCTCCGGCGGCAGCGCGGCGAACGACCCCACGGTGGGCAGGCCGAGCCGCCCGAGCAGCTCGGCCACGGCCTCGTCGCCCAACGCGCTCACCGGGTAGGGGGCGAGGAACTCCGCCGTCCGTCCCGCCGGGACCAGCACCCCGGCACGGGCGGCCAGCACCGCGGCGAACAGGCCGTCGGCGACGCCGACTTGGGCGTGCGGGGTGACGGGCGCACCGGGGGTGCCGGGCACGCCGGGGGTGCCGGGTGCGCCGGGTGCTTCGGCGGCCTCGGAAGCGTCGGCGGCCTCCGGGGGGTCGGCGGCCTCGGGGGTGTCGGCGGCCTCGGGGTTCACCGCGCCCGGGACGGCGTCCGGGACGAGCGGCTGCCCGAGGGCGTCCGCCACCGCCGTACGGACCTTGGCGGCCAGCGCCTCCTCGCCGCCGAAGTAGCGGCCCGGGCCCTTCACCGGAATGGCGCACAGGCCCGGGCGGATCACCTCCACCCGGGGTGTGAACGCCTCCACCGCGGCGACCACCGGCTCGAAGCGGCGGGTCTCCACCTCCGGGTCGCGGTCGCGCAGCTCCAGCTCCGGGCAGAGCCGCTGGGCCAGCTTGAGCCGCTGCCCCTGCCGCACCCCGGCCGCCCGGGCACCCGCCGAGCAGGCGAGGATCCGCCCGCCCTCGGTCACCGCCACCGGGTCGTCACCCGTGACGGCCACCACCGGCCAGTCCGGGCACCAGACCACCAGCACCCGCGGGGTCCGGTCCTCCGCGACTCCGGACGGGCCGGACACCCCGTTCCCGGACCTCCCGTTCCCGGACATCTCGGCTCCGGACCTCCCGTTCCCGGGCATCTCAGACCACCGCCGCGACACGTGGGTGCGCCGGTTCGACCCGTTCGACCGGTTCCACCGATTCCGGCACGAGCTGCGGCTGTTCCTGGGGCAGGCCCACCCGGGCCGGCTGCTCCCGCACCGGGCGCACCTCGCCGTACTCGTCCGGCAGCCAGAGCCGGGCCGTCCGGCCGCGCACCGCCGAGCCGCGCCCCTCCGCCACCACCTCCACCTGCCGGCCGGCGAGCTGCCCGTGGCCGTCGCCCAGGCCGAACCAGCGCCCGGACCGCACCCCCAGCCGCAGCGCGGCGCCCGGCCACGGTCCGGCCACCAGCAGTACGCAGCCGCTGCGCCGCAGCACCGCCGCCAATCGGGCGGCCAGCTTCGGCGGCACCGGCCCGTCCGGGCGCAGCATCACCAGTTCGACCGCGCCGGCCAGCACCGACACCACCTCGGCCCAGTGCGGGCCCGGGTCGTCCGCGACCAGCAGTCGGCGCAGGTCCAGTCCGTACCCCTCGGCGGCGGCCAGTCCCAGGTCCGGCAGCCCGACCGCCGCCGCCCAGCCCCCCTCGGTCTCCCGCACCCCGGCGGCCAGCGCCAGCAGCAGCCCGGTATCCCCACCCGCCACCGACACCGCGCTCCCGCGCCGCAGCCCGCCGTCCGGCAGCACCTCCCGCAGCGCGGGCGGCACCGGCAGCAGCCCCCGGGGCCCCAGCTGCCCGCCGCCGGGCTGCCCGCCGCCTGGCCGTCCGCCGCCCGGCTCCCCCGGCAGGGCAGCCGGGAGCGCCACCGGCCGGAGCGGGGGGCGCGTGGCCTGCTCGGCGGTGGATTCGAAAACAGATTCGAAAACGGGCACAGCCCCAGGATCGAACATCCGTTCGCAAAGATTCAAGTCCGACCCGGTAGCCCCACCCGTCACTCTCCGTGCCAGGTCGCGGCTGGTGCGGCCCCGGAAGGGTGGTGGCGTTCGGCCGACCGGACTACCGACAAGTCTTTTTTCCTTGACAAATTTTCTTGTCGGATGAAGCCTGGAGGGGTGCTGGACGTCGCTGTGATCGAAGAACCCGCCGCGGCCGAGGCGTCCCTGGATCCGATCCGGGCCCGCATCCTCGCCGCCCTGGCCGAACCCGGCTCGGCCGCCATGCTGGCCGGCCGCCTGGACCTGCCCCGGCAGAAGGTCAACTACCACCTCAAGGAACTGGCGCGGCACGGACTCGTCGAACTCGTCGAGGAACGGCGCAAGGGCAACGTCACCGAACGGGTGTACCGCGCCACCGCCGCCTCCTACGTGATCTCCCCCGGCGTCCTGGCCGCCGTCAGCCCCGACCCCGCCCGCTCCCCCGACCAGCTCTCCGCCCACTGGCTGCTCGCCCTGGGCTCCCGGCTGGTGCAGGAGGTCGGGAGCCTGCTGACCGGCGCCGCCCGGGCCCGGCAGCGGGTCGCCACCTTCGGCATCGACGCCGAGGTCCGGTTCGCCTCCGCGGCCGACCGGACGGCCTTCGCCGAGGAACTGGCCCACGCCGTGGCGGCCTTGGTCGGCCGCTACCACGACGAATCCGCCCCCGGCGGCCGCAGCCACCGGGTGGTCGTCGGGCTCCACCGGATCCCGGCGACCGCGCAGGCGGCACCCGCCGCCCCCCAGGAGGCCCCACGATGACGCACCCGTTCGAGATCGAGCTGGAGACCACCCTGCCGGCGACCCCGGAACAGGTCTGGGAGGCGATCGCCACCGGCCCGGGGATCGACTCCTGGTTCATGGGCCGCAACGAACTGGACCCGCGCGAGGGCGGCACCGCCGTCATGGAGACCGGGGGCCACCGCGCGGAGGCGGTGATCACCGCCTACGAACCCGGCAAGCGCCTGGCCACCCGTACGAGCACCGCCGAGGACGGCCGGTTCATGGCCTTCGAGTACCTGGTCGAAGGCCGGGACGGCGGCTCCACCGTGCTCCGCGTCGTCCACAGCGGCCTGCTCGGCGACGACTGGCAGGACGAGTACGACGCGCTGCGCCGCGGCTGGCCCTTCCACCTGCACACGCTCCGCGAGTACCTCAGCCACTTCCCCGGGCGCACCGCCGCGCCCGTCTTCGCCGCCGCGCCGTCAGGGGACCGCCCGCAGACGGAGATCCGGGCCGCCCTCGCCCACGCCCTGTCGCTGCCGCTCCCGGTCACCACCGGCGCACGCGCCTACGCAGAGCCGGCCGGACTGCCCCCGCTGGACGCCGAGGTGGTCTGGGCGGACGACGAGCGCTTCGAGCTCCGCTCCGCCGACGCGATCCACACCTTCCACCACGGCTCGGGTGTGGTGCTGATGTTCCACCACCTCTTCGGCCCGGCGCCGGAGGCGGCCGAAGCCGCCTGGCAGCAGTGGCTGACCGGGCTCTTCGCCTGAACGCCCTACCTGTACCGGGCGGGCTCCGGATGCGCTCCGGATCTGCCCTGGACGTGCTCCGAACGTGCTCCGAACGTGCTCCGCAAAACCCACTGGAACAAGGAATTGAGGAATCACCGATGCGCACCCTGATCAGCACCGCCTTCATCTCGCTCGACGGCGTCGTCGACTCCCCCGGCGGCGAGGCCGGCTACCGGAACGCCGGATGGACCTTCAAGGACATCGAGTTCCTCCCGGAGGCCTTCGAGATCAAGGGCCGGGAGCAGGAGGAGGCCACCGCGATGCTGCTGGGCCGGGTCAGCTACCAGGCGTTCAGCCCGGTGTGGCCGGACATGGCGGACTTCGCCCGCTACAAGACCCTGCCCAAGTACGTCGTCTCCACCACCCTCACCGACGAGGACCTGGTGTCGAACTGGGGCGAGACCACCATCCTGCGGTCGCTGGACGAGGTCGCCGCCCTGAAGGAGACCGAGGGCGGGCCGATCATCGTCCACGGCAGCGCCGCCCTGAACCGGGCCCTCTCCGACGCCGGCCTGATCGACCGCTACCACCTGCTCGTCTTCCCCCTGCTGCTCGGCGCGGGCAAGCGCCTGTTCAGCACCACGGACAAGGACGCCCAGAAGCTGAAGCTGGTCGAGCACGAGGTCTACGGCAACGGCCTACAGAAGCAGGTCTTCGACGTGGTCCACTGACACGCGATCCCGCTGCCCGGAGCAACGGCGAAGTGACTTGTCGTCAATTCACCCGCCAGGTAGGCAAGATGAGAAACTCGGTGTCGGACTGCCGTTCCACGAAAGGGCCCGCCCGGGGAGGACCGCGCCAGCAGGTCGCGGAGGTCCGCCTCGAAGTCCGGGAGGCGGTCGGCGAAGAGCTGCGGGGCCGAGGAGGAGAGCGAGAGGGGAGGAGAGCGAGAGGACGCCCGCGACCGCGTCGTCCACCGTACGCTCCAGCGGCCCGCCGCCCGGAACGACGATCCGCTGCGGTCCGGTGAAGCCCGCCCGGGCGAGGAGATCGCCTCCCCCGCCCGGCGTGCCGTGCGGCAGCAGGCCCCGACCGGCCCGACGGACCGGCCCGAGGCAGCGCCGGACCAGCTCGCCGATCGCGCCGTACGGCACCGGCGGATGCGCGAGCCCCAGGGCGGGGAGGGGTGCACCCGCCAGGGCCGGGGACAGCGGGTCCGGCGGCGCGGCCTTCGGGTCCGGGATCGGGGACAGCGGGTCCGGCCGCGTGGCCTTCAGGTCCGGGATCTGCACCAGTGCGCCGCCGGGGCGCAGCATCCGCCGTACGGCCGCCGCCACGAGGTCGCGGTCCATCCGGTTTCTCTGAACTCACGACTTTGCCTCCGCTGCAGCCCGGGAGGGCTGGCCACTGCCCTCCCGGACGAGGTGGTCACAGGACGCGGTGCTCCTTCAGCCAGACGTCGTCGAGGTGGATGAAGGCCCATTTCTCGGCTTCGGCTTCCTCGCGCCTCTCAAACAGGATCTCGTTGAACTCGGCGACTTCGACGAGGTAGAGGTGGACGTCCTCGTGCCGGATGATGATCGTCGTCTGGGCGAAGGACGTGGTGCTCTCCGCAGTCCAGTCCAGCGGGAACTCCACGAGCATGATGTGCGTGGTGCGGTCTGGATCGAACGGCTTCCACAGGTCTCGGCGAAGCTTGTGAGTGCAGCCAGGGATGCGGGAGATCTCGCTCGCGGACGCTGTCACCAGGAGCTTGGCGTCGATGAGCCAGTCGCCGTCGACGATGTCATGGCCCTTGCGCCGCCCCCCGTAGAGGGTGGGTTCACCGCCCTTCACGCTGAGCCAGTGAGCGACGACGTGTTCAGCCGCGACGGCCCTGACCGGGCCGAACGCCGAAGGCTCTATGTGGATGGTCACTGCTCTCTCCTCGGGCTCTGGCCGTCAGACCGACGACGGTCGGAACGTAGCAGCGCCATGCCTCGCGTCCGCATGGTGAGGAACCGTCGGTCAGCTGGGTCGGGTGGCGATGATCGCCTCGGTGCGTACGAGTTCGTCGAAGGTGCCCCGGGGCTGAACTCCACCAGCGCCTGACGCAGGTCGCGTTCGAAGTCATCTTTCGTGTCGACGAGTTGGGCCGGGCTGCCGTAGCTGAAGGAGAACTGCAGGCCGATGACCTGGTCCAGGGCGCGGGTGACCGTGCGGTCCCAGTGGTCGACCTCGGCGTGGGGCGTCAGGGCAGTCCAACAGAAAGTCTGACGGATCGTCCGGGGAGCTGTGCCCTTCCCCGGTCGCCGCCTGCCGGTCTTGGCGCTCACCGTACCCGCGCGCCCGGAACGGGGCTTGTGGCGAGGGAACTTGTTCTGCTGGAGCCACAGCGTGAAGACTCGTGTCTCGTCGATGGTGACCGGTCCCTGGTTCCGCTTCCTGCGGGCCGTCGAGGTTCCTTGGGCAACAGCTCAATGGACCAATGGGACGACGGGCCAACGGGCCGACGAGCCAACGAGCCGACGAGCCAACGAGCCAACGAGCCGACGAGCAAACGGGCTTGATCGTGGCACGGGTCGGCGATCGTCCGGGAGCGGAAATCGATGGACAGGCCGGGTGTGACCAACAGACTGGTCCCATGACTGCGACGGACGAGAAGACCGACCTCCGGATCTACCTCCAGGACGCCCGCGACGCGCTGCTCTGGAAGCTCGACGGCCTCTCCGAGTACGACCTTCGCCGCCCGCTCACCCCCACCGGAACCAACCTGCTGGGCCTGGTGAAGCACCTCACCGGAGCCGAGGCCATGTACTTCGGCGACACCTTCGGGCGGCCCTTCCCGGAACCGACCCCGCTGTGGTTCACCGGCAACGTCGAGCCGAACGCCGACCTCTGGGCGCGGGCGGACGAGAGCACCGAGGAGGTCGTCGGGCGCTACCGGCGGGTCTGGGCGCACTCGGACGCCACCATCGAGGCCCTGCCGCTGGACGCGACCGGTCGGCTGCCGTTCGGCGACGGCCCCGAGCAGACCCTGCACCGGGTGCTCGTCCACATGATCGCCGAGAGCCACCGGCACATCGGCCACGCCGACCTGGTCCGCGAGCTCGTGGACGGCGCCATCGGGCAGCGCCCCGACGGCATCAACACCGCCGAGGGCGACGCGGACTGGTGGCAAGCCCACCACGACCGCGTGGAGCAGGCCGCCCGGAAGGCCGGCGGGCTCGACTGACCGGCGGGCGGCACCGCGTCCGCGCCACCTGGTGCGCGTCGGCGGCGCGCGCCGGTCGGGGGCGGCGGTCAGAGGTACCGGCCGGAGATGCCGGTCAGAGGTGGCGGCGGTACGCGCGGGTGCGGGGGTGCGGCCCGAAACCCAGCGAGGCGGAGAGCCTGCTGGGCGCTGGACGGGCCGCATCGTCCCGGGCGTTGGCCACCGCCTCGTACGCCCCGGCGACGGACCCGTGCAGGACGGCCGTACCGACCGCGCGGGCGAGGCCGAGGCGGCGGTGCGCCCGACGGGTGCCCACCGGCGAACGCGCCGACATCGTTCACCTCGTCCGCCAGCCCCGGCAGTACGCGGCCACGCTGCCGTCAGGGGCCGTCATGGCCGGGTCCGTCTCCGGCCGGTTCGGCGGCCGGTGGCGCAGCCCGGCGAGCCGCGCGGCGGTCACCCGGGCCGAGCCGGACGCGGCCCCGGCGGACGGCCGCCCAGGCGGCGGCATCGACGGCTTCGGCGGCTGCGGCGGCTGCGGCGGTTTCGGCCGGTTGCAGGCGGATGCGGTAGCCGGGCGGATCCGGTAGCCGGACAGGAAGGGCTCACCGTCGGCCGCCGGAGCCCGGCCCTGATGCTCCAGCGCCTCACCAGGTACGGTTCGGTCGCCGCGACCTCCGCCACCAACGGCCCGTACGCGCGCCGCTCCGCCCACGCCGGCACCTCGTCGGCGAGCTCCGAATGCGCCGGGTCGACCTGCAGCATCGGCTCGTCCGGCAGCTCCAGCCCCCCAGGCCATCGCCCGACCGTCCGCCTCCCACACCGCCGTCGGGCACGCGCCGGCCCGTTCGAGCGCCAGACGCCACCGCCAGACCGGGTCCCCCGACGTGCCGTTCCCCGGTGCCCGGGAACAGCCGGCTCGCCTGGGCCCGCATGCCGGCCGACTCCACCGGGCCGGCACCCTCACGTCGTCGCCCCCGCCCCCTGGGGCTGACGGTGGCGGAGGGCGCAGGGCAAGGCGGAGCTTCGTCCGCGCACCCCGCAGTCCTCCGGCAGAGCCGGGCCGCTGGTGACCGGTCGGCTGTGACCGGTCCGTGGGTGCCGGACTCGGCGGCGGCCGGTCAGTGTGGGGCCGCCGTAGGGTGTCGGGCATGACCGAAGCGGGGCAGGGTGTGCGGATAGCCGTCCGGTGCGAGGACTGCGGGGGCACCGCCGTCCGGAGCGTCGGGCAGTTCCTGATGCACGAGCGGGATCTGTGGTGGGACGTCGAGTTCTCCTGCCCGCGCTGCGACCGCTACCGGTGCGAGCACTCGGGCCCGGGAGAGCTGCCGGCGGACATCCGCGAGGCGTTCCTGACCACCTACGGACCGGGCCGACTCCGGCTCGCCGAGCCGCTCGTCGGCCCGGTGGCGGCGCTGCGGGCGATCCGGCAGGGCGCGGAGGTCTCGCTGCGGCAGGCGCGTGAACTGCTGTCCGAGCTGCGGGACTTCGGGCTGAGCGGGACGCTCGTCGAGATGGCGTACTGGCAGGCGCGGCTGGCCGAGCGGGGCGTGGCGACGGAGGTGACGGACGGTTTCGGCCGGGCGTACCGCTACGTGGGGCCGCCTGAGCTGCGGGAGGCCGGCGGCCCTGGCGGGCACCCGGTCCGGACGGCCGACGAGTTCGCCGCCTGGGTGGACGCGCGGACGGCCGAGGCGCTCGCGGAACCGTTCACCTTCGTGGTCGACCTGGGCGGTGCGCTGCGGCTCGCGCCGCGCCGCAGCGAACACGTGGCCTGCGCGGGCGGGGAACCGGTGTTGAGCGCCGGGGAGATCGGGTTCCGGCGGTCGGGCGGGGGCTGGGAGGTCGAGACGGTCAGCAACCTCTCCACCGGCTACTGCCCGGACACCGCGTCCTGGCCCGCCGTGACCGCCGCCCTCGCCCGGATCGGCCTGCCGCACCCCGGTGCCTTCAGCTACGGGGTGGTCTTCCGCCGCTGCCCCCGGTGCGCCGCCCACAACCTCGTCCGGGAGGAACACTACGCCTGCGCCTTCTGCGACGCGGACCTGCCCGAGCACTGGAACGTGGACCGGACCGCCGGGGTGTAGCCACGGACGGCGGGCTCATGGCCACGTGGGTCCGAAGCCGGTCAGTGGTCGACGGGCGATCGATGAGCGGGGGGACGGCTCGGCTGGTGGTGCGGTTGTGCCAGATCACGCAGATCATGGGCGGAAGATCCGCAGGCCGACCCGCCGCGTCAACGCCTTCGGCGGTGCGGCCTCCGCCTCCGCCTCCGTACTGTTCGAGACTGAGCCGGCTCCGTACTGTTCGAGACTGAGCCGGCCCTTGAAGGTGTCGTGGACGGACTCGATCAGCTGACGCACGGACTCCCCGGCAGGCCCCCGCCGGGGCGCGGAGCGCTGGCTGGACGGGACGGTCGCAGCAGCCGGGCCCCGTACCGGTCGAGGAAGCGGTCGTGTTCGGCGGAGACGTCACCCCGGTCGGCGAGGATCGGCAGGCCGGGCCGCTCGCGCACGGGGGCGGGTTCGGTCTCGATCACCGCGGCCAGGAGCTCGCGCTCGTCGGCCTTCGGGCCGGCCGAAGCTCGGGGCCAGGTGACGGGCAGCCCGGCCGGAGTGCGGACGGGGCGCGGCCTCAGGCCCCGGGACCAGCAGGAATGCGGAATGCGGGAATGCGGGCGGCCGTGGCCGTGGCCGTGGCCGACCCACTGCGCCAGTGCCGAACGGCGCACGGTGTCGCGCGACAACCGGCACCTCACTGGTGTCGACTCGGTGGTTCACACTGGGTCGGCCCGCAGGTCGGTCGCCTTCGCCAGGTCCCGGATGGCCTGCCGGAGCAGCGGACGGGCGGCGCGCAGGCGCTTGGTGTGGCCGGGCCGTTCGGGCAGGGGGCGAACGCGCCGCGCGGACGGGCACCGTGGCGGAGCGGGTCCAGCGCGCTTCGGGGCGGTACCCGAGCGGGGCCCGCGCCACGGCCGGCCAGGCAGGGCGGCTCGGATTCCGTCAGCGGCGGCGGGCGCCAACCGCCGTGGTCGGCAGGGATGATCGTCGGTCTGCCCGTGGAGTGCCGTCAGGAGGGTGTCCGGCCCTTCGGTCGTCCCCACCCGGTGCCGGACACCCTCCTGCACGTCCGGAGCAGAACCCCGCACATGCAGCCGGCTTCAGGAGTCCTCGTCCAGCGGCTCCGGACTCCGGGAGTGCCGCCACCGAACCCACCGAACCCTCCGTGGCGAAACCGCCCCGGCGCGGCAGCGTCTCCCCCGTCTCCGGATCCGGAACCGGCGTGGCGTTGTCGGGCCGGGCCGCTAGGGTCTGTGGATCAGGGCCGGGGAGGGGTGGGGATACGTGGAGTGTGAGCAGGTGACCGGTGCGCCGGGCGGGGTGGTGCACGCGGGGAGCCGGGAGTTCCTGGCGCGGGAGGGGCTGCCGGGCGCGGGGGCGTTCCTGGAGTTCGGGGCGGTGCGGCCGTTCGCGGCGGACGCGGAGGGGCTGTTCGTCCTCGGCGAGACCGACTACTGCGCGCCGTTCGCCGCCGTCGGCAACCTGGTGCTGCTGGACGGGTCGACCGGTGAGGTGTTCCTCGACAACGGCGGCCCGCGACGGGACCGGCTGGCCTCCGACCTGACCGCGCTGGCCGGGCTGGTTCGCGAGGTGGAGGCCGTTGCCGAGGCCGCCCGGCGGCCGGAGGCGCTGGAGGGGCGTCGCGGCCCGGCGGTGGTGGCCGAGGTCGTGGCGCAGGCCGAGCAGCGGATGCGGGAGGTCGATCCCGCACTGTTCGCGAGCGGTCCGACCCCGCCCGCGCACTGGGGCACGGCGCTGCTGGTGCACGCGCTGGGCTGGGGAGCGCTGCCGGGCGGACCGGGCGGACCCGCGTACGAGGTCGGCCCGGAGCTGGTGGCCGAACTCGCGGCACTGACGGACGAGGACGACGGCCCCGGCCGGGTGCACCGCTTCCGGCCCGAGCACCTGCCCGCCGCCCTGGTGCACGAACCGACCCGGCGCCTGCTGACCGAGGTCGGGCTGCCGCTGGGCGGGGCGATGTTCGGGGTGTGCGACGAACCGCTGGTCACCATGGGCGAGGCGTACCCGGAGTACTTCGACGGCGAGGAGGAGCGCCCGTACCAACGGGACTTCATCGCCCTCGGGGACTGGCCGACGGACCTCACGATCGCCCTGGACGGCACGACCGGCCGACTGGAGCTGCCGGACTGGTACGACGACGGCCAGCCCGAGGCCTACCTGAACCGCGACCTGTCCGCCCTGCTCTACGCGCTCTGGACGTACGAGCGGCTGCGCGTCGAGTGGGACCGCTGGGACCACGGCCGAGCCCAGGAAACCTGGGCGGTGTTCGACCCGCAGTCGCTGCTGAGCACGGTGGTGGACCGGCTGGTCGAGGCCGTCGACCCGGAGGCCTTCGCCTCACCCGGCTGCTCCTGGCGGCTGCTCGCCGAGGACGGGCACATGGGCGGCTTGCTGGGGTGACGCCGAGCCGCCCGGAGGCCGACCGAGAACCGGCCGGGCGTACGCTGGGCCGAATCGATCATCCGGAAGGGGCGGACGAGGGATGCACGGCACGACGGGGGACCTCTACCGCGGCTTCGCGGAGCGGGAGGCTCGGGGCAACTCGGCGATCTACCAGGACCTGGCCGAACGCGTCGCCGAGGACGGGCAGTTGCACGCCCTGCTGGACGGACTGCCCGCCGCGAAGCGGCAGCCGAACCTGCTGTTCGGGGCCGTCCGCCACCTGGGCGGCCCGGTGACGGACGGCTGGCCCGCCTTCCGCGCCTGGGTGACGGCGCACTGGGACGAGACGTCGGCCACCATGGTGGAGCGTCGGACGCAGACCAACGAGGCGGGCCGCTGCGCCACCCTGCTGCCGCTGCTGGCGACGCTTCCGCAGCCGCTCGCGCTGATCGAGGTGGGCGCCTCGGCGGGGCTCTGCCTGTACCCGGACAGGTACCGCTACCGGTACCTGTCCGCCGAGGGTGCGGGCGGGGCGGTGAGCGAGTGCTCGGGGACCGAGTCCGCGGTGACCGAGTCCGGGGGCAGGGAGTCCGCGGTGACCGAGTCCGCGGCGAGCGAGTTCGCGGTGACCGAGTTCGCGGTGACCGAGTTCGGTGCTGCGGCGAGCCCGGTGACGCTGGACTGCGTGGTGAGCGGACCGGTGCCGCTCCCCGCACGCCTGCGGGAGCGGCTGCCGGAGGTGGTGTGGCGGGCCGGGATCGACCTCAACCCGCTCGACGTCCGGGCCGAGGAGGACGTGCGCTGGCTGGAGTCGCTGGTCTGGCCGGAGCAGACCCACCGCCTGGACCGGCTGCGCGGCGCCGTCCGGGTCGCCCGGGCCGAGCCTCCGCTGCTGGTGCGCGGTGATCTCAACGCCACGGTACGGGACTTGGTGGCGCAGGTACCCGTGGGGGCGACCCCCGTGGTGTTCCACAGCGCCGTGCTCGCCTACCTGTCGCCGGAGGCGCGGGAGGAGTTCGCGGTGACCGTGCGCGGGCTGCCCGGGCACTGGATCTCCAACGAGGCGGTCTCCGTACTGCCGGACGTCGCCCGGCGCCTGCCCCGCCCGGCCCCCTCCGGATCCGGGCTGTTCGCGCTCGCCCTGGACGGGCGGCCGGTGGCCTTCACCGGCCCGCACGGCCAGTCCCTGGACTGGTTCGGCGACGCGTAGGCGGGCTCGGCGGAAGTCAGAAGAGCTCAGATGGATCTCGGAGGATCTCGGAGGACCTCGGAGTAGCCCGGAGGCGCTCCGGGTGGTCCTCTGTGGCGTGGCCGCCCTGACGGTCGAGCGGGCGCGAACGCCGCAGCCGCTCGGACCGTCGCCCACGGGTCCGGGCTTGAAGTTGCCGCAGCGGCAGCTCCTACCGTCGTGACCAGGGCCGGAGGAACCGGCCTCGGTACGACGAACGTACGGACGCGGGAGCGAGGGAGGCGGCCATGGCCTGGCCGATTGCGGAGGTCGCCCGGATGTCCGGAGTGACCGCCCGGACGCTGCGGCACTACGACGAGATCGGGCTGCTGCCACCCGCCCGGATCGGCTCCAACGGCCACCGCTACTACGAGGAAGGGCAGTTGTTGCGGCTGCAGCAGATCCTCGTGCTGCGGGCCCTGGGTCTGGGGCTGCCCGAGATCGCCAGGATCCTGGGCGAGCAGGTGGACGAGCTGGACGCCCTGCGGGGCCACCACCAGCGGCTGGTCGCCGAACGCGACCGGCTGGACGCCCTGGCCGCCACCGTCCTCCGCACGATCGTCGACCTGGAGCGATCCCGAGAGGATGGCACGCCCATGACCGTCATCAACCGCCCCGAGAACCTGTTCGAGGGCATCCAGCCCGCCGACATCGACACGAGCCTGCGCGACTTCCCCGAGCACGCCGAGGCGACCCGGCGCGTGACCGCAGCGATGAGCCCGGACGAGATCGCGGCCGGGCAGCGGGAGCGGACCGCGCGCATGATCCGCCTGGCCGAGCTGATGGCGGCCGGCCACCCCGCCGACGCCGAGCCCGTCCAGAGCGCGACCGACGAGGAGTACCGGTTGCTCGGCACGATCCGGGCCGTCCCGACGGAGGAGTACCTCGCGATCGCGCGCTCCTGCACCGAGAACGAGCAGTGGCACGCCGCGTACGAGGCCATCGCTCCGGGCCTTGCCGCGTACCAGCGCGCTGCCATGGAGGCGTACGCGGCGGCGCGGCTGTCCTGAGGACGCCTGCGCTGAGTGCAGGTGTCCAGACCCAGGTGCCCCTGAGCCCGGTTGGCCCGGGCCCGGTTGTTCCCTGACCCCGGTGGCCCGGGCCCGGTTGTTCCCTGACCCCGGTTGGCCCGGGCCCGGTTGTTCCCTGACCCCGGTTGACCCGGGCCCGGTTGTTCCCTGACCCCGGTTGGCCCGGGCCCGGTTGTTCCCTGACCCCGGTTGGCCCGGGCCCGGGCCTGGGGCCCCGGGCCCAGTCCCGGGGGTGCTCCCGCAGGAGACGGAGCCTGCGGGAGCACCGGGCCTGCGGCCGTCACTCCGTCCGCAGCGCCGTGACCGTCCGGGTGCGGGCCACCCAGGTGGCGGGGAGGGCGGCACCGAGCAGGGCCAGGACCAGGCCGCCGAGTATCAGCGGCCCCACCACCGCGGGGCCGAACACTCCGAGGTCGGCTTCGGGCACGCCGATCCCGGCGGCGCGGGCCATCGCGGGCACCACCCGGTGGTGCACCGCGATCCCGAGCGGCACCCCGATCAGCCCGGCCACCAGCCCGCTGCCGCAGACCGAGGTGAGCACCATCGCGACGGTCTGCCGGGGCGACATCCCGAGCGCCTTGAGCACCCCGAGGTCGTGCGCCCGCTCCCGGGTGTCCAGCAGCACCGTGTTGAGCACCCCGAGCCCCGCGACCACGGAGAGCAGCAGCGTCAGCGTCCCGGCCAGGGTGTTCATCGCCAGCAGCACGATGTTGACGTGCTGCTCGCCTGGCTCGGCGCCCAGCCCCAGTGCCCGGACCTCGCCGTCGAGCGCGGCGGCGTACGCCACCGGATCGGTGCCGGGGGTGAGGTCGATGTGGAAGGTGATCGCCTCGGCGGCGACGGCGCCGCCGAGCGGGGCCAGGGTGGCCCGGTCCGTGTACACGACGTCGCCGGTGGACAGGACCTCGCCGGTGATCCTCGCCGGGGTGGTGCGCCCGTGGTCGGTGAGGGTCAGGCTGTCGCCGACCTTCGCCCGGGCGGCGCGGAGGTAGGCGGCGCCGACCACGACCTCGCCGGGTCCGCGGAACCAGCGGCCGGAGACCAGCTGGTAGCCGTCCCAGGAGGCGTCGCCGGTGAACGCGACCACCTCGGAGCGGCCGGTGTTCCCGGCCACGGCCGCCCGGGTCGGGACGCTGCTGTACCAGGCCCGGGTGCCCGGTCGGGTGTCGATCGCCCGGGCGGCGGCCGCCTCGTCCGGGTGGGCGGCGGCAGGGGCGTTCTCTATCGGGACCCGGACCACGGCCTTGCCGCCGCGCCCGGCCTCCAGGCCGTCCTGGAGCAGGCCGAGCGAGAGCGTCAGCCCGACGCAGAGGGCGACCCCGGCCGTGCCGAGCACCACGGCGGCCCCGGTGGTCGCCGAGCGGCCCGGCCGGTTGAGCGGGGTGGCCAGCCCGAGGCTCAGCGCGCGCGGCACCGGCAGTCGGCCGATCCCGTTCCGGAGCCCTGCCAGGACTCCCAGGGCCCCGATCCGGCCCGGAGCGCGCTCGGCGGCGGCGCGCTCGGAGCCGGCGCGCTCGGAGCCGGTGCGTTCGGCATCGGTCCGCTCGGCGGCGGCCCGTCTGGCAGCCGGCGCCGCGCGACCGACTGCCAGGGCCTCCACCGTGCGCAGCCGCCCGGCCCGCAGCGCCGGGACCAGGGCGGTGCCCACCACCGCGGTCAGGGCCGCCGCGGGGACGACGAGGTCGACCCAGGGCGGGATGCCGAGCAGCCCGCCGCGCAGCGCCTTGTGGGCGATGCCGAGGACCGGCACGGAGAGCAGGTTGCCGCCGAGCACGCCGAGGGCCGTGCCGGTCCCGCCGGGGACCAGGGCCTGGCCGACGTAGGCACGCGCCACCTGCGCCGGGGTGAAGCCCAGGGCCTTGAGGATGCCGATCCGGCGGGTGGCCGCGGTGACGGCGCCGCTGACCACCACGCCGATGATCAGCACCGACATGGCGAGGCCGAGCAGGCCGAAGGCCGTGACGAAGGGGACGAAGACCGAGGCCGTCCTGTTCGCCTCCGCCTGGGCGGGCCGGTAGGAGGTCGCCCTGAGGAGGGCGCCGGCCGGCACCGCGGCGGTGAGCGCGGCGTGGTCGGCCGCCACCTCGGCGTCGGTGCCGGCGTGGGCGAAGCGGTAGAGGTACTGGGCGGCCGGGCTGGTGCCGGGCGCCGTCAGGCCGGCGATCTGCTCGGGGGCGACCCAGCCGTCCGCGCTCCAGGAGACGGAGGAGGCGAGGCCGACCACCGTGAGCTTCGGCTGCCCGGGGAGGTCCGGGAAGCGCATGCTGTCGCCGACGGCCAGCGGGGAGCGGCCGTCCGGGAAGACCACCTCGCCGGGGCCCGCGACCCAGCGGCCGAGAGTGATCCGCAGGCCGTCCATCGGGCCGTCCTGGGCCCGGCCGACCAGCGTCATCGACGGGAGCGGGCTGCCCGGCGGCGGCAACCGGGTGTCCTCCCCCGAGCGCGGCGTGACGGTGACCGCGGGGTACGGGCCGGCCGAGGCCGTCACGCCGGGCGCGTGCGCGGTCGTGGCGAGCTGGGCCGGGCTCGCCTTGGCCGGGTCGTACAGGACGTTGAGGTGCGCGCCGTGCTGGTCGGCGAAGGAGCGCTGGTACGGGCCCCGAGCGGCGACCAGCAGCCCGACCGCGAGGACGCACGCCGTCACGGACACCATCGTGGTGAGCACCATGACCAGGGTCTGCACCCGCCTGCGGCCGACCCCGGCCCGGACCACCGTGCCGAGGGCGCTCATCGGGCCGCCCCGGGCGTCGGCAGGGCCGCGCTGTCCCGGACCAGCCGGCCGTCGAGCAGTTCGATCGTCCGGTCGGCGCAGGCCTCGGCGAGCGCGGTGTCGTGGGTGACCAGCAGGACCGTCTGCCCCTCCGCGTGGAGCCCGCGCAGCAGGTCGCGGACGTCGGCGGCCGAGGCGGTGTCCAGCGCCCCGGTGGGCTCGTCGGCCAGGAGGACCGGCGGACGGTTCATCAGCGCCCGGGCCACCGCGACCCGCTGGCGCTCGCCGCCGGAGAGCCGGCCCGGGTAGGCCTTGGCGTGCCGGGCCACCCCCAGCCGCTCCAGCAGCTCCGCGGCCCGGGCACGGGCCCGGTCCCGCGACATTCCGGCGAGTTGTGCCGGTAGCAGCACGTTGTCCTCGGCGGTCAGGTCGTCCAGCAGGTTGAAGAACTGGAACACCATGCCGATCCGCCGCCGCCGGTACTCGGCCAGTGCGGCCTCGCCGAGCTCGTGCACGGCCACGCCCGCCACCTCGACCGTGCCCGCGCTCGGGCGGTCCAGGCCGGCGATCAGGTTCAGCAGGGTGGACTTGCCGCTGCCCGAGCGGCCGAGCACGGCCAGCGCCTCGCCGGCCCGCACCTCCAGGTCGAGCCCGGCCAGCGCGGGCGGCACGGCCTCGGACCGGTCGTACGTCTTGCTGACGCCGCGGATCCGGATGATCGGCGCGTTCACGGGCCCTCCACGGTTCGGGGTCCGGCCCCGGAGAGGCCCGGAGCCGGCTGACGGAACACGACGCTACGAACCCGCCCGGGGGTGCGGACAGCCGTCTGGACGGTGTCCGCGAGGTGTATCCAGGTACACCCCGAACTGGGTGTCCAGCCCTAGATCGCCGGTGGCCGCGGCCGGGCAGACTGACCGGCGGAAGATCGGAACCGGAGCCCGCAGCGGCTGCGGGGCCACGGGCTTCGGGGCCTCCGACGGGGGCCGCGGAACGGCGAGGGGGCGCTTCATGGGTGCGGAAACGAGTACGGCGGTGCGCGCCGAGGCGGGCACGGGAGCGGCGGGCCGGGCCGCCCGACGGGTGGGCCGGGCCTGCATGGACGGCGTGCGCGCCTGGTACGCGGTGACGCTGGCCGTGACGGGCCTGATCGCGCTGCTGGCCGGGCCGGTCCTGGGGGTGTCCGCGCTGTTCGGACCGGACGAGGCCGGGCCGTTCGGGCCGGGCGGCCCGCTCGTCCTCCTGGTGCCGCTGGCTCCGGTCGCCGTCTGGGCGCTCTGCTGGGCCACCGGGGGCGGCGGCCGGGCGGTCGGCGCGGCCCTGTTCGCACCGGGCGCGCTCGCGGTGATGGCGACGCACCTGTACGGCGGCGCCGCGCCCGGCGGCCGGTCGGTCTCGCTCTGGCTGGCGCCCTCACTGGTGGTGCTCGGGCTGTTCGGCGCGCGCTGGATCGCGACGGAGAGCAGGCGGACGGTCGGCGCGTGGAGCGGGCGGCCGGTCCCGGTGCCGTACCGCCGACCGCCCGGGACCGCCGGCGCCTGGCGGCGGCTGCGGACCGGCGGCTGGCTGACCGACCCGGCGACCTGGCGGGACTTGGCCTGGGCCCTGCTCTCCGGCTCCGCCGTGCTGCTCACCGCCGCCCTCGTCCTGGTCACCCCGATCGCCCTGGAGGTCTTCGGTCGGAACGGGCCGATCTTCCCGCTGGGCCTCGTCTACGGGATGGGCCTGTGCGCCGCCCCGGCCGCCGCGCTGTGGGCCGCGCCACCCGTCCTGCGGATCCACGAGAGGGCGGTCCGGGCCCTGCTCGGCCCTTCCCGGCAGGCCCGGCTCGCCCACCGGGTCAGCCACCTGGCCCGGACCAGGGCGGACACCATCGACGCCGGGGCGGCCGAGCTGCGCCGGATCGAGCGGGACCTGCACGACGGCGCGCAGGCCCGGCTGGTGGCCCTGGGCATGCTGCTGACCGTGGCCGAGCAGCTCAAGGACGACCCGGACGCGCTGGCCCCGCTGCTCGCCGAGGCCCGGACGTCCTCGGTGAAGGCGCTGGGCGAGCTGCGGGACCTGGTCCGCGGCATCCACCCCCCGGTGCTGGCCGACCGCGGGCTGGCCGACGCCGTACGGGCGACCGCGCTGGACCTGCCGCTGCCGGTCACCTTCACCGGGGTCCTGCCCGGCCGGGCCCCGGCACCGGTCGAGTCGGCGGCCTACTTCGCGGTCAGCGAACTGCTGGCCAACGTGGTGAAGCACGCGGGGGCCTCGCACGTCTGGATCGAGATAGGGCACAGTGGCGGACTGCTGCGGATATCGGTCACCGACGACGGGCGCGGCGGCGCCGACCCGTCCCGGGGCACCGGCCTCAGCGGAACCGAACGCCGACTGGCCGCCTTCGACGGGGTGCTGGCGATCAGCAGCCCCTGCGGTGGCCCGACCATCGTGAACCTGGAGATCCCGTGCGCGTTGTCATCGCCGAAGACCTCTTCCTCCTCCGGGACGGCCTGACCCGGCTGCTGGAGGCCAACGGCATGAAGGTCACCGCGGCGGTCGAGAACGGCGAGCAACTGCTCACCGCCGTGGCCGCCGACCGGCCCGACATCGCCGTGGTCGACGTCCGGCTGCCGCCGAGCTTCTCGGACGAGGGGCTGCGGGCCGCGCTGGCCGCCCGTCAGGCCCACCCGGGCCTGCCCGTCCTTGTCCTGTCGCAGTTCGTCGAGCAGCTGTACGCGAGGGAGCTGCTGGCCGACAGCACCGGCGGGATCGGCTACCTGCTCAAGGACCGGGTGATGGACGGCGACCAGTTCATCGACGCCGTCCGGCGGGTCGCCCAGGGCGGTACCGCGATGGATCCGGAGGTGATCACCCGACTGCTCACGCACAACTCCTCGGCCGGCCCGGTCTCCACCCTCTCTCCGCGCGAACGGCAGGTGCTGGCGCTGATGGCGGAGGGCCGCTCCAACGCCGCCATCGCCCAGCAACTGGTGATCACCGAACGGGCGGTCGCCAAGCACACCGCGTCGATCTTCGTCCGGCTCGACCTCCAGCCCTCCGACGACGACAACCGCCGGGTCCTGGCCGTCCTGGCCTACCTCAACAACTCCTGAAGGGAGGCGCCGACCACCATCCCGACCACCATCCCAGCCGCCACTCGACCACCACTCGCCCACCTTTGAACGACCACCGACAAGTGGGGAGTGGCCCTCCGCTGCAGGGGGCTCGCTCGCCGCCGAACCGGTCATTTAGGCTGGTGGCGTGCTCATCCTTGTTCGCCGCCGCCACGTGGACCTGCTCCGCGTGACCACCATGTCCTGTCGACGCTCCGGCTGAACCTCGCTCCACCCACCCTCAAACGGCGGCCCCACCCGGCCGCCCCCGCCTCCCGGCCCCCGAGCACCCGCCGCACCAGGCGATGCTCCGGCGCCCCCGGTCGACCACCGGGACAGGCCGGGACGAGACCCAGCGGATGTCACACATGACGCAGCAGCACACTCCCATATCCGAAACCGGCACCGGCTCCACCCTCGCGGACGCCCTCCCGGTGATCGACCTCTCGCTCGCCGACGGCAGCCCCGAGGACCGTCGCCGCCTGCACGACGACCTGCGCGCCGCGGCCACCGGCGTCGGCTTCTTCCAGCTCGTCGGCCACGGCGTCACCCCGGAGGAAACGGCGGCGCTCACCCGGGCCATGCGCGCCTTCTTCGCGCTCCCCGAAGCCGACCGGCTCGCCGTGAGCAACCTCAACTCCCCGCACTACCGGGGTTACACCCGCACCGGCGACGAGCGCACCGGCGGCAGCCAGGACTGGCGCGACCAGCTGGACATCGGCGCCGAGCTGCCCCCGCACGTCCCGGGCGCCGGTGAGCCCCCGTACTGGTGGCTGGAGGGCCCCAACCAGTGGCCGCAGGCGCTCCCCGAGCTGCGCACCGCCGCGCTCGGCTGGATCGACCGCCTCGGCGCCGTCGCCCGGCGGCTGCTGCACGAGCTCCTCAGCTCGATCGGCGCCCGCCCCGACTTCTACGACGAGGCCTTCGCGGGCCACCCCCACCTGCGCCTCAAGCTGGTCCGCTACCCCGGCACCGCCCCGGACGGCGCCGGCCAGGGCGTCGGCGCCCACAAGGACTACGGCTTCATCACCCTGCTGCTCCAGGACACCGTGGGCGGCCTCCAGGTCGAGCGCCCGGACGGCACCTTCCTGGACGTCCCGCCGCTCGAGGGCGCCTTCGTCGTCAACCTCGGCGAGCTGCTGGAGGTGGCCACCGACGGCTACCTCAAGGCCACCAGCCACCGCGTGGTCAGCCCACCCGGAGCCCGCGAGCGCTACTCCGTCCCGTTCTTCTACAACCCGCGCCGCGACGCCCACATCGCGCCGCTGGACTTCCCGCTCGCCCACCACGCCCCCGGCGCCACCGAGGACCCGGACAACCCGCTCTTCGCCGACTTCGGACTCAACGAGTGGAAGGGCTACACCCGCGCCCACCCCGAGGTCACCCGCCGCCACCACGCCGCCCTCGCCTGACCCGCCGCCGAGCCCCGAGTTCCGAGAGCTCTGAGCCCTGAACCCTGAGCTCCGACGCGAGCCCGGCCCGACGCCCGGTCCCGCGCCGCCCTGCCCCCGGCCCGGGGTCGCGACCGGCGGATCGTGACCCGACGCCCCTGTCCGAAGCCGTCGTCCCGGCGGAGGGCAGGGGCGTCGGCATGCCCGTCACCGGCAGCGGTGGACCCGTACGGGTCGCACTGTCACACTGCTGCTGTCACAGCAGGAGTGTGCCAGCGCGGGAGGCAGCAGATGGGGGAGCACGGCGCCGTCGCGGGCGGGGTGCGGCTGACGGTGGACGAGTTGGCGGCCCGGGCCGGGGTGACGGTGCGGACGGTGCGCTTCTACGGGACGAAGGGGCTGCTGCCGCCGCCCGTGCTGGGACCGCGTCGGGTCGGGTTGTACGGGGCTGCGCACCTGGACCGGCTGGAGCTGATCGAGGAGTTGCAGCGGCAGGGGCTGACGCTGGCGGCGATCGAGCGGTACCTGGCGCGGCTGCCGGAGGACAGCACCCCGCTGGACCTGGCGATCCACCGGGCACTGGTGGCGTCCTGGACGCCCGAGTCCGCCGAGGAGCTGGGCCGGGCGCAGCTGGAGCGGCGGGCCGGTCGCGGGCTGTCGGAGGAGCAGGTCGAGCGACTGGCGGCGATGGGCGCGCTGGAGCGCACCGACGACCCGGAGGTGTTCCGGGTGGATCCGGGGCTGCTGCCGCTGGGGGTGCGGATCCTGGACGTGCCGATCCCGCTGGAGACGCTGCTGGCCGCCCGGGCCGTCGTGGTGGAGCACAGCCGGGCGACGGCGCGGGAGTTGCAGCGGCTGTTCCGGGAGACGGTGTGGAAGCCGTACCGGGAGAGTGAGCCGGCGCCGACCGAGCTGGCCCGGATGAAGGCACTGACGGACCACATCCAGCCGATGGTGGCGCAGGCCCTGGTGACGGCGTTCCAGCGCTCGCTGCGGGAGGAGCTCGGCGAGGAACTCAGCGAAGAACTCGGCGAAGAACTCGGCGAGGAGCTCAGCCAGGAGCTCAGCCAGGAGCTCGGCGAGAAGCCGGGCGCGTAGCCGGGCAGACAACCCGCCCGGAGTCGACGAAGGAGCCGGCAGAGGAGCCCGACGAGGCACCGGGCGAGGCACCGGCGAGGCGCCGGGCGGGACCGTCCACGAGACGGCCCCACCCGGAGCGCCGTAGCCCGAAGCTCCCTGAACCGGCCCCGACCAGGGGCCAGGGCCCGCCGGCCAGGAGCCGGGGTCAGTCCGTGAAGGTCCGCCCCTCGGCCGCGATCCGCTCCAGCAGCGCCGGCGGCGCGAACCGCTCGCCGTAGGCCGCGGCGAGTTCGCGGGCGCGGGCCGCGAAGCCGGCCGGGCCGCCCTCGTACCCGTTGATGTACTGGAACACGCCGCCGGTCCAGGCCGGGAAGCCGATGCCGAGGATGGAGCCGACGTTGGCGTCGGCGACCGAGGTCAGCACGCCCTCCTCCAGGCAGCGCACCGAGTCCAGCGCCTCGCTGAACAGCATCCGCTCCTTGAGGTCGTCGAACGGCACGTCGGGGGCCGCGTCCCGGGCGGCGCCGAAGTGCTCCAGCAGGCCGGGCCAGAGCCGCCCGCGCGTGCCGTCCTCGCCGTACTCGTAGAAGCCCGCGCCGCCGCTGCGTCCCGGGCGGCCGAACTCGTCGACCATCCGGTCGATGACGGCGTCCGCCGGGTGCGGCGTCCAGGTGCCGCCGCCGGCCTCGACCGAGCGCCGGTACTCGTCGCGGATCTTGCGCGGCAGGGTGAGGGTGAGCTCGTCCATCAGAGAGAGCACCTTGGCGGGGTAGCCGGCCTGGGCGGCGGCCTGCTCGATGCTGGACGGGTGGATGCCCTCGCCGACCATCGCGACGCCCTCGTTGAGGAACTGGCCGATCACGCGCGAGGTGAAGAAGCCGCGCGAGTCGTTGACCACGATCGGGGTCTTGTCGATCTGCCGGACCAGGTCGAAGGCGCGGGCCAGCGCCTCGTCGCCGGTCTGCGGCCCGCGGATGATCTCCACCAGCCGCATCTTGTCGACCGGCGAGAAGAAGTGCAGGCCGATGAAGTCGCCGGTGCGCCGGACGCCTTCGGCGAGCAGGCCGATCGGCAGGGTGGAGGTGTTGGAGCAGAGCAGCGCGTCGGGGGCGACGACGCCCTCGATCTCCTGGAACACCTTGTGCTTGAGCTCGGTGTTCTCGAAGACCGCCTCGATCACCGCGTCGCAGCCGGCCAGGTCGGCGGCGTCGCCGGTGGGGGTGATCCGGGCGAGCAGTGCGTCGCGCTTGGCCTCGGTGGAGCGGCCGCGCGCGATCGCCTTGTTGAGCAGGCCTTCGGAGTAGGCCTTGCCGCGCTCGGCGGCCTCGGTGCTCACGTCTTTGAGCACCACCTCGATGCCGGCCTTGGCGCAGGCGTAGGCGATGCCCGCGCCCATCATCCCGGCGCCGAGCACGGCGACCTTGCGCACCGGCCGCTTCTCGACGTCCTTGGGGCGCCCGGCGCCGGAGTTGACCGCCTGCATGTCGAAGAACAGCGCCTGGATCATGTTCTTGCTGGTCTGGCCGCAGGCGAGTTCGGTGAAGTAGCGGGCCTCGATCGCCATCGCGGTGTCGACGTCCACCTGGGCGCTCTCCACCGCCGCGGCCAGCACGTTGCGCGGGGCCGGGTAGGGCGCGCCGTTCAGCTGCTTGCGCAGGTTGGCCGGGAAGGCGGGCAGGTTGGCGGCGAAGGCCGGGGTGGCCGGGGTGCCGCCGGGGATCTTGTACCCCTTGACGTCCCAGGGCTGGACGGCGGTCGGGTTGGCGTCGATCCAGGCGCGCGCACGGACCGTCAACTCCTCCGGGGTGTCGACCAGTTCGTGCACCAGTCCGTGCTCCAGCGCCTGCGCCGGGCGGTACTGGCGGCCCTGCAGCAGGAACTTCAGCAGGGCGTCGGTGATGCCGAACAGCCGCACCGTGCGGACCACCCCGCCGCCGCCCGGCAGCAGGCCGAGGGTGACCTCGGGCAGGCCGATCCGGCCGGCGGGGTCGTCCAGCGCGATCCGGTGGTGGCAGGCGAGGGCGATCTCCAGGCCGCCGCCGAGCGCGCTGCCGTTGAGAGCGGCGACGACGGGCTTGCCGAGGGTCTCCAGGGTGCGCAGCGAGCGCTTGATCCGCATCGACTTCTCGAAGACGGCTTCGGCGTCCTCGGGGCGGGCGGCGGAGAGCATCCGCAGGTCTCCCCCGGCGAAGAAGGTCTTCTTGCCGGAGGTGACGACGACGCCGCGCAGTCCGTCGCCGAGGCCGGCCAGGCGCGCGACGACGGCCTCGAAGTCGGCCGTGAAGGCCTCGTTCATGGTGTTGACGGACTGGGTGGGGTCGTCGAGGACGAGGGTGACCACGCCGTCCTGGTCCTGCTCCCAGCGGATGGTGGTGGTGTCGCTCATGAGTTCAGGGTCTCCGAGGGGATCCGAGGGGCGGGGTGGTCAGACGCGCTCGACGATGGTGGCGATGCCCATGCCGCCGCCGACGCAGAGGGTGATCAGGCCGTAGCGCAGGTCGCGCCGCTCCAGTTCGTCGATCACGGTGCCGAGCAGCATCGCGCCGGTGGCGCCGAGCGGGTGGCCGAGCGCGATCGCCCCGCCGTTGACGTTCACCTGGTCCGCGCGGAAGCCGAGTTCGCGGATGAAGCGGAGCGCGACGGCGGCGAAGGCCTCGTTGATCTCGACCAGGTCGATGTCGGCGGCGGTGAGCCCGGCCTTGGCGAGCGCCTTGCGGGTGGCCGGGGCGGGGCCGGTGAGCATGATGGTCGGCTCGGAGCCGGAGACGGCGGCGGAGACGATCCGGGCGCGCGGGCGCAGCCCGTACCGCTCGCCGACCTCGCGGTTGCCGATGGCGACGAGCGCGGCGCCGTCCACGATGCCGGAGGAGTTGCCCGCGTGGTGGACGTGGTCGATGGCCTCCACCCAGTGGTACTTCTGCAGGGCGACGGCGTCGAAGCCGCCGGCCTCGCCGATGGCGGCGAAGGAGGGCTTGAGGCCCGCCAGGGTCTCGACGGTGGTGCCGGGGCGGATGAACTCGTCGCGCTCCAGCACGACCAGGCCGTTGCGGTCGCGCACGGGGACGACCGAACGGTCGAACAGGCCGTCCGCCTGGGCCTTGGCGGCGCGGGCCTGGGACTCGGCCGCGAAGGCGTCCACGTCGGTGCGGGAGAGGCCCTCGATGGTGGCGATCAGGTCGGCGCCGATGCCCTGCGGGACGAAGTCGGTCGCGTACGCGGTCATCGGGTCGGCGAACCAGGCGCCGCCGTCGGAGGCCATCTTCACCCGGGACATCGACTCCACGCCGCCGGCCAGGACCAGGTCCTCCCAGCCCGAACGGACCTTGGCGGCGGCCATGTTGACGGCCTCCAGTCCGGACGCGCAGAAGCGGTTCTCCTGGACGCCGGCGACGGTGTCCGGCAGGCCGGCCGCGACGGCGGCGATCCGGGCGATGTCGGAGCCCTGGTCGCCGACCGGGCTGACCACGCCGAGCACGATGTCGTCGATCGCCGCCGGGTCCAACCCGGGGAAGCGGCGGCGCAGTTCGTGGATCAGACCGACGACCAGGTCGATCGGCTTGGTGCCGTGCAGCGAGCCGGTGGCCTTGCCCCGGCCGCGCGGGGTACGGATCGCGTCGTAGACGTACGCTTCGGTGGTCACGATGGGAATGGCCTTTCGGGGCGGGGGGCTTGGCGGGTCAGCCGAGGATGGAGCGGCCCACGATCTCCTTCATGATCTCCGTGGTGCCGCCGTAGATCGTCTGGATGCGGCCGTCGGTGAACGCCCGGGCGACCGGGAACTCGCTCATGTACCCGTAGCCGCCGTGCAGTTGGAGGCACCGGTCGGCGGTGCGCTTCTGCAGTTCGGTGGCCCACCACTTGGCCATCGAGGCGTCGGCCGGGGTGAGCGCGTAGCGGTTGTGCTCGGTGATGCAGCGGTCGACGAAGGTCCGGGTGACGGCGCACTCGGTAGCCAGTTCGGCGATCTCGAAGCGGACGTGCTGCAGCTTGGCGAGCGGTCGGCCGAAGGCCTCGCGCTGCTTGACGTAGTCGGTGGTGATCTCGACCAGGTACTCGGCGCCGGCGATCGCCGAGGCCGCGATGGTGAGCCGCTCCTGGGCGAGGTTCTGCATCAGGTGGACGAAACCGCCGTTGAGTTCGCCGATCAGGTTCCGCTTCGGCACCCGGACGTCCTCGAAGAACAACTCGGCGGTGTCCTGGGCCTTCTGGCCGATCTTGTCGAGGTTGCGGCCGCGCTCGAAGCCGGGCGTGCCGCGCTCGACGGCCAGCAGGCTCAGGCCGTGCGCGCCGCCCTCGGGGGTGGTGCGGGCGACCACGATGACGAGGTCGGCGAGGATGCCGTTGGAGATGAAGGTCTTGGCGCCGTTGAGCAGGAAGTGGTCGCCCCGGTCGACCGCCTGGGTGCGGATGCCCTGCAGGTCGGAGCCGGTACCGGGCTCGGTCATCGCGATCGCGGTGATCAGCTCGCCGGAGCAGAAGCCGGGCAGCCAGCGGCGCTTCTGCTCCTCGGTGGTGAGCGAGGTCAGGTAGGGGCCGATGATGTCGTTGTGCAGGCCGATCGCCAGGCCGGAGGCACCCGCCCGGGCGAACTCCTCGGCCAGCACGGCGGCGTAGCGGAAGTCGGGGGTGCCGCCACCGCCGAACTCCTCGGGCACGGCGATGCCGAGCAGGCCCTGCCGGCCGGCCGCGAGCCAGGCGGAACGGTCGACGATGCCGGCCTGCTCCCAGCGGTCGTAGTGCGGCAGCACCTCCTTGGCGAGGAAGGCCTTCACGGTGGCCCGGAAGTCGTCGTGCTGCTCGGTGAAGATCTCGCGCTGCAACGCTACTCTCCTTGCTCGGCTGCGGGTTGCCCGGCCACGGGCTGCTCGGTGGCGGACGGTTCGGCTGCGGACGGTTCGGCGGCGGACGGCCGGGTGGCGGACGGTTCGGCAGCGGACGGTTCGGCGGCGGACGGCCGGGTGGCGGACGGTTCGGCAGCGGACGGCCCGCCGGCGGACGGCCCGGTCGCGGCAGGGCACTCGTTCACGGACGACCCGACCCCGGACGACCCCGCGGCAGGGCACCCGGCCCCGGACGGCCCGGTCGCGGCATCGGGAGACGACCCGTCGCCCGCCGCATCGAGGGACGGCACCGCCCAGTCCCGGGCGACCTCGGCGGTGTCCGCGCCCGGCCGGGCCGGGGGGCGGCGCAGTGCGCCGGGGGTGGCGGAGAAGCGGGGAGCGGGGGCGGGCTGGGTGACGCCGTCCACCTCGACGTAGGTGCCGCGCGCCACGAGGTGCCCGTCCGCAGCTGCCTGACGCATCGTCAGGACCGGTTCCACGCAGGCGTCGGAGCCCGCGAAGACGGCCTCCCACTCGGCCCTGGTCCGGGTGGCGAAGCGGGCGGCGATCAGGGCGCGCAGTTCGGGCCAGCGCGCGAGGTCGTGCTGGCCGGGTGCGTCCGGGCCGAGTTCCAGCAGCCGGGCGAACTCGGCGTAGAAGCGCGGCTCCAGCGCGCCGACGGCGAGGTGGCCGCCGTCGGCCGCCCGGTAGACGGCGTAGAAGGGGGCGCCGCCGTCCAGCAGGTTGACGCCCCGGCGGTCCTGCCAGTGCCCTGCCGCCAGGAGGCCCCAGAGCATGCTGCCGAGGTGGGCCGAGCCGTCCACGACGGCGGCGTCCACCACCTGGCCCGCGCCGGTGGCCCGGGCGTGGTGCAGGCCGGCGAGCAGGCCCACGACCAGGTAGAGCGATCCGCCCGCGTAGTCGCCGAGCAGGTTGGCGGGGATGCCGGGCGGTTCGTCGGCCCCGCCGGGCGTCGCCACCATCCCCAGCACCCCGGCCACCGCCGCGTACCCGAGGTCGTGCCCGGCGGTCGCGGCCCGGGGCCCGTGCTGCCCCCAGCCGGTCATCCGCCCGTAGACCAGCGCCGGGTTGCGCGCCAGGCACTCCTGCGGGCCGACTCCGAGCCGTTCCGCGACGCCGGGCCGGTAGCCCTCGATCAGCAGGTCGGCCCGTTCGACCAGGTCCAGCACCCGCCCGGGCCCCTCGGGCGACTTCAGGTCGACCAGCACCGAGCGCTTGTTGCGGTTGCTGAGGTCGTACGCCGGGTCCGTTCCCAGCGGTGACGGCTGCGGCCGGTCCACCCGCACCACGTCCGCGCCGAGGTCCCCCAGCAGCATCGCCGCGAACGGCCCCGGCCCGATCCCGGCGAGCTCCACCACCCGCACGCCGGCCAACGGGCCCCGGGCGCCCTCGCCCACCGGACTGCTTGTGTCACGCACTGGCCGCAGAACCCTTCGGGGTTTGACAGTAAAGCTGTAACACTCGGGATGATAGGCAAGCGACCCGCCGGTAACAAGACCTCCGCACCGGTCCGGGCCGCCCCGGTCCGACCGTGGAAAACGACCGGACGCCCGTGGGCGTAATGGCCTATCCTGCGGAGCACCTATGACAGAGGAACTCCCGGGGGAAGCGCCATGACCACCACCGACCGGACCGCCGCCCGCACGGTCGTCGCCGTCTCCGAGCGGCTGGTGCTCACCCGGCCCCAGGAGGGCGACGTGGAGGCCATGTTCGCCGTCCACGGGGATCCGGAGACCAACCGCCACAACCCGCAGGGGCCGCAGCGGGACCTCGCGGAGGCGCAGGAGGCGCTGGACGGCTTCGTGGCCGACTGGGTACGGGACGGCGTGGGGTACTGCGCCGTGTCGACGCGCGAGGAGCCGGAGACGATCATCGGGTACGCCGGGCTCTACCTGCACACCCTGGACGGGGAGCGGGTCTTCAACCTCTACTATCGGTTCCGGCCGTCCGCCTGGGGCAAGGGGTACGCGGCGGAGGCCGCCCGGGCCGCGATGGCGGAGGCCCGGCCGCGGTTCCCCGGGATCCCGGTGGTCGCCCTGATCCGTGCCGACAACCTGCCCTCCCGCCGGCTCGCGGAACGCCTCGGCCTGGTGGCGGACCCGGCCGGGCGGGTCGACGACGAGGACCGGCTGATCCACCGGATGCCCTGAGCCGGTCGTCCCCGTCCCCCGGGCCCCGGCCCCGGACTCGGACCCCCGGGATCCCGGACCGCCCGACCGGCCTCGCCCACCCGACCCGACCGGCCCGCCCGACCCGCCGCCCCACCCGACCCGACGGGGGCTTCCCGGCCGGAGGCCGCACGCCCGGAGATCCCCCGCCGGGGGGACCCGGATCGGTCGCCGGGCGGAATACCGGGCCCGCTCCGGACGCGACCGTGGAGGCATGAGACGCAAGGACGATGCGGTGCGGGTGGCGGCGGCCGGGGTCGCGATGGCCGCCACCCTTCCCTACCTGACGCTGAAACTGCTCTGGCTGGGCGGCTCCCACGTGGGCGCGAGCGACACGGAGGCGCTGGACGCCCTGTGGACGCTCAACCTCCTCACCTTCGGCATGGACGCGATCGCGCTGGCGCTCGCCCTCGCCTTCGCCCGGCCGTGGGGGTGGCGGGCGCCAGCCGGGCTGGTGGCGTTCCCGATGTGGGTCGCGACCGGGCTCCTCGGGACGGTCCTGGTGGCGGTCCCGGCGGACCTGATCGGTTCGCTGCTCCTCGGCCCGGAGCACCGCCCGCCCACGCAGCAGGCCGGTCAGGGGCTGGCGAGCTGGGTGTTCACGCTCGTCTACGGCGGCTTCGCGGTCCAGGGCATCGCCCTGATCACCGCCTTCCTGCTGTACGCCCGACGGCGCTGGGCGGGCCTGCTGCGCGCCCGGATCGGCGACCTGCCCGACTCCCCCACCCGCACCGTGCAGCGCGCCTTCGCCGCGATCGCCGCCCTGCTCGCCCTGGGGGCCGCGGCGGGGCGCGCGTACTGGGCGGCCGGCGGCACGGTGGGACTGCCGCTGCGCTGGGTCGACGAGCGCGGCCGGTCGATCACGGTCATGGACTCCGTGACGGCCGTCATGGCGGTGGCCGCCGCGGTGGCGGTGCTGCTCCTGGCCTTCCGCGCCGGTCCCCGGCGGCGGCTGCGGCTGCCGCTGGCGGTGGCCTGGCTCTGCGCCGGTTCGCTGTTCGGCTGGGGCGGCTACCAGTTGGTGGCGTTCGGGACCACGACCAGGGTGGCTGACCTGCCGAGCGCGGTGCCGGGGCTGATGGTCCTGGTGGAGGCCGGACAGTTCGTCGCCGGGCTGCTGGTGCTGGCCGCCGGGGCGATGGCGCTCACCGAATGGGGAGCCAGGCACCGCGCCGCTGACGTAGAGTCACCTGCGTGATCACGGGGGCGGACACGCGGCTGCGGCGTGCGACGGGGGCGCTGCTCGGGCGGCGGGCCCGCCTGCGCTGGGTGCACCTGGTGCTGGGCGGCGCGCTGCTGATGCCGTACTGGCTGCTGTCGGTGGTGCTGCTCGGAGCGCTCAACCCCGAGCAGGGGCACGGCAGGCAGGTGCTGCTGCAGTTCCTCTCGCTGTTCACCTCGCTGCCGATGGCGGCCGTCACCGCGCTGGTGCCGACGGTCCGGGGGCTGGAGGGCGCCGCCGCGCGGGCGCTGTGCTCGGTCGCGCGGCCGGAGGAGCTGGCCACCGGGCCCGCCCGCGCGTGGCCGGCCCGGTGGCGCACCGCGCTCTGGTTCACGCTGCACCTGTTCCTCGGCGGGGTGGTCGCCGGGATCACGCTGGCCGGGGTGCCGTTCGCGGTGGTGCTGATCTTCGGCTTCGGCGGGGGCCAGGACCTCGTCGGGTACTGGGAGAACCGTTTCCCCGGCTGGATGTTCACCGGCCCCACCCTGGGCGTCGCCCTTCTGCTGCTGCTCGCCCTGACCAACGCCGGCTCGGGCGCACTGCTCGTCCGCTGGGCGCCCGCCCTGCTCGGCCCGACCCCGGAGGAGCGGCTGGCCGCCGCCGAACGCCGGGCCACCGTGCTCGCCCAGCGCAACCGGCTGGCCCGCGAACTGCACGACTCGGTCGGGCACGCGCTCAGCGCGGTCGGCATCCAGGCCTCGGCCGCCGCCCGGGTGCTGCGCAGCGACCCGGGCTTCGCCGCCGAGGCGCTGCAGGCCATCGAAGAGACCGCGCGGGCCGCCGTCGCCGAACTGGACACCGTGCTCGGCCTGCTGCGCGAGGAGGACCCGGAGGGCACCGGACCGGCCGGGCCCACCCTCGCCGGGCTGGACGACCTGCTGCGCCAACTCGCCCGCACCGGCGTGACGGTGGACGCCCAGCTCGCCCCCGGCCTGACCGGCCTGCCCGCCCCGGTCTCCCGCGAGGCGTACCGGATCGTGCAGGAGGGCCTCACCAACGTGCTGCGGCACGCCGGCCCCGCCCCCGCCGGGCTGCGGGTCGCCCTGACCGGCGGACGACTGGAGATCGAACTGACCAACCCGCTGGGCCCCGCCCGTCCGAGCCGCCCCGGCGGCGGGCGCGGGCTGCGCGGGATCGGCGAACGCGCCACGGCCCTGCGCGGCGGCAGCGCGGCGGGGCCGAGCGAGGACGGAACGACGTGGCGGCTGGCCGTCTGGCTGCCGGTGGGAGGGACTGCACAGTGAACGAGGGAACCGGCACCAGCGGCGGGACGGACCAACGTGCGGACGGCGGGACGGACGGGCCCCCCGGCGGCGGGACGGACGGGCACGCGGACGGCGGGACGGTCGGGCACGCGGACGGCGTCCGGGTGGTGATCGCGGACGACGAACGGCTGGTCCGGACGGGCTTGCGGGTGGTGATCGACGCAGAACCGGACCTCACCGTGGTCGGCGAGGCGGCCGACGGCGCCGAGGTCGTCCCGCTGGTGCGCGAACTGCGGCCGGACGTGGTGCTGATGGACGTCCGGATGCCCGGCATCAACGGGATCCGGGCCACCGAACAGCTGGTCGCCGGGATGGCCGAGCCCCCGCGGATCCTGGTCGTCACCACCTTCGAGCACGACGACCACGTGTACGACGCGCTGCGCGCCGGGGCCGCCGGGTTCCTGCTGAAGCGGGCGCGCGCGGAGGAGATGGTGCAGGCGGTGCGCCTGGTCGCGCGCGGGGACTCGCTGCTCTTCCCGGCGGCCGTGCGCGACCTCGCGCTGCGCCACGGCGCGGACCGCCGCCGGGAGGCCGCCGTCGACCGGGGACCGATCGGCCGGCTGACCGAGCGGGAGGGGCAGGTGCTGCGGCTGATGGCCACCGGGCTCAACAACGGGGAGATCGCCGCCCGGCTGGTGGTCAGCCAGGAGACGGTGAAGACCCACGTCGGCAGCGTGCTCGCCAAACTCGGCGCGCGGGACCGCACCCAGGCGGTCATCGCCGCCTACGAGTCGGGCTTCGTCCTGCCGGGCTGATCCCCACCCGGGCCCCGAGACCGGCCCCACGAGAGGGCCGGCGAGACCGGACCGGCACCACCGGGCCCGCACCCCCCGGTCTGCGCGACCACCTCGGCCCCACCCGACCGGTCCCCATCGGGCGCGTCACCGGGCTCGTCCGAGGGTCTCGCACACGGGTTCCACCTCGCCGGTACCAGCGAGTAGAGTGCGATCTTCCCCTCAACCGCCCGATACCTCCCGTATCGCCTGGAACGAACTGGTGACCGCATGACAGTCCGGACCCGCCCCGCGCTGTGGTGGCGCATGGGGATCGTGCTCTCGGCGGGCCTCGGCCTGACCCTCGGGACGGCCTCGCTGGTGTACTTCACCGTGCAGAGCAACGTGATCGTGCTCGGCTACTTCATCGGAGCGGTGTACTGGATGCTCAAGCGGGGCACCGTGGACGCGCCCGCGCCCCGGCTGCGCGGCGCCGCCACCCTGTACATCCTGATCACCGGCCTGGTCTCGCACATCCTGCTGCAGCACGGCGCCAACCCGCTGCCCGGGCTGGTCAGCGGGCCGGACCGACTGGCGCACTGGTCGTCCTTCTTCCTGCACTACGTGACGCCGGTGATGGTGATCGTCGACTGGCTGGTGCTGAAGCCGCGCAACGCGGCGGCCTGGAAGGACATCCCGCTCTGGCTGGCCTTCCCGCTGGGCTACGCGGCGATCGTGCTCACCCGCAACGCGCTCTTCGACGACTTCCCCACGCCGTACCCGTACTTCTTCTTCGACCCGACCACCAAGGGCTACGGCTACGTCTGGGGCCAAATAGCCCAGCTGACCGTCGAGTTCGTGGTGCTCGCCGCCCTCGTCGTCGGCCTGGACCGGCTCGGCACGCTCGTCGCCGGCAAGCTGCGGCCCGCACCGCAGGCGTAGCGGGCCCGCAGCGCCCGGCCGCGGACGCAGCGGGGCCGTGGCGCCCGGCGCTCCGCGAGGTCGCGGGTCAGCCGGACCGATCTCGCGTGCTCCACGAAAGGCCGCCGCCGCTGCTCCGGCGCGCTCAGGTCGTGGACGTACGCCCGCGCGCTCGTGCCGTCCACGCGACGGCCCCGCGGATCGCGGCGAGCCCGCGCTCCGGGTGCTTTGCTCGGCGGTGGGCTCGGACATGGCGCCGACGGTGCCGCGGCGCCCGGCCACCGGCACCGGCACCGGCCGTCGGCGCCGGCACCGATGGTTTTCCACCCGTCGTCAAAACGCTTTGCTGTCGATCCTCCCGAGGAGCGTTCCGCGCGGCCGCCGGGTCAGCCCGCAGGAGGAAGGGGTGGCGGCGCGGCGGATGACGCCGGGGCGGCGAGGTCACCCGTAGCGTCGGGAGCGGTGGCGGAGCGGTTCCGCGGGGGAGACCGGGATTCGGCGGAGGCCGGAGATGACGGACGGACCGGAGAAGACGGGCAGGCCGAGGAAGGCGCGCGGGCTGGAGCCCGCCCACGAGCCGGCCGACGGGCCGCGCCGCACCCGCAGAGGCGGCCGGGCCGCAGCGGTGGCGGTGGCGCTCGCGACGGCGGCGGGCCTGGCGGCGCCGGGGGCGGCCGCGGCCCAGGGGGGCACGCCGGGGAACGCGCTGACGGGGGTCTGGCGGACGGAGGGCTACGGCCTGGTGATCGCGGTCGACGGCGGCCGGCTCGCCACCTACGACGTGACCGCGCACAGCTGCGTGCCCGCGTGGCTCACCGCGACCCAGGACGGCCCGCCGGGGCCGGACGGCACCACCCGCTACACCGTGGACCACGACGCCCTGACGCTCACCCCGAAGGGACGGAACCGCGCGGTCGAGCGCGAGGAGGGCGGGGTCGGCAGCAAGACCCTCGACCGCCTCGACGCCCTGCCGCCGCTGTGCACCCGGCCGGCGCCGAACGACCCGCTCGCGGTCTTCGACCGGTTCTGGGAGACCTTCGAGGAGAACTACCCCTTCTTCGCGGCCAAGGGCATCGACTGGCACGCCGTCCGGGAGGAGCAGCGGCGCGGGATCACCCCGGCGACGACCGTCGACGACCTGGAGAAGGTCTTCACCGCCATGCTCCGGCCGCTGGGCGACGCGCACACCGGGCTGGCCCGGATGGTCGGCGGGAAGCCCGACCCGGTCTTCGGCGGGCGGCGGCCCGGCACGACGACGTACACCGAGGAGTTGGCCGCACGGGCCCGGCAGGCCTCGGCCGCCCGACTCACCGACCCGGAGCAGCCCTTCGCCGACGGCCGGATCGGCGTGGGCCGGCTGCCCGACGGCATCGGCTACCTCCGGGTGAGCGGCTTCCAGAGGTACACCGACGGTGACTACCGCAGCCAGGTCGCGGAGCTGGACAAGTCCTTGGACGCCCTGTTCGCCGGCCCTGGCCGGCTCACCGGCCTGGTCGTCGACGTCCGGCTGAACCGCGGCGGTTCGGACGCGCTCGGCCTGCACATCGCCGCCCGGCTCACCGACCGCCCGTACCTCGCCTACCGGAAGGTGGCCCGGAACGACCCGGCCGATCCGACTCGCTTCACCCGGCCGCAGCCGATCACCGTGCAGCCCTCGGCCGGCGCGCACTACACCGGACCGGTGGCGGTGCTCACCTCCTCGATCTCCGCCAGCGCGGCGGAGACCTTCACCCAGGCCCTGATGGGCCGCTCCCCGCGCGTGACCCGGATCGGCGAGAACACCCAGGGCGTCTTCTCCGACGTGCTGGTCAAGACGCTCTCACCGGATCTGCTGGTCGCCCTGCCGAACGAGAAGTACCTCACCCGCGGCGGTGGCACCTTCGACGGGCCGGGCATCCCCCCGGACATCCGCACCCCGGTGTTCACCCCGGGCGAGCTGGCCGGGCTCAAGGACTCGGCCCTGAGCACGGCCCACCGGGTGCTCACCGAGGACGCCCAGGACACCCGGCACGACCGGGGCGACCAGCCCGACGAGCACGACCGGCACGACCGGCACGACCAAGGCGACCGGACCGACCGGACCGACCAAGGCGACCAAGGCGACCAAGGCGACCAGCAGTAGCGGCAGCCGGGGCTCCTCCCCCGGCCGCCACCGCCGGGGCCGCTCCCGCTACATCGGATCCACCGCCCTCAGCTCGCCGTCCAGCTCCAGCCACCTGGTCAGGCCCAGCCCGCGCAGGAACGGCAGGTCGTGGCTGGCCACGATCAGCGCGCCCCGGTACGCGGCCAGCGCCTGGGTGAGCTGGCGGACGCTGGCGAGGTCCAGGTTGTTGGTCGGCTCGTCGAGCAGCAGCAGCTGCGGCGGCGGGTCGGCCAGCAGCAGGGCGGCCAGCGTCGCGCGGAACCGCTCGCCGCCGGAGAGGGTGGCGGCGAGCTGGTCGGCCCGGGCGCCGCGGAACAGGAAGCGGGCGAGCCGCGCGCGGATCGCGTTCTCCCCGGCGGCGGGGGCGAACAGCTTGACGTTCTCCGCGACGGTGCGCTCGTCGTCCAGCAGGTCCAGCCGCTGCGGCAGGTGCCGCATCGCCACCGGGGTGGTGATCTCCCCCTCCAGCGGGGAGAGTTCACCCGCGATGGTGCGCAGCAGCGTGGACTTGCCGGCCCCGTTGCGCCCGACCAGGGCGATCCGCTCCGGGCCGCGCAGGTCGAGGTCGGCGGTGACGCCGTGCGGCAGCCGGACCCTCTCCAGGGTGAGCACGGTGCGCCCGGCCGGCACGGCGGTGCGGGGGAGGTCGATCCGGATCTCGGCGTCGTCGCGGACCGCCTCCTCGGCCGCGCTGAGCCGCGCCTTGGCCTCCTCCAGCCGCTCGGTGTGCATGCCCTGGAGCCGCCCGGCGGTCTCCTGGCCCTTGCGCTTGAGCATGCCGGCGAAGATGTGCGGGTCGTTGCGGGTGACCGAGCGCTTCTTGCCGTACGCGGCGCTGCGTTCCAGTCGGCTCCGCGCCTCGACCAGGTCCCGCTTCTGGCGCTGGACGTCGGCCTCGGCGTTGCGCAGCAGCCGCTCGGCCGTCTCCTGCTGGGCCGCGAGGGTGCGCTCGTACTCCGCGAAGTTGCCGCCGTACCAGGTGACCCCGCCGTCCCGGAGGTCGGCGATCTGGTCGACGTGCTGCAGCAGTTCGCGGTCGTGGCTGACGACCAGCAGCACGCCGTGCCAGCCGGCCACCGTCTCGTAGAGCCGCTCGCGGGCGGCCCGGTCGAGGTTGTTGGTGGGCTCGTCGAGCAGCAGGACGTCGGGGCGGGCCATCAGCAGGGCGGCCAGCCGCAGCAACACCGCCTCGCCGCCGGAGAGTTCGCCGGTGGTGCGGTCCAGGTCGAGGCGTCGCAGGCCGAGCCGGTCGAGCGTGGCGCGGGCGCGCTCCTCGACGTCCCAGTCGTCGCCGACGGCGTCGAAGTGCCGCTGGTCGGTGTCGCCCGACTCGATGGCGTGCAGGGCCTCACGGGCGGCCCGGACGCCGAGCGCCTCGTCCACCCGCAGGGTGGTGTCGAGCGTCAGGCCCTGGGGCAGGTAGCCGAGTTCGCCCTCGACCCGGACGGTGCCCGCGGTCGGGGTGAGTTCGCCGGCGATCAGCCGCAACAGCGTGGACTTGCCCGCGCCGTTGAGCCCGATCAGACCGGTGCGGCCCTGGCCGACCGCGAGCTGGAAGCCGTCCAGGACGGGCTTGCCGTCGGGCCACTCGAAGGCGAGATCGGTGCAGAGGACGGCGGTGGTGGTGGGTTGTGCCATGCAGGACTCCCGGGATGGTTGCCGAAGGGGTGAGGAGCAACACGGGGAGACACCGCGGGTGCGGGACCGGTGAGGACGGCCGGAGGGAACCGAAGGGGTGGCGTCACGGAGAGGATCGCCACGGGGCCGTGACCGAGGTCGCACACACGCGCACCACGCGGCAACTGGGCCTGCGCGGCGGGGCGGTGTCCGGGACCTCAGTAGAGCAACGGCCTTCTCCTTGTCTGGCTGACGACACCGACCACGCTAGGGACCCCGCGGAACGCGTGCAACCGGTTTTCCGGGGATCCGCTCCGCCCTCCTCACTCCGCCCACGGCGCAGGCCCCGCCTCGCCCCGGCTCAGACCCGGTCCCCCGCTCCGGCGGAGCCCGGCTCCCCGCCCCCGACGGAGGCCCCGTGCCGATCCCGTGCCGATCCGGTGACAGCCTCGTCCCGGTCGGGGGCGGATGTAAGGACTTCCTTATCCACGTGGCAGACTCCTCACCTGCCATACCTGCGGCCGAGCGGGCCGCACCCGAGGGACGGGCCGTATGGCGGTAGTCACACAGGGGGATTTGAACTCATGTCATCGATATCCCGGCCGAGCCGTGCCGTCCTGGGCGCCTCCGTCGCCGCGCTGACCATGGTGGTCGCCACCGCGTGCGGACCGGACAACAGCGACCCGGTCGTGGCGCAGAGCACGGCCCCCACGGTCGCGGCCAGCGCCTCCGGCAAGCCGGGCGCGGCGCCGATCAAGCTTCCGACGCTCGAGGAGCTGAAGGGCTGGAAGGCCGAGGACTGGGACAAGTGGGCCCAGGCGAACGTCATCACCCCGGCGGTCAAGGGCTACTGGACCCTGCAGAAGCTGCTGAACGCCAAGCCGAAGCCGCTGCCGCAGGCGCCGGCCCAGGACCCGACGCAGGCGCCCGCCCAGCCGACGGCGCAGCCGACCAGCGCCGCCCCGGCCCAGCCCACCGCCGCGCAGCCGCCGGCCGGCCCGGACCAGATGCCCTCCGTGGTCCCGGCGAAGCCCGTCGCGCACCCGTTCCCGAAGACCATGCACGTCAACGGCAAGATCTTCTTCAAGGACGGCAACGAGGACTACGTGTGCTCCGGCACCGTCGTCTCCGACCCGGCCAACCCGGGCAAGAGCAACCTGGTGTGGACCGCCAGCCACTGCCTGCACGGCGGCAAGGGCAACACGTACTACACCGACATCACCTTCGCCCCGGCCTTCAACAGCAACGGCGTGCTGAGCAACGGCAACAAGCAGAAGTCCAAGCTGGAGGACGCCGAACCGTACGGCGAGTGGGGCGCGACCGCCGGCATGGTCTCCCCGCAGTGGACCGGCGAGGCCGACCCGGAGCACGGCGGCCCGTGGAGCCAGTACGACTTCGGCATCATCAAGGTCGCCAACCCCGATCCGAACGGCAAGTCGCTGGAGGAGACCGTCGGCGGCTCGGTGCCGCTGTGGTTCAACGCCCCGCGCGACCAGCTCGCCTCCGTCGCCAACTACGGCTTCCCGGAGGGCAAGCCCTTCGACGGCGTCGAGCTGGAGCACTGCGACGGCGGCAAGCCGGCCAAGAAGACCGGCGACCCGAGCCGCCCGGCCATGCTGGTGATCGGCTGCAACATGACCGGCGGCAGCAGCGGCGGCGGCTGGTTCGCGACGAAGGACGGCAAGCCGGCCCTGGTCAGCGACACCTCCATCGGCAACGGCGCGAACACCTACGAGGCCGGTCCTTACCTGGAGGACGTGGCCCAGCACATGTTCGAGTACTTCTCGAAGAAGGCCAAGTGATCCACGGGGGATGATCCCCACCGCCCCGGGGGCCGCGGCTGCGACGGCCGCGGCCCCCGGGCTTTTCCGGTGTCGGCCCCGGTCCTCCTACAATCGGCCCCATCATGAGCGCGACACTCGTAGTCAAGGACCTCAGCGCCGGCCACGGCGAACGCACCCTCTTCTCCGGCCTGGACCTGGTGGTCGCCCCCGGCGACGTGATCGGCCTGGTCGGCGTGAACGGCGCCGGGAAGTCGACCCTGCTGCGGCTGCTGGCGGGCCTGGACACCCCCGAGGGCGGCTCGCTGCGGCTGAGCCCGGCCAGTGCCAACGTCGGCCACCTGCCGCAGGAGCCGGAGCGCCGCGAGGGCGAGTCGGTGCGCGCCTTCCTGGCCCGCCGCACCGGCGTGGCGGCCGCCCAGGCCGCGCTGGACGAGGCCACCGAGGGCCTGGTCGAGGGCCGGGCGGGCGCCGACGACGCGTACGCGGCGAGCCTGGACCGGTGGCTCGACCTCGGCGGCGCCGACCTGGAGGAACGGGCCGAGGAGGTCGCCGCCTCGCTCGGGCTGAAGGTCTCGCTCGACCTGCCGATGACCGCGCTCTCCGGCGGCCAGGCCGCCCGGGCCGGCCTCGCCTCGCTGCTGCTCTCCCGCTACGACGTCTTCCTGCTCGACGAGCCCACCAACGACCTCGACCTGGACGGCCTGGAGCGGCTGGAGTCCTTCGTCAAGGGCCTGCGCGCCGGCACCGTGCTGATCAGCCACGACCGCGAGTTCCTGGCCCGCACCGTGACCAAGGTGCTGGAGCTGGACCTGCACCAGCAGCAGGTCAACCTGTACGGCGGCGGCTACGAGGCGTACCTGGAGGAGCGGGCGGTGGCCCGTCGGCACGCCCGCGAGGAGTACGAGGAGTACGCCGACACCAAGGCCGGGCTGGAGGCCCGCGCCCGGATGCAGCGCGGCTGGATGGAGCACGGGGTGCGCAACGCCCGCCGCAAGTCCTCCGACAACGACAAGATCGGCCGCGCGATGCGCGCCGAGTCCACCGAGAAGCAGGCCTCCAAGGCCCGCCAGACCCAGCGGATGATCGAGCGGCTGGAGGTGGTCGAGGAGCCGCGCAAGGAGTGGGAGCTGCGGATGGAGATCGCCACCGCGCCGCGCTCCGGCTCGGTGGTCGCCACCCTGAACGGCGCCACCGCCCGCCGCGGCGACTTCGCGTTCGGGCCGGTGGACCTGCAGATCGACTGGGCCGACCGGGTCGCGATCACCGGCTCCAACGGCGCGGGCAAGTCCACGCTGCTGGCGGCCCTGCTCGGCCGGCTCGAACTCGACGGCGGCAGCGCCTCCCTGGGCTCCGGCGTGGTGGTCGGCGAGGTCGACCAGGCGCGCGGGCTGTTCCTCGGCGGGGAGCCGCTGGCGGAGGCCTTCGCCGCCGCCGTACCGGAGCTCTCGCCGGAGGACGTGCGCACCCTGCTGGCCAAGTTCGGCCTCAAGGCCGTGCACGTGCTGCGCCCGGCCGGGACCCTCTCCCCCGGCGAGCGCACCCGGGCCGCGCTGGCGCTGCTGCAGGCCCGCGGGGTGAACCTGCTGGTCCTGGACGAGCCCACCAACCACCTGGACCTGCCCGCGATCGAGCAGTTGGAGTCCGCGCTCGGCTCGTACACCGGCACCCTGCTGCTGGTCACCCACGACCGGCGGATGCTGGACACCGTCTCGGTGAACCGGCGGATCGAGGTCCGGGACGGGCGGGTGCACGAGCTGTAGGCGGAGCAGCGGGACGCGCGAGGGCCGACCGGCTTCGGGATTGGTCTCTACCTCTTCCCGAAGTCGGCGTCATGTGCTGTGCTGTCGGCCATGGTTGACGACACGGCTGTTGACAGCACGAACGGTGCCGCGACGGGGACGTCCCATCCGACCGTCCCGCTCGCCCCGATGACGGTCCCGGCCCACGAGGCCGAGGCCCGCAGCAGGTCCTTCCACGACGTGATGGCCCGGCGCCGGACCGTCCGCGACTACTCGACGCGCCCGATCCCGGAGGGGGTGGTCGAGTGGGCGGTCCGGACGGCGAGCACCGCCCCCAGCGGCGCCCACGTCCAACCCTGGCGGTTCGTGGTGATCACCGACCCGGAGCGCAAGCGGCGGCTGCGCGAGGCCGCCGAGGCCGAGGAGCGCGAGTTCTACGGCCACCGGGCGTCCGACGAGTGGCTGGCCGCGCTGGCGCCGATCGGCACCGACTGGCGCAAGCCGTTCCTGGAGGACGCGCCGGCCGTGATCGTGGTCTTCGAGGTGCACAAGGGGCCGCACTCGCCGCGCCCGTACTACACCAAGGAGTCGGTGGGGATCGCCGTGGGGCTGCTGCTCGCCTCGCTGCACCAGGCCGGGCTGGCCACCCTGACCCACACGCCGAGCCCGATGAAGTTCCTCAACGAGGTCTGCGACCGGCCGGCCGAGGAGCGGGCCGCGTACGTGATCCCGGTCGGCTACCCGGCCGAGGGGGCGCGCGTGCCCGACCTGCGGCGCAAGGAGCTCGACGAGGTGATGGTCCGGCTCTGACGCGCCGCCCCCGTGCGCGGGCGCCGACGGCGGCGGTCCCGCACGCCCGCCGTCCGGGCGTGCGGGAGCGGACCGGATGGTGACAGGTCCCGGCCAAGGACATAATCGCCGTCATGAGCCACGCACAGCCACGCTCCTGTGAACCCGCCCCGGTCGGACGGGAACCCGCTCCCGCACGGGCACGGACGGCCGAGCGGGAGCGCGCGGGCGAGCGGGAGCGCGCGGTCGGGCGGGAGCGCACGGGCGCGCCGGCACCGGACGCCGGGGCCGCGCAGGACGGCGGCCCCGGATCCGGGCCCCGACCGGGACCGGGACCGGCACAGGACGCCGGGGCCGCGCAGGACACAGCGGCCGTGCGGCCGGCGGTGGAGGCGACCCCCGGGCGGCCGCCCGAACTGCTGCGGCTGCCCGGCGGCCTCTGGCTGCGCCGCCGCCGCAGCACCCACACGGTGGCGCTGAACCGGGCCGTCCGCGCCAACCTGGACCACCTGCGGCCCTGGATGGAATGGGCCGCCGAGGCCCCCACCCGGGCGCAGACCGCGGAGCTGACCCGGGCCGGCTCCGCCGCCTGGGAGGCGGGCACCGACTTCATGTACCTGGCCGGCCTGGACACCGAACCCGGCGGCGTGATCGGCGCTTTCGGCCTGCACGGCCGGCTCGGGCCGGGCGCGCTGGAGATCGGCTACTGGGTCGCGGCCGGGCACGTCGGCCGGGGCATCGCCACCGCCGCGGCCGGGGCGCTGACCGAGGCCGCGCTGGCCCTGCCCGGGATCACCCGGGTGGAGATCCGCTGCGACCGGGCGAACGCCGCCAGTGCCGCCGTCCCGCGCAAGCTCGGCTACCGGCTGGACCGGGTCACCGCCGTCGCCGTCCGGGCTCCGGGCGAGACCGGACGGCAGCTGGTGTGGGTCCGGGACCGGCCGGCGCCCCGGGCTCCGTCGGGCCCCGACCGGTCCGCGACGCCGACGGGTCGGTGACTCCGGCCGGTCCGCAGCGCCGACGGGTCGGTGGTCCCACCGGTCCGCAACGGCGACCGCTCGGTGACGCCCGTCGGTCCCCAGCACCGACCGGTCGGTGACGCCGGCCGGTCCGCAAGGACCACCGGCCCGCACCGCCGGCGCCGAGCGTCAGTACCGTCCGCCGGTCGGCGCCGGCAGCGCGTCCAGCTCGGCGAGGTCGGCCGCCGAGAGCGCGACCCCGGCCGCCCCCACGTTGTCCACCAGGTAGCGCGGCGTCCTGGTGCCCGGGATCGGGAAGACGTACCGGCCCTGCGCCAGCACCCAGGCCAGCGCCACCTGCGCGGGCGTGGCACCGATCCGCTCGGCGACCTCCCGGACCTTCCCGACCAGCGCCAGGTTCGCCTTCAGCGCGTCCTGCTGGAAGCGCGGCAGCCGGCGGCGGAAGTCGTCGGCGGGCAGCTCGTCGAAGGAGGAGATGCTCCCGGTCAGGAAGCCCCGGCCGAGCGGCGAGAACGGCAGCAGCGCGATGCCCTGCTCCTCGGTGTACGGCAGGACCTCGGCCAGCGCGTCCCGGGTCCACAGCGAGAGCTCGTTCTGCACCGAGGCCACCGGGTGCACCGACTGCGCCCGCTTGATCTCCTCGACGGTCACCTCGGAGAGGCCGATGTGGCGGACCTTGCCGGCCGCGACGAGCTCGGCGAACGCACCCCAGGTCTCCTCGATCGGGACCTCCGGGTCGACCCGGTGCAGCTGGTAGAGGTCGACGTGGTCGGTGCCCAGGCGGCGCAGGCTCTCGTCGATCGAGCGGCGCACGTGCTCGGGCCGCCCGTTGCGCTCCTGCTGACCCCCGCCGCCCGGGACGATGCCCACCTGGGTGGCCAGGAAGGCGCGCTCCCGGTGGGGGCCGGCCAGCGCGGCGCCGACGACCTCCTCGTTGGTGTAGGGCCCGTACATGTCGGCGGTGTCGATCAGCCCGACACCGAGGTCCAGCGCCTGCCGGATCACCCGGACGGAGTTCTCGTCGTCGCGGTTCTGCACGTCGTAGGCCCAGGTCATGCCCATGCAGCCGAGACCGATGACGCCGATCTCCGGGCCGTTGGTACCGAACGGGGCGTTGCGCATGACGGTGCTCCCATCGTGGTTCGTTCCGCGGACCGCTTCGCGGTTCCGGGGGTGCTGCGTGATCAACGCGTTCAGCTTTCACCTTGGAGTGCACTCAAGGTCAAGTCCCATCCGCGGCTTACCGTGCCGCCGCTTTCCGGACTGCCGCTCCCCCGTCCGCCGCCGCCTTGCGGACTGCCGACTTCCGGACTGCCGCTCCCCCGTCCGCCGCTGTCGGCTCCGCCGCCTTCCGGACTGCCGCTCCCCCGTCCGCCGCTGCCGGCTCCGCCGCCTTCCGATCACCCCCGCTCGGTGCCGACCCACTCTCGGAACCCGCCCGCCAGGACCAGGTCGGCCAGCCGCCCGTACCCGGCCGCGCCCGGGTGGGCGCCGTCCCCGGCCGCCGCCTCGGCCGTCCAGACCGGATCGGCCGCCAGCGCCTCGGTGACGTCGACGAAGGGGACCCCGAACGCCGCGCACGTCTCCGCCATCGCGGGCACCAGCTCGCGCAGCCGCTCCCGGTGGACGGCCCCTCCGTAGACCACCGGTGGCGGGCCCACCACCAGGGCCCCGAGGCCCAGTTCGCGGGCCCCGCCGAGCAGGGCGGCGAGGTTGGCGAGGGTGTCCTCGCGGGCCACGCGCGGTGCGCCGCCCGCTCCCGGGGCGCCGTCCGCCGGCATCGCGTCGTTGGCGCCGACGGAGAGCACCAGCCGGTTGTCCGCGCCGGAGAGGGTCCGCGCCTCGACTTCGCCGCGCCAGCGCTGCCGCACCTGTGCCGAGGTGTCACGGCGGACACCGAGGTTGAAGGCGGTGGCGGCCGGGGCGGCGGCCTGCAGCACCCGGCCGACCCAGCCGCGGAACTCCGGGTCGCCGAGGCCCTGGGTGAAGGAGTCGCCGAGGAAGCAGATCCGGGGGCCGTCGAAGCTGGCTTGTATGGTCATCGGCCCACCGTAGGGGTGCGAGCAGGGCGCGCGCTTCCGGTTTCACCACCGGGCCACCGGACCCCGACCGTCGACCCGCCATGGTTCGTCCCCGGATCTTTCGCCCGGCCACAGCAGGTGATCGATCGTCAAACCGGCGCGTGGGGAACTGCTCAGGGCCCGTTCGCACCACCGGGCGCCGCACGCCCGGTCTTGGCAGGGCCCGCCGCGACCGTCGACGCTCTGTGCACAGCCGATCATCGGCTCATCGCCTCGCACAACCCCATCGGGGAGGACCCCATGCAGCTCTCGCGCCTCCGCGCCGCCACCGTCGCCGCCCTGCTCGCGGCCGCCACCGTCGCCCTCGCCGCCCCGGCCCAGGCCGCCGGCGGACACCGCGCGCTCAGCCGCTTCGACGACGGCAGCTTCGAGACGCCCAAGGCCCCGGCGAACGCCTTCATGGAACTGAGCGCCGGTCAGACCATCGGCCCGTGGCAGGTCACCGCCGGCACCGTCGACCTGATCGGCGCCGGCTTCTGGCAGGCCGCCGAGGGCGACCAGTCGGTGGACCTCAACGGCGGCGGCGCCGGCACCATCGCCCAGACCTTCACCACCGTGCCCGGCACCACCTACTCGGTGACGTACGCGCTGGCCGCCAACCCGGCGGGCGGGCCCGCCGTGAAGACCGGCCGGGCGCTGATCGACGGCCAGGACTTCCAGGACTTCTCCTTCGACTCCACCGGCAGGACCAGGCCCGCGATGGGGTACGTCGGGCGGCAGTTCAGCTTCGTCGCGCAGAACTCCTCCACCACGCTGACCTTCTCCAGCACCGTGGCCGGGGCGTACGGGCCGGTGATCGACAACGTGCAGGTCAAGGAGTGCAAGCCGTGCTGCGGCTGACCGGCCGGAACCCGCGCCGCCACCGCGCCGGCCATCTGCCTTAACGCTCCCTCAAACCTGCCTCCGGCGACGTGCCGGGTGCCGGGAAGTGCTTGACGTGCACAGCTGGTCTAGTCCAGTTTGATGCTCAGCACCGCGCTCCCCCGCACCGGACCCCCAGGCCGCCGCCCGCCCCGTGTCTCCCCCTCGCGGGCCGGGCGGCCCCACGTCCCGAGAGGCACCCCCATGCCCAGCGCGCCCCAGCACACGCCCCAGCACACCCCCACAGACCGCCGCCCCGCCCGCCGGACCACCCTGCTCAGCCTCGCCGCCGCCACCGCGCTCGCCGCCGGCGGCCTGGCCGCCCTCGCCGGGAACGCCGGGGCCGCCGGGACAGCCGACGGCAACCTGCTCGCCAACGCCGGCCTGGAGAGCGGCACCCTCGGCCCCTGGAGCTGTTCCGCCGGCACCGGCAGCGTCGTCGACTCCGGCGCGCACAGCGGGACGTACGCCCTGAAGGGCGCGGTGGGCACCAGCGACACCGCGCAGTGCGGCCAGACCGTCAGTGTCCGGCCCGACACCACGTACCGCCTCAGCGCCTGGGTGCAGGGCCAGTACGTCTACCTGGGCGCCACCGGCAGCGGTGTCACCGACCCGGCCACCTGGACCCCGGGCGGCGCCGGCTGGCAGCAGCTCTCCACCAGCTTCACCACCGGCCCGGCCACCACCAGCGTCACCGTCTACCTGCACGGCTGGTACGGGCAGGGCGGCTACCTGGCCGACGACATCGCCCTCACCGGGCCCGGCGGCACCCCGACCACCCCGACCGGCACGCCCACCGCCACCCCGACCGGCACGCCGACGGGCACGCCCACGGGCGGGCCGACGACTCCGCCGCCGAACGCCGCGCTCCCGGTCGCCCCGTACATCGACATGGGCGCCTGGCCCACCCCGTCCATGCCCGACATGGCCAGGGCCGGCAACCTCAAGGGCTACACGATGGGCTTCGTCACCGGCGTCGGCTGCAAGGCCAGCTGGTTCAACGCCTACGACCCGCGCACCGGGTGGGCCAAGGACCAGGTCGACGCGCTGCGCGCGGCCGGCGGGGACGTCAAGGTCTCCTTCGGCGGTGCCAGCGGCACCGAACTCGCCGCCGCCTGCACCTCCGTGGACTCGCTGTTCACCGAGTACGACGCCGTGGTGAAGGCCTACGGCCTGCGCTACGTCGACTTCGACGTCGAGGGCGCGGCGATCGCCGACACCGCCGCCAACGACCGCCGCTCCGCCGCGCTCGCGAGGCTGCAGCAGGCCCACCCCGGCCTCAAGGTCTCCTTCACCCTGCCGGTCCTGCCCGAGGGCCTGACCGCCGAGGGCGTCGCCCTCGTCAAGTCGGCCCGGGACGCGGGGGTGAGCACCGACCTCGTCAACATCATGGCGATGGACTACTACCGCAGCGGGACGGACTACGGCAACGCCGCCGTCCAGGCCGCCCAGTCGCTCTTCGGCCAGCTCAAGGCGCTCTACCCGGCGAAGACCGACGCCCAGCTGTGGTCCATGGTCGGCGTCACCCCGATGATCGGCGAGAACGACGACCACCAGGTCTACAACCAGGCAGCCGCCCAGCAGTTGGTGGCCTTCGCCCAGCAGAACCACCTCGGCCTGCTCGCCTTCTGGGACGCCACCCGGGACGCCAACGCCTGCACCGGCGGCTCGCTGTCCAAGTGCACCAACATCCCGCAGCAGCCGTACGAGTTCGCCAAGATCTTCGGGCGGTACGCGGGCTGAACCGCAGCGCTTCCGGGGTGCCGACGGGCCAGGGGGCCGTCGGCACCCACGCGTCGAGGTGTCCGAAAGCCCGCGCCGCACCGGCCGTTCGCCCAGGGGCCGTCCAGCATGCGGTGACGTTGACGACACCGTCGGTCACCGTCTCGTGCCGGGAGCCCCCGTGCACCACCGGCTGCTCCGCGCCGCCCTCGCTTCCGCCGCCGCGCCCGGCCTCGCTGCGGCCACCGCCCCCGCCCCCGCCGTCCACGCCGTCCACGCCGCCCCCACCGGCCCCACCGGCCCCGCGGACTGCCCCAAGGGCCACCTCTGACTCCTCGAAGGCCCGCACCAGACCGGCCGCGTCCTGCTCGACGAGGACGCCCACGTCACGTCGGACGGCTTCGACCTGCGCGAGCCGGACGACATCGAGCCGCCGATCCACCTGCTGCCCGCCGTCAATCCGCTCCCCGACGACTTCGCCTGCATCGTCCGCCTGAACGACGATCCGGACCTCGGCGGGGACGAACTCGCGCTCACCGGCTTCGGCGAGCACGAACTCGACGGCCGCCGGGTCGGCTCCCTCACCTCCGACTGCGGCTGACCGCCTGGCTGGCCGCCCGGCTGACCAGCCGGGGGAAATTGACATCTCATCGCCCCGGACCGTCGGCTACTGTCCCTCCCACCTGTACGGCACGAGGGGGCGGACATGACGGTCCGGGACGACCACGACCACCTGATCACCATCCATCCGACGAGCGACACCGCGTGCGCCGACGGCCTCAGCGCGGCCGAACTCGACGCCTTCAGCCGCACCCTCGGCCGGCTGCGCGCGCTCCCCCCGCACGACCACACCCGCCTGCACGCCGAGCGGCAGCTCGCCTCCTTCGTCATGGAGAGCCGCAAGCGCCGCCGCCAGGAGTCGCGGCAGGCCCTTCGCGACCGCGACGCCGACCTCCTCGCCACCACCGCGACCGGCGCCCGGAACCGCCGCGAGGACGCCCCGCTCGACCCGGCGGGTGGGCCCGTGGGCGAGCTGCTGGTCCCCCGCAGGTGCTACGTCTGCAAACAGGCGTACCGCCAGGTCGACGGCTTCTACCACATGCTCTGCCCGGACTGCTCTGCCGACAACACCGCGCGCCGGAGCCTGCGCACCGACCTGCGCGGACGCCGCGCGCTGCTCACCGGCGGGCGGGTCAAGATCGGCTTCCAGCTCGCGCTGATGATGCTGCGCGACGGTGCCGAGCTGATCGTCACCAGCCGCTTCCCGCAGGACACCGTCCGCCGCTTCCGCGCCGCCGAGGGCAGCGCGCAGTGGTGGGAGCGGCTCACCGTGGTCGGCATCGACCTCCGCGACCCGCGCCAAGTCCTCGGCCTGACGGAGCAGTTGCGCGCGGACGGACGTCCGCTCGACATCCTCGTCAACAACGCCGCGCAGACGCTCCGCCGCCCGCCCGAGTCGTACGCGCTGCTGGCCGCCGGCGAGCGGGACGTCCTGCCCGCCGCCGACCGGCGGGCGATCGAGCACGCCCCCGGGTTCCGACCGCTCACCGGGCAGGCGCAACTCCCCCCGGGCGTGGGCAACCTGCTCGACCTGACCGACGAGGCCGGGCTGCTGCCCGACCTCGCCCCCGCCAACTCCTGGTCCGCCACGCTCGGTTCGCTCGACCCGGCCGAGATCCTGGAGACCCAGCTGGTCAACGCCCTCGCCCCGGCGCTGCTCTGCGACCGGCTGCTGCCGCTCCTCCTGGCCTCCCCGCACCCCGCCCGGTACATCGTCAACGTGACGGCGGTCGAGGGCCGGTTCGCCGTCCGCAACAAGACCTCCCGGCACCCGCACACCAACATGGCGAAGGCCGCGCTCAACATGCTCACCCGCACCAGCGCGGCCGAACTCGTCCCGCAGGGCGTGCACATGTGCGCCGTCGACACCGGCTGGATCACCGACGAGAACCCGGCGCCCAAGAAGGCCCGGATCGCCGCCCGCGGCTTCCGCACCCCGCTGGACATCGTCGACGGCGCGGCCCGCGTCTACGACCCGATCGTCCGGGGCGAGGCCGGGCACCCGGTGTCCGGAGTGTTCCTCAAGGACTACCGGGTGGCGGAGTGGTGACGGCTCACGTGTCGTAGCAGCCGCACCAGGGGGCGTGGAAGCCCAGGCCGTCGGGGTGGAGCTCGGCGGTGAAGCGGTAGTCCTCCTCGCCCTCCTCCACCTCGACATCCTCCACCTCGACGTCCTCCACCTCATCACCCCCCACCTCGACGTCCTCCTCCACGACGAGCCCGAACAGCTCGCCGTCGACCCGGACCTCGAACGGCGCGATCGCGATGTCCCCGTACTCGCGACCGGGCAGGGCGCCGAGCCACTCCTCCAGCACCCGGCGGGCCTCGGCGCCCGTGCCGGCGGCCTCGATGCTCGATGCGAGGTGCCGCCCGTCGGCGTCGAAGCGGTGCAGCACGGCATAACACCCCGGCCGGCCGGCCCCGTCACGGAGGCGAAGACCTGACCGCCCTGCCAGCGGCCGATGGTGCGGGTGCGCCCTTCCGGTTCACGCCGGATCGGGATCAGCTCGGGAACGTTCACGGTCGAACCGCAGCCGCAGCCCGTGACAACGGCCCGGCCGGGGGCACGGTGCGCCCCCTGGCCGGGCCGTACGGACGCTCAGCGCCCGGTGGGCAGGTTGGCCCCGCCGGTGCAGTCGAAGACGACGCCCGTCACGAAGGTGTTGGCCGCGAGCATGTGGATCGCGCGGGCGACGTCCTCGGCGCGACCGACCCGGCCCACCGGGGTCGTGGCGGCCAGTCCCTCGAAGAGCGCGGCGCGCTGCTCGGCCGGGACGCGGTCCCACCACGGGGTGTCGATGACGCCGGGCGACACGGCGTTGACCCGCAGCGGGGCCAGCTCGACGGCCAGCGGCGGGACCATCGCCTCCAGCGCGCCGTTGATCGCGGCCAGCCCGGCGGTGCCCGGGATCGCGGCGCGGGCGGAGGCGGCGGTGACCAGGGTGACCGAACCGTCCGCGCGCAGGTGCGGCAGCGCCGCCTGCAGGACGCGGACCTGCGGCCAGAACTTGGCGTCGAAGCCGGTCGCGAGCTCGGCCAGGTCCAGCTGGGCGAACCGGCCGCCGCCCGCCGCGCCGCTGACCGCGACCACCAGGTGGTCCACGGTGGCCTCCTCCGCGAAGAAGGCCGTCACCGCGGCGGGATCGGCGGCGTCCAGCTGCCGGCCGGTGGTCTTGCCGCCGATCCGGGCGACGGCCGCGTCCAGTCGTTCGCGGTCGCGCCCGGTGACCACGACCTCGGCGCCGTCCGCCGCGAAGGCGGTGGCGGCCGCCTCGCCGATGCCCGAGCTGCCGCCCATCACGACGACGCGCTGTCCGGCGAAGAGGTCTGACGCAGTGCTGCTCATGGTGAGGCCTTTCAGCTTGTCGAGACTGCTGGTTCCGGCAATGATGTTTGTCGAGACTGATAGTCTTGTCAAGGGAAGGCCAAGGAACGCCGGGCGAACCGGGCAGGAGATGAGGGCGACCATGAACGAGACCGAACCCCGGCCGGGGCGGGAGAGCGAGCGGGCCACCCCGTCCACCCGCCCGCACACCGGACGCCGCCGCAACGAAGCCGCCCACCGGGCCATCCTCGACGCCGCCCTGCAACTCCTCGCCGACTCGGACGGCACCCCCGTCACCATCGACGCCATCGCCCGCACGGCCGGCGTCGGCAAGCAGACCGTCTACCGGTGGTGGCCCTCCAAGGGCGCCGTCCTCCTCGACGCCCTCACCGACCGCGCCGACCAGGACGTCCAAGGCCCCGACACCGGCAGCCTCCGCACCGACCTCCGCGCCTTCGTCACCACCACCTTCGACGCCGCCCAGCGGAGCACCACCGCCTCCGCGCTGCGCACTCTCGCCCGCGAAGCCGCCCGCGACCCCCACCTCGCCGACCTCATGCGGACCTTCACCGCCACCCGCCGCACCGCCCTGCGCGACCTCCTCGCCCGGGGCCTCGAACGCGGCGAACTGGCCGCGGACGCCGACCTCGACCTGATCGTCGACCAGGTCTACGGGGTGTTCTGGTACCGCTTCCTCCTCGGCCACGCCCCCCTCGACCCCACCACCGCAGAACGCCTCGCCGACACCCTCCTCGCCCCCAACACCCCCACCTGAGGCCCCTCCCACCGAGCCAGCCGGGACCGAATATGACGACCGGTCTACAGATTTCCGGTCGAGGGCAACCACGCCGCCGCGCGTCAGAAGTCGACCCACCCGACTTCTCACGCAACAGCCCACAAAACGCGGCCTGGCATAGGGAGGCCGGCTCCCGGACCCACCCGCCAACCAACCAACTGCCGCGCGAGAAGTCGACCAGCCCGACTTCTCGCGCGGCCGCGCACCCCGCCCCGCATCAACTATGACGACCGGTCTACAGAATCCATCGGGGCAGCAGCGAACCACCGGACACAGGAAGTCGGCCCAGCCGACTTCTCACGCGACGACACCGCAGCGCGCGCTGGACCACGAGGACCGGCCCACAGACCTACCCCCCGAAAACGTGCCGTGCACCAGAAGTCGACCAGCCCGACTTCTCGCGCGGCCGCGCACACCCCAACCCGCCTCAACTATGACGACCGGTCTACAGATTGGCCGGACAGGCGGAGCGCGGTACGCAGGAAGTCAGCCGGGCCGACTTCCTGAGCCGGCCGGGGGACGGGCAGCGGCGAATATGACGACCGGTCCACATATGTCCTCTGGCAGCAGGGCCGCGGGGGGGGGGGGGGGGGGGGGGGGGGGGGGGGGGGGGGGGGGGGGGGGGGGGGGGGGGGGGGGGGGGGGGGGGGGGGGGGGGTGGGGGGGGTTTGGTGT
>NZ_JBVJJY010000009.1:0-230536 GCF_055585785.1 Kitasatospora sp. NPDC053308 | reverse complement strand
GGGCGGCGCAGGGCGGGGGGGAGCACCAGACCCCCCCCCACCCCCCCCCCACCCCCCCCCCCTCCCCCCCCCCCTCCCCCCCCCCCCCCGCGCCCCCCCCCCCCCCCCCCCCCCCCCCCCCCCCCCCCCGCGGCTGGGTCTGGCGAATGGACCGAATATGACGGTTGGTCTACATATTCTGATCCTGGGGGGTGGGGCTGGCCGTGGGAGCAGGGGTGCGGTGGGACGTCACGCGCCCAACGGAGGAGGTCAGCAGGCCGAGGACGCCGGGGTTTCCGCACCGTTGAGCGCATGTGGTCGACCGAGCAAACGACCGTCCGGGCGAGGCCGGGGCGGCAGAGACTCCGCCGGAGGAGCCGCGTCGGGAGCAAGTCTTGCCCCAGGCCACGGTCCCGCCGACCGGGAGGCGTTCGAGGCTCATGCCCATGCACGCCGCGTGCCCGGGCAGCGGCGGTTACCCGGCTGGAGAGGCGTCTCCGGGACGGAGTTTCTCCTGCTGGATCGAGTGGAGGAGGCGTCCCGGGAAGAGGGCCGCCATGAGGCGCTCCAGGTCGGCGGGGCTCATCGGCGTCCGGGAGGGACGTGTCGTGCAGGTCGGAGGAGGCGGGTGATCCGCTCGCGCAGTTCGTCGGCGTAGCCGTGGCCGGTGATCGCCTCGACGGCAAGCCCGGCGACGAAGGTGTTCTTGCCGTTGCACTGCGGTCAGCCGGTGTGGTCGACCAGTTGGACAGTGGCGCGCGGGACGGGGAAGCCCGGGCGATACCGCTGGACGCTCCCGTCGAGGTCGATCCGCACCGACAACTGGCGCGCTTATCCACGCCCGCTCCCGTCCTCCGCCGAGGCGCCCTCGAACCTCCCGGTGGCGCCGGACCTCACAGTGGAAGGCGCCACGGTCGAGGGGCTGGTGGCGCTGGGCACTGCGGCAAGGACGGGCGGGCCGGCCCCGACGGTCAGCGTGGCCGCGAGGGCTCCGGTGGCAGCCCTGGCGGCCCCACAGGCGCAGTCAGCATGCGCGTTCACGTGGGGTCGCGGAAGCCTTCTGCCTTCCGGTCGGCGCCCGCGCGGGGCGTCAGGAGCGCACCACCGCGGCTCCCTGCTCTCACGTCAGGAATCACCCCGCGCTCGGCCCGGGCTGACTCGCCCCCCTGGACGCGGCCCGCCCGGGGCTCGTGGCACAGGAAGTCGGCCGGGCCGACCTCCTACGCGCGCGGCTCGGCCAGCAAGCTGACGTAGGACCGGTCCGGGCGGTCCGGGCGCAGCTGTTCCAACCGGGTGGTGACGGTGAAGCCGGCCCCGTCCAGCAGGGAGACCAGACGGTCGGCTGGGAGCAGGTAGGAGCCGAACGACACCGGGTGGCCGTAGGCCGTCGCCGGGTGGAGGCGGGCATCGCCGGCGTGGCCGCCGAGGAGGAGCAGGCCGTTGGGGGCGAGCACGCGGTGGAACTCGGCGAACAGCGCGGGCAGCAGCTCGGGCGGGGTGTGGTGGACGGAGTACCAGGCGAGGATGCCGCCGAGGGTGCCGTCGGGGAGGTCGAGGGCGCTCATCGTGCCCTGGTGGAAGGTGAGTCGGGGGTACGCGCGGCGGGCCAGCGCGATCATCTCGCCGGACACGTCGACGCCGAAGGCCGACAGCCCCAGCCCGGCCAGGTGCGCCGTGACCCGGCCCGGCCCGCAGCCGAGGTCCGCGACCGGGCCGCCGCCCGCAGCCCGGACCAGCTCGGCGAAGGCGACCAGCATCGCCCTGGACACCGGGTCCATGCCCTCGGGCGGGACGACCCGGTGGAGGTAGTCGGCGGCGACGGTGTCGTACGACTCCCGTACGGCGGCAAGGTGCGCGGGCTCGGTCACCCGCGCCACTCTAAGGCCCGTCTGACAAATGATCGTGTGGCAGGTCGAGGCGAGTGGACGGACGTGGCGTGATCACCGGCAGGCGGTGAACGGTGCGCTGCGGCAGCCGCGGCAGCTGCGGACCGTACCGCTCCGTGGCGTGGTCTCACGGAGCGGTACGGGCCGTGGCCGTCCGTCTACGAGCGGTTCGCCCGCGGGGAGGCGGACTGGACGTGGGCGACGCTGTTGGAACGCGTCCAGATCCGCGATGACGCGGAGGGCCGGATGGAGTGGGCCGTCGCCGTCGGCTCCACGGTCACCCGGCCCATCAGCACACCGCCGACGCCCGCACAAAGGGAACTCGGACGGGGCCCACGGCACGGTCCGAGCCACTCGCCGACCCACGGACCTCGGGTGCTCAGCCCACCGCGGGACCGGCCGGGGCCCGCTGCTGTCGATCGTGCTCAGCCCGAGGGATGTCACCGACGCCACCGGGTTCGGCCAGGTCTTCGACGGGATCCGTGTCCCAGGCGCGGCCACGGGCGGCCGCGCACGACACCGATCGTGTGCCGGAAGCGACAAGGCATCCCGTGCGGATGAGCGTCAAGGGGCGGCCGCTTCGGGCTCTGCGGATGCCCGGGAGGGAAGACGACTGATTCGTCGAACCTCTTGACGAGGTTGCGTTGCGCCGCGACGTGCCGGTCGCCGGTTGCTCGTCGGCGGTCGTCGTGGGCTCTGGCCCCGGCGATCCGGGAGAGCGCCGAAGGCTCGGACGTAGCCGACGGCGGCCGGTCTTTGGTCCTCCACCTTCCGGCTCATGACCTGGCAGCTCTTGCCGCTGGCTCTGGTGACGGGGGCGCTTCCCGCGTGGGCCTTGAGGGATCGGACGGTGGCGAAGCGGGCCCGATCGTCGCCGATCTCCGCCAGGACCGGGGCGCCGGTCGGTGCGGCCGGGCGGCGGGCCGCAGGACCCGCTCCGGAGCCGGCTACAGCTACCCGCACAACGCCGTCGGCGACCGCTCCCGCCCGGCCTACGGCGAGGTCCCGGCCGACGCGTGCACGGAGCCCGCCGCCGTGTCCCGGGGACACGGGGCTTCTCCGGGGGACGGGGACGGGACGTGCGGCCGGCCCGGCACGGACTGATCGAGCAGGCCCCGGCCGTCGACAGGCCGAGGCCCCGCCGACCGGCAGCAAGACGAGGCGTTCGGCGCCGTCGTCATCCTGACTCCGGGGAGCTGACGGCCGTCGGTGAGGCCGTCCGGCAGGTGCTCGCCCACGACCGAGGCCGCGCGGCCGACCCGGCCACCCGCCCCTCCGACGCCCGACCGGTCGCCGCCGTCGCCCGGCCGTTCCCCCCCTGCTTGGCGGCGTCCCCGGGAGCGCTGACCGCCCCTCAGGCCGCCCGGCGCCAGGGCTGCCGGGCCACCGTCCGTACCAGCGGACCGACCAGCAGGCCCGCCGCCGCACCCAGGACGATCCCCTGCACCCCGTCCCAGACGTCCTGTACGTCGCAGCTGCGCCCGATCGCCGGCAGCGCGTAGTGCACCGTGGACACCGCGAACGGCAGCGCCGCCGCCGCGAGCAGTGCGACGGCCGCCCGTCGCCTCGTCCCCGCCAGCGCGGCGGCGAAGCCGACCGGGGCGTAGGTCGCCAGCTTGAGCTCGATGTGCCGGACGTGCAGCAGCTCGTACGGCGACCGCGGGCGTCCGCCGGCGACGGTGCAGTGCCGGACGGCGTCCTCGGAGAGCCGGAACGCCTCCGGCAGCAGAGTGGCCACCACCACCCCGCCGAGGCCGAGCAGCAGGAGGAAGCCCACCGCCCAGTGGGCCCGCAGCAGCCGTCCCACCGGCCGGTTGAACAGAGCCGCGGGCGCCAGCGAGAGCAGCAGCCCGGGCCAGAACATCGGCATCGCGCCGAGCACCGCACTGATCACTTCTCAACGGACGCCGCAGCCACCCGTCCGGTTCTGATCACATCCGACCGAATTCGTGTGCCCGGCACCGCCTGAACCGCACGACACGCACCCGCCCGCGCGCCCGCCCGACACGCGCCCGCCCGGCACCGCCAGAACCGCGCGACACGCGCCCGCCCGGAACCTCGCTCCCGCCCGGACTCCGGTGGCCGCCCGGACTCCGGTGGCCGGCCGGATCCCGTCAGTGCGGGATCGAGGAGATCAGCTCCTGCGCCCCCTGCCGCTTGAGCGCCAGGGCCACCGAGGTCCCCAGGTCCTCCGGGCTGAGCGCGCCCGCCCACTCGTGGGCGTCCAGCACCCGCTTGCCGTCCGGGGTGAAGACCCGGCCGCGCAGCGAGAGGCGGCCGTCCGCCTCGGCCTTGGCGTACCCGGCGATCGGGCTGTTGCAGTGGCCCTGCAGCACGTGCAGGAACATCCGCTCGGCCGCCGCCTCGCGCCAGGTGTCCCGGTGGCCGAGCGTGGTGACGGCCTCGATGGTCGCGGCGTCGTCCTCGCGGCACTGCAGGACGAGGATCCCGGCGCCGATGGGCGGGCACATCGCCTCGATGCCGAGGACCTCCGTGATCCGCGCCTGCTCGCCGATCCGTTCCAGACCGGAGACGGCGAGCAGCAACGCGTCCACCGTTCCGGACTCCAGCTTGGCGAGCCGGCTGTTGGCGTTGCCCCGGATCGGCACGCACTCCAGGTGCGGGTGGGTGGCGGCGAGCTGTGCGGTGCGGCGCACGGAGGAGGTGCCGATCCGGGTGCCGGGCGGGAGCTCGGCCAGGGTCAGGCCGCCGGGGTGGACGAGGGCGTCACGGATGTCGTCCCGGCGCAGGTAGGCGGCGAAGACCGTACCGGCGGGGAGCGGGCGGTCGGCGGGCACGTCCTTCAGGCAGTGCACGGCGACGTCGGCCTCCCCGGCGAGCAGCGCCGCGTCGACCTCCTTGGTGAACGCGCCCTTGCCGCCCAGGTGGGCGAGGTCGCCGGTCCAGCGGTCGCCCGACGTGGTGACGGGCACCACCTCGGTGCGCAGGCCGGGGCGCAGGGCGGCGAGTTCGGCGCGGACCCGCTCGACCTGGGCGAGCGCCATGGGCGAGGAGCGGGAGACGATGCGGATCAGCTCAGCGGTGGGCATGGCGTGATGATAGGCCGTCGAACAGCAGTCGTTGACGCCGCGTCAGGCGGACGGCGCATAGTGCCGCCTGATCCGGTGGGTCTGCACGCTCCGCATCACCGACCCCACCGCGTCGATCGCCGCCCCGCCCACCACCAGCACGCTCGCACCACCGAAGCCGAAGCCGAAGCCGTATCCGAAGCCGTAGCCGTATCCGTATCCGAAGCCGTAGCCATCGGCCTCCCCGCCCCCGAGAGCCGCCACCAGGAGCGACGGCAGCACGGCGACCAGCCCGGTGCCGAGCACCTCGGCGGCGGCCAGCCGCCCGCGGACGGCGGCGAAGTAGGCGACCGTGGCCGCGCCGGGCTCCACCCCGGGGACGTACGCGCGGGTGCGCAGCAGGGCGCCGGTGTCGCCGGTCAGCACGGACCGGCCCGCCCGGACGGCGAGCCAGGCCCCGGCGGCGGCGAGGAGGAACAGCAGGACCAGGTACGGCAGCCATGGCAGCCGCAGCGGCGCGAGCAGCAGCGCGGCGGCCACCGCCGGGACGAACCCCCGGTGGCTGAGCACCAGCGCCAGGTGGCGGCGCTCGCCGGCGGCCCCGCGCCCGATCGCCGAGTAGCGGAACTCGACCCGCCGCTCGGCCACCCGCCCGGCGATCACCAGGGCCGTCGTCACCGCCAGGCCCGCCAGCACGGCCACCAGGGCCAGCGCGAACCCCCCGTACCCGGCCCGCTCCCGGACGTCCCACAGCCGGCCGGGCAGGACGGCGAGGACCTGCGCGAACAGCAGCACCGCGATCGCGTCGCCCAGCCCGTGCCGGTCCATGAAGCGCAGGAGCGGCAGCAGCGCCGCCGCGCCCGCCGCGGCACCGGCCGTCAGCACGGCGACGGCGAGCGCCCCGTGCAGCCGCAGTACGCCGTCCCCGGCGGCCGCGCCGGGGAGCAGGTGCCCGCCCTCCGCGACCAGGGCGAGGCCGAGGCCGCCGAGCAGGCCGAGCGCGAGGGCGGTCCGGCGCTGCAGCAGGAGCAGCCCCGGGCGCCCCGCGCGCAGCGTGGCGAGCCGGGGGTGCAGCCGGGCCAGCGCCGGGACGAGCACCCGGGCCAGCAGGAACGGCAGCACGCCGAACGGGAGCAGCGCCAGCCGGTACAGCCCGCCGCCGGTGACCAGGTCCGTCAGGCCGCGCACTTGGTCGCCGGGCAGCGCCGCGTCCGCGACCCGCCCGAGCACCACCGGGTCGACGCCCGGTAGCGGCAGGCTCTGCCCGAGCCGGAACAGCGCGATCCCGCCGACGGTGACCGCCACCCGGCGGCCCAGTCCCGGTGTCCTGAGCAGCGACACGGCCCCTCCTCCCCCTCTCACGGCGTCTCCCCCTCTCACAGCGTCTCCCCCTCTCACAGTCTCTCCCGCTCTCACGGCGCCTCCCCGCCCGCGGCGCCTCCCGTGCCGACGCCCCGTCCCCCGCCCGCGGCGCCTCCCGTGCCGACGCCCCGTCCCCCGCCCGCGGCGCCCTCCCCCACGTAGGAGCTCCGCGATCGCCGTGGTTCCAGCGGCAGTTGGGACGCCGACGGTCGCCGGGCGGTTCCCCCCGGACCGCTGTGTCCCGCGGGAACCAGCCTCAACTCATCCACCGGAGGAGACGGTTCGCATGACAATCAGCCAGCTCACTCATTAGAGCTAACTCCCCGCCCGATCCACCCTTTTGCCCGTTCTTGGGGGGAACATCGGCATGTCCGCGCCGAACCGAGGAACCACCCCGGGCGCGGCATTCCCCGGCAGGACGAGGACAATTGGACAGGCCCGTGACCACCACCGCCCCCGTGTGGGACTGCCCCTTCCACCACACCGACGGCCTGGAGTTCGACCCCCTCCTCAAGCGGTTGCTCACCGAGGCCCCGGTCGCCCGGATCCGGCTCCCGTACGGCGAGGGCGAGGCCTGGCTGGCCACCCGCTACGAGGACGTCCGGGTGGTCACCACCGATCGCCGGTTCAGCCGCGCGGCGGGCATCGGCCGCGACCTGCCGCGGATGACGCCCGCTCCGATCGCCCAGGCCGAGGCGATCAACCTGATGGACCCGCCCGGCCACACCCGGCTGCGCCGGCTGGTCGCCCAGGGCTTCACCAACCGCCAGGTCGAGCGGCTGCGCCCGAGCACCCAGCGGACCGTCGACGGCTACTACGACGAGATGGCCGAGCACGGCGCCCCCGCCGACCTGATGCGCTTCCTGGCCGACCGGCTCCCGCTGACCACCATCTGCGAGCTGCTCGACATCCCCGAGGCCGACCGCCCCGAACTGCGCGGCCACGCCGTCGCGATGATGCGGATGGGCCCGGACAGCCGGGCGGGCCAGGAGGCCGCCAAGGCCGCGCTGCGCGGCTACTTCAGCGAGCTGACCGCCGCCCGTCGGGCGCGCCCCGGCGAGGACCTGATCAGCGCGCTCGCCACCGCCCGCGACGGCGACGAGCTGCTGGACCCCGACGAGCTGACGGTCATGGCGATGGTCCTGCTGGTCACCGGCCACGACACCAGCACCTACCAGCTCGGCAACATCACCTACACCCTGCTCACCCACCCCGAACAGCTCGCCAAGCTCCGGGCCCAGCCGGACATGCTGCCGCGGGCCCTGGAGGAGCTGCTGCGCTTCATCCCGTTCCGCCAGGGCGTCGGCATCGCCCGGGTGGCCACCGAGGACGTCGAGCTGGGCGGCACCCTGATCCGGGCCGGCGAGGCCGTGCACGTCTCCTACCTGACCGCCAACCGGGACCCGTCGGTGTACGAGCGCCCCGACGAGCTGGACCTCTCCCGCGGCACGCCCACCCACATGGCCTTCGGCTACGGCCAGCACCACTGCCTCGGCTCGCACCTGGCCCGGATGGAGCTGCAGGTCGCCATCGGCACCCTGCTGCGGCGCTTCCCCGAGCTGCGGCTGGCCGTCGAACCCGACGAACTCGACTGGAACTCCGGCTCGATCTGGCGCTTCCCGCGCGCCCTGCCGGTGGCCTGGTAGTCCCCTCCCCCACCACCCCACCGTTCCCGCACCGGGGAGACCCTCACCCATGGCCACACTCTGCCGCCCCGCCATCGCCGTGCCCGAGCACGTCATCACCCTCGACGAGACCCTCGACCTCGCCCGCACCCTGCATGCCGGCCACCCCCGACTCGGCCTGGCCCTGCGGCTGATCGAGAACACCGGGGTGCGGACCCGGCACCTGGTCCAGCCGATCGAGCGGACCCTCACCCACCCGGGCTTCACCGTCCGCAACGAGGTGTACGAGCGCGAGGCCAAGCGGCGCGTCCCGGAGGTCGTCGAACGGGCCCTCGCGCACGCCGAGTTGACCGCCCGGGACATCGACCTGATGGTCTACGTGTCGTGCACCGGCTTCATGATGCCGTCGATGACCGCCTGGCTGATCAACACCATGGGGTTCCGCTCCGACACCCGCCAGGTGCCGATCGCCCAGCTGGGCTGCGCGGCCGGCGGCGCCGCCGTCAACCGCGCGCACGACTTCTGCCGCGGCTACCCGGGCGCCAACGTGCTCATCGTCGCCTGCGAGTTCTGCTCGCTCTGCTACCAGCCGACCGACCTCTCCGTCGGCTCGCTGCTCTCCAACGGGCTGTTCGGCGACGCGGTGGCCGCCGTGGTGATGCGCGACCGCGGCGGGCGCGGCGTGCAGATCGAGCGCAACGGCTCGCACCTCGTCCCGGGCACCGAGAACTGGATCTCGTACGGGGTGAAGGACACCGGCTTCCACTTCCAGTTGGACAAACGGGTGCCCGGCACGATGGAGCTGCTCGCACCCGCGCTGCGCGGCCTGGCCGGGGAACACGGCTGGGACGTCTCCGGGCTCGGCTTCTACATCGTGCACGCCGGCGGCCCGCGGATCCTGGACGACCTGTGCCGCTTCCTCCACCTGGAGCCGGCCGCCTTCCGCCACAGCCGCGCGACGCTCACCGAACGCGGCAACATCGCCAGCGCCGTGGTCTTCGACGCCCTCGCCCGGCTGTTCGCCGACGGCGGCGTGCCCGAGGGCACCTGCGGACTGCTCGCCGGCTTCGGCCCGGGCATCACCGCCGAGATCTCGCTGGGGAGTTGGGTCGGCGCCCCGGCCGCCACGCCGCGCCCGCGCCGGCCGCGCGCCATCTCCACCTCCGACATCGCCCTCGTCCATCCGACCGCCCCCCGGCGTTTCCCGGCCGGCACTACGATCACCGAATGACCGATACCACGGACCGCACGGACACCTCTGCCAGAGCCGCTGAACTCGCCGCCCGCTTCCCCGCGTTGCACGCCCCGCAGTACTGGAGCTGGGGACGGTACGACGCGCAGTTCTCCACCGAGCTGCCGCCGGACGCACTGGTCACCAACATCCACCTGGTCGGCTTCGCGGACGGCGACGTGGTGCTCTGCCGGGACGACCGGGACCACTGGTTCCTCCCCGGCGGCACCCGGGAGCAGGACGAGAGCGTCGCCCGCTGCCTGGAGCGCGAGTTGCGCGAGGAGGCGGGCGCCCGGCTGCTCGGCGAGCCGGGCTGGCTGGGCGCGCACCGCTGCCGCACCGACGACCCGGTGCCGTACCGGCCGTGGCAGCCGCACCCGGAGAAGGCCTGGCTGTGGGGCTGGGGCGAGGTCGCGCTGGACTCCTCGCCGACCAACCCGGCGGACGGCGAGCAGGTGGTCGAGGTCCGCGCCGTCCCGGCCGCCGAGGCACGGCGGCTGCTGCTGAGCGGGCACGACGCCTGGTGGGGCGAGCTGATCGAGCTGGCCGTGGAGCTCCGGCGGCGCGCCGGACGCGGCTGAGCCGTCCCGGGCTGCGGAACGCCTGGACGGCGGGGTCTTCCGGGCGGGGTGCTCCGGGCGGGGTGTTCCGGGTGCGCTACTCCGGGTGGGCCATCTCGGGGCGGGTGTTCCGGGCGGGGTATTCCGGGCCGGGCCGAAGATCACTGGGATGGCTGAGCAGCGGGGAGCGATGTCCTTTTTGCGGTGATATGACTCAGCCATGGACACCTCTCTCCTGGCCGGCACCGACTACCCGCTGCTCAACATCTTCTGGACGATGTTGGAGCTGTTCCTCTGGGTGCTCTGGTTCTTCCTGCTGTTCAAGATCATCACGGACATCTTCCGCAGCCACGACCTCAGCGGCTGGGGCAAAGCCGGTTGGCTGGTCCTGGTGATCCTCCTGCCCCTGATCGGCGTCCTGGTCTACCTGATCGCCCGGGGGCAGTCGATGACCAAGCGCGACATCGAACAGGCCCAGGAGGCGCAGGCCGCGTTCAAGTCCTACATCCGGGACGCGGCCGCGTCCGGACCGGACGGCGGCGCCGGTGGCCGCAGCCACGTCGACGACCTCGCGAGACTGGCGGACCTGAAGGACAAGGGCGCCATCACCGAGGAGGAGTACCAACAGGCCAAGGCCAAGATCCTGGCCTGACCGCCCGAAGGGCGCGACACGGCCCGGGTCCGGTGGACGCGCGAGGCGTCCACCGGACGCGGGCCGTGGTCCGTCCCTGCGGACTCAGCGCCGCCCGGAACGCCGGTCGCCCGAGCCGGCGTCGCCGCCCCCGGCCAGGCCGGCCCGGCGCAGCGCGTCCGCCATGGCGCTGTTCGCCGGCGGCACGCCGGCGCCCCGGTCGCGTCCGCCCTGAGCGCCCTGGCCGCCCTGACCGCCGCGCCGCTCCTGACCGCCGCGTCCACCCTGACCGCCCTGGCCCCCGCGCCGCTCCTGGCGCGGCGGGCGGGCCTGGCGCTCGCCCTGCCCCCCGCGCTCGCCGCCCTGGCCGCCGCGCTCGCGGCCGACCTCGTCGTCCAGCCGCAGCGTGAGCCCGATCCGCTTGCGCGGCACGTCCACCGAGAGCACCCGGACCTTCACGATGTCGCCGGGCTTCACCACCTCGCGCGGGTCCTTGACGAAGGTCCGGGACAGCGCCGAGACGTGCACCAGGCCGTCCTGGTGGACGCCCACGTCCACGAAGGCCCCGAAGGCGGCGACGTTGGTGACCACGCCCTCCAGCACCATGCCGACCTCCAGGTCGCCGATCTTGTCGACGCCCTCCTTGAAGGTCGCGGTGCGGAACGCCGGGCGCGGGTCCCGGCCCGGCTTCTCCAGCTCGCCGAGGATGTCCGTGACGGTCGGGACGCCGAAGGTGTCGTCGGCGAAGTCGGCGGGCCTCAGCGCCCGCAGCGCGGCGCCGTTGCCGATCAGCCCGCGCAGCTCACCGCCGGTCGCGGCCAGGATGCGGCGCACCACCGGGTAGGCCTCGGGGTGCACGCTGGAGGCGTCCAGCGGGTCCTCGCCACCGGGGATGCGCAGGAAGCCCGCGCACTGCTCGAAGGCCTTGGGGCCGAGCCGGGCCACGTCCTTGAGCTGCTTGCGGGTGCGGAAGGGGCCGTTGGCGTCGCGGTGGGCGACGATGTTGTCGGCCAGCGTGCCGGTGATGCCGGAGACCCGGGTGAGCAGCGGTGCCGAGGCGGTGTTGACGTCCACGCCGACGGCGTTGACGCAGTCCTCGACCACGGCGTCCAGCGAGCGGGAGAGCTTCACCTCGCTCAGGTCGTGCTGGTACTGGCCGACGCCGATGGACTTGGGGTCGATCTTGACCAGTTCGGCCAGCGGGTCCTGCAGCCGGCGGGCGATCGAGACCGCACCGCGGATGGACACGTCCAGGTCCGGCAGCTCCTGCGAGGCGAAGGCGGAGGCCGAGTAGACCGAGGCGCCGGCCTCGCTGACCATCGCCTTGGTGAGCTTCAGCTCCGGGTGGCGCTTGATGAGGTCCTCGGCGAGCTTGTCGGTCTCCCGGGAGGCGGTGCCGTTGCCGATCGCGACCAGGTCGACGTCGTGCTTCTTCGCCAGGACGGCCAGGGTGTGCAGGGCCGCGTCCCACTTGTTGGCGGGCTGGTGCGGGTAGATCGTGTCGTACGCGACGACCTTGCCGGTGGCGTCCACCACGGCGACCTTCACCCCGGTGCGGAAGCCCGGGTCCAGGCCCATGGTGGCGCGGGTGCCGGCCGGGGCGGCGAGCAGCAGGTCGCGCAGGTTGGCGGCGAACACCCGCACCGCCTCGTCCTCGGCCTCGGCGCGCAGCCGGGCCCGCAGGTCGATGCCGAGCCGGACCAGGATCCGGGTCCGCCAGGCCCAACGGACGGTGTCGACGAGCCACTTGTCGGCCGGGCGGCCGCGGTCGGCGATCCCGAAGCGGGCGGCGATCCGCTGCTCGTAGTCGTTCTCCCCGGGCAGGTCCCCGTCGGACTCGCCGTCGTAGGGTGAGAGTTCGAGGTCGAGCACCTCCTCCTTCTCGCCGCGCAGCATCGCCAGGATGCGGTGCGAGGGGAGCTTGGTGTACGGCTCGGCGAAGTCGAAGTAGTCGGCGAACTTGGCGCCGTCCTGCTCCTTGCCCTCGCGGACGGTGGCCACCAGCCGGCCGCGGCTCCACATCCGCTCGCGCAGCGAGCCGACCAGGTCGGCGTCCTCGCCGAAGCGCTCGACCAGGATCGACCGGGCGCCCTCCAGCGCCGCGGCGCCGTCCGCCACCGACTCGTTGACGTACTGCGCGGCCAGCGCCGCCGGGTCCTGGGTCGGGTCGGCGAGCAGGGCGTCGGCCAGCGGCTCCAGCCCGGCCTCGCGGGCGATCTGCGCCTTGGTGCGCCGCTTCGGCTTGAACGGCAGGTAGATGTCCTCCAGGCGGGCCTTCGAGTCGGCCGCCAGCACCCGGGCGCGCAGCGCGTCGTCCAGCTTGCCCTGGGACTCGATGGACTCCAGGACGGCCGCCCGGCGCTCCTCCAGCTCGCGCAGGTAGCGCAGCCGTTCCTCCAGGGCACGCAGCTGGGCGTCGTCGAGGGAGCCGGTGACCTCCTTGCGGTAGCGGGCCACGAAGGGGACGGTCGCACCGCCGTCGAGCAGGTCGACGGCCGCCTTCACCTGCCCCTCGCGGACGCCCAGTTCCTCGGCGATCTTGCGCTCGATCGCCTGCTGGGCCTGCCGGGCCACCTGTTCGACTGGCGTGGTCACGAAGCCGGTCACCTTCTCCTTCAGTGCGTTCGCCGTACGCCCTGCATTCTGGCAGGTGCCGACGACGGCGCCCGGCCGCACCCGCGGCGGCCGGGCGTGGCGGCCGGAACGCCGGCCGGGAGCGGCGGGCCCGGCCGACGGGCCCGGCCGGCGGTTCCGGGCGGGCCGGGCGCGGAGTCCGGGCGGAATCCGGACGGTCACGCGGCGGGGCGCGGCGGACTCGACGCGGCTCGCGGCGGATCGCGGCGGATCGCAGCGGCTCGGGGCGGCTCGGGGCGGACTCGATGCCGCTCGCGGCGGACCCGGCGCGGCCCCACGAAGGCTCAAGTGATGCCCAGGTGCGGCTTCCTAGGCTGACGGGCATGGACACTCTGGACGCAGCCGCCGAGTTGGAGCGACTCGCCGCCGCCAAGTACCTGCTGTTCACCACCTATCGGAAGAACGGCACCCCGGTGGCCACTCCGGTCTGGGTCGCGCGGGACGGCGACGCGCTGGTCTTCACCACCGTGACGAAGACCGGCAAGGTCAAGCGTCTGCGGAACCGCACGGACGTGCTGGTCGGCCCGAGCGACATCCGCGGCAACCTGCTCGGCGCGCAGGTCCCGGCCACCGCCGTCCTCGACCCGCACCGGGCGCCCGCCTACCGCAAGCTGCTGCGGCGCAAGTACGGGCTGCTGTGCGCGATCGCGCTGACCGCGAACGTGCTGCGGTTCGGCAAGGGCGGCACGATCGGGGTGCGGGTCACCGTCGGAGCGCGCGTCTCGCCGGCGTGAGCGACCACCGGCCGCGGGTCACTCCGGCGTGAGCGACGCCCTGGGCCGGCCGTCGGCGGCCACGTCGATCACCTTCGTCGGGCTGTTCGCTCGTCGACCGGATCCGGTCCGGGCCGTCCCGGACGGCGTCGACCTCGCCGCCGTAGCGGAAGCCCGCGTGGGCGATCTGCCGGCGGCGGGTGGCCGGTCCGGAGCCCTGGTCGTCGAAAGGCCCCCTGCGCGGTGCCGCCGCTGCTGCTGCCTCCGCTGCCGCTGGTGGTGCGGTACTGCGTCACCTGGCGGGCCTGGATCCGGTGGATCGTCCGGCAGGAGGAGCCGGGGACGCTCAGCAGCGCCGCCAGGGCCGCGCGCAGGGCCCGGCGCTCTCCCGCGGTCTGCAGACCGGTCACCATGCCGTAGGACAGGGCTGCGCACAGTTCCGGAATACGGCTGAACGGAAACGACCGGCGCTGTACGCTGCCGGGCATGTGCGCTGCCACCCGGATGCACCCCGACGAGCCGGTGGTCGACGCGGCCCTGGTGAGACGTCTGATAGCCGCGCAGTTCCCGCAGTGGGAGCGCCTCCCGATCACCCCGGTCGGCTCCGCCGGGACGGACAACGCGATGTTCCGCCTCGGGCCCGAACTCGCCGTCCGGCTGCCCCGGATGGCGTGGGCGGCCGGGGACGTCCGGCGGGAGCACCAGTGGCTGCCCAGGCTGGCACCGCGACTGCCGCTGCCGGTCCCCGCCCCGCTCGCCCTCGGCCGGCCCGCCGCCGGCTACCCCTGGGAGTGGTCGGTGCTGCGCTGGATCGACGGCACCAACCCGACGGTCGGTGCCCTGGCCGCACCCGGCGCACTGGCCCGCGACCTGGCCGGCTTCGTCAACGCCCTCCGCGCCGTCGACCCGACCGGTGCCCCGGCCGGCCACCGCAGCGTCCCGCTCGCCTCCCGGGACGGCGCGACCCGCGCGGCCATCGCCCAGCTGGCCGGCTCGATCGACACCGTCGCGGCAACGGCCGTGTGGGACAAGGCACTTCAACTCCCCGACTACGCGGGGCCGCCGGTCTGGATGCACGGCGACCTCACCCCCGGCAACCTGCTGCTCTCCCGCACCGGGCGACTCGCCGCCGTCATCGACTTCGCCCTGATGGGAGTCGGAGACCCGACCGCCGATCTGATCGCCGCCTGGAACCTGCTGCCCGCCGCCGCCCGCCCCGCCTTCCGCGCCGCCCTGCGCGCCGACGACGCCATGTGGGCCCGCGGCCGCGCCTGGGCCTTCTCGATCGCCCTGGTGACGATCCCGTACTACCGCCACACCGACCAGGCCCGGACCGCCAACGCCCGCCACGTCGTCCGCGAAGTCCTCGCCAACCGCAGCGCCTGACACCCCGCCCCGAGCCGCCGGGACACCCACCACCGACGCCGCCCGACAGCTGCCCCCCCGGGAGGCCGGGCTGGGGCCACCTCCCGGCTGGCGACCCGGAGGGCGTCGGCGACGGGCGACCACGCGGCGAGGTACGGGCTCCACCGCACTTCCCGGCCTGGGCCGGGGGAGCCGGCCCGCGGACGAGGACGGCCCCTACGTCCTGGGCGGGAGCGTCTCGGTGGCGGCGGCGAGCAGGTGGCGCACCAGGGGGTCGGGGTCGTCGGTGCGCCAGGCGACGGCGACCCGGGTCCGGGTGCCCTCGGGCTCCGTCCGGCGGAAGGCCACGCCGCGCAGTCGGATCCGTCGGATGCTCGCCGGGGCCAGGGAGACGCCCAGGCCGGCGCCGACCAGGGCGCAGACCGTCTGCCACTCCACCGCGTGCTGCGCGATCGTCGGGGTGAAGCCCGCGTCGGCGCACAGACCGGTGATCCGGTCGTACAGCTGCGGCCCGTCCTCCCGGGGCAGCAGCACGAACGGCTCCTGCGCCAACTGCTCGATGCGGACGGCCCGTTGGGCGGCCAGCGGGTGGCCGGCCGGCAGCACCGCCACGAACGGCTCGGTGAGGAGGGTACGGAAGCGCAGGTCCGGCCGGTCCGCCGGCGGTTCGCGCAGGAAGCCGACGTCGATGGTCCGTTCGCGCAGTGCGGTGAGCTGCGGGGCACTGGTCATCTCGCGCATGTCCAGGCGTACGGCGGGGTGGCGCCGCCGGAAGGTGTTCAGGAGTCCGGGCAGGACGGTGAGGGCGAGGGAGGCGGAGAACCCGATCCGCAGCCGGCCGGCCTCGCCGCTGCCGACGGCGCGGGCGGCGGCCAGCGCGTCCGCGAGGTCGGTGAGCGCCCGGCGTGCGGCGGGCAGGAGTTCCCGGCCGGCCGGGGTCAGGGTGACGCCCCCGGGGTCACGGCGGAACAGCGGGTGGCCGACCTTGTCCTCCAGCCGCCGGATCCGCTGGCTCAGCGGCGGCTGGGCGATGCCCAGGCGGGCGGCGGCGCGGCCGAAGTGCAGTTCCTCGGCGAGGACGGCGAAGGCGTGCAGTTGCGGCAGGGGGAGTTCGGGACGCTCCATACCGCCAGGGATATCAGATCGCCCCGCCAGGAGTGTTGGACGTATCTCCGGAGCTCACCTAGCGTTCCCGGCATGACAGAGCGACGCGCGATCCTCAGCGGTTCGACCTTCGAGGAACAGATCGGCTACGCCCGGGCCGTGGTGGACGGCGACTGGGTGCACGTCTCCGGGACGACCGGGTTCGACTACACCACGATGACCATCTCCGAGGACGTGGTGGAGCAGGCCGAGCAGTGCCTGCGCACCATCGAGGCAGCGCTGACCGAGGCGGACTGCGGCTTCGCGGACGTGGTCCGGGTGCGCTACCTGCTGCCCGAGCGTGCGGACTTCGAGCCCTGCTGGCCGGTGCTGCGCCGCTGCTTCGGTGCGGTCCGCCCGGCCGCCACGATGCAGGTGTGCGGGCTCGCCGACCCCCGGATGCGGATCGAGATCGAGGTCACCGCCCGCCGGGCACGCCGGGCCTCCTCCTGATCCGCTCCGCCACCCCGCCTACGCCGGGCCCGGCCGCCCTGGGTCACCGCCGCCCAGCGCGTCCTCGCCCCGCACAACCGGCGCCGCCACCAGGACGACGGCCGCACCGCCGACGACCTGCACGCCGAGGCCGCCCGCGACGCCACCCGCGCCTTCGACCTCCTCTCCCGGGGCTGCCGCCGGCCCCTCACCGGCCGACGCCCCTGGCCTAGAGTGCCGGGCATGACCACACGTCACCTCGCCTTCGACGCCCTGCACAACTTCCGCGACCTCGGCGGCTATCCGGCCGCCGGCGGGCGGACCGTACGGTGGGGCCTGCTCTACCGCTCCGACTCGCTCGGCAAGCTCTCCTCGCCCGCCGACCTCGACCGGCTCCGGGGCCTCGGCGTCCGGACCGTGATCGACCTCCGCTACCCGTGGGAGATCGGCGCCAAGGGCCGGGTCCCGGAGTTCGACGGACTGGAGTACCACAACCTGTCGATCGAGCACCGCCCGTACGACCAGGCCGAGATCGACCCGGAGCTCGACCCCTGGCGCTACCTCGCCGACCGCTTCGCCGAGGTCGCCGAGGACGGGGTGAAGGAGATCCGCCAGGTCCTGGACGTGATCGCCGCCGCCGACGCCCCCGTGGTCTTCCACTGCGCCTCCGGCAAGGACCGCACCGGTCTCATCGCCGCCCTGCTGCTCACCCTGCTCGGCGTCGCCGAGGACGACATCGCCGCCGACTTCGCCCTCACCGAGCTCGCCACCCCGCAGCTCGTCGCCGACTGGCACGCCGCCCACCCCGGTCGCACCCTGCGCTGGCCAGGCTACGGGCGCGCCCCGGAGGCGGTCATCCGGCTCACCCTGGCCGACCTGGCCGCCCGCCACGGCTCGGTCGAGGGCTACCTCACCGGCACCGTCGGCATCGACCGCGGCCAGGTCGATGCCCTGCGCGCCCGGCTGCTGACCGGCTGACGCCGCGCGGACTCGCCCGCCGCGCCCCCGCCGCCGGAAGGCCCCTCGCCGGAACCCCCTCTCCGGAACCCCCCTCGCCGGCAATCGCTTCGCCGCCCGTCCCGCTGACGCGGCGCCGGCGATAACCCGCTGGCGGAAACGGGGAGCGAGGCGCGACGATGCGGTCATGACCGATCGACCCACGCGATGGACCGAGGCGACCGTCCACCCCGACATGTGGGCCGATCCGGACGACGACCCGCGCAACAGCGACGGGCCGAGTCCGGACGGCGAACTCGGCGCCCTGAACGACTGCCTGACGAACTACCGGTTGACGCTGCGGATGAAGTGCGAGGGCCTCGACCCCGAGCAACTGGCCCGCCGCTCGGTGCCGCCGTCGACGATGTCGCTGCTCGGGCTGGTCCGCCACCTGGCCGAGGTGGAGCGGGGTTGGCGCAGCTGGGTCACGGACGGCGAGCGGCCGCCGAAGCTGTACGGCCCGGGCGACGCGGACTTCGACGGGGCGGTGGCCGAGCCGGCGGTGGTCGAGGCCGCCTTCCGGGACCTGGAGCGCGAGCAGGCCGCGACCGACGCCCTGCTCGCCGGGTTCCCGGACCTGGGCGAGCGGCCCGGGAAGCACGGGGTCGCGGTCCGCGAGCTGCTGGTGCACCGGATCGACGAGTACGCCCGCCACTGCGGGCACGCCGACCTGCTGCGCGAGTGCATCGACGGCCGGGTCGGCCAGTAGGACGCGGAGGACCCCCACGGACCCGGAGGACCCCCACGGACCCGGAGGACCCGGGGAGCCCGGAGGACGCGGAGGCGCCCACGGACCCGGAGGTCACGTCGTCAGCGGCGACGCCCTCGGGCCGGCCGGCCACCGCCCTTGCCGGACCCGGAGGGCCGGCGCCCGGACGCCGGGGCCGCCACCGGCACCGGCACCGCCGTGGTGGCCCAGTGGGCGGGACGGGTGAGCCCGGCCGGGAGGCGGGTGGCGGCGTCGCCGCGGGCGGCGTGCAGCTGGGTCTGGGTGAGGAAGAGGGCGGTGCTGAGGTCGGCGCCGGCCAGGTTGGCGTCGCGCAGGTCGGCGCCGATCAGGTCGGCGAGCCGGAGGTCGGCGCCGGAGAGGTCGGCGGCCACCAGCAGCGCCCCGCGCAGGTTGGCGCCCCGCAGGTCTGCGCCGCGCAGGCGGGCACCGAAGAGGTCGCCGCCGCGGTGGTCCCGGCGGCGCGGCACCTCGGCGCGGACGAGTTCACCGGCGCGCAGCAGGAGTTCGCTGACCCGCCGGCGGTGCGCGGGCACGTCGACGGCGAGGATCTCCTCGGGGGTGCCGCCGGCCAGCCGGTCGGTGTCCGCCAGGGCCTGCCGCAGCTCGTCGTGGACGGGGCGGGCGGCCTCGAAGGTGAGCGCCTCGGTGAGGTAGCGGAGGAGTTCGTGGAGCTGCCGAACGATCGGGAAGACCTCGAACATCGGCCCGGCACTGTCCGGCTCCTCGCGCCAGCTGCGGCCGCCGAAGGTCACCTGGGAGACACGCTGCCCGGCGCCGAAGCAGTCGTAGACGGTGCAGCCCTGGAAGCCGCTGTCGCGGAGCCGGGCGTGGATGCCGCAGCTGAAGTCGGTCCGCAGGTTGCGGCAGGGGCTGCCGGCGGCCTTGTTCACGGCGAAGTCGGTGCCGGCGGAGAACGGCAGGGCGACGCAGCAGAGTCCGAAGCAGCTGCCGCAGTCGGACACCAGCGGGGTCGGCGCGGCCGCCGTGGGGGCCTGCGGCGACTCGGTCTCGCGCACGTTCCGGGGTCCTTCCAGCCGGGCGCCGGGGCGGCGCCGTGAACCCGGAAATCCTACTGGGCAGACCATCCCCACCGGCGGTAATATGCGTAGAGCTGGAGAGACCATTACACACGGGGGTGCGCCATGCAGGAGCCGGACGTCAGGGACCTGGTCCGGATGTGGATATCGGGCTGGGTCGTCTCGCGCGGCTCCGCCGAGCCGATGGAGCGGCCCTGGGGCTGGAGCATCGACGTCGGCGCGCCCTCCGGCGAGGTGGGCCGGCACGTGCTGCCCGAACCGACCGAGGCCGAGGTCCGCGAGGTCGCCGGGAACGCCACCGCGCCCGACACCTGGCTGAAGCTGTTCGCCGAGGACGCCACCGTGCTCCCCTGGCTGGGCCCGCAGTGGCGGCTGGACCTGCCCGGCTTCCTGATGAGCACCCCGCTCGCCCCCGCGCGGCCCGAGCCGCCGGCGGGCTTCACCGTGACCACCTGGGAGCGGGGCGGCGTCCTGCGGACCCTGGTGCGCACCGACGCCGGGCACCTCGCCGCCCGCGGCCAGGCGGGTCTGGCCGGCCCGGTGGCCGTACCGGACCAGATCACCACCTCGCCGGAGTTCCGCCGCCGCGGACTGGGCGCCCTGGTGATGCGGACGCTGCAGTCCGCCGCGCACGAGCGGGGCGCGCGCACCGGCGTGCTGGTCGGCACGCCGGACGGCCAGGCGCTCTACACCGCGCTCGGCTGGACCACCCGCTCCCCGATGGCGAGCCTGGTCCTGGACCCGACGCGGGAGGGCCGGAGGACCGCAGGACTGGAGGACCGGAGCGCCGGAGCACCTGAGGTCTAGGAGTACGGCAGCAGCTCGGCGCGCTTCGGCGGGCGGCCGTCGCCGGAGGAGCGCCCGGTCAGGCGGCGACCGATCCACGGGCCGAGGTGGGTGCGCAGCCAGCGGGCGTCGGCCCGCAGCCGCGCGGCGAGGCCGGGCGGGGCGGCGACGGGCAGCGGGGCGCGCCAGTCGAAGGAGGCGGGGCGGCCGAGCGCCTCCAGCACGCCCTCGGCGACCCGCCGGTGGCCCTCGGGCGACAGGTGCAGGCGGTCCTCGGCCCAGAGCCGGCGGTCGTCGAAGCAGGGCGCGGAGAAGAGGTCGACCACGACGATGCCGTCCTGTCGGCCCAGCTCCTGCACGAAGGCCTTCATCCGCAGGATGGCGGGCAGCAGCCGGGCGCTGCCCGCGAGTCGGCGGGTGGGGTCGGTGCTGGTGAACAGGACGACGGTGGCGCCGGTGGCGCGCAGCTCGGCGACGCAGCGGCCGAGCAGCCGCTCGACCCGGTCGATGTCGCAGCCGGGGCGCAGCACGTCGTTGAAGCCGCCGGCCAGGGTGACGAGCCCGGCGCCCATGGCGACGGCGGGGGCGAGCTGCTCGTCGTGGATCTGGCCGATGAGCTTGCCGCGGACGGCGAGGTTGGCGTACCGGAAGTCCCCGTCCGCGCGCTCGGCCGCCAGCGCCGAGGCGACCCGGTCGGCCCAGCCCCGGTAGTGGCCGTCGGGCTGCAGGTCGTCGCACATGCCCTCGGTGAAGGAGTCACCGAGGGCGACGTAGTCGGCGTAACTGCGGTACGGGGTGGGCACGGGGTGGCCTCCGCTCTCCTGGGACGGCTTCGCGGTCCGATGATCGTACGTGTGCGGCTGTGCGCCCCCGCGGCCAGGCCCCTGGCCTCGGCGCTCATCGCACGTCCACCGTTCGTTTATCGCTCCGCCCCACCCTGGGGTCACGGGACGGCGGCCGGCGACGGGGGCCTTGCCGCCGCCCCGCCCCCGGCCACCTCCACGCCACAGCCACCGCCACAGCCACAGCCACAGCCACAGCCACAGCCACACCCTCACCGCCATGCCCCATCGGCACGGCCACGGCACGGCCACGGCACGCCCCGGTCGCCCGCCGTCAGCCCGAGGCGACGACCGCCGCCGCCTCGGCCGCCGCCCGCTGCGGCGTGAACCAGTGCTCGCGCACGGCGTCGGTGGGCCGCTGCTCGCCGAGGGCGGCCAGGCCCCACTCCCCCAGCGCCTCGATGACCGGCCGCAATTCGCGCCCGCGCCCGGTCAGTTCGTAGACCGTCGCGTTGGCCGGCCGTTCCAGCCGCCGCCGCGCGACCAGTTCCTCGGCCTCCAGCTGCTTGAGCCGGGCGGCCAGGATGTCGGTGGAGACGCCGGGCAGGTCGGCGTGCAGGTCGGTGTAGCGGCGCGGACCGCCGAGGAGTTCACGGACGATCAGGAGGCTCCAGCGTTCCCCCACCGCGTCCAGGGCGCGGGCGACGGCGCAGTACTGGTCGTAGCTTCGGCGTGACATGTGGATCAGCATAGCCAAGAGGTTGGACTTTCCAAGTGCCAACTTGGTAGAACAAAGCAGAAGCAACGGAGCGGTGGTGACGGTCGGGAGGCCGCAGATGGAGTTTCGGCAGTCCAGCAAGCTGAAGGACGTGTGCTACGAGATCCGGGGCCCGGTGGTCGACCAGGCCAACGCCCTGGAGGAGGCCGGACACACCGTCCTGCGGCTGAACACCGGCAACCCGGCCCCGTTCGGCTTCGAGGCGCCCGAGGAGATCATCCAGGACATCATCCGCAACCTGCCCAAGGCGCACGGCTACAGCGACTCGCGCGGCATCCTGCCGGCCCGCCGCGCGGTCGTGCAGTACTACCAGCAGCGCGGGGTCCAGGGCGTCGACGTGAACGACGTCTACCTCGGCAACGGCGTCTCCGAGCTGATCCAGATGGCCGTCACCGCGCTGGTCGACGACGGCGACGAGGTGCTCGTCCCGATGCCCGACTACCCGCTCTGGACGGCCGTGGTCCGGCTGGCCGGCGGCAAGGCCGTGCACTACCTGTGCGACGAAGGCGCCGAATGGTACCCGGACCTGGACGACATCGCCGCCAAGATCACCGCCCGCACCAAGGCGATCGTCGTCATCAACCCCAACAACCCGACCGGCGCGGTCTACCCGAAGGAACTGCTGGAGGGCATCCTCGACCTGGCCCGCCGCCACCAGCTGATGGTCCTGGCCGACGAGATCTACGACAAGATCCTCTACGACGACACCGAGCACCACTGCCTGGCCGCCCTCGCCGACGACGTGCTCACCCTCACCTTCAACGGCCTCTCCAAGGCCTACCGGGTGGCCGGCTTCCGCAGCGGCTGGCTGGTCGTCTCCGGTCCCAAGCAGCACGCCTCCGACTACCTGGAGGGCCTCACCATGCTCTCCGGCATGCGGCTGTGCCCCAACGTGCCCGCCCAGTACGCCGTCCAGGCCGCGCTCGGCGGCCACCAGTCCATCAACGACCTGGTGCTGCCCGGCGGCCGGCTCACCGAGCAGCGCGACATCGCCGTCCGGGCGCTCAACGAGATCCCCGGCGTCAGCTGCGTCAAGCCCAAGGGCGCCCTGTACGCCTTCGCGAAGCTGGACCCGGCGGTGCACCGGATCGTCGACGACGAGCGCTTCGTGCTGGACCTGCTGCTGCGCGAGAAGATCCACGTCGTCCAGGGCACCGGCTTCAACTGGCCCCGCCCGGACCACTTCCGCTTCGTCACCCTGCCCCGCGCCGACGACCTGGAGACCGCCATCAACCGGATCGGCCGCTTCCTGGCGACGTACCGGCAGAGCTGAGCAGCACGGCGCGCCCTACGCGCGCCACGCGCCCTACGCTCGGGGCATGACCGTCCTGCGTTCCGTCGCCCTGTTCGCCCTCGCCGCGCTCGCCGAGATCGGCGGCTGCTGGCTGGTGTGGCAGAGCGTGCGCGAGCAACGGCCTTGGTGGCTGGCCGGGTTGGGGGTGGTGGCGCTCGGCGCGTACGGCTTCGTCGCCGCGCTGCAGCCGGACGGCCAGTTCGGCCGGGTGCTGGCCGCGTACGGCGGGGTGTTCGTGGCCGGCTCGCTGCTCTGGGGCGTGCTGGTGGACGGCTTCCGGCCGACCCGCTACGACGTGGTGGGCGCGCTGATCTGCCTGGCCGGGGTCGCCGTCCTCATGTACGGTCCCCGCCGCTGAAACGGCGGGCCCCGGCGCCGAGGTCCTCCCTCGACGCCGGGGCCGGTGACGACCGCCCGGGACTACCAGCCCCAGCCGCCGCCCTCGCCGTCGTCGTCGCGGCCGGAGTCCCAGCCCTCGCCGACCTTCCGCAGGATCGAGTAGTTGTCGATCTGCGTGCCGTCCTCGGCCAGCGCGGTGACCTTCATGACCGACTTCTGGCCCAGGTGGGCCGGGGTGACGTCGACCCTGATGAAGGAGTAGCCGGTGTAGCGGACCCGCGACCACTGGATGGTCTCGGGGGTCTTCACCCGGCCCTTGCTCCAGTAGTAGGTCGTGACCTCGTCCTGGTGGTTCTCGTGCCCCTCGTAGGTGTCCGGCACGTCGAACTTGTACAGGCTGCGACCGGCCGCGCCCGCGGTCACGTAGACCACGCCGTCCTTCTCGGGCTCGATGGTGGCGCCGCTCGGCACCTGCTTCGAGACCTTGTTGCCCAGGATGGCGTCGGTGCGCTCGTAGATGTGGTTGTGCCCGTTGATGACCAGGTCCACCCGGTACTTCTCGAACAGCGGCACCCAGGCCTCGCGGACACCGCCCTCCGAGGCGTGCGCCACCGTGGTGGAGAAGGCGCAGTGGTGGAAGAAGACCACGATGAAGTCGACGGTCTCGTCGCTGCGCAGGTCCTTGAGGGTGCGCTCCAGCCACTTGGTCTGCTTGCCCGCCGAGAGGCCCAGGTTCGCCGGGATCTCGTAGGAGACGTCGTTGGCGTCCAGGGAGATGACGCCGACGTTCTTGTAGCGGAAGGTGTAGACGCCGGGGACGTTGCGCGGGTCCGGGCCGTTGTTCGGCAGGAAGAAGCGGCTGTTCTCGCCGCCGTAGCCGTTGGGCGAGTACCAGGCCTCGATGTCGTGGTTGCCGTAGGCGACCATCCACGGGATCTCGGCGGCGACCGTCTCGGTCTGGACCAGGAAGTCGTCCCAGGTCTTCGCGTTGAAGACGGACTTGTCCGGGTCGGTGCCGGAGCCGGCCGGGTCGGCGTAGCAGATGTCACCGGCGTGCAGGTGGAAGGCCGGCTTCTGCGCCTTGATGATGTGGTCGTTGCCCGCCGCGTGCGCGCTGACGCCCTGGTCGCCGAAGGCGGTGAAGGTGAACGGCTCGTACACCTTGCCCCAGCGGTGGTCGCGGGAGGGCGCGGTGCGGAAGGTGTGCAGGGTGGAGATCTGCTGCTGCGAGGCCGGGTCGAAGCCCTCGTGGCCGACACCGTAGTAGTAGGTGGTGTCGGGGTGCAGGTCCTCCAGCGCCACGTGCAGGTAGTACTGGTCCACCGGCCGGCCGGTCGGGGTCAGCGCCGGGGTGTGCAGGGCGCGGACCTCGGCCTGGACCTTGTGGCTCAGCTCCCACGGGGTCCGGCCGTAGCGCAGGAACGGCTTCTTGACCGGCGCCGGGACCTGCCAGGAGATGCGGAACTGGGTGTCCGGCTCAGGGCCGAACTGGAGGTGGCGGCCGACCGGCGCGACCAGCGCGCCGTCGATGCCGTCCGTCGTACCGCCCGTCAGCAGCTGCGGGCCGGCCGGAGCGGCGAAGGCGGTACCGCTGCCCAGGGCACCGCCGACGGCGACGGCGCCGACGGTCACGGCACCGGCGCGCAGCATCCGGCGGCGGGAGAAGCGGGCCCGCAGGTACTCGTGCTGCTCGGCCATGCTCATGCGGTCGGCAAGCTTGGCCGGCACGCCCATGTTGGGGATATCCATGCGCGGGACTCTGTCAGCGGCGCGTGGAGCGCACGCGGACGTCGGGTGAACGGGTCGCAGCGTGTCCCCCATTCGAACACCAATGTTCGACCATGGTTCGGTAAAGGACGTGCTCGCGTCGACCCGACGCCGGATCATGGCTCCCGCCCGTCCCGCGACCTGAGCGGGCGTCGGCCGGACCGTCCTCCGGCGAGGACCCGCGCCGAAGGGTCAGGAGGGTTCGTCCCACTGCGTCGCGGCCCGGTTCCCGGTGCCGTCGCAGGTGCGGCAGATCTCGTCCCGGTAGGCCTGCTTGGCGCCGGCCGCGTCCACCCGGTAGCGCACGTACACCCCGGTGCCGTCGCAGAGGAAGCAGTTGCCGCCCCCGCCGCCCACCTCGGTGGTGCCGGTGCCCTGGCAGGTCCGGCAGCTGAGGCCGGCGGTCCGGCCGGTTCCCGCGCAGATGCGGCAGACCGTCGTCATCGTCTTCCTCCCTCGCGCGGCTCGGCTCGATGCCACCGGTCATGGTAGTGGTGCGGGGCGCCCCGCCACCCCGGGGCGCAGGATCCGACGGCCGGTCAGCAGCGAGCCGGACGACGGCGCCTGCTCCGGCACGGAAAGGTCGCCCGACCCGACGGACGGGGCCTACTCCGGCAGCGCCTCGCGGACCCGGCGGGAGACCGAGATCAGCTGCAGGTCCAGCATCCCGGGCGGCTCGGCAACACCGGGACCGCCCGCGCGGACCCAGGCGGCGATGTCGTCGATCATCTCGTCCATCAGCACGAAGCCGAGCCAGACCGGCCGACCGCCCGCGGCCCGGCCCTCGCTGGAGGGGCCGACCACCACCACGTTGGACTGGGAGCAGACGTCCAGGCAGGTCACCGCGCGGACCCGGCCCGCCGCGCCGACCGCCGTCCGCAGCCGCTCGTACTGCCCCGCGTGGTCCACCCCGGGGTGCTTCGCCTCGGTGCCGCAGCAGCAGCCGCGGCAGACCGTGACGGTCACCGGGGAGCCGGCACCCCGCTTCCGGCCGTGCTCCCGGGCGCCGTCGCGGTCGCGCTCTCGGCGGCTCATCGGTCCTGGTCCCCCCTCGTGGTCGGCGGCGCGCCCGCACCGGCACGCGCGCTCCGCCCCGCACTGTACCCGCCGGTCAGAGGGCGTCCGACAGGCCCCGGGGATGCGCACGGGTCGCGGCAGGGGAGGACGGCGGACGCCGAAGCGGAAGGGTCGGGGCCGGGGGTGCCGGCGGCCGTCGGGGTCGTCGGGATCGCCGGGCTGCTGTGCGCGGCGCTCGGGCTCGCCGTCGTCCTGTCGGGCGGCTACTCCGTCCACCGGATGGCCGGGGACACCATGCGCCCCGGTCTGCGGCCGGGCGACCTGATGCTGTCCGACCGGGTCGCGGCCCGGGACGTCCGACGCGGTGAGGTCTACCTCGTCGACTCCCCCTGGATGCTCGACCACCCGGTCGTCTCCCGGGTGGTGGCCCTCGGCGGGGACCGGGCCGTCTGCGCCGATGGCCGGCTCACCCTCAACGGGGAGCCGCCGGACGAGCCGGCCGCCCGCCTGGCGGACAGCTGCTACGCGGACTTCGACGTCACCGTCCCGCCCGGGCGGGCCTTCCTGATGGGCGACCAGCGGGCGCACGCCATCGACTCCCGGCTGACCGCGCAGAGCGGGCAGCAGGGCACCGTCGAGCTGGCCAAGCTGACCGGCGGCCGGGTGGTCTGGCACAGCGGCCCGGGGACGCCCGCCCTGCCGGGGAAGCTGGTCGGTGCCGTCGTGCTGCTCTCCCTCGGCGTACCGCTCGGCCTCGGCGGGCTGGTCGGAGCCGTCGTCGGCGCCGCCCGCCGCCGCACCGCGTAGCAGCCCCGCCCCGCGGGACCCGGCCCGCTGCTCCACCGCCCGCGCCGCCGGCCGACAGTCGGCACCGTCACCCGACCGTCGGCACCGTCACCCGACCGCCCGCGCCGCTAACCGACCGCCCGCGCCGCCGCCCGGCCCGCCGTGCGGCCGGAGAAGAGGCAGCCGCCCAGGAAGGTCCCCTCCAGGGAGCGGTAGCCGTGCACGCCCCCGCCGCCGAAGCCCGCCGCCTCGCCCGCCGCGTACAGCCCCGGCAGCACCTCGCCGTCGGGCCGCAGCACGCGCGAGGACAGGTCCGTCTCCAGCCCGCCCAGCGACTTGCGGGTCAGGACGGAGAGCCGGACGGCGATCAGCGGGGCGGCGGCCGGGTCGAGGAGGCGGTGCGGGGCGGCGGTGCGGACCAGCCGGTCGCCGAGGTAGCGGCGGGCGCCGTGGATGGCGGTCACCTGGAGGTCCTTGGCGAAGGGGTTGGCCAGCTGCCGGTCGCGCTCCTCGACGGTGCGGCGCAGTTCGTCCGGGTCGATCAGCGGCTCGCGGGTCTTGGCGTTCATGCCCCGGGCGAGGTCGGCGAGGTCGGCCGCGACGACGAAGTCCCGCCCGTGCCGCAGGTGGCCGCGGACCGGCCCGGGGGCGCCGGGCAGGGCGCGGCCGAGCACGCCCCGCACGGACTTCCCGGTGAGGTCGGGGTTCTGCTCGGAGCCGGAGAGGGTGAACTCCTTCTCGATGATCCGCTGGTTGAGCACGAACCAGGTGTACGCGTACCCGGTGGACATGATGTGCTCCAGCGTCCCCAGGGTGTCGAAGCCGGGGAACAGCGGGACGGGCAGCCGTCGGCCGCGGGCGTCCAGCCAGAGCGAGGACGGGCCGGGCAGGATGCGGATGCCGTGCCGGGCCCAGATCGGGTCCCAGTTCTCGATGCCCTCGGTGTAGTGCCACATCCGGTCGCCGTTGATCAGACTGGCGCCGGCCGCGCCGGCGATGTCCAGCATCAGGCCGTCCACGTGCGCGGGCACGCCGGAGAGCAGCGTGGCGGGCGGGGTGCCGAGCCGGGCGGGCCAGGCCTTGCGGACCAGGTCGTGGTTGCCGCCGATGCCGCCGGAGGCGACCACCACCGCCTGGGCGCGCAGCTCGAAGTGCCCGGCGACCACGCGGGAGCTGGCCTCGCCCCGGGTGGCCGGGCTCGGCTCCAGCACCTCGCCGGTGACGGTGTCGACGGCGCCGGCGGTGGCGGACAGTCCGGTGACGCGGTGGCGGAAGCGCAGGTCGACCAGCCCGCGGGCGGCGGCCTCGCGGACCCGGCGGACGAAGGGGGCCAGCAGGCCGGGGCCGGTGCCCCAGGTGATGTGGAAGCGGGGCACCGAGTTGCCGGGCCCGTCGGCGAGCAGTCCGCCGCGCTCGGCCCAGCCGACCACCGGGAAGAAGCGCACGCCCATGCCGTGCAGCCAGGAGCGCTTCTCGCCCGCCGCGAAGTCCACGTACGCCTCGGCCCAGCGGCGCGGCCAGGCGTCCTCTGGACGGTCGAAGCCGGCGGTGCCGAGCCAGTCCTGCCAGGCGAGGGCGTGCGAGTCGCGGATCCGCATCCGGCGCTGCTCGGGCGAGTCGACCAGGAAGAGGCCGCCGAAGGACCAGTGCGCCTGTCCGCCGAAGGACGCCGCCGGTTCCTGGTCGAGCAGGATCACCTTCCGTCCGGCGTCGGCGAGTTCGGCGGTGGCGGCGAGGCCGGCGAGTCCCGCTCCGATGACGATGACGTCGGCGTCCAGGGGCATGCGCAGTCCTCCGTCGCGGCTCGCGGTGGCGGCGGTTCCGCGGGCCGCCGTCGCTGTGCGCCCGATACTGCGGCCTGCGGTGACGCAAGGTCAACCGCCCGGGGACCGCCGGGTGACAAGCGAGTGCGTGAATTCCGCTCCACGGCGTTTCGGAAATACCTCCGATACACGGTGGAGCGAAATTCGAAATATCACCGGACTCCATCTGACGGAATTTCGGCAATTTCCGCGCAAACCATGGACGCCCCCGAAACCTGGCGGTAACTTACCTGCGAGTAGCTGTGGCCCGGCTCGGCACGACCCCCCACCCGTCGTTTCTCTCCCCCAGGAGGAACCGTGCTCCGCCCTGCCCGGAATTCCCGGCACCTCCGCCGTTCCACGGCGCTCGCCGCCGTCGCGGTCGGTGCCGCCCTGGCGCTCACCTCCACCAGCGCGCAGGCCGCCGCGCCCGCCCCCAAGCACTACGTCGCGCTCGGCGACTCCTACGCCGCGGGCGCCGGAGTGCCCGGCCAGTCGGCCGGCCTCTGCCTGCGCTCCGACCACAACTACGGCCACCTCGTCGCCGCCGCGCTCAAGGCGGGCGCGTACACCGACGTCACCTGCTCGGCGGCCAAGGTCAAGCACCTGACGCAGTCCCAGTACGACGCGTTCATCAAGGTCAACGACCCCCAGCTGGACGGCCTGACCGGCGACGCCGACCTGGTCACCCTCGGGATCGGCGGCAACGACCTCGCGGCGAGCGACCTCGGCCTCGGCGAACTCGTCGCCACCTGCGTCGCCGGCGCCGTGGTCAACCCGCTCGGCACGCCCTGCAAGGACGTCTACCACCACGGCTACTGGGACTGGCGCACGTGGTCCTGGCAGTACGGCAACGACGACCTGGCCGAGCGGATCGACACCACCATCGCCCCGCAGATCGCCGACACGCTCCGGCAGATCCACGCCAAGGCCCCGCGCGCCAAGGTGCTGCTGGTCGGCTACCCGTCCGTGCTGCCCGCCGACGGCTCGCGGTGCGTCCTGCGCCAGCCGGTGACGCCGGGCGACGTCGAGTACATGTACGGCGTGCTCACCGAGTTGAACGGCGCCCTGAAGGCCACCGCGGCGGCGAACGGCGCGACGTACGTCGACACCGCGACGCCGACCGTCGGGCACGACGTCTGCTCGGACGACCGCTGGATCGAGGGCGCGCTGCCCGGCTCGCCCGCCGTCCCGTTCCACCCGAACGCGACCGGCGAGAAGGTCATGGCGGACGCGGTGCTGGCCGCGCTGCGGTAGGCCCGGTCCGGCGGATCTCGCCCCGCCGGGCGGACCCCCGGCGGGAGCCGGGAGGGGCCGCCCCGGAAAGCCCCGGGGGCCGGTGACCAGACCCCGGTCACCGGTCCCCCGGTTCGTCCTCGCCCGACAGGCCCCGCCCGGCGGATCGGAACAGACCCTGCCCGGCGGATCGGAACAGGCCCCGCCCGGCGGATCCCGCCGGACAGGGCCTGGGGGGCGGATCCCGCCGGGCGCGCGACGCCGGACCGGATCCGCCGGAGGGGACCTACTCCGACTCGACGGCGGGGGCCGAAGCCGCGGCCAGCCCGGCCGACCACTTCTCCTCGACGTTGCCGAACTTCCAGTACGCGATCGCCGCCGCCCAGGTCGCCACGAACAGCCCGACGATGGCGTAGCCGACGAAGTTGAGGTCCAGCCCGCCGATCCAGGCGATCGGCCCGCTGCTGATGTCCAGCTTCTCGCCGAGCAGGCCGATCAGCTCGATCGAGCCGATGACCAGGGCGACCAGCACCGACAGGCCGGTGACGGTCAGGTTGTAGTAGATCTTGCGGACCGGCTTGGAGAACGCCCACTCGTAGGCGAAGTTCATGAACGAGCCGTCGATGGTGTCCAGCAGGCTCATCCCGGCCGCGAACAGGATCGGGAGCGTGAGCAGCGCGTACCAGGGCAGCGAGAAGGCCGCCGCGCCGCCCGCCAGCACCAGCAGGGACACCTCGGTGGCGGTGTCGAAGCCCAGGCCGAACAGCAGGCCCACCGGGTACATGTGCCAGGGCTTGGTGACCGCCCTGGTCACCCGGCCTAGGATGCGGTTCATCAGCCCGCGCCGCTCCAGCTGGCGCTCCAGCTCGGCCTCGTCGTACTCGCCCTCGCGCATCCGGCGGAACACCTTGAGGATGCCGTTGAAGGCGCCCAGGTTGATCAGGCCGAGCAGCAGCAGGAAGGTGCCGGAGACGGTCACGCCGATCAGGCCGGTCATCTCGTGCAGCGTCGAGTCGTCGGACTCCACCTGGCCGGCCAGCGAGCGGATGCCGAGGGCCAGCAGCGCGCAGAGGCCGAAGACGATCGAGGAGTGCCCGAGCGAGAACCAGAAGCCGACCGACAGCGGCCGCTTGCCCTGGCCCATCAGCTTGCGGGTGGTGTTGTCGATGGCGGCGATGTGGTCGGCGTCGAAGGCGTGCCGCATGCCGAGGGTGTAGGCGGTCAGGCCCATGCCCGCGCCGAACACCTGGCCGCCGACGTCGTAGTGCTCGGGCGCGACCAGTGCCAGCAGGGTGAACCAGCCGATGACGTGCAGGGCCAGGATGAATCCGCCCATTCCGGCCAGGCGGATCCACTCCTCACGGGTGAGCCGGTCGCGCCAGCGGGGGGCGGCGGTCATCGGGTTGTCCTTTCGGCGGTACGGGCGGTACGGGCGAAGCTGGGCCATCTTTCCGCTTCGGGGCGAGCAGTTGCAAGTCATGCGCAATTACGGAACCGTCTCCCCCCACCCCGGGATCGCCACGATCCGTACAGGACCCCGTCACCTCCCGGGCCTATCCCCCGCCGCTCTACGCGCGGATACTCCCGTTCTACGCGCGAAAACTCGGGCGCCGAAAACCTCGACTCCCCACGGAGGAACGGCACATGACGATCCGCATCCGCACCGTCGCGGCCCTCTCCGGCGCGGCCCTGCTCGCGGCGGGCCTCACCACCCTCGCCCCCGCCGCCACCGCCGCCCCGGCCAGGACCGCCGCCCCCACCGGCGTCACCGCCACCCCGCACCGGGTGCTGTTCGACAACAGCAAGGCCGAGACCGCCGGCAACGCCGACTGGATCATCAGCACCAGCCAGCCCGACCCGCTCGCCCAGAACGCCAACCCCACCACCGAGAAGAGCTGGACGGGCGCGCTGTCCGCCTGGGGCGTCGCCCTGCAGAAGACCGGCCAGTACAGCCTCAAGACCCTCCCGTCCGGCTCCACCATCACCTACGGCACCGGCGGCGCGCTCGACCTCGCCAACTTCGACACCTTCGTCGTCCCGGAGCCCAACATCCGGTTCAGCGCCGCCGAGAAGACCGCGATCATGAAGTTCGTCCAGAACGGCGGCGGACTCTTCCTGGTCTCCGACCACGTCAACAGCGACCGCAACAACGACGGCTGGGACTCGCCGAAGATCATCAACGACCTGCTGACCAGCAACGGGGTGAACAACAACGACCCGTTCGGCTTCTCGGTCGACCTGCTCAACATCACCACCGACAACCCGCGCGCGGTCAACGACGCCACCGACCCGGTCCTGCACGGCCCCTTCGGCACCGTCACCGGCTCCATCCTGCGCAACGGCACCACCTTCACCCTCAAGCCCGCCGACAACCCCTCGGTCAAGGGCCTCGTCTACCGGACCGGCTCCAGCGGCACCACCGGCGCCTTCTTCGTCACCAGCACCTTCGGCTCCGGCCGGGTCGCCGTCTGGGGCGACAGCTCCCCGATCGACGACGGCACCGGCCAGTCCGGCAACACCCTGTACGACGGCTGGGACGACCCGGCCGGCACCGACGCCGCCCTCGCCCTCAACGCCACCGCCTGGCTGAGCAAGGCCTGAGGCCGCCGCGGCTCCCCGGGTCCCACGGGCTCCCCGGGGAGCCGGGTCCCTCACCAGGAAAACGGCCGGTTCCTCCCCTAGGGTCGGAATGCCGACGCCCCGCGGCGCGCACGCACCGAGCGACACCCGCACGACCCGCGCGCCGCGGGCCCGCCGGCACCCACCCGGCCCGGGACCCGATGGGAGCGGCCATGCCGTCGTACCCCTTCCGCACCACCCGCGAGGACGTCCGCATCCCGCTGCCCGACGGCACGCAGCTGGCCGCCCGCCTGTGGCGGCCGGTCACCGACGAGCCCGTCCCCGCGCTGCTGGAGTACTCCGGCGACCGCCTCACCGACCGGACCGCCGCCGAGGACGCCCGCCGCCACCCCTGGTACGCCGGCCACGGCTACGCCACCCTGCGGGTCGACACCCGCGGGCACGGCAACTCCGGCGGCACCCCCGGCGAGCCCGGCGGCGACCAGGAACTCACCGACGGCGCCGTCGTCGTCGACTGGCTGGCCCGCGGCCCCTGGTCCGCCGGGCGGGTCGGCCTGCTCGGCGTCGGCGCCGCCGGCACCACCGCGCTGCGCCTGGCCGCCCGGGTGCCGGGGACCGTCGGCGCCGTGGTCACCGCCTGCCCCGAGGGAGGCCACCGGCTCGGCGGGGCCCTCCTCGCCGCGGACCTGCACACCCGGCTCACCGCCCTGGTCGCCGACGCCGCGCTGCCGCCCGACCCGCGGCACGTCGGCGAGGTCTGGCGCACCCGCTGGCTGGAGCGCCTGGAGTCCCTGGAACCCCCCGTGGACAGCTGGCTCGCGGCCGGCGACACCACCGTCCCGGTCCCCGTCCCCACCTTCGCGGTCGCCGGCTGGGGCGACCCCTCCTGCTCCTTCGTGCTGCGCCTGCTCGCCGAGTCCCCCACCGCCCGCGCCCTGGTCGGCCCCTGGCCGCACGGCCTGCCCGAGGACGCCCTGCCCGAGACCCTGCGCTGGTGGGACCACTGGCTGCGCGGCGTCGACACCGGCGCCGCCAAGGAACCCGCCCTGCGCAGCTGGATCAGCACCCGCTGGACCAGCGACGACGTCTGGCCCTCCCCCGACGTCCGCGAGATCCACTACGGCCTGGACGGACCGCTGCGCACCGCCGGCACCGCCTCCGACGACCGCTACGTGCGGGTCCGCTCCCCGCAGCACACCGGCCTCAACGCCGGTGCGTACGTCCCGCACGGCCGCCCCGCCGACCAGCCGCCCGACCAGCGCGAGGAGGACGGCCGCTCGGTCTGCTTCGACTCCCAGCCGCTGCCCGAGCCGCTGGAACTGCTCGGCGCCCCGGCCGTACGGCTGCGGCTGCGCGCGGGCGGCCCCCCGCCGCTGATCGCCGTCCGGCTCTGCGCCGTCGGCCCGGACGGCACCTCGGAGCTGGTCACCCGGGGCGTGCTGACGGCCGCCCCCGACGAGCCGGACACCGACGTGGAACTGGCCGCCTGCGCCCGGACCGTCCCCGCCGGGCACCGGCTGCGGCTCGCCTTCTCCTCCGTCTACTGGCCCTGGGTGTGGCCCCCCGCGGATCCCAGCGGCTACGCCCTCGACCCGTCCCGCTCCACGCTGAGCCTGCCCGTGCGCCACCTCGCCGCCGACATCGGCTCCGCACCGGTCGCCTTCGAGGCCCCCGCGCTGCCCGAACCGCTCGACGTCCGCCTCACCGAGCCGCTCACCGCCCGGCCCGAGCACCTCACCGTCCACGACATCGGCCGCCGCGAGTGGCGCACCGAACTCTCCCCCGCCACCGACGGCACCCGCACCCACCCCGACGGCCTGGTCCGCGACGAGCACACCGTCACCGCCTACCGCGTCCTCACCGACGCCCCGCTCAGCGCCCAGGCCCGCACCGACCACACCGTCCGCCTGGAGCGCCCCGACATCGGCTGGGACGTCACCGTCCAGACCCGTACCCAACTGCGCTGCGACGCCGGGCACTTCCTCAGCACCGTGCAACTGCGGGCGCTGGAGGCGGGATCGGTGGTCTTCGCCCGCGAGTGGCAGCACCGGGTGCCGAGGGCCTGAAGGAAAAGGACTTGCGGGACCGGGCGACCGGGCGGCAGGATCCTCTCCGACCGAGACACCGTCAGAGGAGGTGAGACCCGTGAAGGCTGTATCGACGTGGGTGCTCCCCCTTTCCGTCACGGTCGGCGACTGACGCAGGCGTCGCCGGGAGCGCCTTCCCCAGCAAGGCCCTCCCGAAAGGCAACCGCCATGCACACCTTCCAGTTCACTGCCGATTCCGTGTCGAACGGCATCCGCGAGCGCGACTTCACCGTGGACGGCGTCCCCGGCGTGCTCTGGTCCCCGGCCACCGGCGCCGACCGCGCGCCGCTCGTCCTGATGGGACACGGCGGCGGCAACCACAAGAAGCACCCCGCGATGTCGGGCCGGGCCCGACTGCTCGTGCACGGCCACGGCCACCACGTCGCCGTCCTCGACGCGCCCGGGCACGGCGACCGGCCGCGCACCGCGCACGACGAGGCGGAGATCGCCGACCTGTTCCGGGCCCGGGCGGCCGGCGAGCCCGAAGGCCCCATCGTCGTCCGCTACAACGACCACCTGGCGAAGCAGGCCGTGCCCGAGTACCACGCGCTGCTGGACGCCCTCCAGCGGCTCCCGGAGATCGGCGCCGACGGCCCGGTCGGCTACTGGGGCATCAACATGGGCACCGCGATCGGCATCCCCTTCGTCGCCGGCGAGCCCCGGATCACCGCCGCGGTCTTCGGCCAGCACTGGCCCGACACCCTGGCCGAGCACGCGAGGCGGATCACCGTCCCGGTCGAGTTCGGCCTGCAGTGGGACGACGAGCACATCTCCCGCGAGGACGGCCTCGCGCTGTTCGACGCCTTCGCCTCCACGGAGAAGTCCCTGCACGTCAACGCGGGCAAGCACAAGGAGTTCCCCCGCTTCGAGGCCGACAGCGCCGCCCGCTTCCTCGCCCGCCACCTCGGCCGGCCGAACGGCTGACCCGTGGTCCCGGCGGTGCTCCGCCCTCCCGTGCGGGCGGGGCACCACCCGGGGCGGTCCTCCGTCGCGGGGATCACGCCTCCTCCGGCACCTCCACGATCAGCAGCGTCCCCCGGCTGCCCGCCCGCACCGCGTGCCGGGCGCCGGCCGGGACGACGCACAGCTCACCGGCCCGTACGGTCGACTCCACGCCGTCCACGAGGAGTTCGAGCCGCCCCTCGGCGACGAACAGCGCCTCGGCCGTCCCGTGCACCTCCGGCTCCAGCTCCCGGCCGTCCATCCGCAGGACCTTCACCGCCGTCGCCCCGACCCGCCCCAGCACCTGGGAGCGCCATGCCTCGGGCAGCCGCGCCGCCCGGTCGTTCACATCGATCACGCTCATGGCCACGGACGCTATCCGCCGCAGGCCGTCGATTGGTTGACCGTTCGGTAAAACCTCACGATGATCGCCCCGGTGAAGGCACGCGCGCTCTACCACGACCTGCTGGACCACGACGGGCCGGCCGCCGACGACATCGACCGCTGGCTCGGCCGGGCGGCCGCCCCGGCCTACGTCGAACGGCTCCGGACCGCCGCGACGCACCACCACTGGTGGGGAGACGACGACGGCCAGGAGCTGCTGTGGGAGCTGTACGCCCTCGGCCGGGTCGCCGACGTCCTGCTGCTCGGCCCGCGACCGGACGACTACCTACGGGTCTTCACCGGCCTCGGGATGACGCCGGTCGACGGCCTCGGACCCTTCGACCCCTTCCTGCACGAGATCGTCGACGTCGAACAGGCCGCCGACCCGCAGGCGCCGATCGCGGTCCTGGAGGTCCACCGCCCCGGACTGATGCTCGGCGAACTGCTGTTCAACCGCGCCCGGGTACGGATCCGGGCCGGCGCCGCGCACGCCGAGCGCGGCGTCGCCGACCGCTTCCCCCTCTACTGGACGTTCCGCCGCGCCGACCGGCCGGCGCACGACCTCTCGCACGGCTGGGGCGGCAACTCCCAGTGGCGCACCGGCTTCCGCCTCGACTACCGCACCCCCACCGGCGACCACCTCAACGTCGCCGAGGACGGCTCGGTCGACGGCCGCCCCGACCTCGGCCCCTACCGGCAGCTGACCCCCGAGGAGCACCTGCTCACCCCGGCCGAGCGCCGCGAACTGCTCCGCAACCGCTGCCTGCTGCGCACCCCGCGGGCCGCCGCCGAACTCGCCGCCTCACCCGGCTGGCAGGACGAACTCCTCCCCTACGCCTGGCGCTTGCCGGCCGGCGAGTCGTGACCGTCCAGGGCGTCGTCACCGGTCGGGGAGTCGTGACCAGTCGGTGCGTCGTGATAGGCCGCTGAGGCGCGATCGACCGCCGAGGCGCGATCGGCCAGCACCTCGCCGATCACGTGCCGGGCGATGCCCGCCATCCGCGGGTTGCTCTCCCGGTAGTAGGCCAGCTCCAGCAGGGCGACGGACAGCGCCCAGCCGCGCCCGCGGGCCCAGGTCGCGTCATCGGCGGCCACGGCCTGCCGGAAGGCGGGGCGGACGGCCGCCGGCAGCACGTACCAGGCGGCGATCAGGTCCACCGCCGGATCGCCGAGGCCCGCGCAGCCGAAGTCGATGACGGCGCTCAGTCGACCGCTCCCGCCCACCAGCAGATTGCCCGGCTGCAGGTCGGCGTGGATCCAGACCGGTGGGCCGGGGTGCCCAGGGGCGTGAACGGCCTCGGCCCAGGCGGAGGTTGCCTCCTCGGCGTCGATGACGTCCGCGAGTTCCACGATCGCCCTCCGGGCCGCACCGTCCCGGTCCGGCAACGACTCGCTGCGGTAGGAGGCGGGAGCGCCGTCCGGGTCGATCCGGCGCAGGGCGGACACGAAATCGGCCAAATCAGCTGCCAGCAGCGCGGGTTCGGCCACCTGCCCGACCACCGGATTCACCCCGTCGAGCCAGCGGAGGACGGACCAGGGCCACGGGCAGCCGTCCACCGGCCCTGCCTGGGCCAGCGGCACGGGCACCGCGACCGGCAGCTCCGGGGCGAGGCGCCGCAGCCAGACGCCCTCCCTCTCGATGTCCTCCACGGCCCCGGGGATCCGCGGGATACGCACCACCAGCTCCGCGCCCAGCCGGTACATCGCGTTGCTGGTCCCGACCGTCCCGATCGACTCGACCGGCAGGCCCGCCCAGTGCGGGAACCGCGCGGCGACCATCCGGCGCACCAGCGCTTCGTCGAGGGGCAGTTCGTCGGGGTGCATCGTGCGGGAGGAGGCCATGTCTCCGACCCTGCCGACCGCAGCCGGGCGCGGCAACCAGATTTTGGGGCCGTCCGCACCCGGCAGAGCCGCCGGGAAGCGCCGGGGGACCACCGGGGCACGCCCTTGCGCTCGCGGTCCAGGAACCGCGGACCGGGCTCCCCGCGAGGTCTCCCGATCGCCTCCACCGCCATCCGGCCGTCCCCTGCGCGGCGGACGGCGTAGCGCATCAGGTGATCCGGCATCAGCCCGTCCGGCTCAGCCCCACACCGCTCAGCCCGCACGGCTCAGCCCCGCACGGCCAGGTCCTGGCTGCCCACCACCTTCAGCAACCGCAGCGCCGAGTGCGAGGGCGTGCCGGGCTCGGCGGTGTAGAAGATCGTCCACTGGTCCCGGTGCGGGTCGTGCAGCGCTTCGCAGTCCAGGTCGAGCGGGCCGACCACCGGGTGGAGGATCCGCTTGCGGCTCGATCGGCGGACCTCCACGTCCTGCGCCTGCCAGAGCTCCCGGAACTCGGCGCTGCGCGCCGACAACCGCTCGACCAGGGCGTGCAGGGCGCCGTCGGCCGGGTAGCGGGCCGCCGCGGACCGCAGGTCGGCGACCGCCCGGCGGGCGAACTCGGCCCGGCCGGCGGGGTCGTGGAGGGCACGGGTGTCCGGGTCGGTGAAGAAGCGCCAGATCAGGTTGCGCTCGCCGGGCGGCAGCGCGGAGAAGTCGCCGAGCAGCGCGGCCGCCATCGCGTTCCAGGCGAGGAGGTCGCGGGCGGCGCTGCAGACCATGGCCGGGGTGTCGTCCAGCCGGTCGAGCAGGTGCAGGATGCCCGGCCGCACCTCGCGGACCAGGTCGGACGGCGGCAGCGGCGGCTCGCCCACCAGGTGGTGCAGGTGCGCGCGTTCGTCGTCGGACAGCCGAAGCGCCCGGCCGATCGCCCCGATCATCTGCCGGGACGGCCGCGGCCCCCGGCCCTGTTCGAGGCGGATGTAGTACTCCACCGACATCCCCGCGAGCTGCGCGACCTCCTGGCGGCGCAGGCCCGGAGTACGGCGCCGCCCACCGGCCGGCAGGCCGACGTCGCCCGGCTGGACCCGGGCGCGCCAGCGCCGCAGGAAGGCGGCCAGCTCCGCCCGGTCCACGTGTTCCACGCCCCCAGTCTCGCCCGTCCGGCCGCCGCGGACCATGGGACCGCCGGTACCACCCTCGACAGTGCTCTCCCACCGTCGTGCCCGCCGCGCCAGGGTGGGGCCATGACCACCTCCCGCATCGTCCTCATCACCGGCGCCAACAAGGGCATCGGCCTCGCCACCGCCCGGGAACTCGCCCGCGCCGGGCACACCGTGCTGATCGGCGCCCGCGACCCGCAGCGCGGCGCCGCGGCCGCCGACGGGCTCACCGCCGAGGGCCTGGACGCCCGCTGCGTCCACCTGGACGTCACCGACCCGGCGACCGCCGCCGCCGCGGCCGCGCTGATCACCGCCGAGTACGGCCGGCTGGACACCCTCGTCAACAACGCGGGCGTCGCCCGGGACTGGCGGCGCGACCCGGAGGAACTCCCCGTCGACGCCGTGCGCGAGACGTACGAGACCAACGTGTTCGGCGCCGTCACCGTCATCAACGCCATGCTGCCGCTGCTGCGCCGGTCCCCGGCCGGACTGATCGGCAACGTCTCCAGCGCCCTCGGCAGCTTCGACTTCCTCGCCGACCCGGACAACCCGGTCTGGGAGCACGCGACCCTGCTCGCCTACAACTCCTCCAAGGCCGCGCTGAACGCCGTCACCCTGGTCTACGCCCGGGCGCTGCGCGAGTCCGGCATCAAGGTCAGCTCCCTGGAGCCCGGCTACTGCGCGACCGACCTCAACGGCCACAGCGGCACCGCCACCGCCGAGGAGGGCGGCCGCCGGATCGCCCGGCAGCTCGGCGCGGCCGAGGCCGGGCCGAGCGGCCGGTTCCTCGCCGGCGAGGGCGACGCCTACCCCTGGTAGCCCGCCCCGGCGGCGATCAGCCCGGGCAGCTCGCGCATGTCCCGGAAGACCACCGTGCCCGGCCCGGCCAGCCGCTCGGCCGCCGTGACGCCGCCCGCGTACCCGAGGGCGCGCATCCCGGCGGCGCGGGCGGCCGCGACACCGGGCGCGGAGTCCTCGACCACGACGCACGCCGCCGGGTCGACACCCATGCTCCGCGCGGCGTGCAGGAACAGGTCGGGCGCGGGCTTGCCGTGCTCCACCTCGGTGGCGCTGAAGATCCGCCCGGCGAAGCGCTCGTACAGCCCGGTCCGACCGAGGGTGTGCCGCATCTTCTCGTGCGTCCCGCTGGAGGCCACGCACACCGGCAGGTCGATCGCGTCCAGTGCCTCCGGCAGGCCGTCCACCGGCGTCAGCCCGGCGTCCACGGCCTCCGCGTGCAGCTCGTGGAACCGCTTGCCCCACACCGCCGCCGTCTCCGCCCCCAACCGCTCCGCGACCAGCGCGTTGTTGACCGCCTCCGACCGCCCGACGAACCGCTCGATCGCCTCCCCCTCGGTCAACGGCCAGCCGTACTCCGCCCCCAGCCGCACCAACACCCCCACGGCGATCACCTCGCTGTCCACCAGGACCCCGTCGCAGTCGAATACCACCAGCTCGATCGGCTTGATCATCCGGCCAGCATAGGCGCGGCCCCGGTCAGGGACTCGACGGCGGGAAGGTCGCCGCTGTCCCGGGGAAAGGCGTGCGAAGGGCCCGGCGGGTCAAGCCGCCGGGCCCTGGGGGCGGTCCGGCCTCAGCCGGTCTGGACGGCGGTGTCGTCGATCACGAAGCTCGTCTGCAGCGAGGAGTCCTCGACCGCGGTGAACTTCACGGTGACCGTCTGGCCCGCGTAGGCCGACAGGTCGAAGCTGCGCTGCTGGTAGCCGCTCGCGGCGTCCACGTTGGAGTAGGTCTTCAGCGTGGTGCCGTTCACCGACACGGTCAGCTTGTCGTACGCCGTGGTGCCGGTCTCCGCGGTGTCGACGTGCAGCCAGAAGCTCAGCGTCGCCTTGCAGCCCGCCGGGATGCTCACCGTCTGCGACAGCGTGTCGGTGTGGCTGGAGCCGTAGCCGTCCATCCACGCCTTCCACGAACCGCCGTGCGCGGCCTGGCTCGCGCTGTTGTCCACCACGCCCGAGGAGGTGGTCCACGGCGCGGCGGATCCGGTCTCGAAGCCCGCGTTGCCCAGCAGCTGCGCCGGGGTGCAGGTGCCGCCACCACCGCTGGTCACGGTCCAGGTGAAGCTGGTCGTGCCGGACTTGCCGGCCGAGTCCTTCACCGTCACGGTCACCGGGTAGCCGCCGGCGGTGGTCGGGGTGCCGGTGATGAGGCCGGTGGAGGCGTTGATCGCCAGGCCCGGGGGCAGGCCGGTGGCCGAGTAGGACAGCGGGGCGGTGCCGCCCGAGGCGTTGATCTGCAGGCTCACCGCGCCCTGGACCGCCGTGGACTGGTCGCCGGGGCTCGTCACCGAGACGCCGCTGCCGGCCGGCTTGGTGAGCAGGCAGCCGGCCACGTTGAGGTCGATGGCCCGGACGGAGTTCAGGCAGGTGGTGAACCAGTAGGTCTCCTCGCCGTAGCTCTGCCCCTTGACGGCCTTGGTGGTGCCGTCGGCGGCGACCTCACACGGGTTGTCGAGGGTGCACATCGCGCCGTCGTCGTTGCCGGTGTTGTTGATGCCGATGATCCGCCCGCTGGCCGAGTCGATGATCGGCGAGCCGGAGGTGCCGTGGGTGGTGTTGCAGCCGGTGTTGTAGCGCAGCGAGTCGTGCCAGGTCCACTGGTCCTCGCGGAGGGTGGGCACGAACCCGTTGACGGAGCAGTTCCAGACCTGCTTCCAGTACCCGGACGGGATGTACATCGCGGCGCCGTCGGCGGGGTGCGCGTCGCTGAGGGTCAGCGCGGTGGCGCCGTACTTGGAGGTGATCGAGCCGTAGGTGTCGGTGAGTTCGTAGAGCGCGACGTCGGTGCCGGTCATCGTCGCGTAGAGCACCTTGTCGGCCTGGACGGTTCCGAGGCTGTTGCCCGCGCCGTCGAGCAGGGTGCCGCTGCGGCTGGCGCTGACGTTCTGGATGACCTGCCCGGCCGAGGGCATGGTCGGCAGGCAGTGCCCGTTGGTGAGCATCATCGCCCGGTCGCCGGCCGCCGAGGTGGGGTAACGGACCAGGGAGGCGGAGCAGTTGCTCAGGGCGATGGTGCTCGTGAGGTCGGCCGCCTGAACGGCGTGTGCCGGGGCGGCGGCGAACGCCAGCCCGCCCGCGACCACGGCACTCGTACCGGCCACCGCGACAAGTCTCTTGAACATGGCTCTCCTTGTGGGGGATCGCGGGGTGTACGACTGGTCGCCGACGCCCGCGCCGCACGAAAGTGCCATGGCCACTACAAGGGGTCAACGGTTCCGACCGAACTCGCCACTCCCCGCCGCCCGTTGTGCCACCGGGCGGTCACCACCCGTCCCGGTATGCCCGTTACGCCCTAGGGCTGCGGGACCTCGCTCGCCGCCTTGGACGAGGAGTCGGCGTTGCCCTTGCCGTCGTCCGCACGGAGCTTGACGGTCCAGATCGTCCCGCCTCCGTCCGGCGTGAACTCGTGCTGCTTCCCCACCTTGACGAACCGGCAGTTCTGCGTGAACTGCTTCAGTTCGGAGTCCCAGTCCACTCCGGTCGTGTAGTAGATCTCGTACGACCCGTCCTTGACGCCCTCGATGGTGGCCACCTGCCCCTTGGCCGCGTACCCCGACGCCACCGCCTTGCCGTCCGCCGCGAGCGTGAAGACGGCGTCCAGCTCCCCGTTGTTGTTGAACTTCAGCGTGCCGTTGCCGCCGTTCCCCGCGTCCCGGACCACGGTGCCGTTGTGCAGGGACCGCGGCTGCGGCTGCGGTTTGGGCAGCTCCGGCACGGTGAGGGCGGTCTGGTAGCCGGCCGTCGCCAGCTTCGCCAGCGCGGCCGGGACCGCCGCCAGGCCCTGGCCGGCGCCGAGCCTGGCCTGGACGACCCCGACGGTGCACAGCTTCTTGTCATTGAGCTCGACGCGAATCGACAACGCCTCGGAGGCGAGCGCGTTCAGGCCGTTCACCAGCTCGGTGCGCGCCTGCTCGGCCCCGGCGGGCGCGGCGGCGGTGTTCAGGTTGCGGGCGGCACGGTCGGCGCTGGACTCGACGGTGGCGAGCGCGACACCGACTTCGTCCGTGGTCCTGGCCGCCGCCACCTTCGCGAGGCCGGTGTCGATCGGTTCGATGGCCTGGCCGAGCGTTGTCCCGTACGGCGTCGGCACGGCCGTCGGCGACGCGCTCGGCGCGGCGGTCCCGGCGCCCCCGCCTCCCGAACAGGCCGCGAGCAGCAGCACCCCTCCGATGACCGAACCGAACCGGAACACGGACCCCGTGGACCTCACGACCCCACCCCTGACGTCATCCGGCACGCGCTCCCCACGCGTGCACGAACGGACATGGTGCCGAGCACGAACCACCCCCGTCAACAGCGTCCGGACGATCACCCGACGGGCCCGCCCCGGGGCGCCCGTCGGGGTCAACTACGATCGGGCACGTGCTCAGCCTCACCGGACTCCCCCTCCAGATCATCGCCGCGGTCCTCGCGATCGCCGTCTTCGCCGCCACCATGTGGCTCTGGCCGCGGTTCGGCGGGAAGGGCTGGAAGGCCTGGCTGGGCCGGATCGGGGCCTTCCTGGCCACCCAGGTCGCGGTGCTGGTCGCGATGGGGCTGGTGGCCAACAGCTACTTCGGCTTCTACAGCTCCTGGACCGACCTGCTCGGCACCAGCGGCAAGCTGGGCACGGTGGTCGACCACACGCCGAACGCCTCCGGGGTGGCCGTCACCGGCCAGCAGAGCTTCTACTCCTCCCAGGGTTCGGACCCGCAGCGCTCGGGCCTGATCCAGCAGGTCGCCGTCAAAGGAGCGGGCAGCGGTCTGAGCACCGAGGCGTACGTCTACCTGCCGCCGCAGTACTTCCAGCCGGACTTCGCCAAGCAGCGCTTCCCGATGGCCCTGGTGCTGACCGGCTACCCGGGCACGCCGGAGAAGCTGATCTCGCTGATGCAGTACCCGGCCTCGACGCTCGCCGCGATCGAGGAGAAGAAGCTGCCGCCGACCATCCTGGTGATGACCCGCCCGACCCTGGTCGGCAACCGGGACACCGAGTGCGTGGACGTGCCGAACGGCCCGCAGGTGGAGACCTTCTTCACCAGTGACCTGCCCAAGGCCCTGGCCGGCACCTACCGGATCGGCTCCGACCCGGCCAACCGGGCCGTGATCGGCAACTCCACCGGCGGCTACTGCGCGCTCAAGTTCGCGCTGCGCAAGCCCGACTCCTACCCCGCCGCGGTCGCGCTCTCCGGCTACTACAGCGCGGCCCACGACCCGAGCACCGGTGACCTGTTCGACGGCAACGCCCAGCTGAAGCAGGAGAACGACCTGCTGTGGCGGTTGAAGAACCAGCCGCCGGCGCCGGTCTCGCTGCTGCTGACCACGGCCTACGACGAGAACAACTACGAGGAGACCAAGGCCATGGTCGCCGCCTTCAAGGCCCCGACCACGATGTCCACGATCACCCTGGACACCGCCGGCCACAACTTCCACACCTGGACCAGGGAGATCCCCCCGGCCCTGGAGTGGCTGGGCAAGCACATCACCATGCCGCCGTCGGCCTGACACACACCCGCGCCCTGACACCCGCGCCTGTCGCCCCCGCCATGCCCCGCCCCCGCTGACACCGGCGGAGGACCGGCGCCCCGCAGATCACACCCGGCTCACACCCCCGTCTCACGGTCCTCTCAGCCGCGCCACCCACCGTATGGCGCATGACCACGAGCAGCTACTCCCCTCCGGCCGGCGACCCGTGGCCCGAGGCCGCGAACTACCCGCCACCGGAGGTACCGCCGTCGGGTGCGGCCCGGCCGGTCCCGGCCCCGCTCTTCCCCGAGCAGCCCCTGCCGCCCACCGGGCCCAAGGGGTTCGCCTCCTGGTCCGGCCGGCTGCGCACCCTCCCGGCCCGCGCCTGGCGCGGGCGCGCGGACGACCCGCGCTGGGTGCGCCCGGCCCTGCTGGCGCTGCTGGCCGCGACCGCCGTCCTCTACCTGTGGGGCCTGAGCGCCTCGGGCTGGGCCAACGCGTTCTACTCGGCCGCCGTGCAGGCCGGTACGCAGAGCTGGAAGGCCCTCTTCTTCGGCTCCTCCGACGCCGGGAACTTCATCACCGTCGACAAGCCCCCGGCCTCGCTGTGGCCGATGGCGCTGTCGGCGCGCGTCTTCGGCCTGTCCTCCTGGTCGGTGCTGGCCCCGCAGGCGCTGATGGGCACGGCCACCGTCGGCGTGCTGTACGCGACGGTGCGCCGCCGCTTCTCCCCGCTCGGCGGCCTGCTGGCCGGCGCCGCGCTGGCGCTCACCCCGGTGGCGGCGCTGATGTTCCGCTTCAACAACCCGGACGCGCTGCTGGTGCTGCTGCTGACGCTGGCGGCGTACGGGCTGGTGCGGGCGACCGAGACGGCGAGCACCCGCTGGCTGCTGTTCACCGGCGTCATGTTCGGCCTCGCCTTCCTCACCAAGACCCTGGCGGCGTTCCTGATCCTGCCCGCCTTCGCGGTGATCTACCTGGTCGTGGCGCCCACCGGCTTCTGGCGGCGGGTGCGGCAGACCCTGCTCGCCGGGGTCGCGCTGCTGGTCTCCGGCGGCTGGTGGGTCGCGATCGTCGAGCTGATGCCGGCCTCGGCCCGCCCGTACATCGGCGGCTCGCAGGACAACAGCTTCCTCTCGCTCACCTTCGGCTACAACGGCCTCGGTCGGGTGGACGGCAACGAGCGCGGCAGCGTGGGCGGCGGCGGACGGATGCCGGCCGGGCTCGACCTGCCGGGCGGCGCGATGCCCGGTGGCGGCCGCGGCTGGGGCGAGACCGGCCTGACCAGGATGTTCGGCACCGACATCGGCGGGCAGATCGCCTGGCTGCTGCCGGCCGCGCTGATCCTGCTGCTGGTCGGCCTCTGGGCGACCCGCCGCTACGCCCGGACCGACACCGCCCGCGCGGCGTTCCTGATCTGGGGCGGCTGGCTGCTCTCCACCGCGCTGGTCTTCAGCTTCATGTCCGGGATCTTCCACCAGTACTACACGGTGGCGCTGGCCCCGGCCGTGGCGGCGTTGGTCGGCATGGGCGTGGACGGGCTGTGGCGGGCCCGGCACCGGCTGCCCTGGGCGCTGGTGCTGGCGGGGACGCTCGCGGTGACGGCGGTCTGGGCGTTCGTCCTGCTCGGCCGCAGCTCGGACTTCCTGCCGTGGCTGCGCTGGGCGGTGCTCGTCGGCGGGCTGGCGGCGGCGGTCGCGCTGGTCGGCGGGCAGCTCGCGGGACGGGCGTCCGGCCGGACGGGTGCGCGGATCGCCATGGCGGCGGGCCTGGTGGGCCTGGCCGCGTCGCTCGGCGGTCCGGCGGCGTACGCGGTGGACACCGTCGGCACTCCGCACACCGGCTCGATCGTGACCGCGGGACCGGGCGTGCAGGGCGCGTTCGGACCGGGCGGGGCCGGACGCAGGGGCGGCAAGGGCTTCCCGGGCGGCGGCAACGGCCGTTCGTTCGGCCAGGGCGGCCAGCGCGGCCAAGGCGGCCAGGGGGGCCAGGCGGGCCAGCAGGGCTTCCCCGGCGGATTCCCCGGCTTCCCGGGCAACGGCTCCGGCAACGGCAACGGCTCCGACCAGGCGAACGGACGCCACCAGCGCGGCGCCGGCGGCACCTTCCCCGGTGCCTCGGGTGCCCCCGGCGCGACCGGCCCGGAGGGCTTCGGCGGGACGGCCCCCGGCGGCCCGGGCGGCGGCATGGGCGGCGGCATGGGCGGCCTGCTCGGCGGCACCAAGGTGAGCGACGAGGCCGCCGCCCTCCTCAAGGAGAACGCCGACCACTACACCTGGGCGGCCGCCACCGTCGGCTCGCAGAACGCCGCCAGCTACCAACTCGCCACCGGCAAACCGGTGATGGCCCTCGGCGGCTTCAACGGCACCGACCCCTCGCTGAGCCTGGCGGGCTTCCAGCAGTACGTCCAGGAGGGCAAGGTCCACTGGTTCATCGCCGGTGGCGCCCGCGGCGGCTTCAACGGTTTCGGCGGCGCGAACCCCGGCGCGAACGCCGACACCGGCACCGGCACCGGCACCGGCACCGGCACCGCCGCCGGCGCCGGCGAGCGGCAGCAGTCGGAGAACACCCGGATCGAGTCCTGGGTGGCCGCCCACTTCACCGCCAGGACGGTCGGCTCGGCCACCTTCTACGACCTGACGGCCCCGACCTCCTGACCCCGCAACGCCGGAGGGGGCGTGCCGCGCGAACGCGGCACGCCCCCTCCGGCGTTCCTCGGACTCAGTCGGACGGGCAGTGCGTTCCCTCGGCCGGCATCCGGCCGTCCACCAGGAACGCCGTGATCGCCGACCGGACGCATCCGCTCTTGTCGTACGCGGTGTGCCCGTCCCCCTCCCGGGTGAGCAGGACGCCGTGCTCCAGCCCGGCGGCCAGCCGCTGCGCCCACGGGTACGGCGTGACCGGGTCCTCGGTGGAGCCGACGACCAGGATCGGGCCGCTGCCGTGCGCCCGGACGGTGTGCGGGCGTTCGGTCGAGCGGTACGGCCAGGGGCGGCAGTCCGGGGTGAGCAGGGTGGTGAGGGGGTTGTGCCGGCTGGTCAGCGGGGCCTGGGCGGCGAGGTCGGCGAGGGCCGCGCTCAGCCCGGGCTCGGTGGGCGCCGGCAGGTCCACGCAGGAGATGGCCGCGAAGGCGTCCGCGGCGGTCGTGTAACTTCCGTTCTCCGCACGGCCGTTGGCGCCGTCGGCGAGGCCGAGGAGGCCGTCGGCCTCGCCCTGGGTGAGGGCCGGGGCGAGGGCCTCGCGCAGCCGGTACCAGGAGCGCCGGCCGTCGTAGAGCACGTTGAGGACGCCGGCCCAGGCGAGGGCGGCGGTGAGGGTGCGGCCGTCGCCGGCGCGCAGCGGGTGGGTGCTCAGGCCGTCGAGGAACCTCGCGAGGCGTTGCGGGGCGGTGGCCGGGTCGGTGCCGATCGGGCAGCCGTCCGGGTCGTCGGTGGCGCAGGCGGCGGCGAAGGCCCGGAAGGCGGTCTCGGCGGCGACGGCCTGCTCGACGTCGAGCCGCATCGGTTCGGTGCCGTGCTCGACGGCGCCGTCGAGCGCGAGGCGGCCGGTGCGGTCGGGGAACTCCTCGGCGTAGACCGCGCCCAGGTGGGTGCCGTAGGACAGGCCGAGGAAGTTCAGCTTGCGTTCGCCGAGGGCACCGCGCAGCACGTCGAGGTCGCGGGCGGTGTCGCGGGTGCCGACGTGCGGGAGCAGGCCGGCCTGCCGGGACCGGCAGGCGTCGGCGAGGATCCGGCCGTGGTCGTAGGCCTGGTCGTCGGTGGCGTTCCACTGGTCGCGGGTGTGGTCGTCGAGGCAGGTGACCGGGCTGGTGACCCCGGCGCCGCGCGGGTCGAAGCCGACCAGATCGAAGCGCTCGTGCAGCTGCTGGTAGGTCTGCCAGTCCCAACGGACCATGCTGATGCCGGAGTTGCCGGGCCCTCCGGGGTTCACCAGGAGGGCGCCGATCCGCCGGCGCGGGTCGGCGGCGGGCAGCCGGGCGAGGCCGACGTCGATGGTGCTGCCGCCGGGGTCGGCGTAGTCCAGCGGCACGGTGAGCGTGCCGCACTCGATGGTCGGTCCGTCCTGGCCGGCGTCGGTCTCGTCGGGGCAGTTCCGCCAGTCGATCCGCTGGCCGTAGAGGGCGCGCAGGGCCGGGGCGGCGGTGGCGGCCACCAGGTCGTCGAGCGGCGGCCGCGGGCCGGCGCGGCCCGCCCCGGCGGAGCCGGTACAGCCGCCCAGCAGGGCGAGGGCCGCGGCGAGGGCCGGCAGGGCGCGCCTGGGGAGCCGGGAGATCTTCGGGGACACCGCCCACGAATACCATCCGACTCGCACCCGGCGCACACCGGGCCCGGCGCCGGCAAGCCCCGGTGCGGCGTCGTCTCAGCCGCCGATCGCCGACATCGGGCGGTCGGGCCGGACGAAGTCCGCGCTGCCGATGGCGTGTCCGGGCCCCTTGCCGGCCACCGAGGCCCGCCAGGCGGCCTCGATCGCCGCGTCGTCCGCCCCGCCGCGCAGCAGCGCCCGCAGGTCGGACTCCTCCGTCGCGAAGAGGCAGTTGCGCAGCTGCCCGTCCGCGGTGAGCCGGACCCGGTCGCAGCCGCCGCAGAACGGTCGGGTGACCGAGGCGATCACGCCGACGACGGCGTCGGTGCCGGCGATCCGCCACTCCTCCGCCGGGGCGCTGCCGTGCCGCCCCACCGGGACGAGGTCGAAGCGCTCCCCGAGGGCGGCCAGGATCTCCTCCGCCGTCACCATCGCCGTACGGTCCCACGCCCCCTGGGCGTCCAGCGGCATCGACTCGATGAACCGCATCCGGTACCCGTGGTCGACGGCGAACTCGGCCAGCGCGACGATCTCGTCCTCGTTCACCCCGCGCACCGGCACCGCGTTCACCTTCACCGGCCCCAGCCCCGCAGCCTTCGCCGCCGCCATCCCGGCCAGCACGTCGGCCAGCCGGTCCCGCCGGGTGATGGCCGCGAACCGCTCCGGGCGCAGCGTGTCCAGGCTGACGTTCACCCGCCCCAGTCCGGCCTCGCGCAGCGCGACCGCGGTGCGCCCCAGGCCGATCCCGTTGGTGGTCAGCGACAGTTCCACGCCGAGCGCGGCGAGCCGTCCGACCAGTCCCGGCAGGCCCCGCCGCAGCAGCGGTTCGCCGCCCGTCAGCCGGACGGAGGCGATCCCCAGCCGCCGGACGGCGATCCGTACCAGCCGCACCACCTCGTCGTCGTCGAGCACCTCCGCCCGGGCGAGCCAGTCCAGCCCCTCCGCCGGCATGCAGTACGTGCAGCGCAGGTTGCAGCGGTCGGTCAGCGAGACCCGCAGATCGGTGTGGACCCGGCCGAAGCGGTCCACCAGCGGGTGCGGTGCGGTGTTCATCGACCCAGTACAGGCGGCGGGCGCCCGCAGGACCAGCGGCCGAACCACCGGGGGGCGGCCGCCACCTGCGGCGTCCCGTTGTGGATTCGCACAATGCGCGCGCCCGCCCCGGAGGGGCAGGCTGGGCGCATGCAGACTGCGCCGACCCCCGCCGGGCCCGCCCCGGTCGCCGCCCTCGTGCTCGCCGCCGGGGGCGGGCGGCGCCTGGGCGGGCGGCCCAAGGCCCTGATCAGGTACGGGGGCCGGCCGCTGGTGGAGCACGCGGTGGCGGTGGTCCGGGCCGGCGGTTGCGCGGACGTCACGGTGGTGCTGGGCGCCGCGGGCGAGCGGGTCCGGGCGACCGCCCACCTGCCGGGCTGCCGGCTGGTGGCCAACCCGGACTGGGCGGGCGGCATGGGCTCCTCGCTGCGGGTCGGCCTGGCCGCCCTGCCACCGCGGGCCCCGGCGGTGCTGGTCATGCTGGTGGACACCCCGGGCGTCACCCCGGCCGCGGTGGCCCGGCTGCTGGCCGCGCACCGGAGCGGCGCGGAGCTGGCCGCGGCGGCCTACCACGGGCGGCGCGGCCACCCGGTGCTGATCGGCGCCCGGCACTTCGCCGAGGCCGCCGCGGGCGCCTCCGGCGACGCCGGGGCCCGCGCCCTGCTGGCGGCGCACGCGGCGGAGGTCGTCCTGGTCGAGTGCGCCGACGTCGCCGCCCCGGACGACCTCGACACCCCCGCCGACCTGGCCCGCTGGTCCGCCGGCTGACCGTCGTCCTCGGGGCGGAGGCCGCCTCCGCCCCGACGGTCGGGGGCCCCTGATCCGTCCCTGAGGATTGCCCCATTCCGCGCCCAACGCCGGACATTTCGGGGAGCATGGGAATCGTCCCACCCACCCACACGACGGACGGAGCCCGCGATGGCAGGACTGCCCGACGACTTCACCGGACACGACCCCTCGCGGCCGGGGGCGGGCGGTGGCGCCCGGGCGATCCGCTGCCCCGCCTGCCGCCGGGAGCACCTGTACGAGCCGCCGTCGCTGCCCTGCCCCTGCGGCGCCTCGCTGAAGGTGCCGCTGCTGCGCGGCGGGGTGCCGGTGCAGGTGCGGTTCCGCTCCTGGGAGGACTCCTGGCTGAGCATGCGCTGCCCGCACTGCGGCCGCTCCGACCAGTGGCCGCAGCCCGAGTTCACCTGCAACTGCGGTGCCACCGTCCGGCTGCCGGTGGACCGCACCACCCGCCTCGGCAGCGGTACGGCCGGCCCGCTGGCCGCCGCCGGCCCGCAGGCCGCCCACCCCCACCCGGCCCACCCGATGGGCGCGCCGGTGCCCTCCCCGCCCGCGCCGCCCGGCGCCCCCGCCGGCCGCTCCCGCCCGTTCCGCCACCGCACGCCGTTCCGGCCGCACCCGGTGCGCACCTCCCAGGACGCGGTGTTCACCGCCGCCCGCTACCTGGAGTGGCTCGGTTTCGACGACCTGGAACTGACGGAGGCCCAGGAGCGCGACGGCGTGACCCTGTTGGGCAGCCGGATGGTCGCCCAGGTCGACACCTGGACCGAGCCGGCCGACGTGAAGTCGGTCGAGTGCCTCTGGCTGCAGACCCTGCACGCCGAGGAGATGGCCGCCGCGATGTTCACCCTCGCGGGTTATTCGCACCAGGCCACCGTGCGCGGCGAACAGCTGCTGGTGGCGCTGTTCAGCCTGGACCTGGCGGGGGTGCCGCAGCCCGCGAACGGCGCCGCCGAGGCCCTGATGGAGACCGGCTGGACCTCCTGACCGCCCTCCGGCCGCCCTCCGGCCGCCTTCTGACGGCCTCCTGACGGCCTCGACAGCGCGTCCCCGGCGCCGCTCGTCGGCGTCCCGACCGCCACCCGGCCGCCGGTCGACCGCCGGCCGACCGCCGGGGCGCCCCACTAGATCATTTCGCCGCCGAACGCAACAACCTCCGCTCGTGATCTGGTGCACAAGCTCACCCCCGTGTTGAATTGCCGCCACAGCGCGGGCCTTTCGCCCTGCCGTCGCCATGCGCACGGGTCGTGGCGGCAGGGCCCCAGGGGCGGGCCCGTGCCCTGCCGGATGGCGCACACAAGGAGGTGGCGTTGTCGGAGCACGGATGGGGTCCGAGCGGCCCGGAGGGGCGGGGGCGGGCGGCAGCGGAGGAGCCGGGCGACACCGTGTGGCGACTGCGGTCCCGGGGGTGCTGGCAGGAGGCCGCCGAACTGTTGCGCCCGGCCGCCGAGCAGGACCCGTCGGCGGCCCTCGGGCGAGCCGAACTCCTCATCGAGCAGTGCCTGTTCACCGCGGCCAACTGGACCCAGGCGGAGCAGGCGCTGCGCCTGGCGGAGGCACTGGCGGCCGGCACCGAGCAGCGCGCGGCCGCCGCCTGCGCCCGCGGCTTCCTCGCGTACGTGGCGAGCGTGCTCGGTCCGCGCGACCGGCTGGACGAGGCACAGGCCGCGCTCGGCCGCACCTCGGCCCTGCTGCCGCCGGACGCGCCCGGCCGCCCGCTGCTGGACTTCCGGCGCGGACTGGTCGCCGAGAACCTGCTGCGCGACCGCAGCGCCGCCTGGATCGCCTACCGGCGGGCGCACGAGGGCGCCGGCGAGCGCGGGGACGAACTGCTGCGCTCGTACACCTGGCGCCACCTGGGCGCGCTGGCGCTCTCCCGCGGGGACCGCGGCAACGCCCGGGAGGGCTTCGACGCCTCCCTGCGGCTGCGCGAGCAACTCGGGTTCACGGTGGGGGTGGCTCCGGCGCTCGCGGCGCTCGCCGAGGTGTCCGAGGCCGCCGAGGCCGCCCGGCTGCGCGCCGAGGCGACCCGCCTGGTGCACGCCCTGGGCGGGGTGCCGGTCTGGCTCGCGCGCCAGCTGGGCGCCGCCCGCGCGCCGGTGCCTCCCCCGGACGGACGCATCGTCGGCGAGACCCGGGGAACCATCAGCTAAGGTGAGCCTAACCTGGCCGGGGGGAGCAGTACCCCGGCCGGGGCGCCTTGCCGTTCCCCGGGCACCGCCATGCCCCGGTCCGGCCGCGCCCGGCACCGACACCGCCGGCGGGCGCGGCCGGGCGGTCCATGGGCGACCCCGGTCGACCCGATGGGGCCTGCCCATGTCCGCGAGCAGCACCAGGCCCGGCCGCGCGCCGTGCGCCCCCCGCACCCCCGGCGCGCACGCCTCCGCACCCGACCTCCCGGGCACTGCGAGCACCCCGGACACCTCCGCCCGGCCCGCCGCCCGGGCCACCCCCAGCCCACCGGCCACCCCCGGCCCACCGGCCGCTCCCCGCACCCCCGGCGCGCACGCCCCTTCCTCCGCTCCGGCGCCCGACACCCCGGGCGCCCCCTCGTACCACCGGCTGACCGGGCTCACCCCCGTGCTCAGCGTGCGCTGCGCCCCACCCCCGCGCGGCCGCGGCTGGCTCCGCGCCGCCGACCTGGCCACCCGGCCCGAGGCGGTGCGCGCGCTGATCGCCCACGACGCCCGGCGCGGACTCGCCCGCTACGGGCGGCCGCTGCGCCCGGACGTCGCGGCCGGCTTCGGGCTGCACCGCTTCGTCTGGCCGGTCTCCCTGCTGTTCACGCTGCCGTGGTTCCTGGAGCGCCGGGTGCCGCTGCTCCCCCTCGCGGACGTCGCACTGCGCCGTCGGCCCGAGTCCGTCGAACTGACCGTCCGCCCGGGGGAGTTCGCCTGCCTGCCGGACGACCCGGTGGCCGGTTCACCGCGCGCCCGTACGGTGCCGGACGAGGGCGCGCTGGCCGCCGAACTGCGGTGCGCCCTGGGCGGGTTCCTCGCCCCGGTGCTGGCCGCCTTCCGCCCGGAGGCGCGCCGCGGCCCCCGGGTGCTCTGGGCGATGGCCACCGACGCGGTGGTCGAGGGGCTCTGCTACGCGGGCGGACTGCTCGGGGAGCCGGAACGGGCGCGCGCCGAGCTGTCCGCGCTGTTGGAACCCACCGACCCCGCGCACGCGCCCGGCGCGGACGGGGGCCCCGCCGCCGCCCCGGCCCCCTTCACCCCGGGAGCCGGCTTCGCGCCCCCGGCGCCCGGGCACGGGGACGCTTCGAGTACGGACCGGCTCCGGGCCAGCTGTTGCCTCGTCTACACCGCCGAACCGCGGGAGATGTGCGGCGGCTGCCCCCGCGTCACGCGATGTTGACGAAAATCCCTTCGACCGGGAAACCGAAAAGCCGGTCATTCCGGGAATCGCCCACATCGAATTCATACGACGATGCGATTGGCGCGGAGCCAGAAATCCCTCTCCTCAGCGCATTGACAGCGAATCAGTCATTCGACCGCCGAGCATCCGTCATGATGGTCCCCGCCATCACGACGTGGGAACGCGACGCAGGAAAGCGAGGCTGGTTCCGGCGATGAAATTGTCCGACATACCGCTCGGGTGGGCCGTCACCGGGGTCGCGGGGCTGCTGGTCAGCGCGCTCCTGGTGGCCCTGCTCCGCAGCCGGGGATCCGCGAGCGCCTCCGGCCCGGATTCCTGGGAGCGCTCCGAGGAACGGCGCCGCCGCAAGGAATCCCTGTACGGGGCCGCCTCGTACACCCTGCTGTTCTGCTGTGCCGCCGTCGCCGCCGCGCTCTCCTTCCACGGGCTGGTCGGCTTCGGCGTGCAGAACCTGGGCCTGTCCGACGGCTGGGAGTACCTCGTCCCGTTCGGCCTGGACGGCGCTGCGATGTTCTGCTCGGTCCTCGCCGTCCGCGAGGCCAGCCACGGCGACGCGGCCTTCGGCTCACGGCTGCTGGTCTGGCTCTTCGCCGGCGCCTCGGCCTGGTTCAACTGGGTGCACGCCCCGCGCGGCTTCGGCCACGCCGGCGCCCCGCAGTTCTTCTCCGGGATGTCCCTCTCGGCGGCGATCCTGTTCGACCGGGCGCTCAAGCAGACCCGCCGGGCCGCACTGCGCGAGCAGGGCCTGGTCCCCCGGCCCCTGCCGCAGATCCGCATCGTCCGCTGGCTGCGCGCCCCGCGCGAGACCTACGCGGCCTGGTCGCTGATGCTCCTGGAGGGCGTGCGCAGCCTGGACGAGGCGGTGGACGAGGTCCGCGAGGACAGGCGGGAACGCGCCCTGGACAAGGAACGCCGCAAGTTGGCCGGGCGCCGCGAGCGGGCCGAGATCCGGGCCATCAACCGCTCCCACAGCTCCTGGCGCCGCGGCACCGGCGCGCGACAGCTGGAGTCCGGCTCGGAGCCCGCCATAGCCGGCGGGCCCGGGGCCGAGCGACCAGCCGCCACCGAACGGGCCGGAGTGGAACGGGCCGCCGCACCGCGCGAGGTCGAGCCCGCCGAGGGCACGGTCGTCCAGCCCGGGCTGCCGGCCCGCCCGGAGCGGCGCACCATCGACCTGACCCTGGAGGAGGACACCGTGACGCTCCCCCGGCTGGACTCGCTGGAGCGCAAACTGAAGGACCTAGAGCAGCAGTTCGGCTGACACCCCGCCGCCCCGCGCGCTCCCCGGGGCGCCGGCGATCCCGTCCGGGAGCCGTCGGCGCCCCGGCCGCTTGGGTCGCCCCGGCCGCTTCGTTCGCGCCCGACGCTTCAGGCGCGCCGGACACGTCAGGCACGCAGGGCGCTCGCCCCCCCCGGTCGCCGCCCTGGCCGCCTGGCCGCCTGGCCGCCCTGGGCGCTCAGTGCTCAGGCCGCCGCGCCGCTGAGCTCGAACCACATCCGCTTGCCGGACCCGCGCGGCTCCACGCCCCAGGAGTCCGCCAGCGCCTCCACCAGCATCAGGCCGCGCCCGGAGGAGGCCTGCTCCCCCGGGGTCCGGCGGGTCGGCCACAGATCCGACTCGTCCTCCACCTCGACCCGCAGCCGGGCCCGTCCGCCGTCCTGCTCCGGCTCCCGGTAGAGCCGGGCGGTGAACATGGCGTCCCGGTCGGTGTGCCGGATCGCGTTGGTGACCAGTTCGGAGGAGAGCAGCTCGGCGGTGTCGATGAACTCGGCCACGCCCCAGCGGCGCAGCGCGTCGCGCAGCTCGGCCCGGACCTCGGCGACCCGCGCCAGGTCGGCCTGGCCGATCCGGCGGCGCAGCTGCTGGGCGGCGAGGCCGCCCGCCGGGCCGTCCCAGCGCAGCAGCAGCAGCGCTATGTCGTCCTCGCGCTCGCTGGAGTCGGCGGCCTGGGAGGCGATCCGGTCGGCCAGCTCCTCCAGCGGGTCGCGGGCCGCCTGCGCGGTGGGCGGCAGCGGGTGGGCGAGCGTCCGGGTGAGCCGGGCGATGCCCTCGTCCAGGTCCATGCCGCGCGCCTCGACCAGGCCGTCGGTGCAGAGCAGCACCGTCTCGCCCGGGTCCAGGCTGAACCGGGTGACCCGGTACTCCTGGTCCGGGTCGATGCCCAGCGGCAGCCCGCCCGCCACCGGCACCGCGGCGGCGGTGCCGTCCGCGCGGCGCACCACCGGGTCGAGGTGGCCGGCCCGGACGGCGTAGACCACGCCGTAGTCCACGTTGACCTCGGCGTAGGTGCAGGTCGCGAAGTGGTCGGTGTCCAGGTCGGCGAGGAAGCGGGAGGCGCGGGCCATCACGGCGGCGGGCGGGTGGCCCTCGGCCGCGTAGGCGCGCAGCGCGATCCGCAGCTGGCCCATGATCCCGGCGGCGTGCACGTCGTGGCCCTGGACGTCGCCGATCACCAGGCCGACGTGCCCGCCGGGCAGCGGCACCACGTCGTACCAGTCGCCGCCGATCTGCAGCCCGGAGCCGGCCGCGAGGTAGCGCACCGCGGTGGTCACGCCCGGGACGGACGGGACGGTGCGCGGCAGCATCACCCGCTGCAGGCCGGCCGCCAGCTCGTGCTCGGCGTCGTGCAGCCGGGCCCGGGCCAGCGACTGGGCGACCAGTCCGCCCAGGGTGGTCAGCAGGGTGCGCTCGTCCGCGTCCAGCTCGCGCTCGTCGTCGAAGCTGACCACGCAGACGCCGATCGCCCGGCCGCTGGCCACCAGCGGCAGATACGCCCAGGAGCCGCGGCCGGTGCGGCTGGTCGGCTCCCACACCTCGGGGTAGCCGTCGCGGAACTCCTCGCGGGTCGAGACGAACACCGGCGCCCGGTGCCGCAGCGCCTCGGCGGCCGGGTGGCCGGCGGGCAGGACGGCGCGGTCCCAGACCGCCAGCGTCTCGGCGCGGTAGCCCGAGGCGCCGAGGATCTTGGCCCGTCCGGCTTCGAAGGAGGCCAGCACCAGGCCGTCCGGGGGCAGTCCGGGCAGCGGCAGCTCGGTGAACACCCGGGCCACGTCACGGACGGTGACGGCTTCGGAGAGGGCCCGGGCCGCCTCCTTGATGAACCGGGAGCGCTCCTCGCGCAGCAGGGCCATCCGGTCGGCGCGGTCGCGCTTGTGCAGTTCGACGGTGGCGTCCCAGACGAAGCCGACCATCCGGGAGGCGCGGCCGAAGGCGTCGGCGAGCACCCGGCCGCGGAAGCGGACCGCGCGCATGGTGCCGCTGGGCCCGACGGTGCGGTAGTAGGCGCCGCACTGGCCGAGTTCGGCGACCGCCCGCTCGACCCGGCGGCGCACCACCGGGGCGTCCTCGGGGTGCAGCAGGGCCAGGAAGGAGTCGGCGGTGCGGTCGAAGCGGGCCTGCTCGGCGGTGTCCAGGCCCATGATCGCGCAGGCCCGCTGGTCGCCCTCCAGGACGTCGCGGCGGATGTCCCAGTCGAAGGAGCCGATGCCGTTGGCCGCCATCGCAGGCTCCAGCCAGTCCGGCATGGAGTCGGCGGAGGCGGGCGGCAGTCCGCCGGACAGCACGGGCGCCAGCCGGGCGGCGGCGAGGCCGGGGGACGGACGCACGGCGTGGGACCGCCGGGCGGGCTGCGCGGCGACGCGGGCCTCGGCGACACGCGGCTCGGGGGTCCGCGGGTGGGCGACGCGCGGCTCGGCGGCGCGCGGCCCCGCCGTGCGCGGCTCCACGACTCCGGGCTCCACGGCGCCGGGTGCTGCGGTTCTGGGCTCTGCGGTTCGCGGCTCGGCGGCGGACACGCCGGGAGTTAGCGCCGGCCCCGGCGACTCGGGCTCAGTGGGCATGCTGCTCCTGCCGCTGCCGTGGCGGACCGCGCCGACCGTCCGGACGGGCCGCGTGGCGATGTGATGGGTCGTGCTGGATGGGACGGTGCCGGCGGACGGTGGTCAGTCGAGGTTCGGTCTCCCCGCTGCTTCCCGCACGTGGACACACATTCCCACCATCCTGGCCAATGTTCCGCCGAGCGGCAATGCCAACGGGCCGGAAATCTTCCGCCCCGCCTTCTGTTCAGGGCTTCCTTCGACAGCGAATCAATCGACCGCGAACAATCGTACGGCCGTGCGACCGGGCTCAGGGGGACGCGAGTTCGAACCAGGTGACCTTTCCGTCCCCTCTCAGCTGCACGCCCCAGGAGTCCGCCAGCGCCTCCACCAGCATCAGGCCGCGCCCCGAGGTCGCGTACTCGCCCTCCGGGTCGCGCCGGCGACCGGGCAGCCTGCTCGTGCCGTCCTGCACCTCGATGCGCAGCCGGTGGTCCGAGCCGAGCACCGCGTCGAAGACCGCGCCCTTGGCGGTGTGCAGCAGCGCGTTGGTGACCAGCTCGGAGGAGAGCAGCTCGGCGGTGTCGGACAGCTCCGGCACCCCCCAGTGGCTCAGCGCGGTGCGCAGCCGCCGCCGCACCGAGCCCACCGCGACCAGATCGGCCGCGTCGAGCGTCAGGTGCAGCCGCCGGTGCAGTGCGCAGCCGGGGGCCGACGCGCCCGGCAGGGCCGTCCCGGTCGAGCCGGTCGAGCCGGTCGAGCCGGTGGCACCGTTCGCCCCCGCGGCGCCGGCGGGACCGGTGGTGCCCGTCGCCCCGGTGCCGCCGGCCGTGCCCCGGGGCGGCCCGGACCGGTAGGCGTCGCCCGAACTCGTGCGCTGACGCGGGAATCGCGACTGACCGTCCATCACCACATGCCCCCGCCCTGGAATCCGGCCCCCGCCTCCGGATCCCCCGCCGGCCGGGTGGCCCCCTCGATCTGACCACCATCCTCATGCCCAGTTGACGGCGTTTGCAACAGTGTGCGTCCGATCACGTGGGGTGAAAGGGGCACGGGGAGGTTCGCGTGATCCAACTGCCCGCGCCGGACAGGTTTGCGAAGCGCAGAGGCCCGTTCCGAACCCGCCGCCGCCCGATCCCGCGCACACCCCGCGCCCGTACGAGCCGTGCGCCCGACCGCGCGCCCCCTGCTCCACCCCCGCCGCGCGCCCGGCCCCTCGGTCCGGTCCGGCGCCCCGGCCCGGGCCCCTCACCCCCATCCCCCGCCCAGGGAGCCGAACCCGCGCGGACCGGCAACGCTGGACAGGGCGGCCCGGTCCGGGTTCAATGGCCCGAGATGTTTGAACGACGTTCTAACATCGACCCCGGAAGCCCCCGAGGCCCCCGAGCCGACCCCCCTCCCCCGGCGACCGCGAGCGAGGAACCGTGCGACTGACCCCCACCGAGCGGGACCGGCTGCTGATCTTCACAGCAGCCGAACTGGCCCGCGCCCGCCGAGCCCGAGGCGTACGCCTCAACATCCCCGAGGCCACCGCCCTGATCGCGGACACCGTCTGCGAGGCCGCCCGCGACGGCCGGCGCCTGGCCGAGGCCATCGAGGCCGGCCGTTCCGTGCTGACCGCCGACGACGTGCTGCCCGGCGTGCCGGACGTGGTCACCGTCGTCCAGGTCGAGGCCGTCTTCGAGGACGGCACCCGCCTCGCCGTGGTCAACGACCCGTTCAAGGGCGCCGGCTCGCTCGGCGACGAGGCGCCCGGCGGAGCGCTGATCGGCGACGGCGCCGGCTACGACCCGGTCGAGGAGACGCTGCTGCTCCCCGTCCACAACACCTCCGAGGTGCCGATCTCGGTCACCTCGCACTTCCACTTCTTCGAGGCCAACCCGCGCCTGGCCTTCGACCGCGCCGCCGCGTACGGCACCCACCTGGCCGTACCGGCCGGCTCCTCGGTGCGCTTCGACCCGGGCGCCACCGTCGAGGTCGGCCTGGTGCCGATCGGCGGCGAGCGGGTCGCGATCGGCTTCGCGGGGCTCGTGGACGGGCCGCTGGACGCGCCCGGCGCCAAGGAGGCCGCCCTGGCCAAGGCCCGCGCGACCGGCTACCTGACCAGCTTCGACGACGCGGAGGTGCCGTCATGAGTTCGATCACCCCCCACGACTACATCTCCGTGCACGGCCCGCGCGCCGGGGACCGGATCCGGCTCGGCGACAGCGGTCTGATCGTCCGCGTCGAGTCCGACTCCCAGGCACCCGGCGACGAGTTCCTGGCCGGCTTCGGCAAGACCGCCCGCGACGGCCTGCACCTCAAGCCCGCGGCCGTCCGCGACACCTGCGACGTGGTGATCAGCAACGTGCTGGTGATCGACGCGGTCCAGGGCATCCGCAAGACCTCGATCGGCCTGATCGGCGGCCGGATCGCCTCGATCGGCCGGGCCGGCAACCCGGACACCCTGGACGGCGTCGACGTCGTGGTCGGCACCGGCACCACGATCGTCTCCGGCGAGGGCATGATCGCCACCGCCGGCGCCATCGACACCCACGTCCACCTGCTCTCGCCGCGGATCATGGAGGCCTCGCTGGCCTCCGGCGTCACCACGATCATCGGCCAGGAGTTCGGCCCGGTCTGGGGCGTCGGCGTCAACTCGCCCTGGGCCCTGCGGCACGCGTTCAACGCCTTCGACGCCTGGCCGGTCAACATCGGCTTCCTGGGCCGCGGTTCGTCCTCCGACCCGGCCCCGCTGGTGGAGGCGCTGGCCGAGGGCGGCGCGTCCGGCTTCAAGGTGCACGAGGACATGGGCGCCCACACCCGCGCGCTGGACACCGCGCTGCGGGTCGCCGAGGAGTACGACGTCCAGGTCGCCCTGCACACCGACGGGTTGAACGAGTGCCTGTCCGTCGAGGACACCCTGAAGGTGCTGGAGGGCCGGACCATCCACGCCTTCCACATCGAGGGCTGCGGCGGCGGACACGTCCCCAACGTGCTGAAGATGGCGGGCGTGCCGAACGTCATCGGCTCCTCCACCAACCCCACCCTGCCGTTCGGCCGGGACGCCCTCGGCGAGCACTTCGGCATGATCGTCTCCGCGCACGACCTCAAGGTCGACCTGCCCGGCGACGCCGCGATGGCCCGCGACCGCATCCGCGCCGGCACCATGGGCGCCGAGGACGTGCTGCACGACCTCGGGGTCATCGGCATCACCTCCTCCGACGCCCAGGGCATGGGCCGGGCCGGCGAGACCGTGCGCCGCACCTTCGCCATGGCCGGCAAGATGAAGGCGGAGCTCGGCCCGCTCGACGGCACCGGCTCGTACGGGACGACGGAGAGCGGCGACGACAACGAGCGCGTGCTGCGCTACATCGCCAAGCTCACCATCAACCCGGCCATCGCGCACGGCCTCGTCCACGAGGTCGGCTCGATCGAGGTCGGCAAGCTCGCCGACATCGTGCTCTGGCGCCCGGACCACTTCGGCGCCAAGCCGCAGCTCGTCCTCAAGGCCGGATTCCCCGCGTACGGTGTGGTCGGCGACCCCAACGCCTCCACCGACCGCTGCGAACCCCTCGTCCTGGGGCCGCAGTTCGGCGCCCACGGGGCCACCGCCGCCGACATCTCGGTGGCCTTCGTCGCCCAGGCCGCCGCCGACGGCGCCTACCTCGACCGCCCCGCCGACGGGCTGCCCACCCGCCGCCGCCGCGTCGGCGTCCGGGGCACCCGCGGCATCGGGCCGCGCGACATGGTGCGCAACGCCCGCGTCGGCCACGTCGAGGTCACCGAGACCGGGCTGGTCTCGCTGGACGGCTCGCCGCTGCGCTCCGAACCGGCCGACAGCGTCTCGCTCAGCCGGCTCTACTTCCTCTGATCTCCCCTGATCTCCCCCGCCCCCAAGGACTCGACGATGACCACCCCCACCACCCCCACGCCCGCCTCGCTCGGCTACCGGATGCCCGCCGAGTGGCACCCGCACGACCGCACCTGGATGGCCTTCCCCACCACCAACCCCACCTTCGACAGCCCCGAGGCGCTGCACGCCGGCCGGGAGGCGTGGGCCGCCGTCGCCGACACCATCGTGAAGTACGAGCCGGTGACGCTGATCGTCAACACCGGCGAGACGGCCGAGGCCCGCAAGTACGTCTCCGAGCGGGTCGAGATCGTCGAGCGCCCGCTGAACGACGCGTGGATGCGCGACATCGGCCCGTCCTTCCTGATCGACGGCAAGGGCTCGGTGGCCGCCGCCGACTGGATCTTCAACGGCTGGGGCGCGCAGTCCTGGGCCCGCTGGGACAAGGACCAGCACGTCGCCGAGCACATCGGCGAGCTGACCGGGGTCCGGCGCTTCGCCTCCCGGCTGATCAACGAGGGCGGCGGCATCCACGTCGACGGCGAGGGCACGGTGCTGGTCACCGAGACCGTCCAGCTCGGCGAGGGCCGCAACTCCGACTGGACCAAGGAGGAGGTCGAGGCCGAGCTGCACGCCTTCCTCGGCACCACCAAGGCGATCTGGCTGCCGCGCGGACTCACCCGCGACTACGACGAGTTCGGCACCCGCGGGCACATCGACATCGTCGCCTCCTTCGTGCGCCCCGGCGTCGTGGTCGCCCACGTCCAGCCCGACCCCGCGCACCCGGACCACGAGGTCTGCCAGGAACTCGTCGCCATCCTGCGCGCCTCGACCGACGCCCAGGGCCGGCCGCTGGAGGTCATCGAACTGCCCGCCCCCACCGTCCTGCTGGACGAGGACGGCGAGCCGGTCGACTACTCCTACATCAACCACTACGTGGCCAACGGCGCCGTGATCCTGTGCGCCTTCGCCGACCCCCGCGACCAGGAGGCCGCCGCCATCCTCGGCCGCGCCTACCCGGGCCGCACCGTCGAACTCGTCGACGCCCGCGAGATCTTCGCCAACGGCGGCGGCATCCACTGCATCACCCAGCAGCAGCCCAAGGCGCTCTGACACCCGCACCCCGGGCGGGAGCCGCGCGCTCCCGCCCGGGTAGCCTTCGAACCTCCGTTCCACCGAGGGAGAGCAACGCACATGGCGGACCCCCGCCCGCGCCGGCCGGCACGCCCCCGCGAGGAGGTCTTCGCCACCGCCCGGGCCGCGATCGCCGAACACGGGCTCGCCAAACTCACCATGGCCGGGCTCGGCAAACAGCTCCAGATGAGCGCCGGACACCTGCTCTACTACTTCGGCAGCAAGGACCAGCTGCTGCTGGAGACCCTCCGCTGGAGCGAGGACCAGCTCGGCGCCCGCCGCCGCGACGCCCTCGCCGACCACTCCCTCGACCCCTGGCAGCGCCTCGACGCGTACCTGCGCCTCTACCTGCCCGAGGGGGCGGGGGACCCGCGCTGGATCCTCTGGGTCGAGGTGTGGGGGCGCTCACCGGCGAGCGCCGAGATCCGCCAGGGCCAGCAGGAGATCGAGGCCCCCTGGCAGGCCGACCTGGTGGCCCTCATCGAGGAGGGCACCGCCAGCGGCCACTTCACCCCGGGCCCCGCCGCCGACCGCGCCACCCAGCTCCGCGCCCTCCTGGACGGTCTCGCCGTCCCGATCGCCATCGGCCTCCCCGGCACCCACCCCCCGGCCGCCCTCACCCAGGCCACCGCCGTCGCCACCATCCTCCTCCGCACCTGAGGGGCGAAAATCAGCAGACCGGTCTACAGATTCCCCCGCCACCCCGGATCCTCCGCGCGCACCAGAAGTCGGCCAGGTCGACTTCCTGCGCAGCAGCACCGTTCGGGCGCAGAAAATCTGTAGACCGGTCTACAGATGTGTCTCGCCGCGGAAACCACGTGTGGGCACCAGAAGTCGGGTGGGCCGACTTCTGACGCGCCCTTCACGCCAGAGCTCCACTCCACCCATCGCAGACCTCGGGAAAATATGCAGACCGGTCTACAGATTTACCGGACCGGGAGGGAGCGCCCCAAAAGTCGGCCCGCCGACTTTCTGCGTACCGGCACACGGGCACACGGGGAGGAATATGTCGACCGGTCTACCGATTCGCCCCAGCGCGTGCACCAGAAGTCGGGTGGGCCGACTTCTGACGCGCCCTTCACGTCAACTCCACCCCGCCCATCGCAGGCCTCAGGAAAATATGCAGACCGGTCTACAGATTGACCCGGACCCGGGACGAGCGTCCCAAAAGTCGGCCGGGCCGACTTCCTGTGCAGCCTCACGCGGGCACAGGGTAAGGAATATGTCGACCGGTCTACAGATTTCTCCCGGCGCGTGCACCAGAAGTCGGGTGGGCCGACTTCTGGTGCGTGGGGGCGTCGGGAGCATCCGGGGTGGGGCCGGGCCGGTCGGCGGGTCCGGGGGCCCTCCTACTCGGTCCAGATCGCGGCGGCGGTGCGGTCGTCGGCGTAGCCCTTGGCGCGGACCTGGACTTGGCGCAGGAAGTCCACGGTGCCCGGCGGGTGGGGGTGGGCCCAGTGGGTGGAGAGGAAGTGGGCGACGGCGGGTTCGTCGGCGATCGGCCGGGCCAGGCCCGGGGTGCAGAGGAGCAGGATGTCGCCCGGGGTCGCGGGGACGAGCCGGAAGCGGAACGGGCGCGGCTCCGGGACCGGGGCCTCGGGTACCGGCGGCTGCCCGTCCGGGTGGTGCAGCAGCCGGGCCGCGTACGCGTCGATCCAGTGCCCGGACCGCAGCAGGTAGAGGCCGCCCGGGCCGACGCCGAAGGCCGCGCGGTAGCCGGCGGCCGGGTCGAGCGACACCATCAGGCAGTGCAGCGAGGCCGGGGAAGGCGTCTCGTCCCCCTCCGCCCGGGGTGTCAGCGCGCGCAACGGGGCGGCGGCGCTGGTGGCCAGCCGCTGGAGCCCGTAGCGGAGCCGGTCCCGGGCGCCGTCGCGCAGGTCGGCGGCGAGCCCGGCCCGGCTGCGTCCGATGGCGGCGGCCAGGTGGCGGCAGGCCTCACCGCTCGCGGTGGCGACGGCCTCCGGGCCGACCGTGTCGTCCGCCGCGCCGCCCGTCCGGTCGAAACCGCCGAGGACGGCGAGCAGCAGTCCCTCGGGCCCGTCCCCGAACCGGGTGACCAGCAGGGAGTCCCGGCGCGGCTCGCCCCGGTAGCGGGCGGAGTCGCCCCGGACGGACGCGGCGCGCAGCACCGACGGCCCGTACTGCGCACCCTCCAGCACGGTGTCCGGGACGAGTGCGCGCAGGGCGCCCGGGTCCGCCTCCGGGACGGCCGTCGGCTCGGGTCCGTACGTCGGGGGGCGCTCGCCGACGTGCGGGACGGCGGCCCCGCCGTCGGCGAGCGGTGCGCGGACGGGCGGCCGGGGGTCGGGGACGGTGGCGGTGGGGGGCAGTGGTTCCGGCTCGGGCTCGGTGGCCGGCGCGTGGTCGGGCTCGGGTTCGGGAGTCGGCTCGGGGGCGGGCTCGGGTTCGGGAGTCGGCTCGGGGGCGGGCGCTTCGAGGACGTCCGTCGGTACGGGCGCTTCGGCGCGCTCGGGCTCGGCTTCGGGAACGGCGGCCTCGGGCGTGGCTTCGGGCTCGGGCTCTGGGGCTTCGGCCGCAACGGGCTCCGGCTCGCCTTCGGGCTCGGGGGCTACGCCGGCCACGGCCTCCGGCTCCGGCTCCGGCACGGGGACGGACGGTGGAGTGTCCTTCTCCAGGGACACCCGAGCCGCCTCCGGCTCCGAGGGGTCGTCGGCGAAGGCGGGCGCCCGGAACCGGTGGGTGTCCGTGGAGGCGGACGCCGTCCGCTGCCGCCCGATCGCCGTCGCTCCCCCGATCACCCCGACCGCCGTGTCGAACCAGTCGTCGAGGCTGTCGCCGCCGTCCCGCGTGGGCTCGGGCTGCTCCGCCTCGCCGGCCGACGGCCCGCCTGCCTCCGTCTCCCCGACCAGCGGCCCCGCCACCGAGGGCTCCCCGGCCGACGGCCCCCCTGCCTCCGCCTCGCCTGCCTCCGCCTCCCCGACCGGCGGCCCCGCCACCGAGGGCTCCCCGGCCGACGGCTCTCCCACCGACGGCTCCGCCACCGAAGGCTCCCCGGTCGACGGCTCCGCCGACCGCTGCTGTCCGATGAGCCCGACCGCCGTGTCGAACCAGTCGTCCACGCTGCCGTCCCCCGGGTCGGCGTGCGGGGTGTCCGGGAGGGTGCCCGCCGGGCCGTCGTAGACGGTGTCCCACCAGCCGTCCTCCGGCCGGTGCGGCTGTGCGGGTGCACCCTGCTTGCTCATCTGGCGGCTCCTGCTCGGTCCGTGGTCGCGCGCCGCCCCCCGGCGGGCCGGGCTCGACGTCATTGTTCTCCAGGTGCAACGACCCTGTCCGGGATTCGGCGACAACCGGTCACCCAGCGGAACATCCCGGCCATGGCGCCGACCAGCCGGTTCGTCGACCGCGCGGCGCCGTGTCACCGCGGGTGTCACCGTCCGGCCGCCGCCCGTCGATCGTCCGTCTGCCGCCCGTCCGCCGCCGGTTCGCCGCTGGTTCGCTTCCGTTCCGTCCGTGCTTGCCGGATGTGCCCGGAGCAGGGCGTTTCCTGGACATCCGGGTGGCTGGGCCCCTGAAAATGAGGGCCGATGGGGGGCATCGCTTCACTCGTTCGGCTGATTAAATGTCCGCATGACCGCGTCGGCCCCCAGCTCGTCCCGACCGGGGAGGGCCGCACCGGCGGGCCGCCCGGTGGGTGCGCTGTTGGTCCTGCTGCTCGTCGCCCTGCTGGCGATGCTGCCCTGCGCGGGCCAGGCGAAGGCGATGGACGGGCCCGCCCGGCCGGCGCCGACCGCGGGCCCGGTCAGTGCCGTCACCGTCGTCAGCGTCCAGGTCGCGACCGGTCAGGCGCCCCCCACCGGCCACGCCGCGTCCACCACCACCCGGCCCGCCAGGGCCGCGAAGCTCGCCGGGGCCCCCTGGGCCGCCGAGGCTGCCCCGGGGGCGAAGACCCCTAAGGCCGCCGACCCGCACCGCATCGCCGAGGACCAGGGGCACTGGATCCTCTGCACCGCCGACGGCCAGCCCCCGCGCAACAACGGCTGTTCCAGCCACCCGTACTGCCCGCAGGACGCCCAGCTGCCCAATCCGCCGCCGCAGCCGCAGCCCGCCGTGTCACCGCTCGCCCCGGCCGCGCCCGAGGCGCTGCCCCGGGTGGTGCCCGCGGGCCTGCTGGACGGTTCGCACCCGGCGCCCGATCTGCACGCGCTGCAGGTCCACCGGTCCTGAGCGGAACCCACCGCCGGCCCAGCCGCCGGCGGATCCGCCCCGCCTCACCTTCCAGCCGACCGCCGCCACCGACCGGTGCGCGGCGGAGACAAGGACACCACCATGGGTTCCGCCTCGAAGCAGTCCAACAAGTCCGGCGGCAAGCAGGCCGGCCTCGACCGCCGCGCCCGGATCGCCGAGCTGCGCGCCGCCGAGCAGCGCCGCGACCGCCGGAACAAGATCGTCGCCTCGGTGGCGGCCGGTGTGCTGGTGGTCGCTGCGGTCGCCACCGGCACCTGGGTCGTCATGGACCAGAACCAGAAGAAGAAGGACAAGGAAGCCGCCGCCAACGCGGACATCCCGGGCGTGAAGACCTTCGGCGAGCTGACCCGCAACCACGTCAAGGACAAGGTCACCTACCCGATGACCCCTCCGGTCGGCGGCGACCACAACGCGGTCTGGCTGGACTGCATGGGCCACGTCTACGACCAGCCGGTCGAGAACGAGCGCGCCGTCCACTCGCTGGAGCACGGCGCGGTCTGGGTGACCTACAACGGCAAGGCCACCCCGGAGGACATCAAGACCCTGTCCGACAAGGTCAAGGCCACCCCGTACTCGCTGATGAGCCCGTACCCGGACGAGCAGGGCACCATCACCCTGAACGCCTGGAGCACCCAGCTGGTCGTGGACAGCGCCAATGACCCGCGGGTGAACCAGTTCTTCACCAAGTACGTCCAGGGCAAGCAGACCCAGGAGCCCGGCGCCTCCTGCACCATGGGGGCGATGTGACCGCCGACGCGGGCCGCTCCGAGGGGGCCGCGCACGAGGACGCCGTCGCGACGGCCGGGGCGGCCGTCGCGGGAGCCGTCGCCGCCGCGGACGGCGCGGGCGGCAGGACCGGCGGGGCCAAGTCCCCGCGCCGGCGCCTGTGGTGGCCGGCCGCGCTGGCCGCCGCCGTGGCGCTGGCGCTCGGCGTGCCGGCCCTGGTGGCGAGCGGGACCTCCGCGTCCGGCAGCTCGCTGTCCGTCCCGGCCGACGACTCGCCCGAGGCCGGGTTCGCCCGCGACATGGCGACCCACCACCAGCAGGCGGTGGACCTGTCGTTCGTCGTCCGGGACCGCACCGGCGACGAGCCGACCCGCACCCTGGCCTTCGACATCATCAACACCCAGGCCAACCAGCGCGGGATGATGATGGGCTGGCTGGACCAGTGGGGGCTGACCCAGAACTCGTCCGCCAAGCCGATGGCGTGGATGAAGATGGACCACGACTACCCGCCGCACGACGGCTCGCTGATGCCCGGCATGGCCACCAACACCCAGATCGCCAAGCTGCGTTCGCTCAGCGGGCGGGACGCCGAGGTGTTCTACCTGCAGCTGATGATCGAGCACCACAAGGGCGGCGTCGAGATGGCCCAGGGCTACGTGGACCTGGCCAAGAACGACACCGAGAAGCGGCTCGCGCAGTCGATGGTGATCGCCCAGACCTCGGAGCTGCAGCTGATGACCGAGATGCTCCAGGAGCGCGGCGCCGCCCCCGGCGTGCCCGCGTCCTGAGCCGGCTCGGCCCTCCTCCCGTCTCCCCGGACGGCCGGGGCGCGGCCGACGGTCCCGTACCGTCCCCGCCGCGCCCCGGCCGTCCGCCGTTCCCACCCCTCGCGGAGCAGCTCACATGACCCCCTACCCGCCCGGCTCCCCTCACCCGCCCGGTTCCCCTCACCCGCCCGGTTCCCACGACTCGACGGGCGCCTCCGGCTCCCCCTGGTTGATCGCCGGACTGGGCAACCCCGGCCCGTGGTTCCGGCAGACCCGGCACAACGCGGGCTTCCTGGCCGTCGACCGGCTGGCCGAGCGGCACGGCGCCCGCTTCCGGCGGCGCGGACTCGCCACCCTGGTCGCCGAGATCACCGTGGACGGGCGGCCGGTCCTGCTCGCCAAGCCGCTCTGGTCCATCAACCTGTCCGGCCGTCCGGTGGCCGCGCTGCTGCGCCGGTACGGCGTGCCGGTGGAGCGCCTGGTGGTCGTGCAGGACGACCTGGACTTCGCGTTCGGCTCCGCCCGGCTCAAGCGCGGCGGCGGGCCCGCCGGCCACAACGGCGTGCGCTCGGTGGGCGAGGTGCTCGGCACCCGCGACTTCGTCCGGCTGCGCTTCGGCATCGGGCGGCCGCCGAAGGGGCAGAGCGTCGGCGACTTCGTGCTGAGGAGCTTCTCGGACGACGAACTCGCGGCGATGCCCGGCGAGTTGGACCGGTGCGCGGACGCGCTGGAGACGCTGGTGCGGCGCGGCCTGAACCGGGCCCAGGACGCCCTGAACGCCCGCCCGGCCGCCGGCGCCCCTTCCGCGCCCGCGGCCCCGCCCGCGCCCGCTCACGGGACTGTGGCCGGTCACGGGACGGCGACCGGTCATGGCCTGGAGGCCGACCGTGGCGTGGAGGCCGGCCATGGCAGGCGGTGAGGGCCTCCGCCGCACTCCGCGGGCCACCGGCCCCGGGAACGACGTACGGCCGGACGACGCGCGGCCGGACGACGTACGGCCGGACATCGCGCGGTTGCTCGTCGCACCACCCGACGACCGACGGCCTCCCCTGACCGCCGAGGCGGTGGCCGAGGCCGAGCGGCTGCTCGGCGTCAAGCTCCCCGCCGCCCTGCTGGACGTACTGCGCCACCGCGACGGCGGCGAGGTCGCGGAGGACCGGAACGCCTTCCCCACCGACCGGCCGACCTCATGGAGCCCCGACCACGTCCCGTTCGACTGGCTCCTGGGCATCGGGCGCTACGAGGAGGGGCCGTTCTCCCTGCTCGACAGCCCGTACCTGGTCGCGGAGTGGGGGCTGCCCACGCCGGTGGTCCTGATCTCGAGTCAGTGCCCGTGCTGGATCGGGCTGGACTACCGGGACGGCGGCCCGGACGGGGAACCGTCCGTCACCTGGTTCGAGGCGGACCTCGGCCGGGAGGTGCCGCTCGCCCCGGACTTCCGGTCGTTCCTCGACGGCCTCACCGCGGTCGACGACTTCCCGTGAGACCGCCCGGGCGCCCCGGCCGCGCGCCCGCCCCGGGCCTGCCCGAGGCGCGCTCGGGCCGGTCGGAGCGCGCCTCGGGCCGGCCGGATGAGGAGCGCGGCCCCCGCCGCGACCACCGCGAGGGCGACCAGCACCGTCCGCCCACCGGACGCCGCGCCCGCCAGGTGGACACCGAGGACGGACAGCGCCATCCCGAGCGCCGTGCCGAGGCTGCGCGCCATGTTCACCATCCCGCCGCCGACCGCCGAACACTGCGCCGGTATCGCCCGCATGACCAGCGCGTTGTTGGCCGGCAGCAGCAGGCCCAGCCCGTACCCGGCGACCAGCAGCGGAGCCGCCGACGCGGTCGAGGCCGGCAGCAGCGCGAACAGCAGCAGCCCGCCGCCCGCGACGGCGGCGCCGAACCGGCACCTGCTGACGTCCGACCAGCCCCGGGGCAGCAGTCCGCCGCCGACGGTCGCGGCGAGGGCGAACGCGGCGGGCAGCAGGGTGACCAGCAGGCCCGCGCCGGCCGTGGACACGCCCGCGCCGGTGAGCAGGACGGGGCCCAGCACGAGGGGGCAGAACAGCAGCAGGTACCCGATCAGCGCGACCGCCAGGCCGGACCGCACGCCCGGGGTGTTGACCAGGCCGGGCGCCAGGATCGGCCGGGCGGCCCGCCGCTCCTGGCGCACCAGGGCGGCCGTGAGCACGGCGGCGGCGAGCAGCAGGACGGCGACCACCCAGCCGGGCAGCGGCAGGCCGGAGGCGGTGGACAGGGCGAGCAGCAGCGAGGTGGTCGCGCCGGTGAGCAGCAGCATGCCGGGCAGGTCGAACCGGGCGCCGTCCTGGGCGGGTCCGTCGGGCCGCGGACCCGCCCTTCGCGGCCCAGGGAGCCCGAGGAGCCCAGGGAGCCTGGGTGGCCCGGGTGGCCCGGGGAGCCCGGGTGGCCCGGGCAGCCCGGGGGTGACGGCCGGGGCCGGGCGGTCCGTCCGGGTACGGGGCAGCAGGTACCAGCCGGCCAGGATGCCGAACACCGCGATCGGCACGTTGACCCAGAACACCCAGCGCCACGAGGCGTGTTCGACCAGCAGCCCGCCGAGGCTGGGCCCCAGCGCCAGCCCGAGGCCCTGGGCGGAGGCCTGGATGCCGAGCGCGCGCCGCATCGCGCGCTCCGGCACCCCGCGCGCGACCAGGGCGACGCTGTTGGCCTGCATCATCGCGGCACCCACGGCCTGGACGGCGCGGCAGCCGACCAGGATCCAGAGGCTGCCGGCGAACCCGGCGCCGAGCGAGGACAGCCCGAAGACGGCGAAGCCGCCGAGGTACATCGTCTTGCGGCCGACGAGGTCGGACAGCCAGCCGATCGGGGCCAACAGGGCGACCAGGACGAGCAGGTAGACGAGGGCGACCCACTCGACGGCGGCGAAGCCCGCGTCGAAGTGGTGGCCGATGGCGGGGAAGACCAGGGCGATGACGCTGGCGTCGAGCTGACCGAGGAAGGCGCCGAGGCAGACCGTCCCGACGGCCAGCCAGTGGGCGTGGCGCCAGCCGGCGATGCCGCGGGGCCGGGGCCGCTCGGTGAGCAGGCGGGCGACAAGGGCGGTGGCGTTCATGCTCCGAATATATCGGATGCAGATATGTTCTTTCTACGATCAGATCGCTCCACGATACGAAGCGTCTCACAGGGCGTCCGCGGCACGTCCGAGGGGCGGACCGCGCCCCCGGAACGCCCCGGACCAGGAGATACGCTGTCCGCCATGCCGTCGTCACACCACGTTCCCGACTCCGCCACCGAGGGCACCGATCCGGCGGTCGAGCACGCCCGACGGCTGACCGACACCGTCACCCGACTGCGCCGCGCCCTGCGCAGCAGCATCCGCACCGACTACCCCTGGGAGTCCCTGCCGATGGCGCAGGTCGAACTCCTCCAGACGCTCGCCGCCGCGCCGCTGCGGGTCGGCGAGCTGGCCGCCCGGCAGCGGCTCGCGCCGAACACCGTCAGCGGACTCGTCGGCAAGCTGCTCGAAGCCGGCTTCGTGGACCGCCAGGCCGACCCCGGCGACCGCCGCACCGCCCGGATCGCCCTCACCCCGGCCGGCCGGCGCCAGCTGGACGACTGGCAGCACGCCCACGAACGCCGCATCGCCGGCGCGCTCGACACCCTCGATCCGGCCGACCGGGCCACGGTCGTCGACGCCCTGCCGGCGCTGGAGCGACTCGCCCGCGCCCTCGCCCAGCCGGGGACAGGCCCCGAGGCCGGGTGAACCACGCCGAGCCACGGCCGAGCCGCGGCAGAGCTGCGACCGGGCCCGCGACGGAGCCCCGACTGCGCCACAAAACCGCTGGTCATCGCCCCAGGCCGACCGCTACCGTCCCGGCATGACGACAGCACGGGTACGGATCGAGCCCTGGACGGACGCCGACCTGGAACTCCTGCGCCGGGTCAACACCCCGGAGATGAAGAAGCACGTCGGCGGACCGGAGACCGAGGAACAGCTGCTCGTCCGGCACCGCCGCTACCTGGACTTCGTCCCGTCCGGGCTGGGCTGCATGTACCGGATCGTGCTGCTGCCCGACGACGACACCACCGAGGACACCGGCGCCCCGACCGGCGACGCGACCGGCGACGCGACCGGCCGCGTGATCGAAGGCCCGGCGGCCGAGGGCGAGGCGGTCGGCACGGTCGGCTACGGCACCCGGACCTGGGAGGGCGAGACCGTCCACGAGATGGGGTGGAACGTGCTGCCCGGCCACCAGGGCCGGGGCATCGCCGTCACGGCGACCCGTCTCGCCGTCGGGGCCGCCCGCCGCGAGGCCGCCCACCGGTACCTGCACGCCTTCCCCTCGGTGGACAACCCCGCCTCCAACGCGGTCTGCGCGAAGGCCGGGTTCACGCTGCTCGGCGCGACCGACTTCGAGTTCCCGCCCGGGCGGTTCATGCGCAGCCACAACTGGCGGGTGGACCTGCGCGGTTCGGCCTGAGCCGCTCAGGTCCGAGCAGGTCGGGCCGGAGCGGGGAGGACCCGAGCGGGTCGGCCTGAGCGGGTCGGACCCGAGCGGGTCGGGCCTGATCAGACCCGACCGGCTCAGAACAGGGTCCCGCTCTCCAGCTCCAGCAGCAGCCGCTTGCGGTCCACCCCCGCCGCGAAGCCGGTGAGCGCCCCGTTGGCGCCGAGCACCCGGTGGCAGGGGCGCACGATCAGCAGCGGGTTGGCGCCGACCGCGCCGCCGACGGCGCGGACCATCCGCGGCTCCTGTCCGGCCAGCTCGGCGAGCTCGCCGTAGGTGACGGTCGTGCCGTACGGGATCGCGTCGAGCGCGGCCCAGATCCTGCGGCGGAACTCGGTGCCCACCGGCGCCAGCGGCAGGTCGAACTCGGTGCGCTCACCGGCGAAGTAGGCCGTCAGCTGGACGACCGGTTCCGCCAGCGCCTCCGGGTCGAGGACCCAGTCGTCGGCCGGCTCGGCCAGCGCGTACTTCTGGCCCGGCGCGGTGACGGTGGCCAGCGCGGCCGGACCGCCGCCCGCGGGCCGGACACCGCTCAGCAGCAGCCGGCCGAAGGGGCTGTCCATCGTCGTGTAGACCGTGGTGGCCTGCTCGCTCGGGACGTGCTCGCTCGGGACGTGCTCGCTCGGGACGTGCTCGCTCGGGACGTGCTCGGTAGTGCTCATGCTGCGGTGCTCTCCGTTCCGGTGCTGATGGTCGCGGGGCCGGCCCACAGCCGGTGGACCGCGTAGGAGCGCCACGGGGCCCAGGCCTCGGCCGCGCGGGCGGCGGACTTCGGGTCACCGGCGGCGCCGAGCCGGACGAGGCCGTGCTTGACGCCCACGTCGCTCGGGAGGAAGACGTCGGGGTCGGCGAGGGCCCGCATCCGCAGGTAGCCGACCGTCCAGGGGCCGATCCCGGGCAGCGCCAGCAGCTCGGCCGCGGCCTCCTCCCGGTCGACCCCGCTGTCGAGCCGGACCGCGCCCTCCGCCAGGGCCGCGCACAGCCCGGTGAGCGCGCGGCGCCGGGCGGCGGGCATCGCGAAGTCCTCCGGGTCCGCGGCGGCGAGCGCCGCCGCGGTCGGGAAGAGCAGGCGCAGGCCTCCGTTGGGCTCGGGCAGCGCGGTGCCGTACTTCTCCGCCAACCGACCGGCCAGGGTACGGGCGGCGCCGACGCTGATCTGCTGGCCGAGGACGGCGCGCACGGCCAGCTCGTGCGGGTCCACGTGTCCCGGCGAACGCAGCCCGGGGCGCTCGCGGACCAGGGCGCCGAGCAGCGGGTCCGCGCCGAGCTGGTCGTCGACCGCCAGCGGGTCGGCGTCCAGGTCGAAGAGGATGCGCAGGCGCTGGACGGCGGTCGGCAGGTCCCGCAGGTCGGCGAGGAACAGCCGGCAGTCCAGCCAGCCGCGGGTGCGCGGCTCGCCCGGCGGCAGGCCGTCGACCTCGGCGATGCCGTGGCCGTAGGGCAGCGCGAGGGTGCGCCGGTAGGTGCGGACGCCGGGGCGCGCGCCGGGGACGACCTCCTCCACGCCGGGGACGGCGCGCAGGGCGAGGAAGTCGATCAGGTGGTCGCTGTCCAGCGCGCCGCGGTAGGCCAGGCGCAGGGTCAGCCCGCCGGTCGGGGTCGCGGTGCGACGGCCGGCCGCGACCTCGGCGCGCAGGCCGCTGGGAGTGCGGTCGTAGACCTCGCGGACGGTGTCGTTGAACTGGCGGACGGAGGCGAAACCGGCCGCGAACGCGATGTCGGTGACGGACAGTTCGGTGGTCTGCAGGAGGAGCCGGGCGGTCTGGGCGCGACGGGCGCGGGCCAGGGCGATCGGGCCGGCGCCCAGCTCGGCGGTGAGCTGGCGCTGCAGTTGGCGGGAGCTGTAGCCGAGGCGGCCGGCCAGGCCGGCGACGCCCTCGCGGTCCACCACGCCGTCGCCGATCAGCCGCATCGCGCGGCCGACCAGGTCGGCGCGGTGGTTCCACTCGGGGGAACCCGGCACCGAATCGGGGCGGCAGCGGCGGCAGGCCCGGAAGCCGGCGCCCTGGGCGGCCGCGGCGCTGGGGTAGAAGACGCAGTTGGCGCGCTTGGGGGTCACGGCGGGGCAGCTCGGTCGGCAGTAGATGCCGGTGGAGGTGACGGCCGTGAAGAAGACGCCGTCGAAGCGGGCGTCACGGCTGTCCACGGCTCGGTACCGGATGTCGTCGTCGATCACGCTGTCCAGTCTGCGGGATCGGGCGAGGGGTGACTGGCGGGAATCGGACATCGCCGTCGGGGGCCCTGCAGCCCGGCCCGGCCGTGACCTACCCCGCCCGGCCGTGACCGACCCGTCGCCCCTCCCCGGCCCTGCCCGGCCCTGGCCTGCCCTGCTCGACCGTGCCCCGCGTGCGCGACCCTGCCCAGCCCTCCCCGGCCCTGGCCTGCCCTGCTCGACCGTGCCCCGCCCGAAATTCACCGGCCGACCGATCGGGCCGCGGCTACGCTCGCCCCATGAGCGAGCAGCCAGGAACCCGGTCCGTCGACCACTCCTACGCGGGCCCGGAGGACCCGCGGGTCGCCGCCCTGCCGCCGGAGGAGTTCGCCTTCCCCGGCCCGCTGCGGGACCAGCTGGTCGCCGCTGTCCTGAGCGGCGCCAAGACCAGCACCACCGGCCTGGTCGCCGACTACGAGCACGAGAACGAGCCCCTGCCGAAGCCCGGTGAGCGGGCCGCCGTCCTCGACTCGGACGGCCGCCGGGTGGCAGTGATCGAGACCACGGACGTCCGGGTGGTCCCGCTCGCCGAGGTCGACCTGCAGCACGCCCTGGACGAGGGCGAGGGCTACGGCAGCGTGGCCGAGTGGCGAGCGGGGCACGAGCGGTTCTGGCGCAGCCCGGAGATGCTCGCCGCCCTCGACGACCCTGGGTTCACTGTGGACGACACCACCCCGCTGGTCCTCCAGCGCTTCCGTCTGGTGGCCGACCTCCGCTGAGCCGGCCGGCACGGAGGGCCGGCCCACGGCGGCCGGGCGGGCCCGACGGAGCCCGCCCGGCCCGACGGCGGTCGGCGGGCCCGGAGGACATTCCGACCCGACCGCCGGTCGACCGGTCAGCGCTTCACCGGACCTCCCGCGGCGCGCATCGACTTGGTGATCGCCTTCCACTTCTGCAGCCGGGCCTTGGCCACCCGGGCGTCCGTGCGCGAGGCGATCCACTCGTTCTCGCGCTGGAGCTTGAGGTAGCTGTCCATCCGGCGCTGCGGCAGGCTGCCGTCCTCCAGGGCGGCCCGCACCGCGCAGCCGGGCTCGGTGTGGTGCCCGCAGTCGTGGAAGCGGCACTCCTCGGCCAGTCCGGCAATGTCGGCGAAGGCCAGGTCCACGCCCTCGCCACCGTAGAGGCCGACCTCGCGCAGCCCGGGGGTGTCGATCAGCACACCGCCGCCGGGCAGCGGGTTCAGCTCGCGGGTGGTCGTGGTGTGCCGGCCCTTCTGGTCGACCGCGCGGGCCTCCTGGACCGTCATGACGTCGGCGCCGGCCAGCGCGTTGGTGAGCGTGGACTTGCCGACGCCGGACTGGCCGATCACCGCCGTGGTGCCGGGGGTGCAGGCACGCAGTACGTCCATGCCCTCGCCGGTCTCGGCGCTCACCACGAGCACCGTGACCCCGGGCGCGACCGCCTCGACGTCGGACCGGATGAAGTCGGCGTCGTCCACCAGGTCGGCCTTGGTGAGGACGACCAGCGGTTCGGCGCCCGACTCCCAGGCCAGCGCCAGGAAGCGCTCGATCCGACCGAGGTCGGGATCGCTCGCCAGCGAGGAGGCGATCAGCACGGTGTCGACGTTGGCCGCCAGCACCTGGCCGTCGGAGCGCTTGCCGGCCACCTTGCGGATGATCGCGGTGGAGCGCGGCAGCAGCGCGGCGACGGCCGCCATCGGCTGGGCGTGGAGGTCCACGGCGGCCCAGTCGCCCGTGCAGGGGCAGTTGATCATGTCGGCGTCGCCCACCGGCCGGGTGTCGAAGCGGACGGTGCGCGGTTCGCCCGTCTCCGGGTCGGCGATCACGGCGTCGCACTGGCCGCGGTCGACCCGGACGATCCGCGCGGGGAGCAGCCCGGCCTCGCCGAGCGGGGCGAACAGCTCGTCGAGCTCGGCCGTCCAGCCGTAGTCGGTCAGCGCCGAGCCGGTCGGCGCCGAGCCGGTCGGCGCGACGCCGTCGGCGAAGCCGTCGGCGAAACCGGGGGACGAGGAGGAAGAGACAGAGGAGAAAGAAGAGGAGAACGACGGAACGGAGGCAGCGTCGGACAACGCAGTGGCCCTTCGGGAGGAGATGGTCCCGGCGGGCTACGGCTGGCGCGAAAGGGCTCAGCCGGCGGCCGGGAAGAGGAGATGAACGCGAGTGCTGCCCTGGGCAGCCATCCGGGCGACAACGACCACGGGGGTTCACCTCCTGCTCTCTGCTCCTCGGGCGACCTGATGGGCCCCCGAACCGAACACGTCACACGCTAGCGGAGCCCCCTGCCCCCGCCAACCCATTTTCGACCTGCGGAAACGCCCCTCGCGGGCCCTCGCGCACGCCCCTCGCGGGCCCTCGCGCACACCCCTGCCGGGTCAGGACCTAGCCGCCGTACCGGTGCTTGAGGTTCGGGTCGTCCAGCCACCACGGCCGCATGCCCGTCTCCTCCTCCTCGGGCTGCCCCGTCGCGCGCGCCCGCTCGGCCGCCGCTTCGAAGCGCGCGTCCAGCTCGGCGTCCACGGCTCGGGTCTCCTCGCGGCCCTGCACCACCATCCGCCGCACCAGCGCGGCCAGGAACGGCAGCCCGACCAGGTCCCCCAGGACCCAGAACGCGTTGCCGCCCCAGGTCTGGTCCTGCGCCAGGCTCGGCCCCCACGGCCGGCCGAGCGCCGCGTAGTAGTGCTCGGCGACCAAGTGGCCGCCGTAGATCAGCACGATCCCCAGCCCGGCGTCGAAGATCACCTCGGCGAAGGTGATGAACAGCCCGACCAAGTGCGGGTACTCGTGCCCGACCGGGTCGATCTGCAGCCGCGGCCAGAAGTACGCCAGTCCGAGCAGCACCAGTGCCAGGTGCAGCAGCAGGTTCCCGGCGGCGCTGGACACCGACTCCTCGTACCAGGGCGTGAAGTAGAGCAGCCACGGCGGGGCCATCAGCAGCGCGGTGGAGACGGCCGGGAACATCAGCACCTTGGACGGGCGGCTGCGCAGCGCCCGCAGGATCCGCTCCCGCCGGGCCGGCGGCGCGGCCCGGACGAGCAGCGAGACGGGCGCGCCGAGCGCGAGCAGCAGCGGGACGACCATCAGCAGCAGCACGACCTGCACGGCCCGGTCGGTGAACAGGATCCGCTCGTACACGCCGAGGCCGGAGCAGGTGCACCAGATCCAGAGCAGCAGTCCGCCGAGGAAGGCGACGGTGCGGGTGGGCTGCCAGCGTTCGCCGCCGGCGCGGTGGACGGTGCGCACCGCGGCCAGGTACCAGGCGCCGAGCAGCGCGGAGAGGGCGAGCACCAGCGGTTCGGCCGTCCAGGAGGTGACCAGGTCGGACCACTGCCACGGCGGCGGCCCGCTGTAGGCGAGTGCGGAGACCGCGCCCTGCGCCGGGCCGTCCAGCACACCGTTCATCCGTCCGCCCACCTCACCGAACCCGAAGCCGAACCCGAAGCCACAGCCGCAACCGCACCGCCACCACAGCCATAGCCACAGCCACGGCCGCAGCCACAGCCGAAGCCGCGACCACCGCCACCGCCGAGCCGGCGGACGCCGCGGCGCCCGGCCATGATGGCTCCGCGGGGCCGGCCCGCCGCGCGCGGGGCCCGCCTCTATACCCGCCCCTGAACAAGGCTTTACCGAACACCATCAAGGCTTTGCCCAGGCAAAGTTCTGCCCTCGAAACCCCACCGTCCGCAACCGCGGCAGGGCCCCGGACGTCTGGCAGGATGCCCGTCGGCGAATCCCGCCGCGTGGGGTGACAAGGGGACGACACGAGGTGCACAGCACTGCACGCGGCGAGGGCCGCCGACTGGCCGCGCGCCACCGCAACATCGAGCTGGGACTGCTGGTGTTCGCGGTGGTCGTCTGTCTGGCGGGGCACGTCGACGCCGCTCTGGCGCTGACCGGCTCCCTGCCTCCCGGTCTGCTGGTGCACGGCCTGTCGCTGGGCGCCCTGGCCGGGGTGGCGCATCTGGCGGTGCGCCGGTTCGCGCCGTACGCGGACCCGCTGATCCTCCCGCTCGGCGTCTTCCTCACCGGCTTCGGGCTGGTGCTGCTGGACCGGCTGGACTTCAGCTACAAGGCCGCGCACAGCGCCAAGGGCGACTACCAGAAGCTCCCGGCCGCGCCCTCGCAGCTGATGTGGGTGTTCATCTCGGTGGCCGCGGCGATCGCGCTGATCGTGCTGGTCAAGCACCACCGCTTCTTCCAGCGCTACGTCTACCTGCTGATGGCGGGCGCGCTGATCCTGCTGGCCGCGCCGGTGGCCTCGCCGAGCGACAGCTTCGGCGCCAAGCGCTGGATCCGGCTGTTCGGGCTCTCCTTCGAGCCGGACGAGTTCGTGAAGGTCGCGATCACGATCTTCTTCGCGGGCTACCTGATGGCCTCCCGGGACGCGCTCGCCCTGGCCGGCCGCAAGGTCTGGGGGATGACCCTGCCGCGCGGCCGGCACGCCGGGCCGGTGCTGGCGATCTGGGTGGTCAGCCTGCTGGTGCTGATCTTCGAACGCGACCTCGGCACCTCGCTGATCTTCTTCGGCGTCTTCATCGTGATGCTGTACGTGGCGACCGAGCGCACCAGCTGGGTGGTGCTCGGCCTGCTGATGGCGGTCGGCGGCGCGGCCGTGGTCGGCACCGTGGAGCCGCACGTGCACGGCCGTGTCGAGGCCTGGCTCCACCCGCTCGACTACTACAAGCCGGTGCACGACAAGGCCATCTCCGAGCAGCCCGCCGAGGCGCTGTTCAGCCTGGGCACCGGGCACCTGACCGGGACCGGCCTGGGCTCGGGCCGGCCTTGGCTGATCGGCTTCGCCGGTCGCAGCGACTTCATCTTCACCACCATCGGCGAGGAGCTGGGGCTCGCCGGGGTCACGGCGGTGCTGCTGGTCTACGTGCTGCTGATCCAGCGCGGTCTGCGCACCGCCGTCGGCCTGACCGACCCGTTCGGCAAGCTACTGGCCACCGGCCTGTCGGCGGCGCTGGCCCTGCAGATCTTCGTGGTGGTCGGCGGGGTGAGCGGGCTCGTCCCGCTGACCGGCAAGGCGCTGCCGTTCCTGGCCGCCGGTGGTTCCTCCCTGCTGGCGAACTGGCTGATGGTCGCGCTGCTGATCAAGCTGAGCGACTCCTCCGGGCGCACCGCGCTGGAGCCCGCCCAGCCCTCCCCCGAACCGCTCCCGGCCCGGGGCCGCCCGAGCGGAGGCGACCGGGACGGGACCGACTCGGCGGGGAGCAGCCCGGCGGGGAACGACCCGGCGCCCGGGAGCCCCACCCCGACCCCGGCGGCCCCGATCCCCGCCACCCCGCAGTCGGCCGTACCGCAGTGGGCCGCCCCGCAGAGCGCGACGCCGCACAGCGCGACCCCCCACAGCGCGACCCCGCAGTACGGCTACCCCCCGAATTCGGCCCGGTAGACCTCAGGCCTCCGGACTCGCGCCCGTACCCGCACCCGCACTAAACGGGCAGGGCCTCCCCCGCACCCGCGGAGGAGGCCCTGCCCGTTCGACGGTCGACCGACCGATCCCCGCCCGGCTACCGCTGCTCCCACGGCGGCCGGGGCGGTCGCGGCGGGTACCCCGGGCCCGCGGAGGGCCCCGCACCGCCCGGCGGGCCGGAGAGCCCCGGCGGCACCGGGGACGGCCCGGGCGGCCCGGGCGGCCCGGGCGGACCGGACGGCGGCCCCGGCGGCGGCCCGGACGGCCGGTCGCTGTCCGGCGGCGGCGGGGCGGGCCGGTGGTGCGGCCCGCCACGCGCGGTGAGCCGGCCGCGCAGGTTGTCGGCGGCCAGGACGTCGGCCCAGCGCTCCGGGTACTCGGAGGGCACGTCGACGTCCTCGCCGTCCTCCTCGCCCCACTCCTCCTCGGCGCCCTCGGCGAGCCCGAGCTCGCGGGCGCGCCGGGCCCGTTCGACGGCCCGCCGGGCGGCGACCTCGCGGACCACGGCGGCGGCCGCCTCCTCGTGCGCCCGCTCGTTCTCGGCGCGGGCGTCGGCGGTCTCCAGGGTGGGCCAGCGGCGGTCTATCGCGGCGTTCATGGCGGCCCCGATGAGGACGGCGAGGGCGACCACGAAGATCCACAGCAGGACGGCCACCGGCGCCGCCAGCGAGCCGTACACCGAGGGGCCCTCGACCGAGCTGACCAGGTAGACCCGCAGTCCGATGCTGCAGAAGACCAGCACCACCAGGGCCACCAGGGCGCCGGGGATGTCCTCGCGCCACGGGGTCGAGACCGGGACGGCCAAGTGGTAGAGGGTGGTCAGCGAGACGGTCAGCAGCACGATCGCGACCGGCCAGTAGAGGACGCCGACCAGTCCGGACACCCCCGGCACCGCGTTCTCCAGCAGCCCCGGCCCGAGCATCAGCAGGGGCAGCACCAGCGAGCCGATCACCAGCGCGCCGAAGTAGAGGCTGAGCGACATCAGCCGGGTCTTGACGATGCCGCGCTTGCCGTCGAGGCCGTACATGACGGTGATGGTGTCGATGAAGATGTAGAGGGCTCGGGAGCCGGACCACAGGGACAGCAGGAAGCCGATCGAGACCAGGTCGGGCCGGGTGCGGTCGAACACCCCGTTCAGGAGCGGGACCACGACCTCGTTGACGGAGGAGTCCGACAGCACCGTCCCGGAGGCCGAGAGGATGCTCTTCTTCAGCCCGGCGATGGTGCCCTGTCCGACGAACTCGTCGAGGTAGCCGAGTGTGCCGGCCAGACCGAGCAGCAGCGGCGGGATCGACAGCAGCGTGAAGAAGGCCGCCTCCGCGGCGAGGCCGGTGACCCGGTACTCGACGCAGGTGTTGGTGGTGTCCTTGACCAGTTCCCACGCCGTGCGGCGCCAGGTGGCCTGTTTGGCCGCGCGCCGGGAGCCCTTGCCCCGGCGCCGGGAGGGCCGTTCGGGGTTCGGTCTGCTCGTATCGCCTGCTGCTTGCACAGGGCCAACCGTATCGGGCCGGGGCGCTCCGGTTGATCTCGCCGGGGTGTGGTCGCGTGGCCGGGCCGCCCGGGCGGGGAGCGGCGGGGACTCCGCAGCGTCCCACATGACGGAACATCAGCGTCCAGCATGCGGATGTTAGTGGACCGCGAGTCCCGGGCCGTGCGAATCTCTTGCCATGCGTAGCGCCGGAACCACCCTAGTAGGTCGACTCCACGTCGATCTCCTTCGCGTGTCCAGCGCCATCTGTCCGGTGACCTGAGCCCATCCCCGCCGCACCACCGCACCCGGCGCCACCCGTTCCCGCCATCCCGCCGCAACGGATGCGCAGGCGCCCGCCCGGCCTCGGTCACTGCCCTCCCGGTCCTGAGAAACCCGCAGGTCAGAGCAGCACCGCAGGGCTGAGCACGCCCAGCGACCCCACCGGCGCCAGCGCCACCTGCCCCGAAGGACTTCACCATGGCCACCTCTCCCGAGACCGTCGAGCCCACGGCCGACCGCCCCGCCGAGCGCCGCCCCGCCGCGGCCCGCAAGGTGACCCGCCACCGCGGCGAGGGCCAGTGGGGCATGGGCCACTACACGCCGCTGAACGCCAACGAGCAGTTCAAGAAGGACGACGACGGTCTCAATGTGCGGACACGCATTGAGACGATCTACGCGCACCGCGGCTTCGACTCGATCGACCCGGCCGACCTGCGCGGCCGGATGCGCTGGTGGGGGCTCTACACCCAGCGCAAGGAGGGCATCGACGGCGGGAAGACCGCGATCCTGGAGCCGCACGAGCTGGACGCCGAGTACTTCATGCTCCGCGTCCGCATCGACGGCGGCCGGCTGACCGTCGCCCAGCTGCGCGCCGTCGCCGAGGTCTCCGAGCAGTACGCCCGCGGCACCGCCGACCTGACCGACCGGCAGAACATCCAGTACCACTGGATCCGGATCGAGGACGTCCCGGCGATCTGGCAGAAGCTGGAGGCCGTCGGACTGTCCACCACCGAGGCCTGCGGCGACACCCCGCGCGTCATCCTCGGCTCCCCGGTGGCCGGCATCGCCGAGGACGAGATCATCGACGGCACCCCCGCCATCGACGAGATCCAGCGCCGCTTCATCGGCAACCCGGACTTCTCCAACCTGCCGCGCAAGTTCAAGAGCGCCGTCTCCGGCTCCCCGCAGCTCGACGTCGCGCACGAGATCAACGACGTCGCCTTCGTCGGCGTGGTCCACCCCGAGCACGGTCCCGGCTTCGACCTGTGGGTCGGCGGCGGCCTGTCCACCAACCCGCGCCTGGGCGTGCGGCTCGGCGCCTGGGTCCCGCTGGACGAGGTGGCCGACGTCTACGGCGGCGTGATCGGCATCTTCCGCGACTACGGCTACCGGCGCCTGCGCAACCGCGCGCGGCTGAAGTTCCTGGTCGCCGACTGGGGCGCGGAGAAGTTCCGTCAGGTCCTGGAGGACGAGTACCTCAAGTACCGGCTGGTGGACGGCCCCGCCCCGGCCGAGCCCACCGCCCGCTGGCGCGACCACGTCGGCGTGCACAAGCAGAAGGACGGCCGGTTCTACATCGGCTTCGCGCCGCGCGTCGGCCGGGTCGACGGCAAGCTGCTCGGCCGGATCGCCGACCTCGCCGCCGCCCACGGCAGCGACCGGGTGCGCACCACCGCCGAGCAGAAGATGCTGATCCTCGACATCGCCGAGGAGCACGTCGCGTCGGTGGTGGCCGGCCTGGAGGCGCTCGACCTGCGCGTCACCCCGTCGCCGTTCCGCCGCGGCACCATGGCCTGCACCGGCATCGAGTACTGCAAGCTCGCCATCGTCGAGACCAAGGGGCGCGGCCAGACGCTCATCGACGAACTGGAGCAGCGCCTGCCGGAGTTCACCGAGCCGCTCACCATCAACATCAACGGCTGCCCCAACGCCTGCGCCCGCATCCAGGTCGCCGACATCGGCCTCAAGGGCCAGCTGGTCACCGACGAGAACGGCCGGCAGGTCGAGGGCTACCAGGTGCACCTCGGCGGCGCGCTCGGCCTGGAGGCCGGCTTCGGCCGCAAGGTCCGCGGCCTCAAGGTCACCAGCGCCGGCCTGCCCGACTACGTCGAGCGGCTGCTGACCCGTTACCAGGCCGACCGCGCCGCAGGCGAGCGCTTCGCCCAGTGGGCGGCCCGGGCGACCGAGGAGCAGTTGTCGTGAGCGAGCGAAGCGAGCGAACCAACAGGGCAGGGCGTTGTTCGCGAAGCGAACGCCGAGCGCAGCGAGGTGGGCAATGAGCGAGCGAACCAACAGGGCAGGGCGTTGTTCGCGAAGCGAACGCCGAGCGCAGCGAGGTGGGCGATGAGTGAGCGAGCCGCGCCGTTCTTCTGCCCGTACTGCGGGGACGAGGACCTGCGCCCCTCGGAGGCCGGTCACGGCGCCTGGGAGTGCCACGGGTGCCGCCGGGCCTTCCAGTTGAAGTTCCTCGGCCTGCTGTCACCGACCGACCACGGGGGTACGTCCCATGAGCAGCACCGCGACTGATGACGAGGCGGCAGCCGTCCGGGCCGGCCGCGAGCTGGAGGAGGCGACCCCGCAGGAGATCCTGCAGTGGGCCGCCGACACCTTCGGCAAGCGTTTCTGCGTCACCTCCTCGATGGAGGACGCGGTGGTCGCGCACCTCGCCTCCACGGTGCTTCCCGGCGTGGACGTGGTGTTCCTGGACACCGGCTACCACTTCCCGGAGACCATCGGCACCCGGGACGCGGTGGCGGCGACCATGCCGGTCAACGTCATCACGCTCACCCCGCTGAAGACCGTGGCCGAGCAGGACGCCGAGTACGGGCCGAACCTGCACGACCGCGACCCGGACCTGTGCTGCGCGCTGCGCAAGGTCGAGCCGCTGAACCGCGGCCTCGGCGGGTACGACGCCTGGGCCACCGGGCTGCGCCGCGACGAGTCGCCGACCCGGGCGAACACCCCGGTGGTGGCCTGGGACCCGAAGCGCCGCAAGGTCAAGATCGCCCCGATCGCCCGGTGGACGCAGGAGGACGTGGACGCCTACGTCGCCGCCCACGGCGTGCTGCTCAACCCGCTGCTGTGGGAGGGCTACACCTCGATCGGCTGCTCGCCGCTGTCCTGCACCCGCAAGCCCGCCGAGGGCGAGGACGCCCGGGCCGGCCGCTGGTCCGGCTCCGGCAAGACCGAGTGCGGCATCCACCTCTGACATCCGCCCACCGACCCATCGTCAACGACCCCGTGAGGAAGCCCGTGACAGCGAACACCCTGGCCGCCGACGGAGCCGCAGAGGCGGCCCCCGCGGCCGCCCCCTGCGAGCGCGGCGCCACCGTGTGGCTGACCGGGCTGCCGAGCGCCGGCAAGACCACGTTGGCCTTCGCGCTGGCCGAGCGGCTGCGCGCGGAGGGCCACAAGGTCGAGGTCCTGGACGGCGACGAGATCCGCGAGTTCCTCTCCAAGGGCCTCGGCTTCTCCCGCGAGGACCGGCACACCAACGTCACCCGGATCGGCTTCGTCGCCGAGAAGCTCGCCGCCAACGGCGTCAAGGTCCTCGCGCCGGTGATCGCCCCGTTCGCCGACTCCCGCGCCGCCGTGCGCGCGCGGCACGCCGCGGCGGGCACCGAGTTCCTGGAGATCCACGTCGCCACCCCGGTCGAGCTGTGCGCCGAACGCGACGTCAAGGGCCTGTACGCCAAGCAGGCGGCCGGCGAGATCTCCGGTCTCACCGGCGTGGACGACCCGTACGAGGCGCCCGTGGACCCCGAGCTGCGACTGCAGACCCAGGGCCGCGAGGTGGCCGAGAGCGCCGCCGAGCTGCACGCCTTCCTGACCGAGAGGGGCCTGGCATGACCACCGCGACCGACAGTCCCGTCCGCACCGAGGACAACCCCTTCGCGCTGTCCCACCTGGACGCCCTGGAGGCCGAGTCGGTGCACATCTTCCGCGAGGTCGCGGGGGAGTTCGAGCGCCCGGTGATCCTGTTCTCCGGCGGCAAGGACTCCATCGTCATGCTGCACCTGGCGCTGAAGGCCTTCGCGCCGGCCGCCGTCCCGTTCTCCCTGCTGCACGTCGACACCGGGCACAACTTCCCCGAGGTCATCGCCTACCGCGACCGCGTCGTGGCCGAGCACAACCTGCGCCTGCACGTCGCCCACGTCCAGGACTTCATCGACGACGGCCGGCTGCGCGAGCGCCCGGACGGCACCCGCAACCCGCTGCAGACCGTCCCGCTGCTCGACGCCATCGAGACCAACCGCTTCGACGCCGTCTTCGGCGGCGGCCGCCGCGACGAGGAGAAGGCCCGCGCCAAGGAGCGCGTCTTCTCGCTGCGCGACGAGTTCGGCGCCTGGGACCCGCGCCGCCAGCGCCCCGAACTGTGGTCGCTCTACAACGGCCGCCACGCCGCCGGCGAGCACGTGCGCGTCTTCCCGCTGTCCAACTGGACCGAACTCGACGTCTGGCAGTACATCGAGCGCGAGGGCATCGAGCTCCCCGAGATCTACTACGCCCACGAGCGCGACGTCTTCGCCCGCAACGGCATGTGGCTCACCGCCGGCGAGTGGGGCGGCCCCAAGGACACCGAACCCGTCCAGCGCCGCCTGATCCGCTACCGCACCGTCGGCGACATGTCCTGCACCGGCGCCGTCGACTCCGACGCCACCACCATCCAGGCCGTCATCGCCGAGATCGCCGCCAGCCGCCTCACCGAGCGCGGCGCCACCCGCGCCGACGACAAGCTCTCCGAGGCCGCGATGGAAGACCGCAAGCGCGAGGGGTACTTCTAACCATGACCAGCACCACCCGGGCCGACATGATCCAGACCGGCACCGCCACCTCGCTGCTGCGCTTCGCCACCGCCGGCTCCGTCGACGACGGCAAGTCCACCCTGGTCGGCCGCCTCCTGCACGACTCCAAGTCCGTGCTCGCCGACCAGCTGGAGGCCGTCGAGCGCGTCTCCCTGGGCCGCGGCCAGGACGCGCCCGACCTCGCGCTGCTCACCGACGGCCTGCGCGCCGAACGCGAGCAGGGCATCACCATCGACGTCGCCTACCGCTACTTCGCGACCCCCCGCCGGCGCTTCATCCTCGCCGACACCCCCGGCCACGTGCAGTACACCCGCAACATGGTCACCGGCGCCTCCACCGCCGAGCTCGCCGTCGTCCTGGTCGACGCCCGCAACGGCGTGGTCGAGCAGACCCGCCGGCACGCCGCCGTCGCCGCCCTGCTGCGCGTGCCGCACGTCGTCCTCGCCGTCAACAAGATGGACCTCGTCGGCTACGCCGAGCCCGTCTTCGCCGCCATCGCCGCCGAGTTCACCGACTACGCGGCCTCGCTCGGCGTCAAGGACGTGCTGGCCGTCCCGATCTCCGCGCTCGCCGGGGACAACGTCGTCGAGCCCTCCGCCCACATGGACTGGTACGGCGGCCCGACCCTGCTGGAGCACCTGGAGACCGTCCCGGTCGGCAGCGACCCGAGCGCCGAGCCGGCCCGCTTCCCCGTCCAGTACGTGATCCGCCCGCAGACCGAGGAGCACCCCGACTACCGCGGCTACGCGGGCCAGCTCGCCTCCGGCGTGCTGCGCGTCGGCGACCCGGTCACCGTGCTGCCCTCCGGCCACACCAGCACCGTCACCGGCATCGACGTCCTCGGCCGCGAAACGGACATCGCCTGGGCCCCGCAGTCGGTCACCGTCCGCCTCGCCGACGACCTCGACGTCTCCCGCGGCGACCTCCTCGCCGCCGGCCCGGCCCCCGTCCCCACCAAGGACATCGAGGCCACCGTCAGCCACCTCAACGAGCGACCGCTGCGCGCCGGCGACAAGGTCCTCCTCAAGCACACCACCCGCACGGTGCGCGCGCTCGTCAAGGAGATCTCCTACCGGATCGACATCGACACGCTCGAACGGCGCAGCGGCGCCGAGGGGTTGAACGTCAACGACATCGGCCACGTGACGCTGCGCACCGCCGAGCCGCTGGCCCTCGACAGCTACGCCGACAACCGCCGCACCGGCTCGTTCCTGCTGATCGACCCGGCCGACGGCACCACCCTCACCGCCGGCATGGCGGGCGAGGCCTTCGGGACCGTACGCGGGACCGACGCACCCGACGCACCCGACGAGGAGGACTGGGTCTGATGCCCAGCGAGGCGTTCTCGGGCATGGACAAGGAAGGCGGCCGCATCGGCAGCGGCGTCCTCGGCAGCGGCCAGGGCGGCTTGACCCGATGTGCGGGCCGACAGGGCTGAGAACGCCCTGTCACCGGGCCGTCTTCCCCCACAGCCGCCCGGCTTGCCCCGGCACCCGCTGCCGCGTGCACCACCTTCCGAACCGTCCTCCCGAGACCGCCTCCTGACGGTCCGTCCGCGAACAGGACTCACCATGGCACCGAACCAGGCCCCGTCCCGCCCCCATACCCGCACCCGCCCCAACGCCGGCCGGATCAGACGCACCGCGGCGGCCGCCGCGGCCGGCCTGACCGCGGTGGCCCTGCTGTCGGCCTGCAGCTACGGCTCCAAGGCCGACAAGTCCGACGACAAGGCCAAGGCCGCGGCCACCGCCGCGGGCTCCGGCGCCAAGCTGTCGGCGGACACCGTGAAGATCGGCTACTTCGCCAACCTCACCCACGGCACCCCGCTGGTCGGCCTCCAGGAGGGCATCTTCCAGAAGGAGCTGGGCGGCACCCAGATCAAGACCCAGGTCTTCAACGCGGGCCCCGCCGAGATCGAGGCGCTCAACGCCGGCTCGATCGACATCGGGTGGATCGGCCCGTCCCCCGCGATCAACGGCTACACCAAGTCGGACGGCCAGTCGCTGAAGATCATCGGCGGTTCGGCCTCCGGCGGGGTCAAGCTGGTGGTCAACCCGGACAAGGTCCCCTCGCTGGACGACCTCAAGGGCAAGAAGATCGCCACCCCGCAGCTGGGCAACACCCAGGACGTGGCCCTGCTCAACTACCTCGCGGGCAAGGGCTACAAGGTCGACGCGGCCTCCGGCGCGGGCGACGTCTCGGTGGTGCGCACCGACAACAAGGTCACCCCCGACGCCTACAAGTCCGGCTCCATCGACGGCGCCTGGGTGCCCGAGCCGACCGCTTCCAAGCTGGTCACACTCGGCGCGAAGGTCCTGCTCAACGAGAAGGACGTCTGGCCGGACAAGAAGTTCGTGATCACCAACATCATCGTCTCGCAGAAGTTCCTCAAGGAGCACCCGGACGTGGTGGAGGCCGTGCTGCGCGGCTCGGTGAAGACCAACGCCTTCATCAAGGCGAACTCCGACAAGGCCAAGTCCGACGCCAACGAGGCGATCAGGAAGGAGGCCGGCAACGCGCTGGAGCCGGCCGTCCTCGACCCGGCCTGGGCCGACATCGACTTCCTGGACGACCCGCTGGCGAACACCCTGCAGGCCGAGGCCGACCACGCCGTCACCGCCGGGCTCCTCAAGAAGCCCAACCTGAACGGCATCTACGACCTCACCCTGCTGAACAAGGTCCTCGCCGCCCAGGGCCAGGCGCCCGTGTCGGACGCCGGACTCGGCGCCAAGTAACTCCCGGGCCACCGCCGTTCGGCCCCGACTCCGCCGTTCGGCCCCGACTCCGCGGTCCGGCCCCCGCCCGTCCGGTCGATCCCCGATCGATGCCCACCGGAGCGGGCGGGGCCCGGGCCACGGCCCCGACCCGCAGCCCACGCAGACCACTCACGCAGGAGGTGCCCGGATGACCTCGGCACTGACCACCTCGGCGCCCGCCTCCCCCGGCGCCGGCGCCCACGGCGGCGCGCCCGCCGTCCGGATCTCGCACGTGCACAAGTCCTTCGGCCGCCCCGGCGCCCAGACCCACGTCCTGGACGACATCACCCTCGACGTCGCGCCCGGCGAGTTCGTCACCCTGCTCGGCGCCTCGGGCTGCGGCAAGTCCACCCTGCTCAACCTGGTCGCCGGCCTCGACAAGCCCACCGCCGGCGGCATCGAGGTGCCCGGCGGCCGTCCCGCCCTGATGTTCCAGGAGCACGCCCTGTTCCCCTGGCTCACCGCCGGGAAGAACGTCGAACTCGCCCTCAAGCTGGCCGGCCTGCCCCGCCCCGAACGCCGTGCCGAGGCCGAGCGGCTGCTCGAACTCGTCCGCCTCAAGGGCGCGTACGACAAGCGGGTGCACGAGCTCTCCGGCGGCATGCGCCAGCGCGTGGCGATGGCCCGGGCCCTCGCCCAGGGCAGCAAGGTCCTGCTGATGGACGAACCGTTCGCCGCGCTCGACGCCATCACCCGCGACGTGCTGCACGACGAGATCACCCGGATCTGGGCCGAGCGGCAGCTGTCCGTCCTGTTCGTCACCCACAACGTCCGCGAGGCCGTCCGCCTGGCCCAGCGCGTCGTCCTGCTCTCCTCCCGCCCCGGCCGGGTCGCCCGCGAATGGCGGATCGACCTGCCGCAGCCGCGCCGCATCGAGTCCGCGGGCGTCGCCGACCTGTCCATCGAGATCACCGAAGAACTGCGTGGGGAGATCCGTCGCCATGGCCAGCACTGACACCACCCCCGTCCTGGACAAGGCCGCCGGCAGCACCGACACCGCCGACGTCGGCGCCGGCCTGGACGCCCTCGACGCCGTCACCGCCCAGCGCGGCAGCCTCGGCCAGGCGCTGCGGACCAAGGCGCTGCCGCCGCTGATCGGCGTGCTCGTGGTGCTCGCGCTGTGGCAGGGCGCGTACAGCCTGCACCTCACCTCCTCGTACAAGCTGCCCAGCCCGCTGGACGTCTGGCACTCCGCGCAGGAGCTCTGGTACCAGGGCACGCTGTTCTCGATCATCTGGACCAGCGTGTGGCGCGGCCTGTCCGGCTTCCTGCTCGCCGTGGTGATCGGCACCCCGATCGGCCTGGTGGTCGCCCGGGTCAGGCCGGTGCGCACCGCGATCGGCCCGGTGCTGCAGGGCCTGCAGTCGCTGCCCTCGGTCGCCTGGGTGCCGGCCGCGGTGATCTGGCTCGGCATCAACGACTCGATGATGTACGCGGTGATCCTGCTGGGCGCCGTCCCCTCGATCGCCAACGGCCTGGTGGCCGGCATCGACCAGGTGCCGCCGCTGTTCCTGCGGGCCGGGCGCACCATCGGCGCCACCGGCCTGGCCGGCGCCCGGCACGTGCTGATCCCGGCCGCGCTGCCCGGCTACCTGGCCGGCCTCAAGCAGGGTTGGGCGTTCTCCTGGCGCTCGCTGATGGCCGCCGAGCTGGTCGCCTCCTCCCCCGACCTCGGCCGCGGCCTCGGCCGGTTCCTGGAGGACCAGCGCGAGTTCTCCGACATGTCCGGGGTGCTGCTCGGCATCGTCCTGATCCTGTTCGTCGGCATCGCCATCGAGCTGCTGGTGTTCACCCCGGTCGAGCGCCGGGTGCTGCGCAACCGCGGCCTGCTGGCCGCCGGCAAGTGAGGCACCGCCGATGACGCCCGCCCTCCTCCTCATCGCCCACGGCAGCCGCGACCCGCGCCACGCCGCGTCCGTGGCCGCCCTCGTCGAGGAGGTGCGGGCGCAGCGGCCCGGCACCGAGGTCGCCACCGCGTACCTGGACCACTGCGCACCGCGGATCCCGCAGGTGCTCGCACGGCTGGCGGACGCGGTGGCCGTCCCGCTGCTGCTGAACCGGGCGTTCCACGCCAAGCACGACATCCCCGCCGCGCTGCGCGCCGCCGGCTCCCGCCTGCCGGTGGCGGACGTGCTGGGGCCGTCCCCGCTGCTGCCGGCCGCGTTGGACCGCCGGCTCGCCGAGGCCGGCCTGGACGTCGCCGCGCCGGCCGTCCGCGCCCGCACCGGCGTGGTGCTGGCCGCCGCGGGCTCCTCCGACCCGGCCGCCGACGCCGCCACCCGCGCGGTGGCCGCCGAGTGGCAGCGCACCCGCGGCTGGGCCGCCGTGGAGGTCGCCTACGCCTCCGCCGCCGGCCCCCGCGTCCCCGACGCCCTCGCCGCCCTCCGCGCCGCCGGCGCCGAACGGACGGCGGTCGCCCCCTACCTGCTCGCCCCCGGCCGCCTGCCCGACCGCATCGCCGCGGCCTCGGCCGGGGCCGACGTCCTCGCCGACGTCCTCGGCCCCGCCCCCGAGCTGGCCACCCTGCTCCTGGAGCGCTACGACCGGGCCCGCCACACGGCGCGGGCGCGCCCGGCCCTCACCGCCTGAGCGGGGAGCGGTCCCTCACGCGTGATCCAGGATGCTGTGCTCGCCGAGGTCGGAGGCGAAGCGCGCCAGGGTGCTAACCCTGGTCCACCGCGCAGGCGGATCGCGTACGGCCCGGCGCCCGGTCGAACGGGAGCCGGGCCGTCAGGCGGCCCGCCGCCGATCAGATCCGGCGCAGGGTGAAGGTGTCCGACGGCCGGCCCGCGAGGGCGTCGGCGAGGCCGGCGGAGAGCTGGTAGACGCGGCCGGCCGGGCCGGCGATGAGCGCGGTGGGGGTGGCGTCGGCGGAGGGGCGGACGGCGGTGAGGCGGGCGGTGCGCCAGTGGTCGTCGGAGCGCAGTTCGACCTCGGCGTCGCGGCCGGCCCCCAGGAGGGCGTTGGTGACGCCCGCGACGGAGCCGTCCGGGCGGCCCAGCAGGCCGTCCAGGTGCAGCAGGGCCCCGGCGTCGCCGGCCACCTCGACCTTCCGTACGGCGGCCGGGTTCCGGAGCGGGACCTGCCACAGGGTGCCGTCGTCCCACTTGCCGAGGACCAGCCGGCCCTCCCGGTAGACGATGCCGTTGAGGCCGTACGACCCGGGGGCGGGGGCCAGCCGCGGGTCGCGCAGCAGGACGGAGGCGGCGCCGTCCGGCGTCACCCGGTAGACGACCGGGGCGAAGGAGTCGGTGACGTACGCCGTGCCGTCGGGGCCGACCGCGATGTCGTTGGCCAGGTGGCCGCCGCCGTCGGCGGCGACGGCGGCGAGGTCGGTGTGGAAGATCCGCCGGCCGGTGTCCAGGTCGTAGGCGCCGATGCCGGCGATCTTCCCGAGGGTGGCGGGGCCGCTGCGCTCGCCGAGGCCGTTGTCGAGGTCGGTGACCAGGACGCGGCGGTGGACCGGGTCGATCCGCAGGCCCGCGATCTCGGTCAGCGCGGGGTCCTGCACCAGGGTGCGCACGCTCCCGTCGGTGCCGACGGCGGAGACGGTGGCGTGCCGCAGCGAGCCGAGCAGGAAGCGGTGGTGGGAGGCGTCCCAGGCGCCCGCCTCGGGCACCAGACCGGGCGCCCGGCCGGTGATCACGGCCGGCGCCGGGCGGTCCGCCGGCGCCACCGGCGGGGCGGCGGGCGCGGAGAGGACCGGTGAGGCGGAGGCGGGCGAGGCGACGGCGGGCGCGGCCGCAGGCAGTGCGCCGGAGGCTCCCAGCAGGGTGGTGAACGCGGCCGCGGCCAGGGTGCGGCGGAGAGTACGGTGCTGACGGTGGCTCATCGGAATTCCTCTGCGCGTGCGGTCCGTTGTCGTGATCGAGTCTCGTGCGAACGGGCGGGCCGCAGCAGTGCGTGAGGGTACTGGTAGTCCGGCTACCAGGAAGGACGGGGGACATGACGGACGTCGAGGACGCCCAGGAGCGCCGTACGGCGCTGTCGAGCTTTCTGCGCAGCCGCCGGGCCCGGCTGGCCCCGCAGGACGTCGGGCTGGCGCCCGGGGTGCGGCGGCGCACGCCGGGGCTGCGGCGGGAGGAGCTGGCGCTGCTCGCCGGCGTGGGGGTGACCTGGTACACGTGGTTGGAGCAGGGGCGGGACATCCATCCGTCGCCGGAGGTGCTGGCGAGCCTGGCCCGGACGCTGCGGCTGGACCGGGCGGAGACGGCGTACCTGTTCCGGCTGGCCGGCAGCCACCCGCAGGACGGCGAGGTGGCCGCGCCGGGTGACGTCCCGGTGCCGCTGCTGCGGCTGATGCGGGCACAGTGGCCGGCGCCGGCCTTCGTGATGGACGCCAACTGGGACATCCGGGCCTGGAACCCGGGCGCGGACGCGCTGTTCGGCCTGACCGGCCGGCCGCCGGAGGAGTGCAATCTGGCCTGGGTGGTGTTCGGCAACGCGGTGCACCGGGCCCGGGTGGAGCACTGGGAGGAGCACGCCCGCCGCTTCCTGGCCCAGCTGCGGTCCGCGTACGCCGAGCGCGGCGGGGAGGCGACGGCGGTGGGGCGCCACCTGGCCCGGATGATCCAGCAGGTGCGCGCCGAGTACCCGGAGGCGGACCGCTGGCTGGACGAGCACCAGGTCGCCGAGCGGGGCGGGGCCGAGAAGCTCATCCGCCACGAGGTGGTGGGCGAGCTGCGGATCGACCAGCACGTGCTGCTGGCCGCCGAGGGCCTGCAGCTGATCGTGATGGCGCCGCGCGACGCCGAGACGAAGGAGCGGCTGCGGTCCCTGGCCCCGACCCCGGCCCCGGCCGTCGCCGCCGTCTGAACGCGGCTCCGCCGCCCCGGCGCGGGGGCCGGGGCGGCGGAGCGCAGGCGGGTCCTCTCCCCCGGCCGGGTCGTCAGACCGGCAGGTTCCACTTCTGGTTGGCGGCGCCGTTGCAGTCCCAGATGCCCAGCTGGTTGCCGTTGGTGGTGGAGAAGCCCAGGTCGTCCAGGCAGCGGCCGGACTGCGGGTTCAGCAGCGAGCCGTCCGGGCGGGCCTGCCACTGCTGGGCGCCGGTGCCGTTGCAGTCGTAGATCTGCACCCGGGTGGCGTTGCCGGTGTTCCCGCCCTGCACGTCCAGGCACTTGCCGAGGGCGCGGATCGTGCCGTCGACGCCGATCCGCCACTTCTGCGCCCAGGTGTTGTTGCAGTCGTAGATCTGGACGGGGGTGCCGTTGCCGAGGTTGGCGCCCTTCACGTCGACGCACTTGTCCGCGTAGCCGGTGATCTGGCCGGTCGGGCCCGCCGGCGGCACGGCGCCGAGGACGACCCGCGGGAACATCACGGTGTCGCCGAAGCCGCAGGAGGCGGAGGCGGAGCCGTCGCCGATCGCCACGCCGCCCAACGCGGGGCGGGAGAACTGCACGGTGTGGTCGGCGTTCCAGTAGAAGCAGCTGGCGGTGACCGACCAGGTCTGCATCGGGTCGAGGCCGGTACAGGTGCCGATCGCGTTCCAGCCCGCGGCGTAGGCGCCACAGGCGGGCGCGGCCTGGGCGGAGGTGGCCGGGGCGGCGAGGGCGGCGGCCCCGGCGAGCAGGGCGGTGGTCAGCAGTGCGGAGGTGCGGCGCATCGGTACGGTCGTCCTTCCGGTCGGATTGATGACGGCAACTCACCGTTCGCGCAACCGTGTTGACGCTGCGTCGAATGTGTGGGCCGAGTGAAAGACTCGGGGTCGCACGGTCGACCGTCAACGGCAGTTCGGCGGCAGCTGCCGCCTGACCGGGGGCTGATCAGCGCCGTCGGCCCGGGCGGCAGTTCCACCGCGGCGGGCACGCGCCCCCTGGGCACGGCGTCCCGGAACGCGGAACGGGCCCCGCGCCCTCCCCCGGTGCGGGGTGGTCGCGGGGCCCGTTCGGCGGGGCCGGGGCGGCGGTCAGTCGGCCTTGCGGCGCTGGCGCCCCGTCCCGTAGTTGGAGCCGGACTTGGAACCGCTGCCGGGCTTGGCGCGCCCGGAGGAGCGGCCGATGAAGCCGGCCGCCTGGTGCCGCTCGCCCTGGGCGCCGCCGATCCGCTGCTTGGGGCGGGGGCGGCGCGGGTTGCCGTTCATGTCGACGTCGGTGGGCAGGCCGGAGCGCTTGCCCGGGCGGCGGCGCGGGGTGGCGGACTTGGCCTCGACGGGCTTCTCGGCCACCGCGACCACCGGCACGGCCAGCGTGACCGGGACGCCGCTCGGCGTGCGGGCGCCGGTGATCCGGGCCAGGTCGGCGTCGCCGGGGCGGATCTTGGTGACGGTCGGGCGGATGCCGGCCACCGTCATCAGCCGGTTGACCTCGCGGCGCTGCTCGGGCAGCACGAGGGTGACGACCGTACCGGACTCGCCGGCCCGGGCGGTGCGGCCGCCGCGGTGCAGGTAGTCCTTGTGGTCGATCGGCGGGTCCACGTTGACGACCAGGTCCAGGCCGTCGATGTGGATGCCGCGGGCGGCGACGTTGGTGGCGATCAGCGCGGTGACGTGGCCGTCGCGGAACTGGTCCAGGACCCGGTTGCGCTGCGGCTGGGACTTGCCGCCGTGCAGGGCGGCGGCCTTCACGCCGTTGGCGAGCAGCTGCTTGGCGAGCCGGTCGGCGCCGTGCTTGGTATGCACGAACATGATCACGCGGCCGTCGCGGGAGGCGATGTGCGCGGTGGCGGAGGCCTTGTCGGTCGGGTCGAGCTGGAGGACGTGGTGGTCCATGGTGGTGACCGCGCCGGCCGACGGGTCCACCGAGTGGGTCACCGGGTCGTTCAGGAAGCGCTTCACCAGCCGGTCGACGTTGCGGTCCAGGGTGGCGGAGAACAGCATCCGCTGCCCGCCCTCGGCGACCTGCTCCAGCAGCTTGCTGACCTGCGGCAGGAAGCCCATGTCGGCCATCTGGTCGGCCTCGTCCAGGACGGTGATCGCCACGTCGGACAGGTCGACGTCGCCGCGCCCGATCAGGTCGTCCAGCCGGCCGGGGGTGGCGACCAGGACCTCGGTGCCGCGGCGCACGGCGTTGGCCTGCCGGTTGATGGACATGCCGCCGACGACGGTGGTGATCCGCAGGTTGACGGCGGTGGCGTACGGGGTGAGCGCCTCGGTGACCTGCTGGGCCAGCTCGCGGGTGGGCACCAGGACGAGCGCCAGCGGGTGCCGGGCGACGGCGCGGCTCCCGGCGGTACGGGCGAGCAGCGGCAGGCCGAAGGCCAGGGTCTTGCCGGAGCCGGTGCGGCCGCGGCCGAGCACGTCACGGCCGGCGATCGAGTCGGGCAGCGTGGCGGCCTGGATCGGGAAGGGCTCGGTGACGCCCTCGCGGCCGAGCGCGGAGAGGATCGCCTTGGGCAGGTCCAGCTCGGCGAAGGTGGCCGCCGGCGGGCGGGCCGGGGTGCCCTGGACCACGGTGAACTCGGTGGCCTCGGGGACGGCGGCGCGGGCCTGCTTGGGGGCGCCGGCGCGGTTGCGCGGCTTGCGCGCGCGGTCGCCGCCGGCGGGGCGGCGGGCCTGGTCGGCGCCGCGGTCGGTGCTCCGGGTGCCGCGGTCGTTGGTGCGGGCGCCGCGGTCGCGGGGCGGGCGGGCAGGGGTGGTCACGGGGGGTCTCCGTCCGTCGGTCGGCAGCCCGCGCTGCGGGCTGGTCGGCCGTCGGGATGAAGTGCGCCGCCCCGGCCGTTCGGCGGCATGAACGGGGGCCCGCACCGTGCGGTGCGGGCCCCCGCTTCGCGATGATCGCGAGTCAGCGTGAGGCTGACGTCAGCCGATGATCTGGATGTTCTCGGCCTGCGGGCCCTTCTGGCCCTGGGTGACGTCGAACTCGACCTTCTGGCCCTCGAACAGCTCACGGAAGCCCTGGGCAACGATGTTCGAGTAGTGAGCGAACACGTCGGCGCCGCCGCCGTCCTGCTCGATGAAGCCGAAGCCCTTTTCGCTGTTGAACCACTTCACGGTGCCGGTAGCCATAACCGTCTCCTCTAAAACTGGGGCATCAGGGATCCACACCTCGTGCATCCCCAAGTAGCCGCGATCCCCATCCGGAGACTGAAACACCGGACAAAACAAATGCGCCTGTTGGTTGGAACCAGCAGGCGCACATACACGTTCATGGGAACCAAAACTGCAACTGACTCGACTGTAGCACGGTGGCACCCCGAGCGACCGGGGATTTTCCGCTGAACAGATCACGTTTGGCGCGCCCGGGGAACGGGAAAACGGCGCCCCGCCGAAGCGGGGCGCCGTCGGTGGATCAGCCTGGGGCGGGCCCGGGACCACCCGGGAGCCCGTCCGTGGCCGGGCCCGGGGTCAGTGCCGGCCGGCCGGCTCCGGCACGCCGTCGTGCGAGCCCGCCAGCGGGGCGGGACCGCCGCCGTGGCCGCGGCCGGACGGCGCCTCGTCCGCGTGGCCGGGCCACCAGGCGCGGTGGCCGAGCAGGGCGGTCAGGGCCGGGGTGAAGAACATCGCCATCACGAAGGCCGCCAGCACGATGCCGAAGGCCAGCGAGAAGCCGAGCTCCATGAAGAGCACGTTGCCCGCGAGCATGAAGGTCGCGAACGAGGCCGCCAGGATGAAGCCGGCCGCCGCGACGGTCGGGCCGCCGTGCTTGACGGCCTCGCGGGCCGCCTCGCGCGGGCTGCGGCCCTCGCGGGCCTCCTCTCGGAGGCGGGCGATGATCAGGATGTTGTAGTCGGTGCCGATCGCCACCACGAAGAGGTAGATGAAGATCGGCAGCATGAACATCAGGCCCTGCTCGCCCTTGATGTTCTGGAACACCAGGGTGGTGGCGCCGAGGGTGCCGCCGAAGCCGAGGCCGACGGAGGCCATCAGGTACCACGGCGCGACCACGCTGCGCAGCTGCAGGCCCAGGATGAGCATGATGATCAGGGCCGCGATCGGGAAGACCAGGGTGTAGTCGTGGACCATCGCGGTGTTGATGTCCTTGTACACCGAGGTGATGCCGCCGACCAGGGCCTTGCTGTCGGCCGGGGCCGAGGCGTGGGCGGTGTCGCGGACCTTCTCGATGGTGTCGATCGCCTTGTTGGAGGCCGGCGCGTCGTTCAGCATCACCGTGAAGTCCGCGGTGGTGCCGTCGGCGTTGATCCCCTTCTGGGCGACCGGCGTGGAGACCGAGGCGACCCCGGGCACGCCCTGGAGCTTGGCGCCGAAGTCCTGGACCGCCGAGTCGGCGAGCTTGGCGCCGTTGGTGCTGGTCAGGTAGACGTGGCTCGGGTCGGCGGCGCCGGCCGAGAACGCCGTCATCAGCTTGTCCTGGACGACCATCGACTCCTTGGTCTTGGGCATCGAGCTGCCCGAGAGGTCGTAGGTGCCGTTGTAGTTGACGCCGGCCAGGGTCAGCACGACCAGGATGCCGCCGGAGACCAGGGCCACCAGGCCGGGCTTCTTGCCGGTCATCCGGCCGAGCGCGGCGAAGCGGGCGTTCTTCGGCTCCTGCATCCACTTCTTGCCCGGCCAGAACACGGCCTTGGCGGGCAGGACGGCGAGCACGGCCGGGGCCAGGGTGAGCGAGACCAGGGCGGTCGCGATGACCGCGATGGCCAGCGCCGGGCCGAGCGCGGTGAACATGCCCAGGCTGGACAGGACGAGCACGGCGAAGGCGACGGCGACGGCACCGGCGGCGGAGGCGATCGCCTCACCGACCCGGCCGACCGCGTTGGCCACGGCCGTCTTGCGGTCCTCGCCCAGGCGCAGCCGCTCGCGGTAGCGGAAGGCCAGGAAGAGGAAGTAGTCCGTACCGACGCCGAGGACCACGATGATCAGGATCGCGGAGGTCATCGGCGAGGACTTCAGGTCGAACACCTTGATCGCGTCGGCGATCAGGCCGTTGGCCACCGGCATCGCGATGACCAGCGAGAGCAGGACCGGCAGGAGGCCGGCCAGGATGCTGCGGAAGATGATGCCGACGATCAGGATGACCAGCAGCAGGCTGCCGAACATGACGATGGCGTCAGTGGCGCCGGAGGCGTCCTTCTGGTCCAGGCTGCTGGCGGCCTGACCGCCGACCTGGAACTTCAGCCCGGAGCCGTCGGCGAGCTTGGAGCCCTCCTCACGCAGCTTCTTGGCCGCGTCGGGGAACTCGTCGGTCTGCATCTTGGTCTTGTCGATGGCGACCATGGACAGCGCGTACTTGCCGTCCTTGGACTTCGACGTCTTGGGGTCGACCGGGATGATCTTCTCGACGGCGGGGATGTGCGCCGCGGTGAGGCCGTTGACGACCTTGTCCATCGAGGCCTGGTCGGCGTCGTTCAGCGCCTGGCCGTCGGTGCGCTCGAAGAGCAGCAGCGCAGCGGGGGTGAAGCTGGACGGGAACGCCTGCTCCTGGAGCTGCGCCGCCTGGATCGACTCGTAGTGCTTGGGCAGGAACGCGGACTCGTCCGTCTGCGAGGTGACCTTCGGGGCCGACGCGACGATGGCGACCATCGCGACGACCCAGGCGAGGATCACCCACCACGCACGGCGAACGACGAAGTGTCCTAGTCGGTGGAACATGCTCGTGATGCCTCCTGGGCATGGTTCACCGCAGCCCTTGGGGGACGGGACGCTGGGCGACGGCAGGACCGGCCGGGACGTGCACGCGGGCACACCCTTGCCGGTCGGCAGGTAAGTAGATTCGGGCATCATCCTACGAGCACTTGCTTGCCGCCCGGCAAGGAGCCCCCGTATTCCAACCCCCGTGCGGGACCGCCCCGAACCGGCCCCGACCCAGTTTCTCCCGAGCGCGGGCTCGTTGACCTCGTGCTCCGGGTGGAGTCATCTCCCCCTCAGGGTGGAGTCGCGTCCCCTACCCCTGAGGAGGAGTTCTCGGGGTCGGGCGGTAGGGAAATCCCCACCCCGGCCCCGAGGGCAGCACCAGGGAGACGTCACCCGCCAGCCGGATTACCGCACAACTCCCGCTTCCCTACTGTCGGTCAGGCGCCGGATCCGCACCCGGCGCGCGGCGGACGGCGGCCCGGGACCGGGCCGGCGCGCCGCTCCCGGCCGGCGACCACCGCCGCTCTCCCAGGGGGGACCACCGTGAAGTCCGTACAGACCGGAGCCGCGCCCACCAGACGCGGCATGGCCGCCGCGATGGGCGCCTGGAGCGCCCGGCACCGCAGGACCGCCGTCTTCGGCTGGCTGCTCTTCGTGGTGCTCGCCACCGTGCTCGGCGGCGCGCACGGCAGCACCAAGGTGACCGAGGCCGAGTCGATGCCCGGGCAGGTCGCCCGGGCCGCGCGGATCCTCGACGAGGCCGGCCTGACGAGCCCCGCGAGCGAGACCGTCCTGGTCCAGAGCGCCACCCGCAGCGCCGACGACCCCGACTTCCGGACGGCCGTCGGCCAGGTGATCGCCGCCGTCGAGGGTACCGGCAAGGCCGCGGAGGTCCGCTCGCCGTACGACAGCAAGGCGGTCTCCCGGGACGGCCACTCCGCGCTCGTCCTGGTGACGCTGAAGGGGGACCACGACGAGGCCGTCGCCGGGGTGCAGTCCGTGCTGGACGCGGTGAACGGCGTGCAACAGCGCAACCCCGGGCTCACCGTGGTCGAGCTCGGCGACGCCAGCTCCGGCAAGTGGATCCAGGACCAGTTCAAGGACGACTTCGCCCGCGCCGAGTGGACGGCCGTGCCGCTCGCCCTCGGCATCCTGCTGATCGCCTTCGGCGCGCTGGTCGCCGCCGTGCTGCCGGTGGTGCTCGCGCTGACCGCCTTCGTCGCGGCCGGCGGACTGGTCGCCCTCACCAGCGGCCTGCTGCACACCAGCGACGACGCCGGCTCGGTGATGCTGCTCGTCGGCCTCGCCGTCGGCGTCGACTACTGCCTCTTCTACCTGCGCCGCGAGCGCGAGGAGCGGGCCGCCGGGCGCGACGCGCAGACCGCGCTGACCGTGGCCGCCGCCACCAGCGGCCGGGCCGTCCTGGTCTCCGGCATCACCGTGGTGGTCGCCATGGCCGGGATGTTCCTCACCGGGATCGCCGACTTCCGGGCGATGGCCTTCGCCACCATCCTGGTCGTGGTCACCGCCGTGCTCGGCTCGCTCACCGTGCTGCCCGCGCTGCTGTCGATGCTCGGCGACCGGGTCGACAAGGGCCGGGTGCCCCTGCTCGCCAAGCTCCGCCGCCCGGAGGCGGCACAGACCGGCGGACGGTTCTGGAACGCGGTGCTGACCCCGGTGCTGCGCCGCCCGCTGGCCGCCACCCTGCTCGCCGGGGCCTTCCTGCTCGCCCTGGCTGCGCCGCTGCTCACCATGCACACCGCCAACCTGACCTTCCAGCAGCAGCTGCCGAAGGGCAACCCGCTGGTCGCCGCCTCGCAGAAGATCGAGGCCGCCTTCCCCGGCAGCCCGGCCCCGGCCACCGTGGTCATCAGGGCCGCCGACATCGACTCCCCCGCGATGACCGCCGCGATCGCCGACCTCAAGGCGAAGGCACTGGCCAGCGGGCGGATGCACGGCCCGGTCGAGGTCACCGTGCACGCCGACCGGAACGTCGCCACCGTGGACATCCCGCTCGACGGCACCGGCAACGACGCCACCAGCAACGCGGCGCTGAGGACCCTGCGCGAGGACCTGGTGCCCTCGACCGTCCTCGCGGTGCCCGGCACCGAGGCCCCGGTCACCGGGCGCACCGCCGGGTCGTACGACTTCAACGCCAAGATGACCGGCTCGATGCCGCTGGTCCTCGGCTTCGTGGTCGCCTTCGCCTTCCTGCTGATGCTCACCTCCTTCCGCTCGCCGGTGGTGGCCCTCACCGCCGTGGTGCTCAACCTGCTGTCGGTGGGCGCCGCGTACGGGGTGCTGACACTGGTCTTCCAGCACGGCGTGGGCGCCTCGCTGCTGGGCACCGCCGGGGTCGGGGCGGTGGAGTCCTGGGTGCCGCTGTTCCTCTTCGTGATCCTCTTCGGACTCTCGATGGACTACCACGTCTTCGTGGTCTCCCGGATCAAGGAGGGCCACGACCGCGGCCTGCCGACCCGCGCCGCGATCGCCCACGGCATCCGCTCCACGGCCGGGGTGGTCACCAGCGCCGCGGTGATCATGGTGGCGGTGTTCGCGGTCTTCGGCACCCTGTCCATGCAGGCGATGAAGCAGATGGGCGTCGGCCTGGCGGTGGCCGTGCTGATCGACGCGACGGTGATCCGCGCCGTGCTGCTGCCCTCGGTGATGACCCTGCTCGGCGACCGCAACTGGTACCTGCCGCGCTGGCTGAGGTGGCTGCCGGACCTCTCGCACGGCGAGTCCGTCCCGCCGCTCGGCGCCGCGACCGCCCTGCACGGGCAGCCCGCCGCCGAGGCCCCGGCACAGGGCCCGCGGCACCGGAGGATCGGGGTCTGATCCGGTAGCCGTGACGCGCACCACGCGGGGCCCCGCAGCGCGCGGGGCCCGGCGTCCGTGCGTCATGATGATCACCGCCCGGGGCCCCGGGCGGACGCCGACGGAACGGAGCCCGGTCATGATCCCCTTCGACGAGGGCCGCGCCAGGCTGCTGCTCGCCCACGCCTGCGAGTCCGCCGGACTGCCCGGCCCCGGCGACGCCGCGCTGCTCGCCCTCGGCGAGAACGCCGTCTTCGACCTCGGCGACCCGGCCGTGGTCGCCAAGGTCGGCCGCGGCCCCGAACTGTACGACCGGGCGCAGCGCGAGCTGGCCGTCGCCCACTGGCTGGCCGGACAGGGCGTCCCGGTGGTGCGGCCGTACGACGCCGTGGCCCCCGAGCCGCAGCTCGCCGACGGCCACCCGGTCACCTTCTGGCACCGGCTGGCGCCCGCCGTCCGCCCGGCCCGCCCGGTCGACCTCGCCCCGCTGCTGCGCGGCCTGCACCGGCTGCCGGTGCCGCCCGTACCGCTCGGCCGGCGCGACCTGCTGGCCCCGGTCGAGCGCTGGCTGGCCTCCGCCGAGGGCCACGTCGACCCCGAGGACGTCGCCTTCCTGCGCCACCGCCGCAACGCCTTCGAGGCCGCCCTGCCCGACCTCGTGCCCCGGCTGCGGCCCGGGGTGGTCCACGGCGACGCGCTGCCGCGCAACGTCCACGTCGGCCCGGACGGCCCGGTGCTGCTCGACCTCGAATTCGTCGCCGACGACCTGCGCGAACACGACCTGGTGGTCCTCGCGCTCGCCCAGGACCGCTACGGGGTGCCCGGCGAGGAGTACCACGCGTTCACCGAGGCGTACGGCTGGGACGTGCGCGACTGGCCCGGCTTCACCGTGCTGCGCGGCGCCCGGGAGACCGCCAGCGCGGCCTGGGTGGCGCAGCAGGCGGCCGGCAACCCGGCCGCGCTGGCGGAGTTCCGGCGGCGGGTCGGCTCCCTGCGGGACGGCGCCACCGAGGTGCGCTGGTACCCGTTCTGACGGCAGCCGACCGCCCCCGGGCAGCGGGGGAGATACCTCGGGCAGCGGGCGGGTGCCAACCGGAGCGGATGTGAGAAGAGTCCCGGGGCGGATCGGTCCGGCGCGCAACCGGGCCGCGTACGCTCGGCGTCCTATCGGACAGTCATCCTGCCCCGAGAGATCGGCACCGCCCCCGCACCCTCAGGAGCCGCCGCCATGCTTCGGACCGCCCGCCGCCCCTCCACCCCGACCAGCCCGACCCGCTCCCGGCGCCGGCTGGTCGCGGGCTGCATCGCGGCGGCCGCCGTCCTGGGACTGACCGCATGCGGAACCGCCAGCGGGGCCCTGCAGTCGCCGAGCACCGCGGCCCAGGCGCCGCTCGCCGAGCGGCCGAGCGGCACACCGGCCACCACCCTCGCGCCCGCCCCCGGCTCCGACGGGCTGCCGCCGGCCCCGGCCTCCGCCTCGCCGTCCGCGACGGCCGCCCCGGTGAAGCCGCGCACCCCCGCACCGGCCGGCTCCTCCGCCGCCCCGGCGACTCCGGCCCCCGGCACCCCGGCCGCGGCCTCCACCCCCGCCGCGCCGCCCACCACACCGCCCGCCGCGCCGCCCACCACACCGTCCGGGCACGCCGGGGCGGGCTCCGTGATCGGCTCCACCGCCTCCGGCGGCCGCACCGTCGCGCTCACCTTCGACGACGGCCCCGGCCCCGCGACCGGCCAGATCCTCGACCTGCTCGCCCAGTACCACGCCAAGGCCACCTTCTGCGAGATCGGCCAGAACGCCGCCGCCAACCCGGCCCTGGTCAAGCGCGTGCTGGCCGCCGGGCACCGGCTCTGCGACCACAGCGTCCACCACCCGCAGCCGTTCGCGAAGCTCCCGCACGACACGGCCGTGTACGAGATCACCGCGGCCCGCGACATGATCGTCCAGGCCGGCGGCCCGGGCACCGAGGTCGGCTGGTTCCGCGCCCCGGGCGGCGGCTTCAACCCCGACAACGAGCACATCACCGCGGGCCTCGGCATGTCCTCGCTCGGCTGGTCCGTCGACCCGCGCGACTGGTCCCGCCCCGGCGTGCCGGCCATCGTCTCCACCGTGCAGAAGCAGCTCAAGCCCGGCGGCGTGATCCTGCTGCACGACGGCGGCGGCGACCGCAGCCAGACCGTGGCCGCGCTCAAGCAGCTGCTGCCCTGGCTGGTCGCCCAGGGGTACACCTTCGACTTCCCGGCGGGCTGACGGGCCCTACCCTGGTGCGCGTGACCGACCGCAGCGCCACCCCCGCCGAACTCGTCGCCGCCGTACCGGCGCTGGCCCCCTACCTGCGGCCCGCCACCCTGCTCCACCCGTACGCCGCCACGCCCGACCCGCGGGCGAGCCGGATCGGCGGCCCGGCGCTGTGGCCGGCCGGCGAGCCCTGGCCGCACTGCACCGCCGGACACCTGGACGACGACCACCAGGACGTCCCCCCGGCCGACCGGGCGATCTGGGAGGGCATCGACCACGCGCTGCGCGAGCGGGCCCGGGCCGGAGGCGACGCCCACGTCCTCACCCCCGAGGAGGCCGCCGAGCGGCGCCGGATCATTGGCGACGCCCACTCCCTCGACCTCGTCGGCTGGCGCCTCCACCGGAAGGTCGCCGAACGGCCCGCCGCCGGGACGGCCATGGTGCCCCTCGCGCACCTGCGCGTCGAGGACGCCCCGCACCTGCCCTGGCCGCGCGGCGCCGACCGGCTCCAGGTGCTCTGGTGCCCCAACGACCACGACGACCTCCAGGACGGGCGGTACTACTACGGCCCGAACGTCGAACTGCACTGGCAGCGCGCCGCCGACCTCAGCCCGGTCGCGCCCCCGGCGCCCCGGCGCAGCGACGACGAGTACCTGCCGACACCCTGCGCGCTACGCCCCGAGCACCTCCTCGACCTGCCCGACCAGGACGAGCTCCCCCGCGAACTGCACGCCGCCGCCGAGGAGTTCGCACAGCGGCACGGCGTGGAGTACCACCGCGCCCTGTCCTGCGCGGAGGGCTGGAAGCTCGGCGGCTGGCCGTCCTGGCGCTCCACCGACCTGGTCCCGATCGACTGCGCCTGCGGCGCGCGGATGGTCCACCTGCTCACCGTCGACAGCGGTGGGGACCCGGACCTCTCCGTCGGGCGCCACGGCGAACTGCACGTCTTCACCTGCCCGGTGGACCTCACGCACCCGGTCGGCCTGGACCTGCAGTAGGGGCCGGGCCGCTCAGCGGGCGGGCCAGCGCGGGTCGATCACCGCCTGCGGGTCCTTGCCGCGGCGCAACCAGGCCTGCAGGCCCTGCGCCCAGTCCCGGTACCAGTCGATCTGCCGCCGGTGCAGTTCGGCCGGCGCCACCTCCCCCACCTCGGCCGGGTAACGCCCGGCCAGGGCGACGGCGACCCGGACGGCGGCCAGCGCGTCGCTGCCCGCCTCGTGGGCGTCCGTCAGCTCCACCCCGTACACCTCGCAGACCCGCTGCAGGGTGCGCGAGCCCTTGCGGTACTTGTCCACGGCCCGGTCGATCACCAGCGCGTCCAGCACCGGCCCGACGGGCGCGCCGAGGCGCTCCGCGAGCGTCGCCAGCCCGTACCGCCGCAGCTCGGCGTCGAGCAGCGACAGGTCGAACGGCGCGTTGAACGCCACCACCGGTCTTCCGGCGGCGATCCGCCCGCAGAGCGCGGCGGCTATCTCCTCCACCGCCTCCTCGGCCGGGCGGCCCTTGCCCCGCGCCACCTCGTCCCCGATCCCGTGGATCGCCTCCGCCTCGGCGGGTATCGGCACTCCGGGATCGAGCAGCCAGTGCGCGGCCCCCACCCGGGCGGCCCCGACCGTGTCCACGAGCGCGGCCGTGACGATGCGGTCCACGGCCGGGTCGGTGCCCGTGGTCTCCAGGTCGAAGCCGACCAGTGGCTGCTGCCACCAGCTCATCAGGTGTGTCCTTCCGTCCTGCTCTCGAAACAGCCCCTATCATCACCCGCCCCACCGACAACCCGGCCCGCGGGGCGGCTGACCCCGGTCCCCGCCGGGCCCAGGCTGGTCCTCGGACCCGAACGAAGGAGCCGACCGTGAGCACTGCCCCGGACCTGCCCGTGCCCCCTCGCCGGCCTGACGAGCCCCACCCACTGCGGACGATCGGAGAGATCCGCGCGTCCCTGCCCGCGGACCAGGTCGAGCACTTCGACGCCGAGCTCGCCGACACCGATATCGACGAGTTGCCGGCGATCCTGCACCGCTGGGCAACCCTCGGAACCGACGGCTTCGTCGACTGGCTCCTGTCGACGCCCTTCGAGGGGCTGGACTTCGGATCGCGCTCCTACGACGACCAGACGGACCCGGAGTCATCCACCCGGCGGACGCCACCGTGATCGCCGAACCCGCCACCCGGCCGAAGCCCGGCCCCTCCGCCCCTCCTACGCCGCGCCGGTGAGCCGCCGGGCCTCGGTGAGAACGTCCGCGTCGATCTCCTCGCGGCTGCGGGAGTGGACGCCGAGCAGGTCGTACTCGTCGTCGAGGCAGGAGAGCGGGTCGGCCGGGTCCAGCTGGTGCCCGAAGCGCTGGTGGACGGCACGGGTCAGCTCCCTCGGCGTCAGGTCCCCGTCCAGGAAGCGGGCGGCGAGCGCCCGCAGTGCCGCTTCGGCGGCGGAGCCGCTGCCGGCGGGATGGAAGACCAGGCCCTGCTCGGCCAGCGCGGGCGGCAGCAGCACGGGCAGTTCGGTGGCGGCCTCGCCGTACGAGCAGGCGGCCAGTTCGCGCAGGGCCGGGCCGTCCAGCCCGACGACGAGCGCCTCGCAGGCCGCGTCGATCACCGCCCGGCCGGCGGCGGCCCCGGTGCTCCACAGGGCGGCCCAGTCCTGGAGGCGGGTGCGCGCCTGCTCGGGAGTGGCCGCGGGGACGGGCTCGGGGGCCGGGCGGTACATGTGGACGTCGACCGGGTCCTCGTGGACGACGGTGAAGCCGTGCCGCGCGTACAGCCGCTGGGCGGCGCTGCCCCGCAGGACGACGAGGTGCACCGGCTCGCCGGCGGCGTCGGCCTCGGCGAGGAGGCGGCGCAGCACGTCGCTGCCGAGGCCGCGGCCCTGGAGGTGCGGGGCCAGGTAGAACAGCTCCAGGTGGCGTCCGCCCCGCCCGTCGGGGCGGACGGTGACGGAGCCCGCGAAAGCGCCGTCGACCAGCAGCACGGACGTCCACCTGGTGGAGAAGGAGTCCGCCACCCGCCGGCGGGAGCGGTCCGGGTCCCAGCGGCCGAGGCGTTCCAGGTCGGCGCGCATGACCTGGTCCTTGAGGTCGGTGATGCGTTCGAGGTCGGCGAGCGCGGCGGGTACCAGGGTCCAGGCGGGAAGGCTGTTCACGGCCCGCAGTCTGGCAGCGCCCGCACCGCCCCGACCAGTGGGTTTCTCGGGATGCGGGCCTCAGGACACCGGTCGGGAGTCCGCCCAGACCCCCTCGAACTCCTCGCGGTAGACCTCCAGCAGCCCCGGTTCGGTGCCGCCGGGCTGCTGTCCGGCGCCGCCGCGCAGCACCAGCGCCGGGGACTCCATGCCGCGGGAGCGGCGCAGGTAGGGCTGAATGACGCCGAGGTCGCGGCCCTGCCGGCGGCCGCCCGCCTGCCCGGTGGTGCGCGGGCCCTCGACCAGGTAGGCGGTGAAGCGCGGGGTCTCGTCGAAGACCCGGATCTCGAAGCCGCCCTGGTCCCGCAGCCGGGCCCGCACCCGCCGCACGTGCATGATGTTCATCTCGATCGAGCGGGACAACTCGCTGCGGCCGAGGCCCAGTTCGCGTTCGCGGCGGCGCACCGCGCTGCTCGCCGGGTTGAGGAACAGCAGCCGCACCCGGCAGCCCTCCCCGGCGAGGCGCACCAGCCGCTTGCCGGTGTAGTTCTGGCAGAGCATGCCGAGGCCGATGCCGAGCGCGTCCAGCCGGCGGGCGCCGTCCAGCAGGTCCTCCACCGGCAGGTCGCGCTGCAGCCGGACCCGGTCGGCGTGCACCGCGACCACGTCCGCGTACCGGCCGGCCACCAGGGACTCCACCACGTCGGCGGGCACCCCGCCCGCGCCGCCGTCCAGCACGGCCAGCAGCCGGGCGGCGGCCCGCTCGGTCTGCGCCAGGACAGTCTGGGTGAGCACCCGGTTGCGGGAGACCACGTGCCGGGCCACCTCCAGCTCGTCCAGCGCGAGCTCGATCTCGCGCCGGTCGGCCAGGTACGGCTCGAAGCAGGGCCAGTGCTGGACCATCAGCTCGCGCAGCTGGGGCAGGGTGAGGAAGACCAGCGGGTCGTCGTCGGCCGGGTCGAGCAGGTAGCCCTTGCGGCGGCTGACCTCGCGCACCGCCCCGGCCCGGTGCGCCCACTCCTCGCCGGCCGGTCCGGCGGCGGCGGTGACCCAGTCCTCGCCGTGGGCGGGGGCGTAGATGGGGTGCAGCACCTCGTCCACCAGGGAGCGCAGCCGCTGCTCGACCAGGTTGAGCCAGACGTAGGCGCGGCCGGACAGCCGGACCCGCTGGTAGGCGTCCTCCCACTCCGCGCCGGACCAGGCCAGCGCGGGCACCTCGACCGGGCCGCTCTGGGCGGGCACCAGCGCGCGGCCGGTCAGGGTGGGACGCATGACGACCGTGGGCGCCTCGCTGCGGCCCGCGCCCCGGTCCGGGACGTCGGGCCCGGAGCCACGGCCGCCGCCAGCGGGGAACACCATGCGCCACCTCATCTGCGGCTGACCCCCGCGGAGACGGGGGCCCTTGACGGGCCGTTGACAGAACACCGGGTCGGCCGGGGCGGCCGGACGATCAAGGGTACTGCCGATCGAGAGCCGACCGCAGCCGGATGGCCGACGGTCACGCCGCGCACCCGGGGCGGGGTCGCGGCCGCACCAGCGGCACCACTCTTCACACGAATGCCCGACGGACACTCGTTCGGACCAACCCGGGCCGGTTCTCCCGGCCGCCGAGGAAGGGCTCGGGGAGTATGCGGGCTGTGCCGTGCGTCACGGCACGCGAGCACCGCACATGTCCGGCCGCCCGGCCGGGCAGAGAGCGTCCGAGTCCGGACAGACTGCCGGACTTATTGTCGGACTACATGCCAGTTTTCTTCGGCAGTAAGGAAGTTGAGGAGTCATGCAGGTCTGGCCCGGCACGCCCTACCCCCTCGGTGCCACCTACGACGGGGCCGGTACCAACTTCGCCGTGTTCTCCGAGAGCGCCGACCGCATCGAGCTGTGCCTGCTCGACCAGGACGGCTCCGAGACCGCCGTCGAACTGCGCGAGACGGACGCCTTCGTCCGGCACGCCTACCTCCCGGGCATCCAGCCCGGCCAGCGCTACGGCTTCCGCGTCCACGGCCCCTACAACCCGGGCCTGGGCCAGCGGCACAACAGCGCCAAGCTGCTCCTGGACCCGTACGCCAAGGCGATGAGCGGCCACATCGACTGGGACGAGTCGGTCTACGGCTACCACTTCGGCGCGCCCGAGCGCCGCAACGACCTCGACTCCGCCCCGCACACGATGCACTCGGTGGTGATCAACCCGTACTTCGACTGGGGCACCGACCGCCCGCCGCGCACCGACTACCACCGCACCGTGATCTACGAGGCCCACGTCAAGGGCCTCACCCGGCTGCACCCGGGCATCCCCGAGGAGATCCGCGGCACCTACGCCGGCCTGGCCCACCCGGCGGTGATCGAGCACCTGGCCAAGCTCGGCGTCACCGCGATCGAGCTGATGCCGGTGCACCAGTTCGTCCGCGACCACCGGCTGCGCGACCTCGGCCTGGCCAACTACTGGGGCTACAACACCATCGGCTTCTTCGCCCCGCACTCCTCCTACTCCTCCACCGGCGACCGCGGCCAGCAGGTGCAGGAGTTCAAGTCCATGGTCAAGGCGCTGCACGCGGCCGGGATCGAGGTGATCCTGGACGTCGTCTACAACCACACCGCCGAGGGCAACCACCTCGGCCCGACGCTCTCGCTGCGCGGCCTGGACAACGTCTCCTACTACCGCCTCGCCCAGGACCAGCGCTTCTACGAGGACACCACCGGCACCGGCAACAGCCTGCTGATGCGCAGCCCGCACGTGCTCCAGCTGATCATGGACTCGCTGCGCTACTGGGTCACCGAGATGCACGTGGACGGCTTCAGATTCGACCTCGCCGCCACGCTCGCCCGCCAGTTCCACGAGGTGGACCGGCTCTCGTCCTTCTTCGACCTGGTCCAGCAGGACCCGGTGGTCTCCCAGGCCAAGCTGATCGCCGAGCCCTGGGACCTCGGCGAGGGCGGCTACCAGGTCGGCAACTTCCCCCCGCTGTGGACGGAGTGGAACGGCATGTACCGGGACACCGTGCGCGACCTGTGGCGCGGCGAGAACGCCACCCTCGCCGAGTTCGGCTCCCGGCTCACCGGCTCCTCCGACCTCTACCAGGACGACGGCCGCCGCCCGATCGCCTCCATCAACTTCGTGACCTGCCACGACGGCTTCACCCTGCGCGACCTCGTCTCCTACAACGAGAAGCACAACCAGGCCAACGGCGAGGACAACCGCGACGGCGAATCCTTCAACCGCTCCTGGAACTGCGGCGTCGAGGGGCCCACCGACGACCCGGCCGTCGAGGAGCTGCGGGCCCGCCAGCAGCGCAACTTCATCGCCACCCTGATGCTCTCCCAGGGCGTGCCGATGCTCTCGCACGGCGACGAGCTCGGCCGCACCCAGCTCGGCAACAACAACGCCTACTGCCAGGACAACGAGCTCACCTGGGTGCACTGGCCCGAGGGCGACGGCCCGCAGGCGCGGCTGCTGGAGTTCACCCAGGGGATGATCTGGCTGCGCCGCGACCACCCGGTGTTCCGGCGGCGGCGCTTCTTCCACGGGCGGCCGGTCTCCGGGCGGCAGGGCGCGGCCGCCCCGGCCTCCGGCGGCTTCGACGACCTCACCGACATCGCCTGGTTCACCCCCACCGGCGAGGAGATGACCAAGCGCAACTGGGGGGCCAGCTACGCCAAGTCGCTGACGGTCTTCCTGAACGGCTACGCGATCTCCGAACCGGACCGGCGCGGCGGGCGGATCGTCGACGACTCCTTCCTGCTGATGTTCAACGCGCACTTCGAACCGCTGGAGTTCACCGTGCCCGCCGACCACGGCCAGGAGTGGCAGGTCGTGGTGGACACCGCGCAGCCCCGGCTGCCCGCCCCGGGCACCGGCGCGCGGGTCAAGGCGGGGGACAGCCTCTGGCTCGTCGACCGCTCGCTGATGGTGCTGCAGCGACCGGCCTAGGTCTGCCCTGGCCTGCCCTGGCCTGCCCTGGCCTGTCCTGCCCTGTCCTGTTCCTGCGGATCTTGCCGGGCGGGCGGCGCCGGACAGCCGGCCGCCGGGCCCCGCCCGCACCGGCCGGTACCGGTCACGGGCGCCGGGCGCTCACCTGTTCGGATCAGCAGCGGGTCTTGGCGGCGGGCTCCCCCGGGTACCTATGGAGCTATGACCTCCGCCGCCGAGCCCGCCCAGCCCCGCCCGGCCGTCAACCCTCCCGGGGGCCCGCCCACCGCCACCTACCGCCTCCAGCTCCAGCCCGGATTCACCCTCCACGACGCCACCGCCGCCGTCCCCTACCTGGCCGCCCTCGGCGTGTCCCACCTGCACCTCTCCCCGCTGCTGGAGGCCGCCCCCGGCTCCACCCACGGGTACGACACCGTCGACCACACCCGGATCAGCGAACAGCTCGGCGGCGAGGCGGCGCTGCGCGCGCTGGCCGCCGCCGCGCACCGGCACGGCCTGCGGCTGATCGCCGACGTGGTGCCCAACCACATGGCCGTGCCCGTCCCCGAGCGGCTCAACCGCCCGCTCTGGGAAGTCCTGCGGGACGGGCCGGACTCCCCGTACGCGCGCTGGTTCGACATCGACTGGACCGCCCAGCCCGGCCCCGTCGACGCCCCCGGGCGCGGCCGGCTGCTGCTGCCGCTGCTCGGCGACCGGCTCGGCGCCGTCCTGGACCAGCTGACCGTCGACGGCCGGACCCTGCGCCACCACCGGCACGAGCTGCCGCTGCGCCCCGGCACCGAGCACCTGCCGCTGCCCGAGCTGCTCGCCCGCCAGTGGTACCGGCTCGCCTGGTGGCGGCTGGCCCGCACCGAGCTCAACTACCGGCGGTTCTTCACCGTCAACGACCTGATCGCGCTGCGGGTCGAGGACCCGGAGGTGTTCGCCGCCACCCACTCCGTGCTGCTGGGGCTGTACGCGGACGGCGTCCTGGACGGCTTCCGGATCGACCATCCGGACGGCCTCGCCGACCCGCGCGGCTACCTGCGCCGGCTCGCAGCCGCCACCGGCGGGGCGTCAGCTACCGCCGGCGGGGCATCGGGGACCACCGGGACCACCGGCGAGGCGTCGGGGACCACCGGCGAGGCGTCGACGGACGGGGGCGCGGCAGCGGCGGACGGGGACCGGACGGCGCCGGCCGCCTCTGGCGCGTACGTCGTCGTCGAGAAGATCCTCACCGGCGACGAGCGCCTCCCCGAGGACTGGCCGGTCGCCGGCACCACCGGCTACGACGCGCTGCGCCGGATCGACGGCGTGCTCACCGACCACGCCGGCGCCTGCCGCCTCGCCGGGGCGTACGAGTCCTTCCTGCGCGGCCCCTTCCCGCCCGGCGGCCCGGCCCGCGACCTCTGCGAGGACCCGCACCCGGCGATCGCCGCCGCCCGGCGCGGCCGGGCCGACATGACCGGGCCGGACGGCGAGCTCGCCGCCGAGGTCGAACGGCTGGTGCGGATCGCGCTGCGGATCGGCGCCGCCGAGCCCGCGCACGCCGACCACGCGCCCTGGCAGCTGCGCGCGGCACTCGGCCGGCTGCTCACCGGCTACCCCGCGTACCGGCCGTACGCGCGGCCCGGCGAGGTGGTGCCCGCCGCCTCGGAGCAGCAGCTGCGGGCCGCCCTGGACGGCTCCACCGATCCGACCGACCGGCTGCTGGCCGCCCTGGCGCTCGGCGAGCTGGGGCGCGGCCCCGACCACGACGAGTTCTGCGTCCGCTTCGCCCAGACCGCCGCCGCGGTGGCCGCCAAGGGCGTCGAGGACACCGCCTTCTACCGCTGGAACGCGCTGCCCGGGCTCAACGAGGTCGGCGGCGAGCCCGCCCGGCCCGGCCTTCGTCCGGCGGAGTTCCACGACTGGTGCCGCCGCCAGGAGCGCGACTGGCCGCACGGCATGACGGTGCTCTCCACCCACGACACCAAGCGCAGCGCCGACGCCCGCGCCCGGCTCGCCGTCCTCGCCGAGCAGCCCGAGGCCTGGGCCGCCGAGGCCTCCGCCTGGTCCACCGCGGCCGGGCCGGCCGCCCCCGGACTCGACCGGGACGCCGACTGGCTGCTCTGGCACACCCTGGTCGCCGCCTGGCCGATCAGCCCGGACCGGCTGGTCGCCGCGCTACTCAAGGCCGTCCGCGAGGCCAAGCTGCACACCTCCTGGACCGAGCCCGAGCCGCGCTACGAGCGGGCGCTGGAGGACCGGGCCCGCGCCGTCCACGGCAACCCCGGGCTGCTCCCCCGGATCGAGGGCACGGTGCACGCCCTCGCCCCCTACGCCCGCTCCAACACCCTCTCCGCCGCCCTGCTGCACCTCACCGTGCCCGGCGTGCCCGACCTCTACCAGGGCAGCGAGGAGCCGCTGTACACCCTGGTCGACCCGGACAACCGCGGCGTGGTGGACTTCGGCCGGCTCGCCGTCCGGCTCACCGACTCGGCCACCGCCCGCCCCGGCGACCTCGCCCGGGAGAAGCTGCACCTCACCACCAGGGCACTGCACCTGCGCCGCGCCCGTCCGCTCGGCACCTACCGCCCGCTGGACGCGACGGGCCCCGCCGCCGACCACCTGCTGGCCTTCGCCCGCGGGGACGACGTGGTCACCGCCGTCACCCGGCTGCCCTACGGGCTGGAGCGGTCGGGCGGGTGGCGCGGCACCGTGCTGGACCTGCCGGCGGGCCGGCCGTGGACGGACGAGCTGACCCTGCGGAGCTTCCCGGCGGGCCCGGTCCCGGTGGCCGAGCTGCTGGCCGACTCCCCGGTGGCCCTGCTGACGAGGAGGGGCTGATGGCGGCCTACGAAGTGTGGGCGCCCGCGGCCGCCTCCCGCGTCAGCGTCGACGTCGACGGCGTGGAACACCCGCTGCAGCGCTGCGCGGAGCGCGCGGGCTGGTGGTCCGGCGAGGCCCCGGCGGGCGACTACGCCTTCCGCCTGGACGGCGGCCCGCCGCTGCCCGACCCGCGCTCCGCCTGGCAGCCGCACGGCCCCGACGGCCCCAGCCGGCGGGTGGACCACGCCGCGTTCCGCTGGTCCCGGACCGGCTGGCGCGGCCGCGCGCTGCCCGGGGCGGTGCTGTACGAGCTGCACGTCGGCACCTTCACCGCGCGCGGCACCTTCGACGCCGCCGCCGAACAGCTGGACCACCTGGTCGAGTTGGGCGTGGACTTCGTCGAGCTGATGCCGGTCTGCCCGTTCCCCGGCCGGCACGGCTGGGGCTACGACGGGGTCTCGCTCTGGGCCGTCCACGAGCCCTACGGCGGGCCGGAGGGGCTCAAGCGCTTCGTCGACACCGCCCACCGCAAGGGCCTGGGCGTCGTCCTCGACGTCGTGCACAACCACCTCGGCCCGTCCGGCAACTACCTGCCGCTCTTCGGCCCGTACTTCACCGACCGGCACCACACCCCGTGGGGCTCCGCGGTGAACCTGGACGCGCCCGGCTCGGACGAGGTCCGCGCGTACCTGATCGGCAGCGCGCTGGCCTGGCTTCGCGACTACCGGATCGACGGCCTGCGGCTGGACGCCGTGCACGCCCTCGCGGACGACCGGGCCGTCCACTTCCTGGAGGAACTCTCCCACGAGGTCGAGAAGTTGGCCGTCGCCACGAACCGTCCGCTGTTCCTGGTCGCCGAGTCGGACCTCAACACCCCGCGCACCACCGCCCCGCGCGCGGCCGGCGGCCAGGGCCTCACCGCCCAGTGGAGCGACGACTTCCACCACGCCCTGCACTGCGCGCTCACCGGCGAATCCCAGGGCTACTACGGGGACTTCGCGCGCGCCCCGCTCGCCGCCGTCGCCAAGACCCTCACCCGGGGCTTCTTCCACGACGGCACCTGGTCCTCCTTCCGCGGCCGCCGGCACGGGCGCCCCTTCCCCACCACCGAGGGCCACCGACTGCTCGGCTACCTGCAGACCCACGACCAGGTCGGCAACCGGGCGCTCGGGGACCGCCTCTCCACCACGCTCCCGGCCGGCCGACTGGCCTGCGGCGCCGCCCTGGTGCTCACCTCGCCGTTCACCCCGATGCTGTTCATGGGCGAGGAGTGGGGCGCCGCCACCCCGTGGCAGTACTTCACCGACCACACCGACCCGGACCTCGCGGAGGCCGTCCGGCAGGGGCGGCGGCGGGAGTTCGCCGACCACGGCTGGGCCGCCGAGGCCGTCCCCGACCCGCAGGAGCCCGCCACCGTGCTGCGCTCCGTCCTGGACTGGACCGAGCCCCGGCGCTCCCCGCACTCCGAACTGCTCGCCTGGTACCGGACGTTGATCCGACTGCGGCGCGCGCGGCCGGAACTCGCCGACCCGGACCTCGGGGCGGTGCGCACCGACTTCGACGAGGCGGCGGGCTGGCTGGTGGTGCACCGCGGGCCGTACCGGGTCGCGGTCAACCTCGGCGCGCGGGAGGCCGCGCTGCCGCTGGGGGGCACCGGGCGCGAGCTGGTCGCGGCCTTCGGCCCGGCGGCGCTCGACGGGACGGCGGTGCGGGTGGGGGCGGACGCGGTGGCCGTGGTCGCGGTGTAGCCCGCGGCGGCCGGGGTCCCGCCGCGGCCCGCAGGGGCCGGGGCCGCGGGGTCGCCCGCAGCGGCACGGCTCACGCTCACCAGAGGAAGGTGCCGATCCGCTCCCGCAGCGCCGGGGCGTCCAGGCCGTAGGCCGCCAGGTGCTCGGCGATCGACCCGTAGTGCCGGTGCTCCTCGCGCGGCACACCCAGGCCCAGCACCCGGTGCGGGCGGTCGGCCAGCGCCTCGTGCGCCTCCCCGGCCGAGGTGCCCGCCAGGTACGGTTCGACCAGTACCACGTCCGCCCGGTCGCCGACGGCCGCGCGCAGCCCTGCGGCGTCGAAGGGGCGCACCGTCGCCGCGTACAGCACGGTGACGTCCAGGCCCTCGGTGGCCGCGAGCACCGCGTCCAGCATCGGCCCGACCGCCAGCACCACACCGCGGGTGCCGGTGCGGAGGGTGCTGAACCGGCCCGGCTCGACGGCCACCGGCTCCGCGTTCCGGTGCGCCGAGAGCCGGACGTACACCGTGCGGTCACCGTCCGCGTAGGCGTGCCGCAGCAGCTGCTCGGCCTCGTCCGGGTGGCCGGGGACGTGCACGGTCCAGTCCGGCAGGGTGTCCAGCAGGGCGACGTCCCCCGGCGCCATGTGGGTGCGGCCGCCGGCCGGCCAGTCGTACGAGCCGGCCGCGCTGACCAGGACGGCGCCGGCGCCCTGGTGGGTCAGGTCCAACTTGACCTGCTCGAAGGGCCGTTCGATCAGGAAGCTGGCGAAGGTGTGGGCGATCGGGCGCATCCCGCTGAGCGCGAGGCCGCCCGCGGCGCCGATCAGCAGCTGCTCCCGGATGCCCACGTTCACCACCCGGTCGGGATGGCGCTCCTGGGCCGGGGCGAAGGCGGCCGCGGTGATGTCGGCGAGCACCACGGCCAGCCGCGGGTCCTCGTCCAGCAGGCGGGTGGTGACGTCGACGAAACGGTCGCGCATGGTGTCCATCGGTGGGTTCCTCTCGGGGCCGGGTCTTCGCTCGGTCCGGTTCGGCGGGTGGGCCCGGCGGGGGTGCGGTACGGGTTCGACGGGGGTCCGGCGGGGGTTCGACAGGAGGCGGGTCGTGCTCAGGAGTCCTTGGGCTCCACCCGGGCGACCACCACGTGCGGGCGGCCCCGGTGCTCGGCGGTGAAGGCCCGGTACAGCGCCTCGTGGTCGCGGCCGTCCACCGTCGCGGTGGACCAGCCCTCGGCCGCGAAGCGCCGGGCGATGCCGCCCTGCCAGCCGTGGGTGGCCGAGGAGTTGTCGATCACCACGACGTGCAGCCGGTCCAGCCCGTACGCCCCGGCGAAGGCGACCGCCTCGTGGTTGGAGCCCTCGTCGAACTCGGCGTCGCCGACCAGGACCCACACCGCGGGCCCGGTCAGGCCCTGCGCCCGCAGCCCGAGCGCCGTGCCGACACCCAGCGGCAGACCGTGCCCGAGCGAGCCGGAGGCGATCTCCACCCCGGGCACCAGCGTGCGGTCCGGGTGGTGCCCGAGCGGCGAGTCGTAGCCGCCGAAGCCCGGCAGCAGCTCGGGGTCGAGGAAGCCCTTGGCCGCCAGCACCGCGTAGTACGCCATCGGGCCGTGCCCCTTGGAGAGCAGGAAGCGGTCCCGGTCCTGCGCCTCGGCGGTGGCCGGGGTGACGTCGAGGACCCGGTCGTACAGCACCCAGAGCGCGTCCAGGGTGGAGGTGGCGGCGGGGCCGTGCTTCTCGTCGCCGGTCATCAGGCCCATCAGGGCCGGCAGGTCCTCGAACCGGGCCTGCGGACGCGCCTCGGTCACGGTGTCCGCGATTGCGTTCGTCGTCATGACCCCGATCCTGCAACTTAAAGCCGACTTGAGGTCAACCGGCTACAGTGGGTGCCCATGACCGCCCTCCCCGACGGCCGCCGCGCCCCCGGCCCGCACCGCGGCGACCTGCTCACCATCGGCCAGCTCGCCGACCGCAGCGGCCTCGCCGCCTCCGCGCTGCGCTACTACGAGAGCCTCGGCCTGATCCACGCCACCCGCACCTCCGGCGGTCAGCGCCGCTACACCCGAGCCACCCTGCGCCGGATCGCCTTCGTCCGCGCCGCCCAGCGGGTCGGCCTCTCCCTGGAGGAGGCGAAGGTCGCCCTCGACCGCCTCCCCGAACGCCCCGCCCCCAGCGGCACCGAATGGGACCGGGTCGTCGAGTCCTGGCGGAGCCGGATCGACGAGCAGATCGCCGAACTCGAACTGATGAAGCGCAAGTTGTCCGGCTGCATCGGCTGCGGCTGCCTCTCGCTGTCCCGCTGCGCCCTCTACAACGCCGGCGACCGCGCCGCCGCGGCCGGCCCCGGCGCCCGCTACCTGCTCTCCCGCTCCCCGGCCGACGGACCCGAGCCGCTCTCCCCGGCCGCCGGCACCTGCGGCACCCCGGGGCAGGTGGGCTGAAAACGCGTTGCGGCACGGCCGTCGGTGCGCGTACGGTGCGCCCGTGCTGCCTTGGGTACGGACGGACGAGGAGTGGGACGCGGTCGTCCCCGACGAATCGGTGATGCGCCCCGGCGCCGAGGCGCTGTGCGCCCGGCTCGGCGTCGGCGGACTGCCGCTGGAACGCTTCGCGGAGGGCTCCGTCCCGGTGTACGCGGTGGGCGACGCGCACGTCCTCAAGCTGTTCCCCGCCGCCGGCGCCGAGGACGGCCTGGTCGAGGAGCGCGTCCTCGACCGGCTGCGCGGCGCACTGCCCATCCCCACCCCGGAACTCCGGGAGGCCGGCGCGTACGTCAACGGCTGGCGCTACGTGCTGATGTCCCGACTGCGCGGCGAGGGCCTCGCGCCCGCCTGGCCACGCGTCCCGCAGCCCGACCGGGAGCGGATCGCCCACGACTGCGGCGAGGCGCTCGCCGCCCTGCACGCCCTCGACCCCGGGCCGCTCGCCGACGCCCTCGGGCCCGGCGACTGGTCCGCCTTCCTGGCCCGTCAGCGGGCCGGCGCCGTCGCCCGCCAGCGCGAACGCGGCCTGTCGGAGGCCTGGCTGGAGCAGATCCCCGACTTCCTCGCCGCCGCCCCCCTGCCCACGGCCACTCCCCGACCCGCCCTGCTGCACACCGAGTTCATGCGCGAGCACCTGCTCGCCGACCCGGCCGACGGCTGGCGCCTCACCGGCCTGTTCGACTTCGAGCCCGCGATGATCGGCGACCCGGCCTACGACCTCGTCGCCGTCGGCCTCTTCACCACCCGCGCGGACCCCCACCTCCTCGGCCGGCTGCTGCGCGGCTACGGCGGCGACGTCGACCCCCGCCTGCTGATGGCGTACACCCTCCTCCACGTCTACAGCAACCTCCCCTGGTACCTGCGGGAGTTGCGGCCCTCGGCGACCACCCTGGACGCCCTCGCCGAGGAGTGGTTCGGCACCGCCTAGGACAGGGCTCGGACACCCCCGAGGTCCTTTCCGGACGATCTCGGCAGGTCCGGCGTTGCCGCCCCGGCCGGCGCACGGCACGCAGGAGGCCTCCGGCGGCGGGGCGTTCTTGGAGGAACGCGCCCGCGGGGCGAGCCTCGGAGCCGCCGGGCCGCGCTTCCACCGGGCGGACATCTTCGAGGCCGACCTCCCGCACGCCCACTACGACCTGGTCTACGACTCCGGCTGCCTGCACCACCTCCCGCCGCACCGCAGGATCAGCTACCTCGCGCTGCTCGACCGCGTCCTCGCGCCGGGCGGGCACTTCGCCGTCACCGTGTTCGCCGCCGGGGCGATGGGATCCGAACGGCCGGACGAGGAGCTGTACCGGCTCGGCGCCCTGGAGGGCGGGCTGGCCTACTCGCCCGAGGAACTCCGTTCGCTGTTCAGCGACTTGACCCCGCTGGAGCTGCGTCCGATGGCCGCCCAGGCCCCCGGATCGGCGCTCTTCGGCCTCCCCTTCCTCCTCACAGCCCTCTTCCAGCGACCTGCCAGTCTTTAACCGGCCTCTCATCCTGCCCGCCTAGCCTCCGGCCCCATGAACGTCTCGCTGCTCGACGGCTGGTTCCCGTGGACGGTCCGGGCGGCGGCCCTGGCGCTCCTCCTGGTCACGGTGGCCAGGCGGGACCGCGCCTGGCGGGTGAAGCGGGGCCCGATCGCGTTCGGGACGGCGCTGGTGGTCACCGCCGTCGCCGCCGTGGCCGTGCCGGCCCTCAGCGGGATCACCGACCCGATCCCGTACGGGGTGTGGCTGTGGAGCGGGGTCGCGGTCGCCGCGCTGTGCGTGCTCGGGTTCGGCTGGCGCGGCGCACGGTGGTGGCGACGGGCGCTCGTGGCCCCGACCGTCCTGCTGGCGCTGTTCTGCGCGGCGAACAGCGTGAACATCGCCACCGGCTACTACCCGACCCTGGGGGACGCGGTCGGCGAGCTCGGCGGGCAGCCGCTGCCGGACCAGATCACGCTCGCCGAACTCGCCTCCGTCCACGGGAAGACGAAGACCGGACGCATCGTCCAGGTCGACATACCGGACACCGGTGGCGGCTTCCCCCACCGCCAGGAGCTGGTCTACCTGCCGCCCGCCTGGTTCCGCAGCCAGAACCGGCCCAAGCTCCCGGCGCTGGAGATGATCGGCGGCGAGTTCGCCGCACCGGACAACTGGATCCGCTCCGGCAACGCCGTGAAGACGGCCGACGACTTCGCCGCCCGGCACAACGGCTTCGCGCCGATCCTGGTCTTCGTGGACGCCACCGGCGGCTTCCGGGTGGACACCGAGTGCGTGGACGGCCCGCACGGCCACGCCGAGTCCCACCTGGTCAAGGACGTCCCGCCGTTCGTGCAGAAGACCTTCAACGCCGCCACCGACCCGCACAAGTGGGGCGTGGCCGGCTGGTCGATGGGCGGCACCTGCGCCTTCGACCTCACCGTCGAACACCCGGGCGTGTTCACCCACTTCGGCGACTTCTCCGGCGACAAGGGGCCGTTCATCGGCGACAAGGACCACACCGTCCAGGAGCTGTACGGCGGGGACGCCGCGGCCTGGGCGGCCCACGACCCGCTGACCGTCCTCGCCCACCATCCCAAGTACCAGGGCGTCTCCGGCTTCTTCGGGCAGGGCGACGAGGAGCACGGCCAGATCGAGTCGGCCAAGGCCCTGGAGGCGGCCGCCCGGAAGGACGGCATCCGCACCGTCTCCGCCGTCGGCTCCGGCAAGCACACCTGGCAGACCGGCGCCGCGACCTTCGCCCAGGCCCTCCCCTGGCTCGCCCAGCAGCTCGGCGTCCCGGGCACCCACGCCTAGCGCGTCTCGGCCCCGGCCCTCCCGGCGGCGTCCCGGGCGTGCCCGTCGAGGGGAAGCCTTGGTGTCCGCGTCCGCCCGTGCCCCGCCGGTGCCCCGCCCACCGGCGGGCCCGAGGACGTCGTACGGGCCCGCAGCACCGCACGCCGGCAGCGCGGATACGCCGTCCCGGAGGGCGCACGACGACCGCCGCGCGCCCCGGAGATCCCGGCGCGCCGTCATCACTCCCGCCGCACCCGCACACACGTTCCCCACCTGTGCCCTGCAACCGCGCGGGGCGCGCGAGCGTCCGCCGGAAACCCGCTTTGCTCCCGGCCGCCCCTTGGCATAAGTTTCGACCGCCGTCGACGCAGCACCGGCGCTGACCGCCCCTCAGACCCGAGGCGGGCGGCGGCGACCAGGAGCCGGACGGCAGCACGTCAACGGGGGAGGAACAGCCATGCCGAGTGCCCGCGACCACGGATCGCCCGGGCGACGGGGACGGACGGGCGGCGCGACGCACCCGCGGCCCGCGGCCGGAGCGCGCCCGACCCCGATCCACGCCACCGGACCCGTGAGGAATCGTCAGTTGCGCAGCACCCGACTGGTCACCGCCACCGCCGCAGCCCTCGTCTGCCTGGGCACCCTCAGCGCCTGCGGACCGGACGACAGCGGCCAGGACGCCGGCAAGACCGCCGCCCCCGCACCGTCCGCCACCGCGGCCGCTCCGGCCGGCTCCGGACCCGGCGCCCCCGCCACCGGCGCCCCCAAGCCCGCGGGCACTGGCGGCGCCGACGCCGCCAAGGGCATCCCGGCCAAGGCCTGGATGGACACCAAGAGCATCCCGATGGACGAGACCTACCACTACGCGCCGCTGGCGGCCAACGCCAAGCCGGGCAGCGGTCCGGTCCAGTTCAAGGGCATGGAGCTGTGCCACGCCCCGATCGCCAAGGACGACGAGTACGCGTTCGCCGGCACCGCCTCCGCGAAGGCCTCGGTCGGCTTCGGCGGCGACCGCTGGACGGCCCAGCAGACGCTGCTCTTCGTCGGCGACCCGACCCACAGCAGCGGCACCAAGCAGGCCACCAACATGGTCGACTCGCGGCTGACCGACGCGCTCAAGGGCTGCGCCAAGACGGCGCCCGGCGCGACCGTCAAGGTCAACAGCGCCGCGGACGCGCCGTACTTCGCCGCCGTCCTGACCGTTCCGCAGGCCGACGGCTCCACCGTCACCCTGCACGAGTACGCCGTCACCGACGGCGGGGCGGTCAGCGAGCTGTCCGTCTGGACCACCACCAAGGCGGGCGCCCAGCCCAAGGACGCCTGGAAGGCTCCCGAGGACAAGTACGTCGGCACCGGCATGACGGCGCCGATGTGCGAGGCCCTCCCGGGCTGCGGCTGATCCGGGGGCGCTCCGGGTGAGCGCCCACCCCCACAGACGGCCGTCCGGCCCGTCCGGCACAGGGGACCGGACGGGCCGGGCGGCTCCCGCACGTCCGCGCGCGGTGAACCGGCTTCACCGCGCGCGAGCGTCAGGCGACAGGACGGCAGGGCGGCAGCACCTCAGAGCGCCAGAGCCTCAGGGCGGCAGGGCGGCAGCACCTCAGAGCGACAGGGCCTCAGGGCGGCACGGCGACAGCGCCTCAGAGCGCCAGAGCCTCAGGGCGCCAGAGCTGCACGGCGCCGGGTCGCCCGCGAAGCCCGGGCCGCTAGAGCCCCAGGACGCTGAGCGCCGTGGTCCAGTCGGAGGCGATCGCGGCGCGGGCGTCGTCCAGGCCGACCTGCCCGCGGCACACCGCGTTCTTGAGCTTGGTCTCGACGGAGTCCTTGCTCTGCGCCGGCTGGTTGCCGTAGCGCGGCTCGGGCCACAGGTTGGCCGGGTCGCGCGGGGCGCCGCCGAGCTCCAGCGGGACGAGGTGGTCCTCCTCGTAGTCCGCCGTGCTGGTGTCCGCGTAGCCGTACGCGGCGATCTGCCGGACCTTCAGCGGGTTGGTGTAGCTGGTCGGCGGACGGACGGTGGCGGTCCAGCCGGAGACGCAGATGGTCTGCCCGATGGTGTCCTGGGTGACGTCCGGGTTGTACGCACCGGGGGTGCAGGACGGGTCGGGGAGCGGCAGGTAGTCCTGCGAACAACTCGCGGTGATCGCCGCGGACTTCGCGGCGGCGGCGGCCGCCGGGGCGGCGGCCTGGGCGGTGCCGGTGGCCAGGCCGGCCGCGGCGAGGGTGGCCGCCGCCGCGACGACGGTCAGGCGCTGACGGAGCATCATGGGGAAGTCTCCTGGGTCGGCCCGGTCGGTCACCGGGCGACTGTGCTCATGACACCACCGCGCACCCGACGACCGTCAGGCGCAGGACGTGAACGGTCGATGACTCCGCCTTCACAATCACCGCCCACCCGACCCCGGCCGACCTCCTGGCCCGCTCCCGGGGCACCGGTCAGGCCGGAACCGTCCGGCCCGCCTCCAGCAGCCGTGCCAGCAGCGCCGCCGGCCCCTCCGGGGGGCTGCCGTGCACCAGCTCGGTGCGGTGCACCAGCCGGGGCGCGGCGATCGGCGCCGACGCGACCCCGGGGGCCCCGGCCAGGACCGGTTCGGGCAGCAGCGTCAGCCCGTGCCCGGCGGCGACCAGGGCCAGCAGTCCGTGCAGGTCGGTGCCCTGGTAGCGGGTGGCGGGCCGGAAGCCGTCGACCCCGGCCGTCGCGCACAGCCGGGCCGCCGGCGGGGTGAGGTCGGGGGCGTCCAGCCAGCGGGCGGCGGAGAGGTCGGCGAGCGCGAGGCCGCCGCGGCCCGCCAGCGGGTGGCCGAGCGGCAGCGCGACGGCGACCGGCCGCTCGTCCACCGCGACGGTGCGCAGCGGACCGACGTCGGGCAGCGGCAGCGGGTCGCTGGGCGCGGCCAGTCCGTCGATCAGGGCGAGGTCGACCTCCCCGGTGGCGACCTGCGCGGGCAGCACGTCCTGGGCGAGCACCCGGACCACCGGTTCCACCCGCGGGTACGCCCGGCGCACCTCGCCGAGCGCGCGCCCCAGCTCCGCGCCGACCGCCAGCGGCGTGGCACCGAGAACCAGCCGCGCGCTCGGAGCGCCGACCAGGCGTGCGACGTCGGCGCGCGCCGCCTCCAGCCGGACCAGGAGCGGCGCCGCGTGCTCCAGCAACCGCCGCCCCGCCTCGGTCGGGCCGACCGGACGGCGGAGCAGCAGTGCCGTCCCGAGGTCCGCCTCGAGCGCGGCGATCTGCTGGGAGACGGCGGACTGGGTGTAGCCGAGCTGCCGCGCCGCGTCCGAGAAGGAGGCGACCCGGGCGACGGTGACGAAGGTGCGCAGCTGCTGGGGATCCACGGCGGTCATCAACCGATCTGATCGAGAGGTAAGAAATCATCGTTGGCGCTGATCTCCGGTGCGGGGTCAGGATAGCCGCATGACCTACCTGACCCCGCGGATCGCCCTGGTCGGCGACCGCTCCCCGGCCGTCCGCTCGCACGCCCGGATCCCCGGCCTGCTCGACGCCCTCGCCGAGCACGACCGACTCGTCCTGGACGCCTACTGGATCCCGACCGGGGACGCCGAAACCCCCGGCGCCCTGGACGGCTTCGACGCGATCTGGCTGCTGCCCGGCAGCCCGTACCGCAGCGAGGCGGGCGCCCTGGCCGCCGTACGGACCGCCCGGGAGCGCGGCATCCCCTTCCTCGGCACCTGCGCCGGGTTCCAGCACGCGGTGCTGGAGTACGCCCGCGAGGTCTGCGGCCTCGCCGAGGCCGTCCACGCCGAGCAGGACCCGGACCGGGACGAGCAGGTGATCGCCCCGCTGAGCTGCTCGCTGGTCGGCCACGAGGGCGCCGTCACCGTCACCCCGGGCACCCTCGCCGAGCGCGTCCTCGGCACCACCCGCACCCTGGAGCGCTACCACTGCGCGTACGGCCTCCACCCGGCCTACCTGGAGCGGCTGCGCGCCGGCGGCCTGCGGTTCAGCGGCGCGGACGAGTCCGGCGAGGTGCGGATCCTGGAGCTGCCGGGGCACCCCTTCTTCCTCGCCTCGCTGTTCCAACCCGAGCTGTCCGGCGACGGCACCCGGGCGCACGCCATGATCCGCGCGCTGGCCGTCGCCGCCGTGGCCCACGCGCAGGCCCACGAACAGGCCCACCCGGGGACCCGAGCGGAGGCCCGCACCGAGGCCCACGCGCAGGCGCACGCCCCGGCGGTCACCGCCTGACCGGCCGCCGCCCCCGGCGGAGGGCGCCGGGCCTCACATCGGCAGCGACCGCAGCCGCACCGGCCCCTCCGGCCACCCGGCCCCCGCCGTCAACGGGGCCCACATGGTGCACAGCGGCATCACCGCCAGCCGCCCCTCCGGCTGTTCCACCGTCACCTCCCCCACCACGTCGTGGAAGCCGAGCCCCCGGTAGAACCCGGCCAGCGGCGGACGGCAGAACAGCAGCGCGTGCCGGTGGCCGAGCGTGCGCGCGTGGTCCAGGGCGGCCCCGACCACGGCCTGCGCCAGGCCGCCGCCGCGCCGGTCGGGGGCGACGCAGACCCCGCCGACACCCATCACCACCAGGTCGGTGCCGCCCGCGGTGAGCGGCAGCGGCAGCAGCCCGGTGTGGGCGACCAGCCGCCCGTCGGCGGCCCGGATCCCGAAGTGGATCTCCTTGGGCAGGAAGGTCAGCCCGGTGTACCGGACCCCGTACGGATCCTCCCCGGGGCCGAGGATCTCCTCCTGCTCGGCACTGGCGTACCGCGCCAACCGCTCGACGACCGGCGGCGCGGCCCGGTGCTGCTCCGTCTGGAAACGATCATTCATCCCGCCATGCTCTCCCCGCCGGCGGCGTTCCGACAGCCCCTTCCCGGCCACTCGCGACCGGTGCTGTCCGGCGGAGGGCCGGGTCCGGCGGGCGGGCCGGGCACGCGGTGGGACGTCGGCGGACCCGGCGCCCCGCTGCCGCGCACGACCGGGTCAGGAGGCGGCCGCGCGCTCCGCCAGCTCCGCCCAGACCTCGTCGACCCGGGCCGACAGCTCCGCCAGTCCCCGGCCGTTGTCGATCACCAGGTCGGCGATCGCCAGCCGGTCCGCCCGCGAGGCCTGCGCGTCCATCCGGGCCCGGGCCTCCTCCTCGGCCATCCCGCGCAGCCGCACCAGCCGGTCCAGCCGCACCTCGTCGGCGGCGTCCACCACCACGATCAGGTCGAACAGCGGCGCCAGCCCGTTCTCGGCCAGCAGCGGCACGTCGTGCACCACCACCGCGTCGGGCGCGGCCGCCGCCTCCAGCTCGGCGGAGCGGGCCCGCACCAGCGGGTGGACGATCGCGTTCAGCGCCTTCAGCCGCTCCGGGTCGGCGAACACGACGGCCCCGAGGGCCGGGCGGTCGAGCGCGCCGTCCTCCCGCAGCACCCCCGGACCGAACTCGGCGACCACGGCCGCCAGGCCGTCCGTCCCGGGGGCCACCACTTCGCGGGCGATCAGGTCGGAATCCACGATCACCGCGCCGTGCGCGGCGAACAGCCGGGACACCTCGCTCTTGCCCGCGCCGATGCCACCCGTCAGTCCGATCTTCAGCATGGCGTCAGGCTACCGGCGCGTCACCGGGCCCGTCAGCACCGGCCTGCGCCCTGCCCACCGGCACCCGACCCCGGCACCGGTCGGGCGCCCCACCCTCCGGCACCCCTCAGCCCAGGTCGAGGCTCTCGCCCTCGCCCAGCGTGTGCAGGGCGGCACCCCCCGGCCCCTCGGTGCCGACCAGCCGGGTGTGCACGGCGAGCCCGATCGGGCTGAGCACCGCGTCGTGCACCGGCACCGCCCGGCGCGGGCCCGCCTCGCGGACGTAGTCGACCAGCTCGGGCACCTTGGTCCAGGGCGCGCCGATCGGCAGCAGCAGCGTTTCGACGGCGTGCGGCGGCACGGTCAGCGCGTCACCGGGGTGGAAGAGCCGGCCGTCGAGGAGGAAGCCGATGTTGCGCACCCGGGGGATGTCCGGGTGGATCACCGCGTGCCACTCGCCGTGCACCGAGACCCCGAGCCCACCGGGCCCGCCGAGTTCGAAGGCGTCCCCCTCCCCGACCACCGAGACCCGCTGGGCGACGCCCTCCAGCTGGGCGGCGACGGCGCTGTTGGTCCACACCCGCAGCGCCGGGTCGGCGTCCAGCACGGCGCGCAGCCGGGACTCCTCGAAGTGGTCCATGTGCTCGTGGGTGATCAGGACGGCGTCCGCCCCGGCGAGGGCGGCGGGGTCGGTGAAGGCCCCGGGGTCGACGACGACGGTGGTGTCGCCGTGCTCGACGCGGACGCAGGCGTGGCCGAACTTGGTGATTCGCATGGCAAAACCCTACAGCAAAGCTGTACAGCAATGCTGGATGAATTCCGGATAGACTGCTCCCATGCCCAGCGAAGCCCCGCACCCCGACACCCTGGAACTCGCCGCCGACCTGCGCACCGCCCTCGGCGGACTGGTCCGCGCCCTGCGCGACGGCGACGACCTGCCGCCGAACCAGGCCGCGGTGCTCGGCCTGCTGGTCCGCGACGCGCGCTCCTACACCGTCGCCGAACTCGCCGACCGCCGGAACGTCCGCCACCAGTCGATGGCCCGCACCGTCGCCCTGATGACCGAAGCCGGCCTGGTCGCCCAGCAGCCCCACCCCACCGACGGCCGCAAGCAGCTCATCACCGTCACCGACGCCGGCCGCACCGCCCTGCTCGACCAGCGCGCCCGCCGCGAGCACCACATCGCCACCGCGATCGAGGCCCGGCTCACCCCCGCCGAACGGGACCGGCTCCGGGACGCGGTCGCCCTGCTAGACCGGCTGCGCTGAGCCCACCAGGCCCGAGCCCACCGGCCGGCCGGCACCCGGCTCGTCCGCCGGCTCTCCGGCACCCGGCCCGTCCGCCGGCTCCGCGACCCCGCTCCCGCGGCCCGCCGACTCGGCCGCCGGCCGCTGCCCCGGGAGCACCGCAGGCCGGATCTCCGGCAGGTCCACGTGCTCGCTCAGCCCGAACCGCCGGTGCAGCCGCTTGAGCGGCGCGGGCGCCCACCAGTTGAACTCCCCGAACAGGCTCATCGCGGCCGGCACCAGAAGACAGCGCACCAGGGTGGCGTCCACCGCCACGGCGACGGCCAGCGCGATGCCCATCTGCTTGACCATCAGCATGTCCCCGAGCGCGAACCCGGCGAAGACGATCACCATCAGCAGCGCCGCCGAGGTGATGATCCGGCCGCTGCGCTGGACACCCAGCTCCACCGCCTTGGTACAGCTGTACCCGCGCGAGTGCAGCTCCTTGATCCGGGCGAGCAGGAACACCTCGTAGTCCATCGACAGCCCGAACGCGAAGGCGAAGACCAGCACCGGGATGAAGGTCTCCAGCCCGCCGGTCGGACTGAACCCGAGCAGCCCGCTGAAGTACCCGTCCTGGAACACCAGGGTGAGCGCGCCGAGCGAGGCGCCCAGCGAGAGCAGGTTCATCAGCAGCGCCTTGACCGGCATCACCACCGAACCGGTCATCAGGAACAGCAGCACCAGTGTCCCGGCCGCGACCAGCCCCAGCGCCCACGGCCCGCGCGACACCAGCTCGTCCTGGAAGTCCACCACCGAGGCCGCGCCGCCGGTGACGTAGGTCTTCAGTCCGCCGCGGTCGGCCCGCAGCTCCTCCACCACGTGCTTGGCCTGCGCGCCCTGCGGATCCCCGTGCACCAGCACGTCGATCGTCGAGACGGCGTCGTTCACCGGGCCCACCGCCCGGACCCCGCTCACCCCGGGCAGCTTGGCGACCACCTCGTCCGCGTACGCCTGGGCGACCTGCGCGCCGCCCTCGACCACCACGGTGATGGGCGCGGCCGAGGCCTGCGGGAAGCGCTGGTCGACGGTCTCGGCGACCTGCCGCCCGGCCGAGGAGGCGGGCAGCACGGCGGCACCGGAGCTGCGCATCTCGGCGTGCAGGAACGGCGCCCCGGCCGCCATCAGCAGCGCCACGCAGGCGAGCGCGACGGGCACCGCCCGCTTGCGGACCCTCCGGACGGTCCGGCTGAAGAAGCCCTCGTCCGGTACGGGCGCGACGGGCGCCTTGATCCTGGCGCCAGCGAAGCCGAGCAGCGCGGGGATCAGGGTCAGCGCGGCGGCGACGGCGATCACCACGACGCTCACCCCGGCCGCGGCCACCGCGCCGAGCACCGGGCTGGTGAAGACGAAGAGGCCGGACAGGGCGACGGCCACGGTCAGTCCGGAGAAGGCCACGGTGCGGCCGGCGGTCGCCGCGGTGCGCTCGACGGCGGCGGCGATGTCGGCGCCGTGGCCGCGTTCCTCGCGGAAACGATTCACCATGAGCAGCGCGTAGTCGATCGAGAGGCCGAGCCCCAGCACCGTGGCGATCGGCAGCACGCTGGTGTCGATGTCCATGATCCGGCTGAACCCGAACATGGCCAGCAGCGCGCCGCCCACCGAGGCGACCGCCCCGATCACCGGCAGCGAGGCCGCCGCGAGGCCGCCGAACACCAGCACCATGACGACCAGCGTGAGCGGCAGCGTCACCATCTCGCCGAAGCGGGTGTCCCGCTCGGTCTGCTTCTTGACCTCCTGCTGCAGCACCAGGTCCCCGCCGACGGTCACGTGCGCCCCGCCCGCGCCGTTCAGCGCGGTGAGCCGCGCGGTGACGGCGTCGGTCTGCGCCTGCGTGGAGGCGTCGGCCATCCGTACGGTGACCAGGCTCGCCGTGCCGTCGGCGGAACGCAGCGCCGCCGGCGCCGGGCCGGTGCCGTACGCGTCGAGGGCGGAGGAGACCCCGGGCAGCCCGGCGATCTCGGCGGTGGCCTTCTCGACAGCGGCCCTGACCGCCGGATCGTCCACCGGCTTGCCGTCCACCACCGCGGTGACGGTGCCCTTGGCCGGGTCGGCCGCGGCGACCACCGCGCTGCCCCGGTCGGCCTCGGCGGAGGCGGAGGACGCTCCGGCCACCGAGCCCTCGAAGACCCGGCCGCCGATCAGGACGCCGACGACCAGGACGGCGGCCCAGAAGCCGAGCACCCAGCGACGGTGGCGGAAGCAGAACCGGCCGAGGGCCGCGAGCCGGCCGCCGACCACGGCGGCGGGGGCGTCGGCGGAGGAGGGGTTGCGCATGAAGGAGCCTTTCGGGCAGCTCCACTCAATGTAGGTGCAACCCGAACTTCGGCCTATAGAAGGGCAATGAGCCTCATCTCACATTTCCCTTCACATAAAGAACACATCAGTTGTAGAACACATGAATCAACGCGGAAAACCAAACGGGCCCCACCCGGGAATTCCCGGGTGGGGCCCGCCTGCTAGCTATCGGCTAGCGGGAGCGAGAGCCTCAGCTCTGGCCACCGGCCAGCTTCTCGCGCAGGGCGGCCAGGGCCTCGTCGGAGGCCAGGGCGCCGGAGCCCTCGTCGCTGGAGGACGAGTAGGAACCACCGGCGGCGGCGGCGACGGCGTCGCCACCCTCCTCGGCGGCCTGGGCGTCGGCCTCACGGCTCTTGATGACCTGGGCCTGGTGCTGCTCGAAGCGGGCCTGCGCCTCGGCGTACTGGCGCTCCCACTCCTCACGCTGCTTCTCGAAGCCGGGCAGCCAGTCGTTCGCCTCGGGGTCGAAGCCCTCCGGGTAGATGTAGTTGCCCTGGTCGTCGTACGAGGCGGCCATGCCGTACAGGGTCGGGTCGAACTCGACCTCGGCCGGGTTGGCACCCAGGGCCTCGTTGGCCTGCTTGAGCGACAGGCTGATGCGACGACGCTCGAGGTCGATGTCGATGACCTTGACGAAGATCTCGTCGCCGACCTGGACGACCTGCTCCGGGATCTCCACGTGGCGCTCGGCCAGCTCGGAGATGTGGACCAGACCCTCGATGCCCTCGTCCACGCGGACGAACGCACCGAACGGAACCAGCTTGGTGACCTTACCCGGGACGACCTGGCCGATCTGGTGGGTCCGGGCGAACTGCTGCCACGGGTCCTCCTGGGTCGCCTTCAGCGACAGGGAGACGCGCTCGCGGTCCATGTCCACGTCGAGAACCTCGACGGTGACCTCCTGGCCGACCTCGACGACCTCGGACGGGTGGTCGATGTGCTTCCAGGACAGCTCGGAGACGTGCACCAGACCGTCGACGCCACCCAGGTCCACGAAGGCACCGAAGTTGACGATCGAGGAGACGACGCCGGAGCGCACCTGGCCCTTCTGCAGGGTGGTGAGGAAGGTCTGGCGGACCTCGCTCTGGGTCTGCTCCAGCCAGGCACGGCGGGACAGGACCACGTTGTTGCGGTTCTTGTCCAGCTCGATGATCTTGGCCTCGAGCTCCTTGCCCACGTAGGGCTGGAGGTCGCGGACGCGGCGCATCTCGACGAGCGAGGCGGGGAGGAAGCCGCGGAGGCCGATGTCGAGGATGAGACCACCCTTGACGACCTCGATGACGGTACCGGTGACGATGCCGTCCTCTTCCTTGATCTTCTCGATCGTGCCCCAGGCACGCTCGTACTGAGCGCGCTTCTTGGACAGGATGAGACGACCCTCCTTGTCCTCCTTCTGGAGAACCAGGGCCTCGATGTTGTCACCGACGGCGACGACCTCGTGCGGGTCAACGTCGTGCTTGATCGAGAGCTCGCGGGACGGGATGACGCCCTCGGTCTTGTAACCGATGTCGAGGAGCACCTCGTCACGGTCGACCTTCACGATGACGCCCTCGACGATGTCGCCATCGTTGAAGTACTTGATGGTCTCGTCGATCGCGGCGAGGAACGCGTCCGCGTCGCCGATGTCGTTGACCGCGACCTGCGGGGTGGTGCTGAGGGAGGAGTCGGTGGGGCTCGTCATTAGGAAAAGGGCTCCGGTACGGACATGAAAGTCGTAGGTACTGCCACGCGGAGGGCCCGTATTCGCTCCCACCGAAAGCCGGACAGCCAAGAACACGGCGCACCGGTGGTCCCGTGAACAACGAGAAACCGGCGTCCGTCTTGCGACCGTGGGGTCTTCGACAGATGCGAGCGCGACCTGCTCCGTCCGAGGCGCGCAGGCCCGCAGCGCAACTTGTAGCATACGGGGACGGCCAGGCACGGTCAACGCCAGAAGAGGCAAGACGGTGGAGCCCGGTACGGATCAGGCCATATCCTCCGATTGCGCACCTCTCGGTGGCGCCCGAAGGAGCCCTTCCCCGGATGCCACCACCAGGACCCGGCCCCTGACGGGCCCGGTTCGCGGCAGCGGCGCTTCCGCATTCCATACCCTACGCGATGGGCATTGTCACCGTGGCCACCACCCCCCACCCCTCCCTGCACGATCTTGACACCTCCCCGGCGCGGGTCGAGGAGGAGGACGGCGACGACGCCGTGCGGCGCGCGGCCGGGGCCGGGGAGAGCAGCCGGGCCAGCCGGCACTGGTGGGACCGCAACGCCGACGAATACCAGGACGAGCACGGCGAGTTCCTCGGCGACGACCGCTTCACCTGGTGCCCCGAGGGCCTCGACGAGGCCGACGCCCGCCTGCTCGGCGAGGTCGCCGGCAAGGACGTCCTGGAGCTCGGCGCCGGCGCCGCCCAGTGCTCGCGCTGGCTGGCCGGCCGCGGCGCCCGGCCCGTCGCCCTGGACATCTCCCACCGCCAGCTGCAGCACTCCCGCCGGATCGACCTCGGCCGCGGTACCGCGCCCGTCCCGGTGGTCCAGGCCGACGCCGCCGTGCTGCCCTTCGCCGACGGCTCCTTCGACCTCGCCTGCTCCGCCTACGGCGCCGTCCCGTTCAGCGCCGACACCGAGGCGCTGATGCGCGAGGTGCACCGGGTGCTGCGGCCCGGCGGGCGCTGGGTGTTCTCGGTGACCCACCCGATCCGCTGGGCCTTCCCCGACGAGCCCGGCGTCGAGGGCCTCACCGCGGTGTCCTCCTACTTCGACCGCACCCCGTACGTCGAGCAGGACGAACAGGGCCGCGCCACCTACGTCGAGCACCACCGCACCCTCGGCGACCGGGTCCGCGAACTCGTCGCCGCGGGCTTCCGGCTGGTGAACCTGGTCGAGCCCGAGTGGCCCGCCGCCCTGGAGCAGGAGTGGGGCGGCTGGTCCCCGCTGCGCGGGCGGCTGATCCCCGGCACGGCGATCTTCGTCACCGAGCGGGGCTGAGCCGTTCCATGAACCCGGCCTGGCGCGACCTGCCCGTCCGCACCGCCCTGCCCGCGCTGCACGACGCGCTGGACGGGCCCGGCACCGCCGTCCTCGCCGCCCCGCCCGGCACCGGCAAGACCACGCTCGTCCCGCTCGACCTGGCCGGGCTGCTCGACCCCGGCCGTCCGGTGCGCCGGGTGCTGGTCGCCGAACCGCGCCGACTCGCCGTCCGGGCCGCCGCGCGGCGGATGGCCTGGCTGCTCGGCTCCTCCGTGGGCCGCGAGGTCGGGTACACGGTGCGCGGCGAGCGCCGGGCCGGGCCGGACACGGTGGTCGAAGTGGTCACCACCGGCGTGCTGCTGCAGCGGCTGCAGCGCGACCAGGAGCTGCCCGGGGTGGACGTCGTCGTGCTGGACGAGTGCCACGAGCGGCACCTGGACGCCGACACCGCGCTCGCCTTCCTGCTGGACGTCCGCGCCGCGCTGCGGCCCGAACTGCGGCTGGTCTGCGCCTCGGCCACCTCCGACACCGAGGCCTGGGCCGAACTCCTCGACGGCGCCCCGGTGGTGGCGGCGCACGGGGTCTCCCACCCGGTGGACGTGGTGTGGGCGCCACCGCCGCGAGCCGTCCGCCCCGCGCACGGCACCCGGGTCGACCCGGCCCTGCTCGACCACGTCGCCGCGACCGTGCGGCGGGCCCTGGACGAGCGGGCGGGCGACGTGCTCTGCTTCCTCCCCGGCGTCGGCGAGATCGCCCGGGTGGCAGGGCAGTTGGGCTCCGTCGGCGCCGAGGTCCTGCAGCTGCACGGCCGCGCCCCGCAGGCCGTGCAGGACGCCGCACTCACCCCCTCGGCGCGGCGCCGGGTGGTCCTCGCCACCGCCGTCGCCGAGTCCTCGCTCACCGTGCCCGGCGTGCACGTCGTGGTCGACGCCGGGCTCGCCCGCGAACCCCGGACCGACCACGCCCGCGGACTGGCCGGACTGGTCACCGTCCGCGCCTCGCTGGCCGCCGCCCGCCAGCGCGCCGGACGGGCCGGGCGCGAGGCCCCCGGCACCGTCTACCGCTGCTGGAACGAGGCCGAGGACGCCCGCGCCGCCCGCTTCCCCACCCCCGAGATCGCCCTCGCCGACCTCACCCCGTTCGCCCTCCAGGCCGCCTGCTGGGGCGACCCGGACGCCACCGGCCTCGCCCTGCCCGACCGGCCCCCGGCGGGGGCGATGGCCGCCGCCCGGCAGACCCTCCAGGCCCTCGGCGCGGTGGACGCCGACGGCCGGGCCACCCCGCGCGGCGTCCGCCTCGCCCGCACCGGGCTGCACCCCCGGCTCGCCCGTGCCCTGGTCGACGGCGCGCCCGCCGTCGGTGCCCGTCGCGCGGCCGAGCTGGTCGCGCTGCTCTCCGAGGAACCGCCGCGGGCGCTGGGCGACGACCTCGGCGCGATCTGGCGGCTGGTCCGCTCCTCCGGCGACCCCTACGCCTCGCGCTGGCGCGAGGAGGTCCGCCGCCTGCTCCGCGCCACCTCCGACGAACCCGCCACCGACCTCCCCGACTCCACCGCCGCCGGCCTCGTCGTCGCCCTCGCCTTCCCCGAACGCATCGCCCGCGCCCGGGTGGAGCGGCCCGCCCCCGGGGAGCGCAGCCCGTACCTGATGGCCTCCGGCACAGCGGCCGGACTCGCCCCCGACACCCGGCTCGGCACGCGGCCCTGGCTCGCCGTCGCCGTGGCCGACCGCCCGGCCGGCTCCCCCTCCGCCCGCGTCCTGCACGCCGCGGCGCTGGACGAGTCCACCGCCCTGCTCGCCGGCGCGGCACTGCTGACCGGCCGTGAGGAGGTCCGCTGGAACGCCCGGCGCGGTGACGTCGTCTCCCGCCGGGTGCAGTCCCTCGGCGCCGTCGAACTCGCCGAGAAGCCCCTCGACCGCCCCGACCCCGCCCTCGTCCGGGCGGCCCTCCTCGACGGCCTCGCCCGTGAGGGCGTCAGCACCCTCCTGACCTGGCCCTCTCCCGGCCTGCGCGAACGCCTCGCCTTCCTCCACACCGCGATCGGCGCCCCCTGGCCCGACGTGAGCGACGAAGCGCTGCTGGAGCGCGCCGACGAGTGGCTGGAACCCGAACTCTCCCGCGCCCGCCGCCGCGCCGACCTGGCGCGCATCGACACCACGGCGGCCCTCCAGCGCCTCCTCCCCTGGGCGAGCGGCGAGGCCGGCCGCCTCGACGAACTCGCCCCGGAGCGCATCACCGTGCCGTCCGGCTCGAAGATCCGAGTCGACTACACCGCCGAACGCCCGGTCCTGGCCGTCAAGTTGCAGGAGCTCTTCGGCTGGACGGCGGCTCCCGCCCTGGCCGGGGGCCGCATCCCCCTCACCGTCCACCTGCTCTCCCCGGCCGGCCGCCCCGCCGCCGTCACCGGCGACCTGGAGAGCTTCTGGCGCACCGGCTACCACGCCGTCCGCGCCGACCTCAGGGGCCGCTACCCCCGCCACCCCTGGCCCGAGGACCCCACCACGGCCCAGCCCACCCGCCGCACCAACGCCAGGAAGTAGCAGGGCATCCGAGCGTCGACCAGGCGCCGGCCGGCTCCGCCGCTACGCCGGCCCGGAGGGTGAGGCCCACCAGGTGGAGGGGGCGGCGACCGTGTAGCCCAGCGACTCGTAGAGCGGCCTGCCCAGCTTGGAGGCGGTGAGGGTGGCCGGCAGCTCTGCCAGGTGGGCGAGGGCGCCGAGCATGACGGCCCGGCCCACGCCGCGCGACCGGAACGCCGACGAGGTGGCCACCCAGTAGTGGCTGCCGACGCCGTCGGCCACCACGCTGACGCAGGCTCCCGCGGCCACGCCGTCGACGGAGGCGACGAAGACGTCCACGCCCGGCTGTTCGACCAGCGCCGCCGGGAACAGCTCGCCGGGACGGTGGGGCGCGAAGGTGTCCAGCTCGAAGCCCTCGATCACGACCTGCTCGGCCGCCTGGAGGTCCTCGGGCCGCCGTGCCCGGATCACCTCCAGCGCGGGTTCACCGACGGGCCCGGGCAGGCGCAGCATGACCGGCATCTGCCAGCTGCGCAGGCCCAGGTGGCTCAGGTCGGCGGCGCTGAACGGGTCCTCGACGTTCGCCGGGCCCACGGCCCGGCGAACCAGCCCGCTCAACTCGGCCAGGTCGCCCGGGTCGAGGTCCGGCTCCTGGATCAGGATCCGCAGGCCCGCCCGCTCGTCGCCGTCGACCGCGAGGAACCCGCGGCGCCGGATCACCTCGTGCCCCCGGCTACGGCCGGTCGCCGCCCAGAAGGCGGCGGAGTTGCGGGCCTGGCGCACCGGCGCCTCGGCCAGGGACACCGGCCGGCCGGCCGAAGTGGATCTCGTCGTCATTGTGCCAACGGTAGTACGGAACTGACGCCACGAAGGGGCCTATTCTTCCGTTCATCCGGCCGTCCGCGCTGTCACGTCCGCATCCGCGCTGTCACGTCCACGCTGTCACGTCCGCATCCGCGCTGTCACATCCGTGCTGTCACGTCCGCATCCGCGCTGTCACGTCCACGCTGTCACGTCCGCGCGGTCGCCGTCGGGTCGATCCCGCACCGCCCCCCTCCCCCGCGACACGTGCACGAACCGAACGCCGTCATCAGCTTCCCGCCCCCGACCCGGCGCCCCCGCAGGGCCGACTCACCGATGACGGGCGGTCATTGCGGTGACTCCGCGGCCATCGGCGGGGGCGCGGAGGGGCCCCGGACACCGAGGTGCCCGGGGCCCCTCCGCCGTCACCGCGTCAGTGCGCGGCGGCCTCCCAGTTCGCGCCGACGCCGACCGAGACGTCCAGCGGGGCCCGCAGCGGGTAGGCGCCCGCCATCTGCTCGCGGACGAGCGCCTCGACCCGCTCGCGCTCGCCGGGGGCCAGCTCCAGGACGATTTCGTCGTGGACCTGGAGCAGCATCCGCGAGGTGAGGCCGGCCGCGCGCAGCGCCTCGTCCACCCGGAGCATGGCGATCTTGACGATGTCGGCGGCCGAGCCCTGGATCGGGGCGTTGAGGGCCATCCGCTCGGCCATCTCGCGGCGCTGGCGGTTGTCGCTGTTGAGGTCCGGCAGGTAGCGGCGGCGGCCGAGCAGGGTCTCGGTGTACCCCGTCGCGCGGGCCTCGTCGACGACCCGGCGCAGGTAGTCCCGCACGCCGCCGAAGCGCTCGAAGTAGGTGTCCATCAGGCCCTGCGCCTCGGCCGGCTTGATGCCGAGCTGCTGGGAGAGCCCGTACGCGGACAGCCCGTACGCCAGGCCGTAGGACATCGCCTTGATCTTGCGGCGCATCTCGGCGTCCACCGCGGCGCCCGGGACCTCGAAGACCTGGGAGGCGACGGTGGTGTGCAGGTCCTCGCCGGAGGCGAAGGCCTCGATCAGCGCCTCGTCCTCGGAGAGGTGCGCCATGATCCGCAGTTCGATCTGCGAGTAGTCGGCGGTGAGCAGCGACTCGTAGCCCGCGCCGACGACGAAGGCGCGGCGGATGGCGCGGCCCTCCTCGGTGCGGACCGGGATGTTCTGCAGGTTCGGGTCCTGCGAGGAGAGCCGGCCGGTGGCGGCGACCATCTGGTTGAAGGTGGTGTGGATCCGGCCCTGCGGCGAGACGGTCTTGAGCAGGCCCTCGACGGTGGTGCGCAGCTTGGCCTGGTCGCGGTGGCGCAGCAGGATGACCGGCAGCTCGTTGTCGGTCTGGGTGGCCAGCCAGGTCAGCGCGTCGGCGTCGGTGGTGTAGCCGGTCTTGATCTTCTTGGTCTTGGGGAGGGCGAGCTCGCCGAAGAGGATCTCTTGGAGCTGCTTGGGCGAGCCGAGGTTGAACTCGTGCCCGGCGGCGGCGTGCGCCTCCTCGACGCAGCGCTGGATCTCGGCGGCGAAGCGCGTCTCCAGCGTGGTGAGCCAGGGGCGGTCGGCGGCGATGCCGTAGCGCTCCATGCGGGCGAGCAGGGCGGCGATGGGCAGCTCCATGTCGCGCAGCAGCTCGGTGGCGCCGACCTCGGCGAGCCGGGTGTCGAAGTGCGCGGCGAGGTCGAGCACGGCGCGGGCCTGGAGCATCAGCGCCTGGGCGTGCGCCGTCGGGTCCTCCTCCGGCGCGTCGAAGGCGAGTTGGCCGCTCTCGGCGGCGGGGGCCGGGGCGAGCGAGCGGGCCAGGTACTCCTCGGCGAGCACCTCCAGGGTGAAGGTGCGGCGGCCGGGCTTGTCCAGGTAGGCGGCGAGCGCGGTGTCGGCGACGACGCCCTCGATGGTCCAGCCGCGCTCGGCGAAGGCGCGCATGACCTGCTTGGCGATGTGCAGGGCCTTGGGGGCGGCCGGGTCGGCGAGCCAGTCGGCGAAGGCCCGCTCGTCCTCCTCGGCGAGCAGCGCCGGGTCGAACCAGGCGGCCGACTGGCCCGCGGCCAGGGCCACTTCGGTGACCTCGCCGGCGCCGAGCGCCCACTGGTAGACGGCGGCCAGCGCGACGGTGGCCTTGCCGTCGGAGGCGTGCTCGCGCAGCCAGGCGGCCAGTGTGCCGGGATCGGTGAGCAGTTCGCCGTCCACCTCGACGCCGGGGGCGAGTTCGGCGGCCTCCTCCTCGCCGGCGGCCGGGTCGATGCCGAAGACCCGGTCGCGGAAGTTGGCGTTGCGGAACTCCAGCGACTCCATCAGGGTGCCGACGGCGGCCTTGTCGAACGGGGTGCGGGCCAGGTCGGCCACGCCGAGCGGGAGTTCGACGTCGCGGACCAGCTCGGTCAGCACCCGGTTGCGCTTGACCGAGTCGAGGTGGTCGCGCAGCTTCTCGCCGATCTTGCCCTTCACCTCGTCGGCGCGGGAGACCAGTTCGTCGAAGGAGCCGAACTGGTTGACCCACTTGGCGGCCGTCTTCTCGCCGACGCCGGGGATGCCGGGCAGGTTGTCGGACGGGTCCCCGCGCAGCGCGGCGAGGTCCGGGTACTGGCGCGGGGTGACGCCGTACTTCTCGGTGACCTTCTCCGGGGTGAAGCGGGTGAGCTCGGAGACGCCCTTGGTCGGGTAGAGGACGGTGACGTGGTCGGTGACCAGCTGCAGCGAGTCGCGGTCCCCGGTGACGATGTCGACGTCGTAGCCGGCCGCCTCGGCGGCGGTGGCCAGGGTGGCGATGATGTCGTCGGCCTCGAAGCCCTCGACCGTCAGCCGGGGGATGTTCATGGCGTCGAGCAGTTCGCCGATCAGGCCGACCTGGCTCCTGAACTCGTCCGGCGTCTTGGCCCGGTTGGCCTTGTAGTCGGGGAACTCGACGGAGCGGAAGGTCTGCCGGGAGAGGTCGAAGGCGACGGCGAGGTGGGTGGGCTGCTCGTCGCGGACGGTGTTGGCGAGCATCGACGCGAAGCCGTAGACCGCGTTGGTGGGCTGCCCGGTGGAGGTGTTGAAGTTCTCCACGGGCAGGGCGTAGAAGGCCCGGTAGGCCATCGAGTGCCCGTCGAGCAGCATCAGCCGGGGCCGCGCACCGGCTCCGCCGCCACCCGTCGCGCCCTTGTCCGTACTCTGCGTAGCCACGTCAACGTCCGTTCCTGCCGATTCCACTTCCGGCCACCGATCCTATGGCCCGGCACCGACAAAAGGGGCGCCGCGCCGGTCCGGCGGCCGCTGCTACCTCCGAGTAGGACGGTCGTACGATCGCAGGCGGCACATCCCCGAGCGGCAGGAGCCCCCCATGACCGATGCGGTCCCCGACACCGCCCCCGTCCTCGACGTCCCGCAGGAGGTGCTGGACCACTTCGCCAAGCTCGGCGTCACCCCCGAGACCTTCTCCGGCGGCCACCTCGGCGAGAAGCTCGGCATCCGGATCGTCGAGGCCTCCGGCGACCGCGTGGTCGGCACCATGCCGGTGGAGGGCAACCAGCAGCCGTACGGCCTGCTGCACGGCGGCGCGTCCGCGGCGTTGGCCGAGACGCTGGGCTCGATCGGCGCGATGCTGCACGCCGGCCCCGGCCGGTACGCGGTCGGCGTGGACCTCAACGCGACCCACCACCGCTCGGCGACCTCCGGACTGGTCACCGGGGTGGCGACGGCCGTGTTCAAGGGCCGCACCGCCGCCACCTACGAGATCGCGATCACCGACGACACCGGCCGGCGGATCACCAGCTGCCGGCTGACCTGCATGCTGCGGGACCTCTAGGCCGGGCTGGGCCGGGCCGTGCTGGGCCGGGCCGTGCTGGGCCGGGCCGCGGCGCCCCCGGCCCGGCGGCGGGCCGGTCCGGCAGGACCCCCGGACCGCCCTAACGGCCCGACACCTGCGGCGAGTTCACCGAACGCCGGATCAAATCCCTTGTCCGTCCCCTTGTTTGACCACCGACCGCTCTGGGCAGGCGTTGGTCGAACAGGGGGCGTTCGCATGCCCGGGCGCGGCCGATGACACCCCACACCTGTAACGCTGCGTAACAGGTAGGAAATCCACGCACCCGCTACTTCCGGGGCCCTTCGACACCCCGGGTTCACGTCGCCGCGCCCGGATCGTCCGCAATACGGACATGCGCGGCCGAAACCCGGGAATCGGACTCGACTGTCCGATTATCGACAACGCCAGCTGCAACCCGCATTTCTGCGCCTTACATCCTTCTACCAGCGGGTAAACACCCGAGCGCGGCGGATCGATCGAGCCGAAACGACCACATGCTGAGACAACTGCTCCGTGTGCTCATAACAAGAGAATCACAGCATGCCCGCAGCACTGCCCGAGCCGCCCCCCGACATCTAGAGTCACGGCCAGTCACCGCGCCAACCGTAGGGCCCGGCCCTCCGCGCACTCCGGCTCCCGCCACTCCGGCGCGGGCGCCTCCTGAACCGAAGGGGACCCTCGTGCGTCATCGTTCTGCCATTGTCGTGAGCATTGCCGTGATCGGCGCCCTCAGCCTCAGCGCCTGCGGCTCCCGCGGTGCGAAGACCGGCGACAACGCCGGCGGCAAGGACAACAGCGGCTCCACCACCGTCGTCATCGGCGTCGACGCCCCGCTCACCGGCGACCTCTCCGCCCTCGGCCTCGGCATCCGCAACTCCGTCGACCTCGCCGTCAAAAAGGCCAACGAGACCAACGAGGTCCCCGGCGTCAAGTTCGAGATCAAGGCCCTCGACGACACCGGCAAGCCCGCACCCGGCCAGCAGAACGCCACCCAGCTGGTCGGCGACCCCAAGGTCCTCGGCGTGGTCGGCCCCCTCAACTCCAGCGTCGCGCAGTCGATGCAGCAGATCTTCGACGACGCCAACCTGACCGAGATCTCCCCCGCCAACACCGGCGTCGCCCTCAGCCAGGGCGAGAAGTGGGCCAGCGGCGAGAAGAAGCGCCCCTTCAAGTCCTACTTCCGCACCGCCACCACCGACGCCATCCAGGGCCCCTTCGCCGCCCAGTTCCTCTACAACGACGCCAAGAAGACCAAGGTCTTCCTCATCGACGACCAGAAGACCTACGGCGCCGGCCTCGCCGCCACCTTCAAGGGCGAGTTCACCAAGCAGGGCGGCACCATCGTCGGCGAGGAGCACGTCAACCCCGACGACCGCGACTTCGCCGCCATCGTCACCAAGGTCAAGAGCTCCGGCGCCGAAGCCGTCTACTACGGCGGCGAGTACCCCGCCGCCGGCCCGCTCTCCCTCCAGCTCAAGGACGCCGGCGTCGCCATCCCCCTGATGGGCGGCGACGGCATGCAGAGCGGCGACTACATCAAGCTCAACCCCAAGAGCCAGGGCGACTACGCCACCGCCGTCGGCCTGCCCGTCGAAACCCTCGACACCGCCAAGAAGTACATCGCCGACTACAAGGCCGCCGGCTACAAGGACGCCTACGAGACCTACGGCGGCTACTCCTACGACAGCGCCTGGGCCATCATCCAGGGCGTCAAGCAGGCCGTGAAGGACAACAACGGCAAGGTCCCGAACCGCGCCGCCGTCCGCGACGCCGTCCAGAAGGTCACCTTCGACGGCGTCACCGGCAAGGTCTCCTTCGACGAGTTCGGCGACACCACCAACAAGCAGCTCACCGTCTACGCCGTCAAGGACGGCAAGTGGGCCGTCGAGAAGTCGGGCACCTTCAAGGGCTGACCCTCCGTCAGCACAAGTCCACCGGAACCACCACAGCGCGCGGGGGCGCCACGAGTGCCCCCGCGCGCCCCCACATCCACCACCCACGCGGACACCCCCGAACGCACTACGGAGGCCCAGCGGTGCACGACCTACCGCAGCAGCTGGCCAACGGCCTGATCCTCGGCGCCCTCTACGGGCTCGTCGCGATCGGCTACACGATGGTCTACGGCATCGTCCAGCTCATCAACTTCGCCCACGGCGAGATCGTCATGGTCGGCGGCTTCGGCGCCCTGACCGCCTACCTCGCCCTCCCCGGCGGCACCACCCTCTGGCTGGCCCTACCGCTGATGCTGATCGCCGGCGTCCTGGTCTCCACCCTCACCGCCGTCGCCGCCGAACGGTTCGCCTACCGCCCCCTGCGCAACGCGCCCCGCCTCGCCCCCCTGATCACCGCGATCGGCCTGTCCATCCTCCTGCAGCAACTCGTCTTCTCCTTCTACCCCGACGCCAAGAAGGCCCGGGTCTTCCCCAAGATCCCCGGCGACCCCTTCAGCCTCGGCTCCGTCTCCATCCAGCGCAGCGACCTCTTCCTGATCATCGCCGCCCCGCTGTGCATGCTCGCCCTCGGCTGGTTCGTCACCCGCACCCGCTCCGGCCGCGCCATGCAGGCCACCAGCCAGGACCCCGACACCGCCAAACTCATGGGCATCGACACCGACCGCATCATCGTCATGGCCTTCGCCATCGGCGCCGCGTTCGCCGCCGTCGCCGCCGTCGCCTACGGCCTGCGCAGCGGCCAGATCGACTTCCGCATGGGCTTCATCCTCGGCCTCAAGGCCTTCACCGCCGCCGTCCTCGGCGGCATCGGCAACATCTACGGCGCCATGCTCGGCGGCCTCGCCCTCGGCCTCGCCGAAGCCCTCGCCACCGGCTACATCCAGCACCTGCCCGGCATGCACCTCTTCGGAGGCGGCGCCTGGAAGGACGTCTGGGCCTTCGTACTCCTCATCCTCGTGCTCCTCGTCCGGCCCCAGGGCCTGCTCGGCGAGCGCGTCGCGGACAGGGCGTGACCACCATGACCACCACGACCACCGAGACCACCCCGGTCATCCCCCTGCCGGCCCGCGCCGCCACCGCCCTCACCGGCCTCGGCGCCCTCGCCACCGCCGCCTCGGCCGCCATGTCCTGGACCTGGACCTCCGACTTCCCCGGCGACCTCACCTACTACGGCTCCCCGGCCGGCCTCCAATGGCTCGCCCTCGCCGCCGGCCTCCTCACCCTCGTCCTGCTGCTCGCCGCCCAAGGCCTCCCCGGCCTGCGCTGGGCCGCCCCCTCCGGCAGCAACAACGCCGTCCTCTACGCCGCCACCGGCGCCCTCGCCGTCAGCGCCTACTCCGTCGCCTCCATCGCCGTCGAACTCGACGGCCTCGTCAACCTCGAACCCGGCGGCTGGGTCCTCGCCGCCGGCGGCCTGCTCACCGTCCTCGGCGCCCTCGGCCTCCCCCTCGACCGCCGCACCGCCGTCCCCCTGCGCATCCTCGACAAGCGCCTCTTCCTGCTCGTCCCCGCCGCCCCCCTGATCTGGCTCGGCGCCCACGCCATCCCCGACGACAAGCCCGTCGCCCCCGTCATGACCGCCCTCGCCGGCGGCGTGGCCATCGCCACCGGCGCCGTCCTCCTCCTCCAACTCGGCCACCTCGCCAACACCTGGCTGCGCCTCGGCACCGTCGAGCGCCCCATGGCCGCACCGCGCGCCCTGCCCTCCTGGGTCGAAGTCCTGCTCATCGTCCTCGCCTTCGGCCTCGGCCTCTTCGCGATCACCTTCGGCATCGACACCGAGTACGGCGAACTCTTCATCTGCTACCTGCTGTTCGCCGCCCCCACCGTCGCCGCCCTCACCCGCTCCGGCCTGATCGCCCGGCTGCGCGCGCTGACCGTCAAGCACCGCCCGGTCACCACCGGCGCCGCCTTCGCCGCCGCCGCCAGCTTCCCCTTCACCCAGAGCAGCGACCAGTACACCTCGGTCGCCACCAACATCCTGATCTTCGCCACCGTCGCCCTCGGCCTCAACATCGTCGTCGGCCTCGCCGGCCTGCTCGACCTCGGGTACGTCGCCTTCCTCGGCGTCGGCGCCTACGCCGCCGCGCTGGTCTCCGGCTCCCCCGCCTCGCCCATCCACGTCCAGTTCCCCTTCTGGGCCGCGATGCTCACCGGCGCCGCCGTCTCCATGGTCTTCGGCGTCCTCATCGGCGCCCCCACCCTGCGGCTGCGCGGCGACTACCTCGCCATCGTCACCCTCGGCTTCGGCGAGATCTTCCGCATCACCATGCTCAACCTCAACGGCACCACCGGCCCCAAGGTCACCAACGGCTCCAACGGCATCCCGCGGATCCCCGACCTGCAGATCCTCGGCTTCGACCTCGGCAAACCGCACACCGTCCTCGGCATCGAACTCGGCCGGTTCTCCAACTACTACCTGCTGATGCTCCTGGTCACCGCCCTGGTCGTGCTCGTCTTCGCCCGGGTCGGCAACTCCCGCATCGGCCGCGCCTGGGTCGCCATCCGCGAGGACGAGACCGCCGCCGAAGCCATGGGCATCAACGGCTTCCGCCTCAAGCTCCTCGCCTTCGCCCTCGGCGCCTGCCTCGCCGGCCTCGCCGGCACCGTCCAGGCCCACGTCAGCTACACCGTCACCCCCGACCAGTACACCTTCGCCGAAGCCCTCCCGCCCAACTCCGCCTTCCTGCTCGCCGCCGTCATCCTCGGCGGCATGGGCACCATCAGCGGACCCCTGGCCGGCGCCACCCTGCTCTTCCTCATCCCGAAGAAGCTCGAATTCCTCGCCGACTACCAGCTCCTCGCCTTCGGCATCGCCCTCATCGTCCTGATGCGCGTCCGCCCCGAAGGCCTCATCCCCAACCGCCGCCAACAGCTGGAGTTCCACGAGGCCGCCATCCCGGCCCAGCCCACCGGCGAGCCGACCGCACTCACCAAGGCAGGGGCGTGACCGACCCGATGACCACCACCGCCACCCCCCTGCTCGAAGTCACCGGCGTCACCATGCGCTTCGGCGGACTCACCGCCGTCAACGACGTCTCCCTCACCGTCGGCGAAGGCGAGATCATCGGCCTCATCGGCCCCAACGGCGCCGGCAAGACCACCTTCTTCAACTGCCTCACCGGCCTCTACGTCCCCACCGAGGGCTCCGTCCGCTACCGCGACGTCGTCCTGCCCCCCAAGCCCCACCTCGTCACCCAGGCCGGCATCGCCCGCACCTTCCAGAACATCCGGCTCTTCGCCAACATGACCGTCCTGGAGAACGTCCTCGTCGGCCGCCACACCCGCACCAAGGAAGGCATCTTCTCCGCCATCCTCCGCGGCCCCGGCTACCACCGCGCCGAAGCCGAGAGCCGCGAGAAGGCCATGGAACTCCTGCAGTTCACCGGCCTCGCCGAGAAGGCCGACCACCTCGCCCGCAACCTCCCGTACGGCGAACAACGCAAACTCGAGATCGCCCGCGCCCTCGCCTCCGACCCCGGCCTGCTGCTCCTCGACGAGCCCACCGCCGGCATGAACCCCCAGGAGACCCGCGCCGCCGAGGAACTCGTCTTCGCCATCCGCGACCGGGGCATCTCCATCCTGGTCATCGAGCACGACATGCGCTTCATCTTCAACCTCTGCGACCGCACCGCCGTGCTCGTCCAGGGCCAGAAGATCGTCGAAGGCGACCGCGAAACCGTCCAGAACGACGAACGCGTCATCACCGCCTACCTCGGGGCCCCGCTCGAAGAAACCGCCCCCGCCCCCGCAACACCGGAGGACACCAAGTGACCGCGCTCCTCGAGGTCGAGGACCTCCGCGTCGCCTACGGCAAGATCGAAGCCGTCAAGGGCATCAGCTTCACCGTCGCCCAGGGCGAGGTCACCACCCTCATCGGCACCAACGGCGCCGGCAAGACCACCACCCTGCGCACCCTCTCCGGCCTGCTCAAGCCCACCTCCGGCCGGATCACCTTCGACGGCCAGGACCTGAGCACCGTCCCCGCCCACAAGATCGTCTCGCTCGGCCTCGCCCACTCCCCCGAAGGCCGGCACATCTTCCCCCGCATGACCATCGAGGAGAACCTCCTCCTCGGCGCCTTCCTGCGCACCGACACCGCCGGCATCACCGCCGACGTCGAGCGCGCGTACACGCTGTTCCCCATCCTCGGCGAACGCCGCAAGCAGGCCGCGGGCACCCTGTCGGGCGGCGAGCAGCAGATGCTCGCCATGGGCCGGGCACTGATGTCCCAACCCAAGCTGCTCATGCTGGACGAGCCCTCGATGGGCCTGTCCCCGCTGATGATGCAGAAGATCATGGCCACCATCGTCGAACTCAAGTCGACCGGCACCACGATCCTGCTCGTCGAGCAGAACGCCCAGGCGGCGCTCTCCCTCTCCGACCGGGGCTACGTCATGGAGACCGGCCGCATCGTCCTCTCCGGGACGGGCGCCGACCTCCTCCACGACGAGTCCGTCCGCAAGGCCTACCTCGGCGAGGACTGAGACCGTACGCGACGAAGGGCCCGGCGGATCCCCTCCGCCGGGCCCTTCGTCGTTCGCCTTACTCGCCCTTGGCCTCTTCGGCCTTCTTGCGGTCCTGGGCCTCGCCCTCCTCGATGACCGCCTCGGCCACCGCCGCCATCGTCATCCGGCGGTCCATCGACGTCTTCTGGATCCACCGGAACGCGGCCGGCTCGTTCAGCCCGAACTTGGTCTGCAGCACACCCTTCGCCCGGTCCACCAGCTTCCGGGTCTCCAGCCGCTGCGTGAGATCCCCGATCTCCTTCTCCAGCGCCCGCATCTCGGTGTACCGCGACACCGCCATCTCGATCGCCGGCACCAGGTCCGACTTCGAGAACGGCTTCACGATGTACGCCATCGCGCCCGCGTCCCGCGCCCGGTCCACCAGCTCCCGCTGCGAGAACGCGGTCAGCATCAGCACGGGGGCGAGGTGCTTCTCGTGGATCTGTTCGGCGGCCGACAGCCCGTCCAGCACCGGCATCTTCACGTCGAAGATCGCCAGATCCGGCCTCAGCTCCTCCACGAGCTTCACCGCCGTCTCCCCGTCCCCGGCCTCGCCGACGACGGTGTACCCCTCCTCCTCCAGCATCTCCTTCAGATCGAGGCGGATCAGCGCCTCGTCCTCGGCGATCACGATCCGGGTGATCTGGGGCGTATCGGTCTCAAGCGGCTGGGCCTGCTCGTCGGCGGTGCTCACGTGGCTCCTCGTTCCGGCGGGGTACTGCATGCACGAGGGTACCTAGCTGCGCCGGACAGTGCCCACAGGGTATCCTTCACGGGCGCGAACTTGCCGAGTTGGTGGAAGGGCAGACACGATCGCCTCAAAAGCGATTGCCTGAAAGGGCGTGTGGGTTCGAATCCCACACTCGGCACCACGATTTTCCTCGTATTCCCAGGTAGCGGGAAGTTCACCTCTTCCGGTGGACCACCCCTAAATGCGTCCACCCGCTGCTTGAAGCGCCTCACTCTGGCGCACATGACCACGCTTTCTGTGCGCGAACAAGCCGTCCACCTCCTCCGACGAGGCGTCAGCAACGCCGAGGTGGCCCGCCGTCTTCGTGTCCCGACGGGCACGGTCTCATGGTGGAAGCACCAAGACCTCGCCAAGCGCAACAAACTCCCCGGCCGTAAGCGCTCCGCGTGCCTGCACTGTTATGGCGACGAGCTGAACCGCCCTGCCTACTCCTACCTACTTGGCCTGTACCTCGGCGACGGCCACATCCTGCTGCCCAACGAGTACCGCAGGACCCAGAGTCTCCAGATCACCTGCGACGACAAGTGGCCAGGCATCATGAATTCCGTCGAACAGGCCATGCGCCAAGTCCTTCCCAGGAACAAGCCTTGCCGGGTTCGACGCACCGGATGCCACGACATCAAGGTCTATTCGAACCATCTGACCTGCCACTTCCCGCAGCACGGCCCCGGCAAGAAGCACGAGCGCACCATAGCCCTGGAGCCCTGGCAGCAGGAGATCGTGGACGCCCACCCCTGGGAGTTCCTGCGCGGACTGATCCACTCCGACGGCTGCCGCATCACCAACTGGGCGACCCGCACGGTCGGTGGTGTCACGAAGCGCTACGAGTACCCCCGGTACTTCTTCACCAACACCTCGACCGACATCATCGGCCTCTTCACCGCCACCCTCGACGCCGTCGGCGTCCAGTGGAAGGCCTCGATCCCCCGCTCCACCGGCCAGGTCAACATCTCCGTCGCCCGCAAGGACTCCGTCGCCCTCATGGACGCCCACATCGGCCCCAAGTACTGACCGACGCCGGCGCGACCCCGCCGGGGCCGCGCCGCGACCGGGAGGTTCAGGCGTCCAGCGTCCCCACGTGGTGGACGCGGACGAGGTTGGTGGAGCCGGCGAGGCCGGGCGGGGATCCGGCGGTGATGACGACGATGTCGCCCTTCTGGCAGCGGCCCAGCGACAGCAGCGCCGCGTCGACCTGTTCGACCATCTGGTCCGTCGTCGGGGCGAACGGGCCGAGGAAGGTCTCGACGCCCCAGGTGAGGGCGAGTCGGCTGCGGACGGCCGGTTCGTACGTGAAGGCGAGGACCGGGATCGGCGAGCGGTAGCGGGTCAGCCGCCGCGCGGTGTCGCCGGACTGGGTGAAGGCGATCAGGTACTTGGCGTGCAGGAAGTCGCCGATCTCGGCGGCCGCGCGGGCGACGGCGCCGCCCTGGGTGCGCGGCTTGCTGCCGGCGGTGAGCGGGGGCAGGCCGGCGGCGAGGATGTCGTTCTCGGCGGCCTCGATGATCCGGCCCATGGTCTTGACCGTCTCGACGGGGTACTTGCCGACGGAGGTCTCGCCGGAGAGCATCACCGCGTCCGTCCCATCGAGGACGGCGTTGGCGACGTCGGAGGCCTCGGCGCGGGTGGGCCGGGAGGCGTTGATCATCGAGTCAAGCATCTGGGTGGCGACGATGACCGGCTTGGCGTTGCGGCGGGCGAGCTTGATGGCGCGCTTCTGGACCAGCGGGACCTGTTCGAGGGGCATCTCCACGCCCAGGTCGCCGCGGGCCACCATGATGCCGTCGAAGGCGTCGACGACGGATTCGAGGTTCTCCACCGCCTGCGGCTTCTCGATCTTGGCGATGACGGGGACGAAGCGCCCTTCCTCCGCCATGATCCGGTGGACGTCCTCGATGTCGCGCCCGCTCCGGACGAAGGAGAGCGCGACGATGTCGGCGCCGGTGCGCAGCGCCCATCGCAGGTCGGCGACGTCCTTGTCGCTGAGTGCGGGGACGGAGACGGCGACGCCGGGGAGGTTGAGGCCCTTGTGGTCGGAGACGAGGCCGCCTTCGATGACGAGGCACCGGACCCGGGGTCCGTCGACGTCGATGACTTCGAGGGTGACGCGGCCGTCGTCGACGAGGATGCGTTCGCCGCGGCTGACGTCGGCGGCGAGTCCGGGGTAGGTGGTGCCGCAGATGTCCTTGTCCCCCACGACGCCGTTGTCGGTGGAGATGGTGAACTCGTCGCCGCGTTCGAGGAGTACGGGGCCGTGGGCGAAGGTGTCGAGTCGGATCTTCGGGCCTTGGAGGTCGGCGAGGACGCCGACGCTGCGGCCGGTCTCGTCGGAGGCTTTGCGGACTCGGCGGTAGCGTTCCTCGTGTTCGGCGTGCGTGCCGTGGCTGAGGTTGAGTCGGGCGATGTCCATTCCGGCGTCGACCAGGGTTTTGATCTGGTCGTACGAGTCGGTGGCGGGCCCGAGGGTGCAGACGATTTTTGCTCGGCGCATGGTGCTGAGACTAGGCATTACCGGCGCGTAACGACGAGGCGGGTCCGGTCTGCGGGATGACCTTTGTCGTACGGTGAGTTGAACAATCTGACACATCCTCGGACCGGTGTGCGAGGGCGTTGCGCGGCATGCTTCCGCCGGTCCCGTTCGTGGGCTTCCGGGGGTCGGTCGATGCGATTCCGTGAAGGGGTGTTCACCCGTCGTTCATCGCGGCTTCCGCATCCGCTCCCCGCCCGGCGGGACGCTCGTCACCCCCGGGTGACGAGCGGGGGATCCCGGGTAACCACCCGGACGACGTAGCGGTTCGCGGCCGAAGTCGCGTACGAGGGGGAGGCGTTCGGCATGAGACGGGCTCTGGGGGTGGTGGCGGCGCTGGCGCTGTTGGGCGGGGTGGCCTTCGCGCTGATCCCCGACGGCGCGAAGGATCCCGATCCGGTGACGGTCTCCGGCCTGATCGGTTCGGAGAAGCGTGATTTCTTCGAAGACCCTGCCGTCAAGGCCGAGTTGAAGAAGAATGGCCTGGTGGTCCGGGCGGATTCGACCGGTTCCTGGACGATGAGCGAGCAGGCGAAGAGCACCCCGGCGCTGGATTTCGCCTTCCCCGCGAGTGCGGCGCCGGCCCGGGAGATCCAGCGCAACTGGCAGTTGAAGGACTCCCCGCTGGTGCCGTTCTACTCGCCGCTGGTGGTCGTGACGCACGAGCCGGTGGCGCGGGTCCTGGCGCAGAACAGGCTGGCGCAGGAGGATCCCACGAGTCACGTGTGGACGTTCCGGATGGACGCGTACGTGGCCGCGCTGAAGGACGGGAGGAAGTGGACCGACCTCCCGGGCGCCGCCGAGCACCCGGAGCTGGCCGGGCCGCTGTTCGTGTCCACGACGGACCCGGAGACCTCGTCCTCGGGCGCGCTGTACCTGGCCCTGCTGTCCTACGTCGCGAGCGGCGACCAGGTGGTGCAGGACGACGCCGGCGTCAACGCGGTGCGGCCGCTGCTGGCCGCCGCCAACCGCCTGCAGGGCATGCAGAAGATCAGCAGTGACGAGCCGTTCCGGGACTTCTTCGCGGGGGTCGGCACGATGGTCTTCGCCTACGAGTCGCAGGCCGCCGCGCTGCCGCTGCGGAACAGGGACACCAGCGACATGGTGGTGATGTACCCGGACACCACGATCCAGTCGGACCACACGCTGGTGGCCCGTACGGACAACGGCCGCAAGCTGGCCGACCTGCTGGAGAACGATCCGGTGCTGCGCGGTCTGGAGGCCGGGTACGGCCTGCGCCCGCAGGCCGACCAGGAAGCGTTCTGGAAGCTGATGCAGAACAAAACGCCGAGGTTCGCGCGCGACCTGAGGACCGCGGGGTTCAAGCAGGCCACGCTGCCCTCGTTGGACAACCTGAACAAGCTGGTCGACGCGGCGAAGGGCGGGGCCCCGAAGTGAACCTCCGGACGAAGCGCCGCGGCGGGCTGGCCGCGGCCCTGGCGGCCGTGCTGGCCGCGGTGACCGCCTGCACCTCCTCCGGCGGCGACGGTTCCGGTCCGAGGCCGAGCGATCCGCCCGCCGAGACGGCCCGGCCGGGTGTGCTGCGCGTCCTGGCGGGCAGTGAACTGCAGGACCTGGCGCCGGTGCTGGAGGAGGCCCGGAAGGCCACCGGGGTGACGGTGCAGTTCGCCTGGACGGGCACCCTGGACGGCGCGGACGCGGTGTCCGCGGGCCGGGCCGACGGCAAGTACGACGCGGTGTGGTTCCCGTCCAACCAGTACCTGCGGCTGGACCCGGCCGGGAAGTCCAAGGTGTTGTCCGAGACGCCGGTGATGGTCTCGCCGGTGGCGGTCGGGGTGCGATCCTCGGTGCTCGGCGAGCTGGGGTGGGGGGACGGTTCGAAGGTCACCTGGGCGCAGGTCGGTGACGCGGCCGCGGCCGGCAGGCTGACGTACGGGATGGCCGATCCGTCGCGGTCCAACTCCGGCTTCTCGACGCTGGTGGCGGTGGCCGCGGCGTTCTCCAAGGCGGACGGGGCGCTGGCCGAGGCGGACGTGCAGAAGGCGACGCCGCAGCTGAAGCAGTTCTTCACGGGCCAGAAGCTGACGTCGGGTTCCTCGGGCTGGCTGGCCCAGGCGTACTCCCGCTCGGAGTCGGGCCTGGTGGGCGCGCTGGTGAACTACGAGTCGGTGCTGCTGTCGCTGAACAGGACGCTGCCGCCGCAGCAGCAGCTGACGGTGGTGCGCCCGCTGGACGGCGTGGTGTCGGCGGACTATCCGCTGTCGCTGCTGTCCTCGGCGGCGCCGGACCAGCGCGACGCCTTCCAGCGGCTGACCTCGTACCTGCTCAAGGAGGACGTGCAGAAGCGCATCTCCGAGACGACGCTGCGCCGCCCCGCGACGGTGGGTGTGGCTCCGGCCGCCGGGCTGCCGACGGACCGCCGCCGGGAGCTGCCGTTCCCGGGCACCCGGGCGGTCGCGGACGGCCTGTTGGCGTCGTACCAGAACGAGCTGCGCCGGCCGTCCCGGACGGTGTACGTGCTGGACACCTCGGGCTCGATGGAGGGGTCGCGGATCGCGGCGTTGAAGAGCGCGCTGGGCCGGTTGACGGGGGCGGACGACACCCGGGGGGTGCGCCGCTTCCGCAACCGCGAGGAGGTCACCCTGGTGTCCTTCGCGTCCTCGGTGAAGTGGTCCAGGACGCACGTGGTGCCGGCCACCGGGAGCCAGCCCGGCCCGCAGCAGGAGCTGGCGGCGATCGACGCGGACGTGCAGTCGCTGGCGGCTTCGGGCGGCACGGCGGTGTACGGCTCGTTGGAGGAGGCGTACCGGGTGATCGAGCGGCAGCAGGCCGCGGCGAACGACGACCGGTTCACCTCGATCGTGCTGATGACGGACGGGGAGAGCAACTCCGGTCCGACGGACGGTGACTTCAAGCGCTTCCACGACGGTCTGCCGGCCTGGGAGAAGTCGATCCCGGTGTTCCCGATCAGGTTCGGCGAGGCGGCGGTGTCCCAGCTGCAGGGGATCGCGGACGTCACGGGCGGCAAGCTGTTCGACGGTTCGGGCTCGCTGGACGGGGCGTTCGAGGAGATCCGTGGCTACCAGTGAGGCCGGGGCGGGGTTCGGCCGCCGGGCCCTGCGGTACCTGGAGTCGGGCAGGAACCTGGTCGGCTGCGCGGGTGGCACGGTCGGCCTGGGGCTGCACTTCGCCGGGCTCGGCGGGGCCTGGTGGCCGGGTGTGGTGGCCGGGCTGTACGGGGCGGGTGCGCTGCTGACGCCCGGTCGCGCGGTCGATCCGGGCCCTCCTCCGCCCCCTCCTCCTCCGCCGCCGCCACCGGAGCCGCGGCCCGAGCTGGACCAGCTGGCCGCGTACCTGGACGCGGTGTCCCCGCCGCCCACGGCCGGCGTGGACGCGCTGATGGCCGCGCTGCGCGAGGCCGGCCCGAGCCCGGCGGCGGAGCGGATCGTCCGGGACCGGCTGCCGCTCGCGGTGGCCGGCTACCTGCGGGCGCGGGCCTGGCAGCCGTGGGCGGGGCCGGGCGCCCCGGACCCGGCGGAGGAACTGGGCCGGGAGGTCGGCCTGCTGGCCGCCGAACTGGCCTGACCCCGTTCGGCGGGCGGGTGGAGGCCCCCGCCCGCCGGGCCGGCCCGACCCCGGAGCACGGGGGCCGACCCGCCGGCCGAGCCGGCCCGACCCCGGACCACGGGACCCCCGCCCGCCGAGCCGGCCCGACCCCGGACCACGGGACCCCCGCCCGCCGAGCCGGCCCGACCCCGGAGCACGGGACCCCCGCCGGGCCGGCCCGACCCCGGAGCACGGGGGCCGACCCGCCGGCCGACCGGCCCGATCGGGGCGGAAACCCAGGTCACGCCGGTGGGCGCCGACATATCACCCCCCGTCCCCACCCGTCGCCGTCACGAACGAGTCGCCAAGATCTCACCTCTTGGACAGGTCCGGGGACTATCCAGCGGCCCGGCCCGCACGGCAGACTTCTACGCGCGTCTCTCTACGCGCGTCGACGCGTGGACGCGCGCCTGCTCACGTAACCAACTTGACGGACGATCTGCCGTCGCCCCCACTCGGGAGAGTCATCCATGCCCCTGAACCGCCGTGACTTCGTCACCCGGTCCGCCGCCACCGCCGCCGGTGCCGCCCTGGCGAGCGGTGCCGCCGTGGCCGCCGCCCCCTCCGCCGCGGCCGCCGAGCCGGACACGGCGGCCGCCAAGGGCCAGCGCAAGCCGCGCAAGCAGTCCTTCACCGTCATGGGCACCACCGACCTGCACGGCCGGGTGCTCAACTGGGACTACTTCACGGACGCCGAGTACGTCGACAAGGCGCACAACGCGGTCGGCCTCGCCAAGATCTCCACCCTGGCCAACCAGGTCCGCGAGGAGAAGGGCTGGGACCGCTGCCTGCTGATCGACTCCGGTGACATCATCCAGGGCACCCAGCTGACCTACTACTACGCCCGGATCGAGCCGATCGCCACCGACGGCGACACCGTGCCGGACCACCCGATGGCCGTCGCCATGAACCTCATGGAGTACGACGCGGCCGCGCTCGGCAACCACGAGTTCAACTACGGCATCCCGACCGTGAAGGCCTTCGAGGACCAGCTGGAGTTCCCGCTGCTCGGCGCCAACGCGCTGCACGCGAAGAACGAGAAGCCGGCCTTCCCGCCGTACGTGATCAAGGAGCTGCACCTCGGCGAGGGCAAGCCGCTGAAGGTCGGCATCCTGGGCCTCACCAACCCGGGCATCGCCATCTGGGACAAGGCCAACGTCAGCGGGAAGATGGTCTTCCCGGGCATCGTGGAGACGGCCGCCAAGTACGTGCCGCGGATGAAGGCGGCGGGCGCGGACGTCATCGTGGTCTCGGCGCACTCCGGCATCGACGAGGCGACCACCTACGGCGACCAGCTGCCCTGGCCCGAGGACGCCTCCGGCGAGATGGCGGAGACCGTCCCGGACATCGACGCGGTGCTGGTGGGCCACACCCACAAGGAGGTCCCGCAGCGCCTGATCGTCAACAAGAAGACCGGCAGGACCGTCGTGCTCTCCGAGCCGCTCTGCTGGGGCCAGCGCCTGAGCTGCTTCGACTTCGAGGTCGAGTTCGCCGACGGCGCCTGGAAGGTCACCTCGGTCTCCTCGCGGGTGCTGAACTCCAACACCGTGCCGGAGAACCCGGAGATCACCAACGCGATCACCGAGCAGCACAAGAAGGTCGTCGCGTACGTCAACCAGAACATCGGCACCAGCAAGATCGAGCTGTCGATCGCCGAGTCCCGGTTCAAGGCCACTCCGATCATCGACCTGATCGGCAGGGTCCAGGCCGACGCGGTGAAGGCCGCGCTGGCCGGCGGCCAGTACGCCGATCTGCCGGTGCTCGCCCAGGCGGCCCCGTTCAACCGCACCGCCCTGATCCCGGCCGGCCAGGTCAAGCTGCGCGACGCCGCGGGCCTCTACATCTACGAGAACACCTTGGAGGCCCGCATCCTGACGGGTGCCCAGCTCAAGGACTACCTGGAGTTCTCCGCGAAGTACTACAACCAGCTCGCCCCGGGCGCCCCGGTCGACAAGGACGCCCTGACCGGCGCCGAAGCCACCCCGGACTACAACTACGACTCGGTCTACGGCCTGAGCTACGACATCGACATCGCCCAGCCGAAGGGTTCGCGGATCGTCAACCTGTCCTTCCAGGGCAAGCCGATCGACCCCGCCGCCCAGTTCGTCCTGGCCGTCAACAACTACCGCGCCAACGGCGGCGGCAACTTCCCGCACGTCGCCAAGGCCAAGCTGGTCTGGTCGAACTCCGACGAGATCCGCAACACCATGATCGCCTGGGTGAAGGCCAAGGGCACCATCGACCCCGCCGACTTCTTCACCGACTCCTGGCGCCTCGTCCGCGCCGGCCAGCCGGTCTTCTGACCCGCTCCCCGAGGCGCCGCCGGGCCCCCGCCCGGCGGCGCCTCGCCGCATCCGCTGCACCACGCGCCGTCGCCGTACTGCAGCGCCGACTCGCAGACGTGCGGCATCCGCCGCTTCTCACCCGCCGACCTGACGGGCCGTCATCGCCCCGATGCGTCAGAGCTCCCGGCGCACAGTGTGCAGCAGGTCGCGGGTCCGCTCCGGGTCCAGGCTGTCGGCGAGCAGGTCGTCCATGGCGTGCCGGTACTCGGCGACCTCGGCCGGCTTGTCCAGGTAGAGCGCGGTGGTGAACTGCTCCAGGTAGACGACGTCGGAGAGTTCCGGCTCGGCGAAGCCCAGCACGGTGAAGGCACCGCTCTCGGCGGACAGTCCGGCGTTGCCGAGCGGCAGCACCTGCAGCCGCACGTTGGGCAGTTCGCCGAGTTCCAGCAGCCGGTCCAGCTGGCCGCGCATCAGCTCGGGGCCTCCCCAGGGGCGGCGCAGCGCGGCTTCGTCCAGGACGGCGACCAGCTGCGGCGCGCGTTCGCCGGTGAGCACCGCCTGGCGCCTGAGCCGTACGTCGACCCGGCGTTCGATCTCGTCGGCGCGGTGGTCGTGGCAGCCGGCGGTGACGACGGCCCGGGCGTAGTCGGCGGTCTGCAGCAGCCCGTGGACGAACTGGACCTCGTAGCTGTGGATCGCGGTGGCGGCCTCCTCCAGGCCGAGGTAGTTCTGGAACCAGCCGGGCAGCACGTCGCCGTACTCGTGCCACCAGGAGTTGGCGTTGGCGTCGCGGACGAGTCCGAGGACGGTGGCGCGCTCCTGCTCGGCCTCGACGCCGTAGAGGGTGAGGAGGTCGGCGACGTCGCGTTCCTTGAAGCCGACCCGGCCGAGTTCCATGCGGCTGATCTTGGACTCCGAGGCGCGGATCGAGTACCCGGCTTCCTCCCGGCTGACGCCCCTGGCCTCCCGCAGCTTGCGCAGGTGGGAGCCGAGCAGCAGACGCCGTACCGTCGCGCCTCCGCCTGCCTGAGTCGTGCCCATCGAAGTCACCCTCCGCACTCGCGCAGCCCCCCGGCCGTCGGCGGCAGTCTGCCACCTGGCACCGACGAACAACAGCCCGTCCCGCGACGGTTTCCAGCCGCTGTGAGAAGCCTGTGATTCCGCTGGGAGCCGATCCTCGGCACACGAACCGTGAAACCCGAAGCCGTGGGCCCGCCCCGCTCGGGCGCGGCTCTGCCGCGCCCACCCTCCGTGGCGGGAAACGCCCCCCGGCACCGGCCTGGAACCGCACCGTCCCGCGCGAGAACGCGACGGCGCACGACCCCCGGGCGCCCGCCCCTCATCCCTTCGCGCCCCTCCCCGAGCGCGCCCCGGTCGATCCCCCGCGCCGGCTCCGCTCCCCGGCACCCCTGTCGTCCGAGAACGCGACGGCGCACGACCCCCGGGCGCCCGCCCCTCATCCCTTCGCGCCCTTCCCCGAGCGCGCCCCGGTCGATCCCCCGCGCCGGCTCCGCTCCCCGGCACCCCTGTCGTCCGAGAACGCGACGGCGCCCGCCCTCCAACTGGTCGGGGAAGAGGGCAGGCGCCAGGAGACCGCGTTGGCCCGGCGACGCTGGCGGGGGCAGCGGGTTGAGCTCCCGGCGATGCGGCGCCGGGGGTTCGGGGTGGGCCGGTCGGACCGTCAGACCACCAGGGGGCGGTCCGTGGGTCGGATCGGGGCGGGAAGCGGGGTCTTGCCGCCCAGGTACTTGTCCACCGCGGCGGCGGCCGAACGGCCTTCCGCGATGGCCCAGACGATCAGCGACTGGCCTCGGCCGGCGTCTCCGCAGACGTACACGCCATCGACATTGGTGGCGAACCGGCCGTCGCGGGCAATGTTACCTCGCGCGTCGAGGTCGACTCCCAGCTGCTCGACGAGCCCGTTCTTCACGTCCGTGCCGGTGAAGCCCATGGCCAGGGTGACCAGCTGGGCCGGGATGGCGCGCTCGGTGCCCGGCACCGGCTCGAACCGGCCGTCCTTGAACTCCACCTCGACCAGGTGCAGTTCCTGGACGTTGCCGTCCTCGTCGCCGGTGAAGCGGGTGGTGTTGACGGAGTAGATCCGCTCCCCGCCCTCCTCGTGGGCGGAGGTGACCTTGTAGGTCATCGGCATGGTCGGCCACGGCTGGTGGGCGGGCCGCTCCTCGCCGGGCCGCGGCATGATCTCCAGCTGGGTCACCGAGAGGGCGCCCTGCCGGTGGGCGGTGCCGACGCAGTCCGCGCCGGTGTCGCCGCCGCCGATGACCACGACGTGCTTGCCCTTGGCGCTGATCGGGGCTTCGACGTAGTCGCCCTCCTGCACCTTGTTGGCCAGCGGCAGGTACTCCATGGCCTGGTGGATGCCGTTGAGCTCGCGCCCGGGCACCGGCAGGTCGCGGGCGGTGGTGGCGCCGGCCGCGACGACGACGGCGTCGAAGCGCTCGCGCAGCTGCTGCCCGGTGATGTCCTCGCCGACGTGCACGCCGGTGCGGAACCGGGTGCCCTCCGCCCGCATCTGCTCGATGCGGCGGTTGATGTGGCGCTTCTCCATCTTGAACTCGGGGATGCCGTAGCGCAGCAGTCCGCCGATGCGGTCGGCCCGCTCGTACACCACGACGGTGTGGCCGGCGCGGGTGAGCTGCTGGGCGGCCGCGAGGCCGGCCGGGCCGGAGCCGACGACGGCGACGGTCTTGCCGGAGAGGCGCTCGGGCACCTGCGGGGTGACGCCGCCGCGGTCCCAGGCCTTGTCGATGATGGTGACCTCGACGTTCTTGATGGTCACCGCGTCCTGGTTGATGCCGAGGACGCACGCGGACTCGCACGGCGCGGGGCACAGGCGGCCCGTGAACTCCGGGAAGTTGTTGGTGGCGTGCAGCCGCTCGATGGCGCCGGCCCAGTCGTCCCGGTAGGCGAGGTCGTTCCACTCGGGGATGAGGTTCCCGAGCGGGCAGCCGTTGTGGCAGAACGGGATGCCGCAGTCCATGCAGCGGCCGGCCTGCTTGGTGATGATCGGCAGGAGGCTGCGCTCGACGTAGACCTCGTTCCAGTCCTTGATCCGGACGTCGACGGGGCGGCGCTCCGCCAGCTGCTTGGGCGTGGTCAGGAAGCCCTTGGGGTCAGCCATGTGCCGCCTCCATCATCTTGCGAGTGGTCTCGGTCTCGGAGAGGCCGTCGCGCTCGGCGGCGTCCTTGGCGGCGAGCACTGCCTTGTAGTCGGTCGGCATGATCTTGGAGAAGCGGGAGACCCCGCTGCCCCAGTCGGCGAGGAGTTCGGCGGCGACGGTGGAGCCGGTCTCCTCGTAGTGCTGCTGCACGGTCTCGCGCAGCCAGTCGCGGTCGGCGGCGGTGGGGGCCTCGATGCCGACCATGCCGTCGTTGACGTTGGCGGGGCGCAGGTCGAGGACGTACGCGATGCCGCCGGACATGCCGGCCGCGAGGTTGCGTCCGGTCTCGCCGAGGATGACGACCCGGCCGCCGGTCATGTACTCCAGGCCGTGGTCGCCGACGCCCTCGACGACGAGGGTGGCGCCGGAGTTGCGGACGGCGAAGCGCTCGCCGGCCTTGCCGCGCAGGTGGATCCGGCCGGAGGTGGCGCCGTAGCCGATGGTGTTGCCGGCGATGACGTGGTTCTGGGCGTCGTTGCCGATGGCCGCGGCCTCGCGGGCGGGGCGGACGACCACGACGCCGCCGGAGAGGCCCTTGCCGACGTAGTCGTTGGCGTCGCCCTCCAGCCGCAGGGTGACGCCCTTCGGGAGGAAGGCGCCGAAGGACTGGCCGGCCGAGCCGGTGAAGGTGACGTCGATGGTCCCTTCCGGCAGGCCTTCGCCGCGGTACCGCTTGGTCACCTCGTGGCCGAGCATGGTGCCGACCGTGCGGTTGACGTTGCGGATCGGCAGCTGGATCCGGACGGCCTCGCCGCGCACCAGGGCGTCCTCGGCCAGCTCGATCAGCTGGTTGTCGAGGGCCTTGTCGAGCGCGTGGTCCTGGGTGGTGGTGCAGTGGCGCGCGGAGCCCTCGGGCAGCTCGGGCACGTGGAAGAGCGGGGCCAGGTCGAGCCCGGCGGCCTTCCAGTGGTCGATCGCGGCCTGCGGGTTGATGTGCTCGGCGTGGCCGACGGCCTCCTCGATCGAGCGGAAGCCCAGCGAGGCCAGGATCTCCCGGACCTCCTCGGCGATGAACTCGAAGAAGTTGACGACGAATTCGGGCTTGCCGGAGAAGCGCTCGCGCAGCACCGGGTTCTGGGTGGCGACGCCGACCGGGCAGGTGTCCAGGTGGCAGACGCGCATCATGATGCAGCCGGAGACGACCAGCGGGGCGGTCGCGAAGCCGAACTCCTCGGCGCCGAGCAGTGCGGCGATGACGACGTCGCGGCCGGTCTTCAGCTGGCCGTCGGTCTGCACCACGATGCGGTCGCGCAGCCCGTTGAGCAGCAGGGTCTGCTGGGTCTCGGCGAGGCCGAGCTCCCAGGGCCCGCCGGCGTGCTTCAGGCTGGTCAGCGGCGAGGCGCCGGTGCCGCCGTCGTGCCCGGAGACGAGCACCACGTCGGCGTGCGCCTTGGAGACGCCCGCCGCGACCGTCCCCACGCCGACCTCGGAGACCAGCTTCACGTGGACGCGGGCCGCCGGGTTGGCGTTCTTGAGGTCGTGGATCAGCTGCGCCAGGTCCTCGATCGAGTAGATGTCGTGGTGCGGCGGCGGGGAGATCAGGCCGACGCCCGGGGTGGAGTGCCGGGTCTTGGCGACCCAGGGGTACACCTTGTGGCCGGGCAGCTGGCCGCCCTCGCCGGGCTTGGCGCCCTGGGCCATCTTGATCTGGATGTCGTCCGCGTTGACCAGGTACTCGGAGGTGACGCCGAAGCGGCCGGAGGCGACCTGCTTGATCGCCGAGCGGCGCTCCGGGTCGTACAGGCGGTCCGGGTCCTCGCCGCCCTCGCCGGTGTTGGACTTGCCGCCGAGGCGGTTCATCGCGATGGCGAGCGTCTCGTGGGCCTCGCGCGAGATCGAGCCGTACGACATGGCGCCGGTGGAGAAGCGCTTGACGATCTCGGAGACCGGCTCGACCTCCTCGACCGGGATCGGCTCGCGGCCCAGGGCGTCCAGCTGGAAGAGGCCGCGCAGGGTCATCAGGCGGGCGGACTGCTCGTTCACCCGGTCGGTGTACTGCTTGAAGATGTCGTACCGGCGGTTGCGGGTGGCGTGCTGCAGCCGGAAGACGGTGTCCGGGTCGAACAGGTGCGGCTCGCCCTCGCGGCGCCACTGGTACTCGCCGCCGATCTCCAGCGCGCGGTGCGCGGCGGGGATGCCGGAGGCGGGGTAGGCCTTGGCGTGCCGGGCGGCGGTCTCCTTGGCGATCTCCTCCAGGCCGATGCCGCCGAGCTTGCTGGTGGTGCCGGCGAAGTAGCCGTCGACCAGCTCCTGGGACAGCCCGATGGCCTCGAAGACCTGGGCGCCGCGGTAGGAGGCGACGGTCGAGATGCCCATCTTGGACATGACCTTGAGCACGCCCTTGCCGAGCGCCTTGATCAGGTTCTTGATGGCCTTCTCGGGGTCGACGCCCTGGATGAAGACACCCTGCGCGACGAGGTCCTCGACCGACTCCATGGCCAGGTACGGGTTGACCGCGCCGGCGCCGTAGCCGATCAGCAGCGCGACGTGGTGCACCTCGCGGACGTCGCCCGCCTCGACCAGCAGCGACACCTGGGTGCGCTGCTTGGTGCGGATCAGGTGGTGGTGGATCGCGGAGGTGAGCAGCAGCGAGGGGATCGGGGCGTGCTCGGCGTCGGAGTGCCGGTCCGAGAGGACGATGATGCGGGCGCCGTCGGCGATCGCGGCGTCGGCCTCGGCGGCGATGTCCGCGAGCCGGGTGGCCAGGCCGTCCCCGCCGGAGGAGACCTTGTACAGGCCGGACAGCGTGACGGCCTTGAGTCCGGGCTGGTCCCCGTCGGCGTTGATGTGGACGAGCTTGGCGAGTTCGTCGTTGTCGATCACCGGGAAGGTGATGCCGACCGAGCGGCAGGAGGCGGACTCGGCGGCGAGCAGGTTGCCCTCGGGGCCGAGGTTGGACAGCAGCGAGGTGACGAGCTCCTCGCGGATGGCGTCCAGCGGCGGGTTGGTGACCTGCGCGAAGAGCTGAACGAAGTAGTCGAACAGCAGGCGCGGCTTCTCGCTGAGCGCGGCGATCGGCGAGTCGGTGCCCATCGAACCGAGTGCCTCGGCGCCGGTCCTGGCCATCGGCGCGAGGATGACCCGCAGCTCCTCCTCGGTGTAGCCGAAGGTCTGCTGGCGGCGGGTGACGGAGGCGTGGGTGTGCGCGATGTGCTCGCGCTCGGGGAGCTTGGCGAGCTGGATCTGCCCGGCGGCGACCCACTCCTCGTAGGGGTGCTCGGCGGCGAGGGCGGACTTGATCTCCTCGTCGTCGACGATGCGGCCCTCGGCGGTGTCGATCAGGAACATCCGGCCGGGCTGCAGGCGGCCCTTCCTGGCGACCTTCTCCTGGTCGAGGTCGAGCACGCCGACCTCGGAGGAGAGCACGACCAGGCCGTCCTCGGTGATCCAGTACCGGGCCGGGCGCAGGCCGTTGCGGTCGAGCACGGCGCCGATCCGGGTGCCGTCGGTGAAGGTGACGCAGGCCGGGCCGTCCCAGGGCTCCATGAGGTTGGAGTGGTACTGGTAGAACGCGCGGCGGGCCGGGTCCATGGTGGCGTGGTTCTCCCACGCCTCCGGGATCATCATCAGCACGGAGTGCGGCAGCGAGCGGCCGCCGAGGTGGAGCAGTTCCAGGACTTCGTCGAACGAGGCCGAGTCCGAGTGGTCGGGCGTGCAGATCGGGAAGATCCGCTCCAGGCCCTGCCCGTTCCTGTTGGCCGGGATCAGGTCGGTGGCGAGCTGCGACTCCCGCGCCCGCATCCAGTTCCGGTTGCCCTTGACGGTGTTGATCTCGCCGTTGTGCGCGACGAAGCGGTACGGGTGGGCGAGCGGCCAGCTCGGGAAGGTGTTGGTGGAGAACCGCGAGTGCACCAGGCCGATCGCGGACGCGTAGCTGCGGTCCGACAGGTCGGGGAAGAAGGGCTCCAGCTGGCCGGTGGTCAGCATGCCCTTGTAGACGATGGTGCGGGCGGACAGCGAGGGGAAGTACACCCCGGCCTCGCGCTCGGCCCGCTTGCGCACGACGAACGCGATCCGGTCCAGCTCGATCCCGGCCAGTCCCTCCCGCGTCAGGAAGACCTGCCGGAACCGCGGCATCACCGATCGCGCGGTGGCCCCGAGCAGGTCGGGGGTGACGGGGACGTCGCGCCAGCCGAGGACGGTCAGGTCCTCCTCGGCGGCGATGGCCTCGATCTGCGCGACGGCGGCGGCGTCGGCGGCGTCGTCGTCGGGCAGGAAGGCGATGCCCACCGCGTAGGCGCCGGCCGCCGGGAGTTCGAAGGTGACCTTCCCGCGCAGGAAGGCGTCCGGGATCTGGGTGAGGATGCCCGCGCCGTCACCGGAGTCCGGCTCGGCGCCGGTGGCGCCCCGGTGCTCCAGGTTGCGCAGGACGGTCAGCGCCTGCTCGACGATGGTGTGGTCGGCGATGCCGGTCAGCGTGGCGACGAAACCGACGCCGCAGGCGTCGTGCTCGTTTCGCGGGTCGTACAGGCCCTGAGCAGCAGGTCGCGCATCCGGAACGAGCCCGTACGGCCGGGGGGCCTGGGGCTCGTTGGCGGAGTGCATGGATGCAGACAGCATCGGCTCTCCCGTCGTCGTCTTTCGGCAAGTTGGTGCAAGTAGGGACGACGTTGGCCCTGATGCGATGGTGCGGTGTCGTGCAAGTTACATGATGCCCAGGATCCCGAGAAGCGGAATATCCCGTCCACATGGCGGGACGAGCCGCAGGTCAGGGGGGTGGGGGAGAGGAACGCGCCACGGTGCGCGTCCCGACGATTGTGCCCAACGCTCCCCCGCCCGAAACAGGGGCGAAACCGGATCGCCACACACGCCGATCTTGGCCGCCTGCGAATCCATTCCGGGAGCCCGCCGCCGGATGCGAATCCGGGGCTTCCGGGCCCGGATGCTGAGACTAGGCCAGGCCCGACGCGACGCCCATGTGTGAAACGTCACGCATGGGCGGGCATAATCATGCACAGTTCTGGGTCATCCCACATGCCCGCCGATCAACCACCCCAGCAGGTAGGTGACCCCGGCCGCGGCCCCGCCCAGCACCAGCTGCCGCAGCCCGCTGAACCACCAGCTGCGCGCCGTCACCCGGGCCACCACCGCGCCGCACAGGAACAGTCCGGCCGCGGCCAGCACCAGCGCGGGCAGCAGCGAGGTCGCGCCCAGCAGGTACGGCAGCAGCGGCAGCAGCGCGCCGAGCGCGAAGCACAGGAACGACGAGCCGGCCGCGACCAGCGGCGAGGGCAGGTCCGTGGGGTCGACGCCCAACTCCTCGCGGGCGTGCACCTCCAGGGCCAGCTCCGGGTCCGCCGACAGCTGCCGGGCCACCTCGTGCGCGAGCTCCGGGTCCACCCCGCGCGACACGTACAGCTGCGCCAGCTCGGCCAGCTCACCGTGCGGGTTGCGGCTCAGCTCCAGCCGCTCGGCCTCGATCTCGGCCTGCACCAGCTCCCGCTGCGAGGCCACCGAGGTGTACTCCCCCGCGGCCATCGAGCAGGCGCCGGCCGCCAGGCCCGCCAGGCCGGTGAGGATCACCGTCCCGTGGGAGACCGCACCGCCGACCACCCCCGTCATCAGGGCGAAGTTGGACACCAGTCCGTCCACCGCGCCGAACACGGCCGGGCGCAACCAGCCACCGTTCACGTCCCGGTGGTGGCCGGCCGCGGGTATCCGGGGCTGGTGTCCGGCGTCCGCCTCCAGCGTGATCGCACTCATCGTCTCTTCCCCTCCGTCGTCGTTCGTCCGCCACGACCGTAGCCCGCTTGACCTGGGCATTTCCAGCAAAGTAAGGCTGTCCGAACACGACGGGGGCCACCCTTCGCACGCCGTGCGAAGGGTGGCCCGGTCGGGGAGAAGCCCCAGGTCAGGTGGAGTTCTTGACGTCCTCGGCGGCCACCACCGCATCCGCCTTCTCGTCCGAGGACCGGGACGGCTTCTCCTCGCCGTCCGCCGCATCCTCCTCGTGCGCGGCCGGATCGATGCTCGCCGGGTCCTCCCGGCCGGGCCGCTTCTTCCCGACGATCACCAGGTAGGCCACCGCGCCCAGGAACACCACGATCGACGTCCAGTCGTTCAGCCGCAGCCCGAAGTAGACGTGCGCCGGGTCCGTCCGCAGCCACTCGGTCCAGAACCGGCCGACCGTGTACGCGGCCACGTACAGCGCGAAGGCCCGGCCGTGGCCGAGCGTGAACTTCCGGTCGGCCCAGATCACGAGCAGCGCGACGAGCACGCACCACAGCGACTCGTACAGGAAGGTCGGGTGGAAGACGCCGTCCACGACGGTGCCGTCCGGCAGCACCTTGTGGATCTTCAGGCCCCACGGCAGGGTGGTGTCCCGGCCGTACAGCTCCTGGTTGAAGTAGTTGCCCCAGCGGCCGAGCGCCTGGGCGAGCGCGATGCCCGGCGCGATGGCGTCGGCGTAGGCGGGCAGCGGCACGCCCCGGCGGCGGGCGCCGATCCAGGCGCCGACCGCGCCCAGCGCGATCGCGCCCCAGATCCCGAGGCCGCCCTCCCAGATCTTGAAGGCGTTCCAGGGGTTCTTCCCCTCACCGAAGTACAGCTGGTGGTCGGTGATGACGTGGTACAGGCGGCCGCCGACCAGGCCGAACGGGACGGCCCACACGGCGATGTCACCGACCGTGTGCTTGGCACCGCCCCGGGCGACCCAGCGCTTGCTGCCGAGCCAGACGGCGACGACGACACCGAGGATGATGCAGAAGGCGTAGGCGCGCAGCGGGACCGGTCCGAGGTACCAGACGCCCCGCGACGGGCTGGGAATGTAGGCGATATCCATGGCAGTCCCGACGCTACAGGGTCGACGCGTCCCGCCGGGCACCGCCGGGGTCACAGATGCCGAACAACAGCGGACGCCGCCCCCTCCGGACGGGGAGGGGACGGCGTCCGGGGCCGGGCTCAGCCGGCGTTCGGCGACGGGTTGTTGGCCTCCGAGGCGGTGCTGGTCGGCGCCGGCGTCTGCCCGTGCGAGCCCGGCGTGCCGAGCTGCTTGCCCTGGTTCGCGGCGTCCACCCACTTCGCCAGGTTCTCCGGGGTGATCTCCTCGTTGCCGTTCTTCGGGTAGATCGGCTGGCCGTTGAGCAGCACGGTCGGGGTGGACTTGTAGCTGGACTTGTCGAAGTCCTGCTGCACCGAGGACACCCATCCGCCGTACTTGTTCTCGTTGACGCAGGCCTCGAACTCGGGGGTGTCGAGACCGTTGACCTGCTTCGACAGGTTGATCAGCACGGCCTTGTTGCCGAAGGCGTCGTTGGTCTCCTCCGGCTGGTTCCGGTACAGCACGTCGTGGTAGTCCCGGAAGTGCCCGGCGTCCTGCGCGCAGGCCAGCGCGTTGGCACCGGTCTTGGAGCCCTTGCCCGGCACGGCCCGGTCGATGAACGACACGATGTGGTAGTTGGTGTAGATCTTGCCGGCGTCTTCCAGCTGGTCGACGGTCGGCGAGAACTCCCGCTCGAAGCTGCCGCAGGCGGGGCAGCGCGGGTCCTCGTACACGGTCAGCACGGACGGCGCGTTGCCCGCCCCGACCGGGATGACCAGGTTCTTGTCGCCGATGGTCCCGGCCGGGGCGGCGGTCGGGGTCTCCGGCTTGGAGCGCTCGTTCTGCACCACGACACCGGCGACCACGGCGGCGGCGATCACCGCGAGCACCGCGCCCCCGACGATCAGCTTCTTCCTGCGCTTGGCCGAGGCCTCCTCGGCCGCCCGCTGCTCCAGCATCCGCTCGCGGGCGGTGCGCTTGCCTTCTCGGTTCTTCTCGCTCATTGCCTTGACATCCATCGGGGGGCCTTCGTCGGGTGCGGGGATGGGAAACGACGGTCAGCTCGCCAGCCAGCCGTCCACCGAGAACCGGGTACGGGGCCGCCACAGCAGCCACCCGGACAGCAACAGGAACCCGGTGTCGCGCAGGATCTCCTGCAGGTACTTCGTCTGGGACTCGTCGACGTGCCCGCCGCCGCCGAAGCAGCCGCAGTCGATCGAGATGCCGCGCGCCCACGCGGAGGCGATCCCGGCGATGAACACGAGCAGCAGCAGCGCGGACACCCCGGCGACCAGCCGGACGCCGAGCCCGATCACCAGCAGCAGCGCGAGCGCCAGCTCCAGGAACGGCAAGCCGTAGCCGATCGGCTTGACCAGGCTCTCGGGCAGGATCTCGTAGGCACGCACGGCCTGGGCGGCCTCCGCCGGATCGGACACCTTCGCCAATCCGGCCCACCCCCACACCACCGCCAGCCCGAGCCGGACGGCCGTGCCGACCCACTCGCTCCACACCGGCACCGGCCGCCCCGCCATCGGCGTGCGCTGCGCGGCCATCAGGGAACCCCCCTCGGGAAACTCGTTCACTCCCTGATGAACCGTAAGGGATGAAGGCCGGTTCCTCCGCATTCAGGAATTAAGCCGGATGAGTGACGTTCTACCCGAATGATCCGAACACTTCACCGACACCCCGACATCCGCCCCGGGTCGAACAACTCCGGCCGCCCCTCGTGCTGCGCGTCCCACCGCGCCGCCTCCGCACACGCGACCGCCTCCCGCTCCGCCCGCTCGGCCCCCCGCTTGGCCAACGCCTGCCCCACCTCCGCATGCGCCCCGACCGCAGCCCCCAACGCCAGCGCGGCCGCCGCCGCCCGCACCAGAACGGCCACATGAAGACCCCGCACCGGCTCACCCCTTCCCTAGGCCCCGCAACCCCCGCGCACGTCGTTCGTGCACTCGTCCCTCCACTCAACGCCCGTCAACCCCGCCTGATGCGTGTCGCCACCCCTCTTCACCCATTCGGGGCCACCCCCCAGTCAACCCACCACCACAACACCCCCACCCCTCACCTCACCTCACCTCCCCCAACCCACCCACCCCCCACCTCCCTCCCCCACCTCCCTCACCCGACCCAGCGAGAGGGACGCGCTGCGGAAGGGGCGGCGCAGGGGGTGGCCCGGAGAGGGGCGTTGCGGGTGATTTTCAGACTGCCAACGGTCCCCACCCCCGCAAGTCAGAGTGGGCAGTCTGAAAATCATCCAGCCCCTCGGAGCGGCCACCCCCGGAGCCGCCCCGCCACCCACCCTCCCGAAAGCAACCCCCCACCCCAGCCCCCCGCGCAGCGGCCCCCAAAGCCAACGGCCCACCACTCCCCCCAAGGGAGTGGCAGGCCGTCAACCCCACCAAACGAACGCCTACCGCAGGTCAGCCCCGCCGAACACCGGCCGCCAACTCCCCGGCCAGCCCCCGCACCGCCTCCAGCGCCGCCGCCTCGTCCGCCCCGGCGTCCAGGATCCGCTTCACGAACGCCGACCCCACGATCACCCCGTCCGCGAACCGGGCGACCTCAGCCGCCTGCGCCGCGTCGGAGACCCCGAGCCCGACGCAGACCGGCAGGTCCGTCGTCGCCCGGGTCCGCGCGACCAGGTCCTCGGCCAGCGATCCGACGGCCGACCGGGTCCCGGTCACCCCCATCACCGCGGCCGCGTACACGAACCCGCTGCCCGCCGCCGTGACTTCGGCCAGCCGCGCGTCCTTGCTGCTGGGGGCGACCACGAACACGGTGTCCAGCCCGTGCGCGTCCGCCGCCTTGCGCCACTCCTCGGACTCCTCGACCGGCAGGTCCGGCAGGATGCACCCGGCCCCGCCCGCGGCCGCCAGGTCGGCCGCGAACCGCGCCACCCCGTAACGGTCGACCGGGTTCCAGTACGTCATGACCAGCACCGCCGCCTCGGGGTGCGCCGCGGCGACCTCCCCGACGGTCCGCAGCACGTCCTTGATCCGCACCCCGCCCCGCAGCGCGATGTCGTCCGCGGTCTGGATGACGGCCCCGTCGAGCACCGGGTCGGAGTGCGGCAGCCCGACCTCGACCACGTCGCAGCCGCCCTCGATCAGCGCGTTGATCGCCCGGATCCCGCCGTCCACGGTCGGGAACCCGGCCGGCAGGTAGCCGATCAGCGCGGCCCGGCCCTCCGCCTTCGCGGCGGCCAGCACCCCACTCAGCTTCGACACCATGCTCACTTACCCCCCTCGACACCCTCAACGGAACCAGCCGCACCCTCAGCACTGCTGGCACTGCCGGCACTGCCAGTGCTCCCAGCCCCAGCCCCAGCCCCAGCCCCAGCCCCAGCCCCAGCCCCCGGATCGTCGTACAACCCGAAGTACTCCGCAGCCGTGTGCATGTCCTTGTCCCCGCGCCCCGACAGCGACACCAGGATGGTCGCCTCCGGCCCGAGCTCACGCCCCAACTCCAGCGCCCCGGCGAGCGCGTGGGCGCTCTCGATGGCCGGGATGATGCCCTCGGTACGGGAGAGCAGCCGCAGCGCCCGCATCGCGGCGTCGTCCGTCACCGGCCGGTACTCCGCCCGCCCGGTGTCCTTCAGCCAGGCGTGCTCCGGCCCGACGCCGGGGTAGTCGAGGCCGGCCGAGATCGAGTGCGACTCGATCGTCTGCCCGTCCTCGTCCTGGAGGACGTACGTCCGGGACCCGTGCAGCACCCCCGGGTCGCCCTTGGTCAGCGTCGCCGCGTGCCGGGGCGTCTCCGCCCCCTCCCCGGCCGCCTCGCAGCCGATCAGCCGCACGCCCGCGTCCGGGATGAACTCGTGGAAGATCCCCATCGCGTTGGAGCCGCCGCCCACGCACGCCACGACCGCGTCGGGCAGCCTGCCGGTCCGGTCGAGCACCTGCTGCCGCGCCTCGACGCCGATGATCCGGTGGAAGTCGCGGACCATCATCGGGAACGGGTGCGGCCCGGCCACGGTGCCGAACAGGTAGTGGGTGGAGTCCACGTTGGCGACCCAGTCGCGGAACGCCTCGTTGATGGCGTCCTTGAGGGTCCGGCTGCCGGACTTCACGGCCACCACCTCGGCGCCGAGCATCCGCATCCGGGCGACGTTCAGCGCCTGCCGCTGGGTGTCGACCTCGCCCATGTAGATGGTGCAGTCGAAGCCGAAGAGCGCGCAGGCGGTGGCGGTGGCCACGCCGTGCTGCCCGGCGCCGGTCTCGGCGATGATCCGGGTCTTGCCCATCCGCTTGGTGAGCAGGGCCTGGCCCAGCACGTTGTTGATCTTGTGCGAGCCGGTGTGGTTGAGGTCCTCGCGCTTGAGCAGGATGCGCGCCCCGCCCGCCTCGGCGGAGAAGCGGTGCACGTCGGTCAGCGGGCTCGGGCGCCCGGTGTAGTCCTTGAGCAGCACGTCGAGCTCGGCGGCGAAGGCCGGGTCGGTCTTGGCCTTCTCGTACTCCTCGGCGACCTGCTCGACCGCGGCGACCAGCGCCTCGGGGATGAAGCGGCCGCCGTACGCGCCGAAGTATCCGCGCGCGTCCGGCACCTGGGCACCGGGCAGGTAGTCCTTCTCGGACATGTGGTTTCCCTTGGGGAGTGGGACGACAGTGACGACAGTGACGTCGACCGGCCTCCGGTCGACGTCCGACCGGCCGTCGCCGGGCCGCATCCGCCGGTCACGGCGGATCCGCCGGCTTCAGCCGCGCGTCACCCGCCATCGCCGTCCCGGCACCTGCCCGGGCTCACAGCCGATCACGTACCGCACCCGGCGCCCCAGCACCCGGCGTGCGGGCGCGCGGCAGCCGCGCGGGCGGCAGCCGGGGGCGAGTCGGGTGGCGATCTTCATCGGGCGGTGTCAGTCCTTGTGCCGGACGGCGGGGTGGGCCCCGGCGGCGACCAGGTCGGCGACCGCGGCCCGCGGGTCCTTGCCGGTCACCAGGGACTCGCCGACCAGCACCGCGTCGGCGCCCAGGTTGGCGTAGTTGATCACGTCCAGCGGCCCCCGCACCCCGGACTCGGCGATCTTGACGATGCCGTCCGGAATGGCGTGGGCCACGTTCTCGAAGGTGTTGCGGTCCACTTCGAGGGTCTTCAGGTTGCGGGCGTTGACGCCGATGATCCGCGCCCCGGCGTCCACCGCGCGCTTGATCTCCTCCTCGTCGTGCACCTCGACCAGCGGGGTGAGGCCGATCGACTCGGCGCGCTCGATCAGCGACACCAGGGCCGACTGGTCGAGGGCCGCGACGATCAGCAGCGCGAGGTCGGCACCGTGCGCGCGGGCCTCCCACAGCTGGTAGGCGGTGACGATGAAGTCCTTGCGCAGCAGCGGGGTGTCCACCGCGGCGCGGACGGTGTCGAGGTCGGCCAGCGAGCCGCCGAAGCGCCGCTGCTCGGTCAGCACGCTGATCGCGGCGGCACCGCCGGCCGCGTAGTCGCGTGCCAGGGCGGCCGGGTCGGCGATCGCGGCCAGCGCGCCCTTGGAGGGGCTGGAGCGCTTCACCTCGCAGATCACCCGGACCCCGTCGCCCTTGAGGGCGGCGACGCCGTCCTTGGCCTCCGGGGCCTTGGCGGCCCGCTCCTTCAGCTCGTCCAGGGAGACCCGGGCCTGCCGCTCGGCGAGGTCCTCACGGACCCCTTCGATGATCGAGTCGAGCACACTCACTCAGGAGCCCCCATCTTTGTCTGCCGGATTGGTCCGCATCTGCCGACCGGATCTGCCGGTCGGCCAGCGAGAGCCGGACGGGCGGCACCCCGCCGGCCCTTCGATGGTATCGGCACCCGGGGGCGCGGGGCGCATCAGCCCGGCGCGCGTCTCGCGGACCGGACGCCCGCTCCGGTGGCCCTCAACTGCGGATTCACGGGTTCTCCACCCGCCCCCGAGCCGCCCGCGGCGCTCAGACCAGCGGGGGCGCCAGACCCGCTCCGACCGGCGAGTTCCGCGCCACGGTGAACACCACGACGAGCAGCGCGATCAGCACCCACCGCCGGCCCCCGACGGCGACGGCGGGCGGCGGGCCGCCGGTCAGCGCGGCCCAGCCCCAGCGCAGCCAGAGGACGCCCAGCACGCCGAACAGCAGGACGGCCGCGGCGTTGTCGTGCAGGGCGCCGGTGAAGTCCCCGTGGGTCAGCGCGTGGACGCAGCGCAGGCCCCCGCAGCCGGGGCACCACCAGCCGGTGGCGGTCAGGAAAGGGCAGTCGGGGTAGTGCCCCGGGGTGTTGGGGTCCACCACGGCGAGGTACCCGGTGGGGACGGCCACCGCCGCCAGCGCGGCCAGCGGCGGGCCCAGCCGGCGCAGCACGGGCGGCGGGGCGGAGGCGGTGGGGGCGGAGTTCACGCCCCGATTCTGCCCGCACCGGGCCCCGGGTACGACGAAACGGCGGGCGCGGCGCGCCCGCCGTCCGTGTGTGCGAAAGGCGTGGGGTACGAGGCCCGTGTCAGGCAGCCGTGTCAGGCAGCGGCACCGGCGACGGCGGCGCGGGCCTCGCGGGCCGCGATCTGCTCCTCGGCCGAGGTGTAGACGTGGGGGCTGGGCTGCTTGCCCATCCCGGCCATCGACATGGCCTTGCCGACCACGCCACCGGCCAGGACGACCGCCAGGCCGGCCCAGACGAGCAGCACCGACGGCAGGATCATCGCGACGCCCGCGATGCCGAAGCCGACGAAGGAGATGACGACGCCGGTCCAGGCGGCGGGGGTGTGGCCGTGTGCTGCTGCTGCCATCTGAGTGGTGCTCCTTGGCTCTCGGGGCCCGGCCGGACCTGCGGGCCGCCGGCGGGTTGACGGATCCCATTGTGCCGGGCCACATACCCGCCTCCCAAAGCGGGTGCCGGGTCTATCGCGTCACACTGCCCGTGGGGCGCCCGCAGGATGCTCCGGGCCTCAGACCGCCGTGGGGTCCTCGCCCCGGTCCAGCGCCTTCCACAGGTCACCGGGGGTGTCCGCCCCGGCCGCGTTGGCCGGGGCCTTGCGGGTCGGCGCCTCGTACCGGCTGCCCATGGCCGGCCAGCCGCGGCCGTAGCGCAGGGTGAGCAGTCCGGCGAGGGCCAGCAGCACGCCGCCCAGCAGCGCGACCCACGGCCAGCCGGTGTGCGAGACCTCGGTGGCCGCCGAGCCGCTCAGGGCGAGCTTGCGGGCGGCCTCCCCGTCCAGGGCCGCGGTGTCGCCCGCCCCGGCGACCGAGGCCGCGGCCGCGCCGATCCCCGCGAGCAGGGTCAGCGCGCCGACGGCGAGGCGGCCGAGGCCGCGCACCGCGAACACCGCGACGGCCGCGGCGAGGCCCACCAGGGCCAGTCCGCCGGGCACTTCGGAGATCTTTCCGCCGGTGACGGAGACGTCCAGGGTGCCGGCCCGGCCCTCGGCCCAGGTCCGCCCGACGGCCGTCAGCACCAGCACGGCGCTCAGCACGGTCAGCAGGAGCATCACGCCGAGCGTGCGGCGGCCGGAGGAGGCGGCGGGGGCGGGGGTCTGGTCAGCGCTCACCCGTCCACTATCCCCCGCCCGACGCCTCACTCCGTACCCGGGGTGGGGAACGGGTCCGTCCGGAGCACCACCGTCCGCCCGCCCAGCGGCAGGAACAGGTCGTTGCCGAACGGCACGCGCTCGGCCTCCCGGTACACCCCCTCGGGAGAGGGCGCGGTGTGCACGGTGCAGACCGCCGCCGCCGGGTCGACGACGACGTACAACGGCACACCGCTCTCCGCGTACGCCCGAGCGACCGCTCCCAGACCGGGCCGGGCCAGCTCCAGCACCGCCTCGACCGCCGCCGCCCCGAACCGCCCGTGCCCGCCGCGCACCGCGTCCGGGCTGAGCACCACCAGGTCCGGGGCGAGCTCGTCCGGTGCGGCCGGCAGGTCGAGGACCACCCCGGACAGCACCCGACCGTGGCCCGCGGTCTGCTCGCCGAGCTGCCCGGCCGCGCTCAGCACGACCTCCCAGCGCAGTTCGTCGTACGGCACCTCGGGCATCCCGGCCGCCTCCCTGCCTCAGGACGGTTCGGACCTGCCTCAGGACAGTTCCGGCCTCCGCAGCGTATTGGCCGTGGCGACGGCCCGCAGCACGGCGGCCGCCTTGTTGCGGCACTCGGTGTCCTCGCCGTGCGGGTCCGAGTCGGCGACCACGCCCGCGCCGGCCTGGACGTAGGCGGTGCCGTCGCGCAGCACCGCGGTGCGGATCGCGATCGCGGTGTCGGAGTCCCCGGCGAAGTCCAGGTAGCCGACGCAACCGCCGTACAGGCCGCGGCGGGTGGGCTCCAGCTCCTCGATGATCCGCATCGCCCGCGGCTTGGGCGCGCCGGAGAGGGTGCCGGCCGGGAAGCAGGCGGTCAGCACGTCGAAGGCGGTCCGCCCGGGGGCGACCTTGCCGGTGACGGTGGAGACGATGTGCATCACGTGGCTGTAGCGCTCGATCTGCATGAAGTCGACCACCTCGACGCTGCCCGGCTCGCAGACCCGCCCGAGGTCGTTGCGGCCGAGGTCCACCAGCATCAGGTGCTCGGCCCGCTCCTTGGGGTCGGCGAGCAGTTCGGCGGCGAGCGCCGCGTCCTCGTGCGGGGTGGCGCCGCGGTGCCGGGTGCCGGCGATCGGGTGCAGCATCGCCTCGCCGTCGGTGACCTTGACCAGCGCCTCCGGGCTGGAGCCGACCACGTCGAAGCCGCCCTCGGCGGTGCCGTCCGGCCCGGGGAAGCGGAACAGGTACATGTACGGACTGGGGTTGGTGGTGCGCAGCACGCGGTAGACGTCGAGCGCGGAGGCCGGGCAGGGCGCCTCGAAGCGCTGCGAGGGCACCACCTGGAAGGCCTCGCCGGCCCGGATCCGCTCCTTGACGTCCTCCACCGCCGCCCGGTAGGGGGCGCCGCCGAACGGCGAGTGCACCTCGCCGGGGCCGGCCGGGGTGAAGGTGGCCAGGCCGGGGTCGACCGGCTTGAGCAGGTCGGCCTCCATGGCGTCCAGCCGGCCCACGGCGTCCGCGTAGGCCTCGTCCACGCCGCTGGCCAGGTCGTTGTGGTTGACGGCGTTGGCGATCAGCAGCACGGTGCCGTCGGCGTGGTCGAGCACGGCGAGGTCGGTGGCGAGCAGCATGGTCAGCTCGGGGAGCCCGAGGTCGTCCGGGTTGAGGTCGGGCAGCTTCTCCAGCCGGCGGACGATGTCGTAGCCGAGGTAGCCGACCAGGCCGCCGGTGAGCGGGGGCAGGCCGTCGTCGGCGTGCCGCGGGGTGTGCAGCGCCTCCAGGGCGGCGCGCAGCACCTCCAGCGGGTCACCGCCGGTGGGGATGCCGACCGGCGGGGTGCCGAGCCAGCGGGCCTCGCCGTCCTCGCCGACGGTGAGGGCGGCGGCGCTGCGCACGCCGACGAAGGAGTAGCGCGACCAGCTGCGGCCCTGCTCGGCGGACTCCAGCAGGAAGGTGCCGGGCCGTTCCTCGGCGAGGCTGCGGTACAGGCCGATCGGGGTGAGGCCGTCCGCGAGGAGCCTGCGGGTGACCGGGATGACCCGGGTGTCGACGGCGAGCTTGCGGAAGGCTTCGAGGTCCATGCGCGGCGGCACCTTCTGGAGTCTGGAGTTCTGCGGGCGGACGGGGTTGCGGGCGGGGGTTGCGGCGGGGGTGCGGACGGGGTCAGGAGAGCGGGAGCACGTCGGCGTCGAAGCAGGTGCGGTCGCCGGTGTGGCAGGCCGCGCCGGTCTGGTCGACCTTGACGAGCAGGGTGTCGCCGTCGCAGTCCAGGGCCACCGACTTGACCGCCTGGACGTGGCCGGAGGTGCCGCCCTTCACCCAGTACTCGCGGCGGCTGCGGCTCCAGTAGGTGCAGCGGCCGGTGGTGAGGGTGCGGTGCAGGGCCTCGTCGTCCATCCAGCCGAGCATCAGCACCTCGCCGGTGTCGTACTGCTGCGCGATGGCCGGGAGCAGGCCGTCCTCGGTGCGCTTGAGGCGGGCGGCGATCTCGGGGGCCAGCGCGGTGGTGCCGGGAGTGGCGGGTGTGGTGGACATAGGGCCCATTGTGTCAGTCCGGCCGGTCGCCGCGGCCGTTCCGTCCGACCGGTGGTCGAGCCCCCGTACGGGCGAGTTCGGCCAACCGCCTGCCGGGCGGGGCCCGGGTGGGCCATCCTCATGGCCATGACCTCCGAGCAGCCGCCGCCCGCAGCCGCCGCCTCCCGTCCGTCGCGCGGCCTGGTCCTCACCGTCGTCGCCGTGCTGGTCGTCCTGCTCGCGGTGGTCGCCACCGCGGTGCTCTGGCCCGACGACAGGACACCGGCCGCCGCACCGCCCCCGCCCTCCCCCACGGCCCCCCCGACGCCGACCCCCACCCCGACGCCCACCCCGACCGCGCCGCAACCGCCGTACGCCTTCTTCCCGGTGGGCACCTGCTTCGACCACCCCCAGCTGAGCCCGGTGATCACCCGCGCCGAGCAGCGCCCCTGCGACGGCGAGCACGACGGCGAGGTGATCGCCGACCTCAAGCTGGCCGACAACCTCACCGGCGAGATCCCCATCGCCCTCGCCATGCGGGACGGCTGCAAGGAGGCCGAAGCCGCCGCCAAGGCCAGGCAGGCCGACGGAAAGGCCTACTACGGCCGCCAGTTCGGCCCCGCCCAGGCCAACTACCAGCAGGGCTGGCGCGACTACACCTGCGCCCTCACCGCGAGCAACAAGCAGGGCGGCCCCAAGCTCACCGGCCACCTCCGCCCCTGACGCCCTAGGCTGGCGCCATGTCGAACCACGCGCTCGCCGAGCGCCACCGCCTCGCCGAACTCCTCACCGCCGCCGGGCCGGACGCCCCCACCCTCTGCGCCGGCTGGTCCACCCGGGACCTCGCCGCGCACCTGGTGATCCGGGAGCGTCGTCCCGACGCGGCGGCGGGCATCCGGATCGCCGCCCTGGCCGCCCGGACCCAGCGGGTGCAGGACGGCTACGCCGAGCGCCCGTACGAGGAGTTGGTGCGGCTGTTCCGGGGCGGGCCGCCGGTGTACTCGCCGTTCGCCCTGCCCGGCGCGGACGAGGCGGCGAACACCGTCGAGTACTTCGTGCACGCGGAGGACGTCCTGCGGGCGGGCGAGGACTGGTCGGCGCGGCCCGTCCCGCCCGGGCGTGCCGAGGCGCTGTGGCGGCGGCTGCCGTTGATCGCGCGGTTCGAGGCGGGCCGCCGTTCCCCGGTCCGGCTGGTCCTGGCCCGCCCGGACGGCGAGTCGGTGACGGTCGGCCCGGCCGGCGCTCCCACCGTCCGGGTCACCGGCGAGCCGGGCGAGTTGGTGCTCTTCGTGTACGGCCGCGGCGCCCGCACCGCCCTCACCGTCGACGGCGCCCCGGACGCCGTCGAGGCGCTCCGGCACGTCCTGCCGCTGCCCGCGCGCTGACGGCGCCCGGTGCCCGGCCCTTCCCGGCCCTCCCCAGTCCTCCCCGGTCGCCCCGGGGAGGGCGGTTCCTCGGGGCGGCTCCTCAGGGCCGCACCCAGTCCGGTGTCCAGGTCCCGGGGGCGTCGTGGCCGGTCGTGGTGGCGGCGAGGTGGGCGCGGAGGGCGGCCAGCGCGGGGTGGGGGTTGTCCCGGTGCCACAGCAGGGAGTGCGGGTAGACGGGCGTCGGGTCGGTCACCGGGATGAGGCGCAGGCCGTGGCCGGTGGGCCAGACCAGGCGGGTGTGCTCGCCCATGAAGGTGGCCAGCGCGGGGGTGTCGGCGACGGTGTCGAGGAGCGCGTCGGAGCCGAAGTTGGGGCCGGTGGCCTCGATGGTGAGGCCGAACTCGGCGACCAGGTCCTCGTAGTAGGCGGCCCACTCGCTGCCGGGGGCGAGGCCGGGCATCCAGATCCGGTGCCCGACCAGTTCGGCGAGGGTGACCGACTTGGCGCCCGCGAGCGCGTGGTCGGGGCCGGTCATCAGCCGCAGCGGTTCGTCGAGCACCCGGACCGACGCGATGTCCTCGGGCAGCGGCCGGCCGGGCGCGGTGACGGCGCGGAAGGTCGCGTCGATCGTGCCGGACCGCAGGGCGGCGACGGCGGCGTCGATCTCCAGCAGCATCAGCACGTCGAGTCCGGTGTCGGGGTTCGCCCGGTGGAAGCCGCGCATCAGCCCGGCCGCCGCGCCGCGTGAGGCGATCACGTCGACGCGCAGCGGACGGCTCCCGGGGCGCACGGACTCCAGGGCCCGGTCGGCGGCGCCCAACAGCTCGCGGGCGTGCGGCAGGAAAGCCTGCCCGTCGATGGTGAGTTCGGCACCGCGCGGGGTGCGGGTGAACAGCCGCACGCCGAGGGTGCGTTCCAGGGCGGCGATGCGTTTGGAGACGGCCTGCTGTGTGACGCCCAGCTCGGCGGCGGCTTCCTGGAACTGGCCCGCGTCGGCGGCGGCGGCGAAGGTGCGGACGGCGTCGAGGTCCATGCGGACACCCTAGAGCCACAACCGTCCGTTGTGCGGCTGCGGTCCTCCGGTTGTTTGATCGAGGGAATTGCCGCGCGCTTTGATGCTCCGCGTCACTAATCGGTTGTACCGGCGGGAGGGGTGTCGAGCATGGCGAACGGATTGGGCCGGTCCTTCGGGTGGCTCTGGGCCGCGTACGGGACGAGCGCGCTCGGCACCTGGCTGGCCTTCGGCGCGTTCCCGCTGATCGCCGTCCGGGTGCTGCACGCCGGCCCGGCCGAGGTGGCGGCGCTCTCCGCCGCGGGGGCCGCGGTGGGCGCGGCCGTGGCGGTGCCGCTCGGCCCGTGGGTGGAGTTCCGCCCCAAGCGGCCGGTGCTGATCGCGATGGACCTGGCCAGGTTCGCGGCGCTGCTGACGGTCCCGGCCGCGTTCGCGCTCGGCGTGCTCTCCTTCGTCCAGCTCCTGCTGGTCTCGGTGGTCGTCGCCGCGGCCGACATCACCTTCCGCGCGGCGTCCGGCGCGTACCTGAAGGCACTGGTGCCGGCCGGGCAGCTGCTCACCGCCAACGCCCGGTTCGAGTCCACCGCCTGGACCACCACGATCGTGGGACCGCCGTTGGGCGGCGCCGCGATCGCGCTGCTCGGCCCGGTGGCCACGGTGCTGGCCGACGCGGTCAGCTACCTGCTCTCGGCCCTCGGCATCCGGGCCATCGGCAGCCACCCGACCGCCGACCACGCCACCTCCGACCGCCGCGCCACCTCCGACCGCGCCACCGCCGACCGGGAGCCCCGGCCGCCCTCCCGCCTGCGCGCCGGGGACCTGCTCGACGGCTGGCGGTACGTCCTCGCCGACCCCGTGCTGCGCCCGCTGTTCCTCAACACCACCCTGTTCAACGCCCTGGTGATGGCCACCGAACCGCTGCTGGCCGTCCTGCTGCTCGGCCGGCTCGGGTTCCAGCCGTGGCAGTACGGCCTCGCCTTCGCCGTGCCCTCGATCGGCGGCCTGCTCGGCGCCCGGCTGGCCCGGCCGCTCGTCACCCGCTTCGGGACGCACCGGGTGCTGGTCGTGACGGGCTCGCTGCGCGCGCTGTGGCCGCTCGGCCTGTCCTTCGCCGGACGGGGCACCGGCGGCCTGCTGCTGGTGATGGGCGTCGAGCTCGGCCTGATCTTCTGCTGCGCGGTCTTCAATCCCGTCCAGGCCACCCACCGCCTCCGGCACACCGCGGACGACCGGGTCACCCGCACCCTGTCCGCCTGGTCGGTGACCACCAAGGCCACCACCGCGCTCCTCACCGCCGTCTGGGGTGTCCTGGGCGCCCTCCTCGGCCCCCGCACCGCCATCGCCCTGGCCGGCCTCGCCCTGCTGGCCACCCCCCTCCTGCTCCCCCGCCGCGCCGCCACGCCCCACCCCGCCCCGGCGCCCGTCCCCAGCCGCCCCTGACACCGCCCGACCGACCCGCCGCCGCGACCGGAAGAGACCATGACCTCCACCACGCCGTCCCTGGACCCCCGTACGACCGCCCTGCTGGTCCTGGACTGCCAACCGGCCGTCCTCGCCGCCCTCCCCGACCCGACCGGCCGACAGGCGCTGCTGTCCCGGGCGGCCGGCGCCGTCGCCGCCTTCCGGGCCCACGGCGCCACCATCGCCCACGTCCGCGTCGCCTTCACCGAGTCCGACTGGGCCGCCGTCCCGGCGGCCAACGGGGCCTTCTCCCTCCTCGGCCGCCGCCGCCTCCTGCACCACACCGACCCCGACGCGGACTTCCACCCCCGACTGGCCCCGGAGCCCGGCGACCTCACCGTCCGCAAGACCCGCGTCGGCGCGCTGTCCACCACCGACCTGGACCGCCGACTGCGGGAGCGCGGGATCACCGCCCTGGTCATCGCCGGGCTGACGACCGGCGGCGCCGTCCTGTCCACCGTCACCGACGCCGCCGACCGCGACTACCGGCTCCACGTCCTGTCGGACGCCGTCGCCGACCCCGACCCGCAGGTCCACGAGGCCCTGCTGACCGGCGTCCTCCCGAGGCTGGCCCACATCGTCGACACCACCGGGCTGCGCTCCCTGCTCCCGGCCGGCGGGCCGTCCTGACCGCAGGTCCCCGGGCGCGCCACCGGTCGGCGCCGCCCCGCCGCCGTCGGCGCCGCCCCGCTGCCCCGCTGCCCCGCTGCCCCGCGCGACCGCGCAGCTCAGCCGTTCCGAGCTGCGGATGTCGGTGCCCGGGTGCAGACTCGCAGGTGGCCGGGGCGGGGGCGTGCGCGCGCCCGACGGAACCGCCCCGGTCACTCTCGCCGAAGGGGCACCCCTCCATGCTCACCACCGACTTCCCCACCGGATCCCCCTGCTGGATCGACCTCGGCAGCCCGGACATCCCCGCCACCGCCGCGTTCTACGGCGAGGTCTTCGGCTGGACGTTCCAGGAGGTCCCCGAGACCGGTGGTTACGGCTTCCTCCAGCTGAACGGCAGGACGGTCGGCGCGCTCGGCAACCTCGACCCGGGCGCCAGGTCCGCCTGGACGACGTACTTCCGCTGCGCCGACGCGGACGCGACCGTGAACGCCGCGGAGAAGGCGGGCGCAACGGTCCGGGTGCCGCCGATGGACGTCATGCAGGAGGGCCGGTTCGCCGCGCTCACCGACCCGCAGGGCGCCGAGTTCGCCGTCTGGCAGGCCGGCGACACCAAGGGCCTGGACGTGGTCTCCGAGGACGGCGCGCTGGTCTGGTCCGAGCTGCACACCTCCGACCAGGACGCCGGCTTCGAGTTCTACCGGCGGCTGTTCTCCTGGCGAATGGAGGACTTCGAGCCGTCCCCGGGCATGAGCTACCGGGTGGTCTCCACCTCCGAGGGCGACCAGCAGGCCACCAGCTTCGGCGGCATCGCCCCGACGATGTCCCCGGAGCAGCCCTCCGCCTGGACGCCGTACTTCGCGGCCTCCGACGTGGACGCGGTGGTCGCCCGGGCCACCGCGGCCGGCGGGACGGTCCTGATGCCGGCCTCGGACGTGGAGAACGTCGGCCGGCTGGCCTGGCTGGCGGACCCGAACGGCGCGCCGTTCGCGCTGATCCACGGCGAGCCGCAGGAGTCCTGACGCACACGGGAAGCGCTCGGGAAGCACGACGAAGCACGCGGGAAGCACGCGGGAAGCACGACCGAGGGCCCGGGGTTCACGCACCCCGGGCCCTCGGTCGTACGGACGCCGAACGCCTCACCGCACCGGGTGCCCGGCCTCCCGCAGCGCGCCCTTGACCTCGCCGATCCGCAGGTCCCCGAAGTGGAACACGCTGGCGGCCAGCACCGCGTCCGCGCCCGCCTCCACGGCCGGCGCGAAGTCGGCCAGCTTGCCCGCCCCGCCGGAGGCGATCACCGGCACCGAGACGGCCTTGCGCACGGCCCGGATCATCTCCAGGTCGTAGCCGTCCTTGGTGCCGTCCGCGTCCATCGAGTTGAGCAGGATCTCGCCGGCGCCCAACTCGGCCGCGCGGCCCGCCCATCCGACGGCGTCCAGGCCGGTGCCCCGGCGCCCGCCGTGCGTGGTGACCTCGTAGCCGGACGCGGTCTCCACCCCGGGCGGGCAGCGCCGGGCGTCCACCGAGAGCACCAGCACCTGCCGGCCGAACCGCTGGGCGATCTCCCGGACGAGTTCCGGGCGGGCGATCGCCGCGGTGTTGACGCCCACCTTGTCGGCGCCGGCCCGCAGCAGCTTGTCGACGTCCTCGACGGCGCGGATGCCGCCGCCGACGGTGAGCGGGATGAACACCTGCTCGGCGGTGCGGCGGACCACGTCGTAGGTGGTCTCCCGGTCCCCGGAGGAGGCGGTGATGTCGAGGAAGGTCAGCTCGTCGGCGCCCTCGGCGTCGTAGAGCTTGGCCATCTCGACCGGGTCGCCGGCGTCGCGCAGGTTCTGGAAGTTGACGCCCTTCACCACCCGCCCGGCGTCCACGTCCAGGCAGGGGATGACACGTACTGCGAGGGTCACGGCTGGTTGCCTTCCAAAGTGCTTGCGAGCCCGGCACGGTAGGCGTCGAGTTCGACCTCGACGAGCATCCGGGAGTCGACCAGGCCGTCGACCACCAGGAGGGTGGTCACCGGGCGGGCCTCGCCGAAGAGTTCCTGGTGGGCCCGGCCCACCGCGTCCACGTCGCGGGCGTGGGTGAGGTACATCCGGGTGCGGACGACGTCGTCCGCGGTCAGGCCGTACGCGGCGAGGGCCTCCAGCGCGACGCCGAAGGCCGCGCGGGTCTGCTCGTACGGGTCACCGTCGCCGTGGAGCACCTCGTCCACCAGGGGCCGGGCGCCGGCCACGTGGACGTGGTCGCCGGCGGCGACCGCCTGTACCGAACCGAGCATCTTCTCCCAGGAGGAGAACCCGCCGACCCGACCGCGCACGACCTGACGTTCCGTCATCCTGAAACCGCCTCCAGGGCCTCTTCGAGGGTGAACTTCTGCTCGTAGAGTGCCTTGCCCACGATGGCGCCCTCGACACCCTCGCCGACGAGGGTGGCGATGGCGCGCAGGTCGTCCAGCGAGGAGACCCCGCCGGAGGCGACCACCGGGCGGTCGGTGGCGGCGCAGACGTCGCGCAGCAGCTGCAGGTTGGGGCCGGTCAGGGTGCCGTCCCGGTTGACGTCGGTGACGACGTAGCGGGCGCAGCCCTCCCGGTCGAGGCGCTCCAGCACCTCGAAGAGCTGTCCGCCGTCGCGCGTCCAGCCGCGGCCGCGCAGGGTGGTGCCGACCACGTCCAGGCCGACGGCGATCTTGTCGCCGTGCTCGGCGATGGCCTTGGCGACCCATTCGGGGGCCTCCAGGGCGGCGGTGCCGAGGTTGACCCGGGTGCAGCCGGTGGCGAGCGCGCGGGCGAGCGACTCGTCGTCGCGGATCCCGCCGGACAGCTCGACCTTGATGTCCAGCCGGGCGGTGACGTCGCGCAGCAGCTCGTAGTTGGAGCCGGTGCCGAACGCGGCGTCCAGGTCGACCAGGTGCAGCCACTCGGCGCCGGCGTTCTGCCAGGCGAGGGCGGCGGCCAGGGGCTCGCCGAAGGAGGTCTCGGTGCCGGACGCGCCCTTGACGAGGCGCACGGCCTGGCCGTCGCGGACGTCGACGGCGGGCAGCAGTTCAAGGCTCATCAGAACCAACTCTCAGACAGTCAGAGGGTGTTGACCCAGTTGGTCAGCAGGGCGGCGCCGGCGTCGCCGGACTTCTCGGGGTGGAACTGGGTGGCCCACAGCGGGCCGTTCTCGACGGCCGCGACGAACGGCTGCCCGTGCGTGGCCCAGGCGACCAGCGGCGGGTCGATCCGCGCGCTGTGGGTCTCCAGCTCCCAGTGCCGCACCCCGTAGGAGTGCACGAAGTAGAAGCGGGCCTGCGGGTCGAGGCCGGCGAACATCCGGCTGCCCTCGGGCGCGTCCACCGTGTTCCAGCCCATGTGCGGGATGACCGGCGCCTCCAGCGGTTCGACGGTGCCCGGCCACTCGTCGCAGCCGGCCGTCTCCACGCCGTGTTCGACCCCCTTCTCGAAGAGGATCTGCATGCCGACGCAGATGCCCATGACCGGGCGGCCCCCGGCCAGGCGGCGGCCGATGATCCAGTCCCCGCGGACGGACTTCAGGCCGCGCATGCAGGCCTCGAAGGCCCCCACGCCGGGGACGAGCAGGCCGTCCGCGGCCATCGCGGTGTCGTAGTCGGAGCTGACCGTGACGTCCGCCCCGGTCCGCTCCAGGGCGCGCTGCGCGGAGCGGAGGTTGCCGGAGCCGTAGTCGAGGACGACGACGTTCTTGCCCATGTTCAGGTGTCCAGTCTCTGTGCGGCGGGCGGCGGGGCGGCGGGTCTACAGGCGCAGGAGCCCGGAGGCCAGGCACATCACGGCGCCGAACGCCAGTACCAGGATGACGCCCTTGGACTGCTTCTGCTTCCAGAAGGAGATCACCCCGCCGACCAGGAAGAGGCCGACGAAGATGAGGATCATCGCGGTGTTGTTCACAGCGCACCCTTGGTCGAGGGGAGGATGCCGGCCGCGCGCGGATCGCGCTCGGCGGCGTAGCGCAGCGCCCGGGCCAGCGCCTTGAACTGGCACTCCACGATGTGGTGCGCGTTGCGCCCGTACGGCACGTGGACGTGCAGCGCGATCTGCGCCTGCGCCACGAAGGACTCCAGGATGTGCCGGGTCATCGTGGTGTCGTAGCTGCCGATCATCGGCGCCATGCCGTCGGGCTCGGTGTGCACCAGGTAGGGCCGGCCGGAGAGGTCCACGGTGACCTGGGCGAGCGACTCGTCCAGCGGCACCGTGCAGTTGCCGAAGCGGTAGATGCCGACCTTGTCGCCGAGCGCCTGCTTGAAGGCGGCGCCGAGCGCGAGGGCGGTGTCCTCGATGGTGTGGTGGGTGTCGATGTGCAGGTCGCCGTCGGTCTTGACGGTGAGGTCGAACAGACCGTGCCGGCCGAGCTGGTCGAGCATGTGGTCGTAGAACCCGACGCCGGTGGAGACGTCGGTCTTGCCGGTGCCGTCGAGGTCTATCTCGACCAGGACGGAGGTCTCCTTGGTGGTGCGCTCGACGCGTCCGATGCGGGACATGAGGGGTTAGAGCTCCTTGATCACGGTACGGACGGCGTCCAGGAAGGCGTCGTTCTCGGTGGGCGTGCCGGCGGTGACGCGCAGCCACCCGGGCACGCCGTTGTCCCGGACCAGGACGCCCTGGTCGAGGATGGCCTGCCAGACGGCGTGGGTGTCGGCGAAGCGGCCGAACTGGACGAAGTTGGCGTCCGAGTCGGTCACCTCCAGGCCCATCGCGCGCAGCGCGTCGACCAGCCGGTCGCGCTGCTCCTTGAGCCGCCCGACGTACCCGAGCAGGGTGTCGGTGTGCTCCAGGCAGGCCAGCGCGGTGGCCTGGGTGACGGCGGACAGGTGGTACGGCAGCCGGACCAGCTGCACCGCGTCCACCACGGCCGGGTCGGCGGCGAGGTAGCCCAGGCGCAGCCCGGCGGCGCCGAAGGCCTTGGACATGGTGCGGGAGACCACCAGGTGGGGGCGGCTCTCGATCAGCGGCAGCAGTGAGGCGCGGTGCGAGAACTCGACGTACGCCTCGTCCACGACCACCAGGCTGGGCCGGGCGGCCTGCGCGGCCTCGTACAGCCGCAGCACGGTGTCGGCCTCGACGGCGGTGCCGGTCGGGTTGTTCGGCGAGCAGACGAACACCACGTTCGGGCGGTGCTCGGCGATCGCGGCCTCGGCGGCCTCGACGTCGACGGTGAAGTCGTCGTTGCGCGGGCCGGAGATCCAGGTGGTGCCGGTGCCCCGGGAGATCAGCGCGTGCATCGAGTACGAGGGCTCGAAGCCGAGCGCGCTGCGGCCGGGGCCGCCGAAGGTCTGCAGCAGCTGCTGGAGCACCTCGTTGGAGCCGTTGGCGGCCCACACCTGCCCGCGGGTGACCGGGAAGCCGGTGGTCTTCCGGAGGTACGCGGCGAGTCCGTCGCGCAGCTCGACCGCGTCCCGGTCGGGGTAGCGGTTCAGCCCGCGGGCGGCCTCGGCGACGCGCTCGGCGATCCGGGCGACCAGCTCCTCGGGCAGCGGGTACGGGTTCTCGTTGGTGTTCAGCTGGACGGGGACGTCCAGCTGCGGTGCGCCGTACGGGGACTGGCCGCGCAGCTCGTCCCGGACGGGGAGGTCGTCGATACGCGTCACGTCGGTCACGATCCCGGCACCGTCCACTCGAAGCGTGCCTTGATGGCGTCCCCGTGCCCGGGGAGGTCCTCCGCGTCCGCCAGGTTGACCACGTGCGCGGCGACGTCCGCCAGCGCGTCCCGGTCGTACTCGACGACCTGGACGCCGCGCAGGAAGGTCTGCACCGACAGCCCGGAGGAGTGGCAGGCGCAGCCGCCGGTGGGCAGTACGTGGTTGGAGCCGGCCGCGTAGTCGCCCAGCGAGACCGGGGTCCAGCGGCCGATGAAGATCGCGCCCGCGTTGACGACCCGGGCGGCCACGGCGTGCGGGTCGCGGGTCTGGATCTCCAGGTGCTCGGCCGCGTAGGCGTTGACCACGGCGAGGCCCTGGGTGAGGTCGTCGACCAGGATGATGCCGGACTGCCGGCCGCCCAGCGCCTCGGCGACGCGCTCGCTGTGCTTGGTCCTGGCGACCTGCACGGCCAGCTCGGCCTCGACCGCGTCGGCCAGCGCCGGGGAGTCGGTGACCAGCACCGAGCCGGAGGTGGGGCCGTGCTCGGCCTGGCTGATCAGGTCGGCGGCGACGTCGGAGGGCAGCGCGCTGTCGTCGGCGAGGACGGCGATCTCGGTCGGGCCGGCCTCGGAGTCGATGCCGATCCGGCCGGCGAAGTAGCGCTTGGCGGCGGCCACGTAGATGTTGCCCGGGCCGGTGACCATGGTAACCGGCGCGCACTCCTCGGTGCCGAGGGCGAACATCGCGACGGCCTGGGCGCCGCCGACGGAGTAGACCTCGTCCACGCCGAGCAGCGCGCAGGCCGCCAGGATCGTGGGGTGGACGCGGCCGCCGAACTCGCGCTGCGGCGGGGAGGTGACCGCGATGCCCTGGACACCCGCCTCCTGCGCCGGCACCACGTTCATCACCACGGACGAGGGGTAGACCGCCAGCCCGCCCGGCACGTACAGGCCGACCCGCTCGACCGGCACCCAACGCTGGGTGACCGTGCCGCCCGGCACCACCTGGGTGGTGTGCCCGGTGCGGCGCTGGTCCGCGTGCACGGCGCGGGCCCGGCGGATGGACTCCTCCAGCGCGGCGCGCACCTTCGGGTCCAGCGTCTCCAGGGCCTCGGTCAGCTGCTCGGCCGGGACACGGGTCGACTCCAGCCGGACGCCGTCGAAGCGCTCGGTGATCTCGATCAGCGCCGCGACCCCGCGATGGCGTACGTCCTCGGCGATCGGCCGCACCTTCTCCAGGGCGGCCGCCACGTCGAACTCGGCACGGGGCAGCAGGTCACGCGGGTCGTCCAGCGAGCCGCGGAGGTCGATTCGAGAGATCACGCCACCCAGTGTAGGGAGTGGCCGGAACGGCTGGTCCCGCATTTCAGTCCGTGATACGAAAGGCGAGACGACCGGGGGGACGGGGAAAACCATGGCGGAGCGCGCCCCAGAGGGCTGGAGCGACACCGAGCGGGCACTCTGGGAGGCCTACCACCAGGGGGAGATCCTCGACCTGCGCCGCGGGGAAGCCGACACCGACGACCCCTTCGGCGACGCCGTCTGGGGCGACGACCGCGCCGTCCGCGCCGAGGTGCTCGCCCACCTGCTGCTGGTCCGTCCGGAGCCCGCCACCGGGAGGGTCCCCTCGCTGCGCATCAGCGGCGCCCTGGTCACCGGCCCGCTCAATCTGGCCGGCGCCGCCATCGGCGACTACGTCGAGCTCCACGAGTGCCGCTTCGAGCACAAGATCCTCATGTCCGAGGCGGCGGCCACCACCCTGCGCTTCGTGAACTGCCTGATCCCGCGCCTCGAAGCCTCCCGGCTCTCCACCACCGGCGACCTCCACCTCGCCCGCTGCCGCCTGCCCGGGGGCATGCGGCTCACCGACGCCAGGATCGGCACCGACCTGCTGCTCAACCAGACGCTCGTCGGCGGCGACCGCTACGGCCGGGCCGTGTCCGCCGACGGGATCACCGTCAACCAGGACTTCGAGGCCGAACGCCTCGAGACCGGGGGCGAGTTGAGCATCCGAACGGCCCGGATAGGCGGCCGGCTCTCACTCCGCGGCGCCCAGCTGCACGCCGAGCGGCAGCACAACAACACCTGCCTCAACGCCGTCCGGGTCACCGTCGGCCACACCCTCTACCTGACCGGCTCCGCCGACCGCGGGTGGGCCGGCTCCCGCGGCTACTACGGCTCCGGCTACGGCCGGACGGCTCCGCCCGACGGGCCCGTCACGCCCTTCCGCGCCTTCGGCCGGGTGCGGCTGTCCGACAGCCGCTTCGACGGCGCCTGCCTGATCTCCGGCGAATTCCACCTTGAGGGTGACGACGAGCTCTCGCTGCGCCGCATCCACACCCCCGAGCTGCGCTTCACCTGCGCGTTCCGCCCCACCGGCACGGTCTCGCTCTCCCGCGCCCGGGTCGGCAACCTGGTGGACGCCCCGGACGCCTGGCCGCTCGGCAAGCACCTGGGCCTCACCGGCTTCGTCTACGAGAACCTGCGCCCGATGAGGGCCTTCTCGATCCAGGAGCGGATCGCCTGGCTGGAGGGCTCCTCCGTCGATTTCCAGCCGGAATCGTACGAACAGCTGGCCGCCGCCCTGCGCCGCGACGGCGCCGACGACGACGCCCGCGAGGTCCTGTACGCCAAGCAGCGCCGGCGCCGCGCCACCCTGCCGCTGCCCGCCCGGGTCTGGGGCGCCGTGCAGGACGTCACCGTCGGCTACGGCTACCGCCCCGGGCGGGCGGGCCTGTGGCTGCTGCTCGCCTGGGTCCTGGGCAGCACCTGGTTCGCCACCCACCCGTTGCAGCCGCTCAAGGCCGACGAGGTCCCGCACTGGAACCCGGTGCTCTACACCCTCAACCAGTTGCTGCCGATCGTCGACCTCAACCAGGGGGGCTGGAACCCGGGCGGCATCTCCCAGTGGATCTCCGCCGGACTGGTGATCATCGGCTGGCTGCTCGCCTCCACCGTCGTCGCCGGTGCCACCCGGATGCTCCAACGCGGTTAGGTCCTGTCCGGCGGATCGTGCCGATCCGGCACGATCCGCCGGACAGGACCTGGCGTCGGTACCCGTGTGGGCGAGCGGCGACCGACGGGCCCGGGGAACTACGCTGTCCGCCGTGACAGAACGGCTGCCGCTCTTCCCGCTGAACATCGTGCTCTACCCGGGCCTGGTGCTGCCCCTGAACGTCTTCGAGGAGCGCTACCGCCGTCTCGTCGCCGACCTGCTCGAACAGCCCGAGGACAGTCCCCGGCGCTTCGGCGTGCTCGCGATCAAGGACGGCCGCGAGGTCGCCCCGGTCCGGGAGGGGGACGGCCCGGCCGGGCCCCTCGACGGCCTCGGCACCGTCACCGGGGACCCGCTGGAGGCGGTCTTCCCCATCGGCTGCGTCGCCGACGTCGCCTCCGTCCAGCACCAGCCGGACGGCCGCTACGAGCTCCTGGTCACCGGCACCACCCGGTTCCGGCTCACCGCGGTGGACACCTCCGGCCCGTACCTGACCGGCGAGATCGAGCCGATCGAGGAGCTCCCCGGCGAGGGCTCCGGCGCCCTGGCCTCCGAGGTCGAGCGGGCGTTCCGGGTGTACCAGAAGCGCCTCGCCGGCGCCCGCGAGGCCAGCACCGTCGGCCGCCAGGACCTCCCCGACGACCCGCAGGTGCTCTCCTACCTGGTCGCCGCCGCCTCGGTGTTCGAGACCCCGGTCAAGCAGCGGCTGCTCGCCTGCCCCGACACCGCCCAACGGCTGCGCGTCGAACTCGACCTGCTGCGCCGCGAGACCGCCGTCCTCAGCTGGCTGCCCTCGCTGCCCGCCGTCGAGCTCACCCGCCAGTCCTTCAGCCCCAACTGACCCAGGAGCCCAGGACCCCCGCATGGCCAAGAAGACCAAGAAGGGCGGCCAGGGCACCCCGGCCACCGTCGCCCTGGAGACCGCCGCCGTCCCCTTCACCGTGCACGCCTACGACCACGACCCCGCCGCCGCCTCCTACGGCGGCGAGGCGGCCGAGGTCCTCGGCGTGGCCGCCGAACGGGTCTTCAAGACCCTGGTCGCCGACGTGGACGGCACCCTCACCGTCGGCGTGGTCCCGGTCGCCGGCCAGCTCGACCTCAAGGCCCTCGCCGCCGCCGTCGGCGGCAAGCGCGCCACCATGGCCGACCCCGCCGCCGCCGAACGCAGCAGCGGCTACGTCCGCGGCGGCATCTCGCCCCTCGGCCAGCGCCGCCCCCTGCGCACCGTCATCGACGCCAGCGCCCTCACCCACCCCACCGTCTACGTCTCCGCCGGCCGCCGCGGGCTCGAAGTCGAACTCGCGCCCACCGACCTCATCACCCTCACCCGAGCCCTGACCGCCCCCATCGCCCGCTGACCCGGCCCTCCCCCGCGGAAAGCGCCGCCCCCCAGGCGCGGGGAACTGCGCGAACCGCCGCCGGAGCCCCGCACCCCCACCGAACCCCTCCCCGCACCCCCTCAGCCTCAGAAAAGGCCCACCCCCCGGGGCGCGGGGAACCGCGCGAACCGGAAGCCCCCGACCGAAACCCGCCCACGCTCCCCGACCCCCCTCCCCCTCCGCCCCAGAACACGCCCGCCCCAGGGGCGCGGGGAACTGCGCGAACCGCCGCCGGAGCCCCGCACCCGCCCCCCACCGAACTCCCCCGGGAAACGCCGCAGGGCGGAAAGCCCACCGGCCTTCCGCCCTGCCGCCGATCCTCAGTCCCGGTCCTCCGGAGCCGCCGGCGGGGCCACGGGCGCCCAGTACGGCGGCGGGTCCTCCTCCCGCTTCCCGAACGCCGCCGACAGCAGGAGCAGCACCACCATCGCTGCCATCGGCCACACGAGCAGGGCCCCCATCGCGCCCAGGTCGATGCTCGCGTCGAAGTGCCCGCCGTTCCCGACCCTCCGTGCTTCCGCGACCAGGTCGTTGCTCGGCCCGAGCCACCGTCCGATCCGCCAGGCCCCGAGGGACCCGAGCAGTCCGCCCACGGCCAGCCCGACGGCGACCGCGATGCCGCCCCCGCGCCGCCGGGTGACCAGGAAGGCACCGAGCGCGGTCAGGATCCCGGCCCCCAGGCCGGCGAGCACGAACACCGCGTCGGCCCCGGCCCGCTGCTCGCCTTCGGGGTCGACGTAGAGGATCCGGTCCCCGTCGACCACCAGCGGCACCTTCGGCGCCAGCCATGCCCACAGCACGGCCATCACGAGCCCGGCGACCAGGCACGCGACGACGACCCCGGCCCCGAGCCGGACCTCGGGCAGCAGCCGCTGCACCGGAGAGGTCGCCTCGCCGTCCTGCGCCGCGGACGTGACGGCCTCCGCCGGAGGCGCGTACGGATCGACCTCGGCATGCGGCGGCACCGCCTGCGGCACGGCGTCGGACACGGCGTGGCCCGGCGCCGCCTGCGCATCGGCGTGGGCGGGATCCGGAGGTGTGTTCGGTACGGTCACAGGCCCCATCGTTTCACGACAGCCCCGCGAACGGCCCAACCACCCGTCCGCCTGTCACCCCTCCCCCGCAGGCCCCCGCCCGCCCGACTCCGCCCCCGGACCCCGACCAGGCCCCGACCCCCGGACCAAGCCCCGGCCCCAGCCCCGACCGGGCCCCGGCCCCGGCCGGGCCGCTACCGCGCCACCGCCCGCCGGTACGCCCAGGTGGCCACACCCAGCGACACCACGCCCACCCCTGCGCACACCCCGAGGTCGGCGAGCACCATCCCCCAGTCCGGGTCCGGCGTGAAGGTCCGCGCGAAGGCCTCGACCCCGTACGTGGAGGGCAGCAGGTCGCGCAGCCACTGCACGGGCTGCGGCAGGTGGTCGACGGGCAGCACCCCGAGCAGCAGGGCCGCGGACATCCCGAGCTGCCCGAGCATGGTCGCGATCTCCTGCCGCGGCGCGAGCAGCCCGCAGGCGGCGCCGAGCCCGGAGAGCGCGGCTCCGGCGAGCGGGACGACGGCCAGCAGCACCCACAGCTGCCCGAGCGGCAGTCCGAACATGACGGCCCCGAGGGCCGCCGTGGCGAGGCTCCCGGGCAGGGTGAACGAGGCGTACGCGGCGGCGGCCCCGAGCACCACGGAGGCGGCCGGTACCGGCAGCGTCGCGTAGTGGTCGAGCCCGCCGGTGGCCCGGAGCTTGCCGAAGTACTGGGCGAGCAGGTTGAGCGCGACGAAGGCGACGACGAGCACGCTGGACCCGGCGACGACGGACCGCGCCGCCGAGGTCTGCCCGCCGTCCACCACGCCCCGCATCATCACGAGGATGCCGACGGACTGGAAGGTGGCGACGAACAGGAGCGGGATCCGCGCGACCCTGGCCCGGGCGAGCTGGGCCCGGTAGACGGCGGCGAGCGCGGGCAGCAGCCGGGCCGCGGGGGCGAGCGGGGCGGGTCCTCCGGTGGTCCGGTCGGTCCGGGGCGGCGCCGAGAGCAGGGTCACTTGGCGAGTCCTCCGTGGCGGCCGCCCAGCTTGAGGTAGGCGTCCTCAAGGCTCGGGGTGGCGAGGGTGAAGTCGTCGAGCGCGGCGAAGGCCGGGCCGGTGGTGACGGCGGCGACCAGTTCGCGGGCCTGCTCGGGGGTGGTGCGGACGGTCCAGCGGCGTCCGGTGCGTTCGGCCCGGTCGCGCAGTGCGGCGACGGCGGGCACGCCGACGGGTGCCTCGTCGCGCCAGACCAGGTCGAGCCGGACGTCGCCGTCGACGAGCGCCTTGAGCCCGCCGGGCGTGTCGCACGCGATGACCCGGCCGTCGTCGATGACGGCGACCCGGTCGAGGACGGTCTCCGCCTCGATGACGTTGTGGGTGACGAGCAGGACGGTGGTGCCGTGTTCGGCGCGCCGCCGGTCGACGGCGCTCCACACGGCCCGCCGGGCGACGGGGTCCATGCCGGTGGTGGGTTCGTCGAGGACGAGCAGGGGCCGGTGTCCGACGAGGGTGGCGGCGAAGCAGGCGAGCCGCCGCTGGCCGCCGGAGAGTTCGGCGAGCGGCCGCCGGGCGAGGGCGGTGAGCCCCAGTTCGTCGAGGACGTCGGCGGCGGCGGTCCGGGCCTGGGCCCGGCCGAGGCCGCGCAGCCGTCCGGTGGTCTCGGCGGCGAGCGCGACGGTCAGCTCGTCGAGGGCGGTGGATTCCTGCCCGAGGTAGCCGAGGAGCCGGGCGGCGCGTTCGGGGTGCCGGACGATGTCGTGGCCGAGCAGTTCGACGGTGCCGGAGTCGGGGCGCAGCAGTCCGGTCAGCTGGCGGACCAGTGTCGACTTGCCGGCGCCGTTGGGCCCGAGCAGGCCGAAGATCTCGCCCTGCCGGACGGTGAGGCTGATGCCGTCGTTGGCCCGGATCTCGGTGGCGGCGGCGCCGCGGCCGCTGCGGTAGGTCCTGACCAGGTCGCGCACGGCAACGCACGGCGGGGTTTCCTCGGGTGCTCGCCCGGCCGTCTCACTCACGACCGAAGACTCTACGCGCTCATACGGGCGAACCGGACAAGGGGGCCCTCACCGCTCCCCCCGGTGACCTCGCACCGGTCCGCCGGCCGCGCGTGGTCTCGGCCGTCCGGACGCGCGGTCTCAGTCGTCGACGACCATCGACCCGCCGGGCACCCGTGCCGCGAGCTCCTTCCAGAACCCGGCCCGGATGGCGTAGCGGTCGTGCTCGTCGATCTGGTCGTCCTTGTGGGCGAGCAGTCCGAAGCGGGCGGCGTAGCGGAGCAGCTCGCCGTCGACGCGGTGGGGGATGCGCGGGTAGTCGGGCCACAGGACGGTGAGCCGTTCGGGGTCGCCGATGCGTTCGGTCCAGCGGCGGGCGAAGACCTGGCCCACTTCGTGGGCGTCGCCGCCGATGGAGGTGATGTCCTCCTCGCGGTCGGCCCAGCGCTGTTCGGCGGTGGTGAGCTGGGCGAGGGTGGGGAGGTTGTCGCCGGCGGTGACGGCGGGTTCGGGGGCGGGTCGGTCGACCCAGCCGCGGTCGGAGGACCAGCGCAGCACCGGCCCGGCCTGCGCGACGGCGCCGTTGGTTCCGTGCCCGTTCGTCCCGTGCCCGCCGGTTCCGTGCCCGTTGGTCCCGTGGCCGTTCGCCGGGTGCCCGGTCGCCGCGTGCCCGACGGCGCCGTGCCCGTTGGCGAGAGGGGTGATCGGGGTGACGGACGTGATCCGCCCGGCCAGGTCCTTCGGGGTGGGGACGACCTTGAGCGCGGCCGCCGGCTGCGGCCGCCCGTCGGCGGCGGGGGTTCCGCTCGCGGGGGCTGCGGCCGCGGGCCGCACCGCCGGGGCGGCCGGCACGACGCTCGGCACCACGCCGGGCACCACGCCGGGGACGACGCCGGGCAGGGTGGCGGGCGTGGCGGGCGGGGCGGCGAGGATCTTGGCGATCTCCTGCCGGGCTCCGGGCGCCGGGAAGAGGTTGGAGGTGTCCCGCAGCGAGAACGACGCCTCGATCCACTCGCGGTCCAGCACCCGCCGCTCGTCGGCCTCGCCGACCAGGTCCTCGGACTGGTTGAAGTCGCCGTCGGCGGCCTGGAGCGCCCACAGGTGGACGGCGACGCCGTGTTCCTTGGCGGTCATCATGCCGGGCAGCAGGTCGCCGTCCCCGGTGATCAGCACGACGTCGGCGCAGGCCCGGTTGCGGGCGAGTTCGGAGAGTTCGGCGTGCATCGCGGCGTCGACGCCCTTCTGCACCCAGCGGCCCTCGGCCCGGGTGAGCGCCCCGAGCCGTACGGTGACCCGGGGCAGGACGCGCAGTCGCCGGTGCTCGGGCATCGGGCGCCGGTCGGGGGCGGCGTCGAACCAGTAGATGCGCAGCAGCGGCAGCCCGGTCTCGGCTTCGGCGCGTTCGCGCAGGGCGGTGATCAGGGCCGTGTGGTCGACGGTGACCTTGGACCGGGACGGGTCCCCGGCGAGCAGGCTGGCGGCGGCGCCCAGCAGGTATCCGGCGTCCACCAGGACGACACAGCGGTCCATCGCGCACCTCTTTTCGCTCGCCCTCGGACATCGGTCGGGTGGGTCGTTCGGGGGTGGGCGGGTGGGCGGTCCGCCCGCCGTCCGGGCGTGCCGAGGTGAGGGGCCCCCGTCGTCGCCCGATCGTTGGGTCACCTTTTACCCGGGGTTCGTCCGCCGAACCTTGCCGGATGTCCCGGTACCGCAACAGCCGCCCCAACGGCACGCAAAGAACGCGAAGGCGGGCCCCGTTCAACGACGGAGCCCGCCCGAGGTCACGCGGGGGTGTGCCGACCGTGCCGGTCAGCCCTTGAGTTCGGCGGCGACCAGTTCGGCCAGCTGGACGGCGTTGAGCGCGGCGCCCTTGCGCAGGTTGTCGTTGGAGACGAACAGCGACAGGCCGTTCTCGACGGTCTCGTCCACCCGGATGCGGCCCACGTAGCTGGGGTCCTGGCCGGCGGCCTGCAGCGGGGTGGGGATGTCGGACAGCTCGACGCCGGGGGCGCCGCTGAGCAGCTCGACGGCGCGCTCGGGGCTGATCGGCCGCTCGAAGCGGGCGTTGATCTGCAGCGAGTGGCCGGAGAAGACCGGGACGCGCACGCAGGTGCCGGCGACCTTGAGCCCGGGGATGCCGAGGATCTTGCGGCTCTCGTGGCGGAGCTTCTGCTCCTCGTCGGTCTCGTGGGAGCCGTCCTCGACGATCGAGCCGGCCAGCGGCACCACGTTGAAGGCGATCGGCCGCTGGTAGACCTTGGGCTCGGGGAACTCGACGGCGGAGCCGTCGAGGGCGAGCGCGGCGGCGTTGTCGATGACCTTGGCGGCCTGGTCCCGCAGCTCGGAGACGCCGGCGACGCCGCTGCCGGAGACGGCCTGGTAGGTGGAGACGACCAGCGCGGCCAGGCCGGCCTCCTCGTGCAGCGGGCGCAGCACGGGCATGGCGGCCATGGTGGTGCAGTTCGGGTTGGCGATGATGCCCTTGGGGCGGTCGGCGATGGCCTCGGGGTTGACCTCGGAGACGACCAGCGGGACCTCGGGGTCGCGGCGCCAGGCGGAGGAGTTGTCGATGACGACGGCACCGGCCGCGGCGACCTTGGGGGCGAGGGCCTTGGAGGTGGCGCCGCCGGCGGAGAAGATCACGATGTCCAGGCCCGTGTAGTCGGCCGTGGCCGCGTCCTCGACGGTGACCTCGGTGCCCTGCCAGGGCAGGGTGCGCCCGGCCGAGCGGGCCGAGGCGAACAGCCGCAGCCGCTCCACCGGGAAGTTGCGCTCCGCCAGGATCTCGCGGACCACGCCGCCGACCTGGCCGGTGGCACCGACAATGCCGATCTTCATTCCGACTACTCCTCTGGATGGTGCTGTTCACAGCCGCACTCTGCCCATCATGCCTTGTCACACGGGCGGGGCGAGCTGCCATTTCACTGGGTGAGAGGCTCCCCGGACGGACCTACTGGTCCAGACCACTCGCCAGGCCGTCCGCCAGCGCCAGCGCGGTCTCCACCTCGGCCCGGCCGGCCGGCAGCAGCGGCAGTCGGACGTCCGGGGTCGGGATCCGCCCCTGGGCGTGCAGCACGCCCTTGGTGACCGCCGGGTTCGGGGCCGCGAAGGCGGCCGCCGCCAGGCCGGTCAGCCGGTGCCCGAGAGCGCGCGCCCGCCCGACGTCCCCGGCCCGCCACGCCTCGACCAGCTCGACGAACCGGCCGGTCGCCAGGTGGGCGGAGGCCAGGATGCCGCCGGCCGCGCCGAGCGCCAGCATCGGCGACAGGAAGGCGTCCTCGCCGGTGAGGAAGGCGAAGCCCGCGGGGGTGTCGGCGAGCAGCTCGGCCGCCGTCTGGTCCAGTCCGCCGGTCGCGTACTTGACGCCCACCACGCCGTCGATCGCGGCGAGTTCGCGCAGCGCGGCGGTGGAGAGCTGCTGCCCGGTGCGGTACGGGATCTGGTAGACGAGCAGCGGAAGCGGGCTGCTCGCGGCCAGCGCGCGGAAGTGCGCCACCGTCCCCGCCTCGCCGGGCCGTACGAACGCCGGGACGGTGACCAGCGCGGCCGAGGCCTGCGGCACCCGCGCGCCGATCGCGGCCAGCGACTCGGCGGTCGCCCGGGTGTCCCCGCCGTGCGCGCCCACGATCAGCTGTGCGCCGCGCGCGGCGCAGGCGGCCGCGGCGACGTCCACCACCGCGTCCCGTTCGGCGGCGGTCAGCGCGGCCGGTTCGCCGGTGGTGCCGAGCGCGCACAGGCCGGCCGCGCCGGCGTCGAGCAGCTCGTGTGCGAGCTTCTCCAGTGCGTCCAGTGCGACCGAGCCGTCGGCGGCGAAGGGCGTGATCAGGGGGACGTAGACGCCGTGCAGTTCCATGCCCATGATCCTGCGGCCGGGCATCACCGCAGGTCCAGTTCACTTTTCCGACGCTTCTCGTAAGCTGAGCCGATGCTCGACCGGCGCGGGGTGGCGACTAGCCTGGGCCGATGCTCGACGTCCGACGCCTGCGCCTGCTGCGCGAACTCGCCCACCTCGGCACCATCGCGGCCGTCGCCGAGGCGCTGTCCTTCAGCCCTTCGGCGGTGTCCCAGCAGCTGTCCGTCCTGGAGAAGGAGGCGGGCGTCCCCCTGCTGGAACGCACCGGCCGCCGGGTCGCCCTGACCCCGGCCGGGCGCAACCTCGTCCGGCACGCCGAGTCGGTGCTCGCCCTGCTGGAACAGGCGGGCGCCGAACTCGCGCACGCCAAGCGGGGGTTGGCCGGTCCGCTGCGGATCGGCACCTACCCCTCGGCGGCCCGGGCGATCATCCCGGCGGTGCTCGGCGAGCTCGCCGCCTGGCACCCGGGGCTGGAGCCGATGGTCACCGAGGTGGACCCTGCGGTCGTCGGCGCCGCCCTGCGCGCGGGCGAACTGGACGTGGCGCTGGTGCACGAGTACGACCTCGTCCCGACCGACGCCGAACCCGGCCTCGCCGTGACCCGCCCGGTCTTCACCGAGCCCATGTACCTGGCCGCCCGCACGCCGGGCACCGTCGCCGAGCAGCGCGGCGCCCCGTGGATCATGTCCCCGCCCGGCACCCTCTGCCACACCATGGCCCTGCGCGCCTGCGAGGCGGCCGGCTTCGCCCCGCGGATCCGCCACCAGATCGACGACTTCACCACCGTGCTCGCCCTGGTCGCCGCCGGGCAGGGCGTCGCCCTCGTCCCCCACCTCGGCACCGCCCAGCCGCCGCCCGGCGTCGTCCTCACCCGCCTGCCCATGTACCGCCGCACCCGCGCCGCCTTCCGCGCCGGCGCCGGCTCCCACCCGGCCATCTCCGCCTTCGTCTCGGCCCTCCACACCGCCGTTCCCCCGGGCCTCGGCACCGGCTCCTGACCCCACGCGGGCCGCCCGCCCCGGCCAGGGGCCCCCGCGCTGGCTCCCCCCCTCCTCCGAACAGAAGTTCCCCGCGCCCACGAGGGGCACGGGGAACCGCGCGGTGGAGGACCGCTACCCGTGCCCGGCCGTCACCCCGCCAGGCAACTCGGCCCGAGCAGCTGCTTCAGATCCCCGAACAGTGCCGGATCCGACTTCACCCGGTGCCGGTCCAGCCTCAGCACCGTCGTCTTGGTGTGTCCTTCCAGCCGGAGCCGGACCTCCGTCGTGCCCTTGTGGTGGGTCAGCACCTCGCCGAGCCGCGCCACCAGCGGCGGCGTGACCTTCCCGCTGGGGATGTTGATGGTGATCGGCGCCTCGGCGTGCGCGTTGGACAGGTCGGGGACGGACAGCTCCATCCCCATCAGCCGCGGCACGTCCTCCCGCTTGTCGAGCTTGCCCCGCACGAACACCACCGCGTCCTCGACGAGTTGCGAGGACACCAGCTGGTAGCTGGCCGGGAAGAACATGCAGTCGATCGAGCCCGCCAGGTCCTCGACGGTGGCGATGGCCCACGCGTTGCCCTGCTTGGTCATCTTCCGCTGGAGGCCCGAGATGATGCCGCCGATGGTGACGATCGTCCCGTCCGGCCGGTCCGCGAGGTCGGCGACCGCGCAGTCGGCCTTGTCGGCGAGCACGTGCTCGATGCCGTGCAGCGGGTGGGAGGAGACGTACAGGCCGAGCATCTCCCGCTCCTGGGCGAGCAGGAAGGACTTCTCCCACTCCTCCTCGGAGAAGACGACGTCGAGCCCGAAGCTGGGTTCGTCGGCGGTCGCGTCGCCGCCGAAGAGGTCGAACTGCCCCTCGGCCTCCTTCCTCTTCACCCCCACCACGTTGTCGATCATCGGCTCGAACTGCGCGCTGAGCCCCTTGCGGGTGTGGCCGAGCGAGTCGAAGGCGCCGGCCTTGATCAGCGATTCGACGGTCCGCTTGTTGCAGACCACCGACTCCACCTTGTCCAGGAAGTCGGGGAAGGAGGAGAACTTCCCCTTGGCCTTCCGGGTGCGGATCATCGACTCGACGACCGGTCCGCCGACGTTGCGGATGGCGGTGAGCCCGAAGCGCACGGTGTCGTCACCGTGCGGGGTGAAGTCCGAGTCCGACTCGTTGACGTCCGGCGGGAGGACGTTGATGCCCATCTTGCGGCACTCGTTGAGGTAGACCGCCGACTTGTCCTTGTCGTCCTTGACGGACGTGAGCAGGCCGGACATGTACTCGGCCGGGTAGTTGGCCTTGAGGTAGGCCGTCCAGTACGAGACCAGCCCGTACCCGGCGGTGTGCGCTTTGTTGAACGCGTAGCCGGAGAAGGGGACGAGGACGTCCCACACGGCCTGGATGGCCTCGTCGGAGTAGCCGCGCTCGCGGCAGCCCTTCTGGAAGGGGACGAACTCCGCCTCCAGGATCTCCTTCTTCTTCTTGCCCATGGCGCGGCGCAGCAGGTCTGCCTGGCCGAGCGAGTAGCCGGCCAGGATCTGCGCGGCCTTCTGGACCTGCTCCTGGTAGACGATCAGGCCGTAGGTGGGCCGGAGCACCTCCTCCAGGGGCTTCTCCAGCTCCGGGTGGATGGGGGTGATCTCCTGCTGCCCGTTCTTGCGCAGCGCGTAGTTGGTGTGCGAGTTGACGCCCATCGGGCCGGGTCGGTAGAGCGCCAGGACCGCGGAGATGTCTTCGAAGTTGTCGGGCTTCATCAGGCGCAGCAGCGAGCGCATCGGCCCGCCGTCGAGCTGGAAGACGCCGAGCGTGTCACCGCGCGCCAGCAGTTCGTAGGTCGGCTTGTCGTCGAGGGGCAGATCAAGCAGGTTGATCTTGATGCCCTTGTTCTTCTCGATCGCCTTGACGGCGTCGTCCATGATCGTCAGGTTGCGCAGGCCGAGGAAGTCCATCTTGAGGAGGCCGAGGCCTTCACAAGTCGGGTAGTCGAACTGCGTGATGGTGACGCCGTCGGTGTGCCGGGTCCAGACCGGGATGTGGTCGGTCAGCGGCTCGGCGGACATGATGACGCCGGCGGCGTGCACGCCGGGCTGGCGGATCAGGCCCTCGATGCCGCGCGCGGTGTCGATGACCTTCTTGACGTCCGGGTCGGTCTCGTACAGGTTGCGGATCTCGCCGGCCTCGCTGTAGCGCGGGTGCGAGGGGTCGGTGATGCCGGAGAGCGGGATGCCCTTGCCCATGACGTCCGGCGGCATCGCCTTGGTGATGCGGTCGCCCATCGCGTAGGGGTAGCCGAGGACCCGGGAGGAGTCCTTGATGGCGGCCTTCGCCTTGATGGTGCCGTACGTGACGATCATGGCGACCTTGTCGGATCCCCACTTCTCCGTCACGTAGCGGATCACGTCACCGCGCCGGCGCTCGTCGAAGTCGATGTCGACATCGGGCATGGAGATGCGCTCGGGGTTGAGGAAGCGCTCGAAGATCAGGCCGTGCGGGATGGGGTCGAGGTCGGTGATGCCCATCGCGTACGCGACCAGCGAGCCGGCCGCGGAGCCACGGCCGGGGCCGACCGCGATGCCCTGGCTCTTGGCCCACATGATGAAGTCGGCGACCACGAGGAAGTACGCCGGGAACCCCATCTGGATGATGGTGTCCATCTCGTACTCGGCGAGCTTCCGGTGCTCCTCGTCGTACCCGTTCGGGAAGCGCCAGTCCATGCCCTCCCAGACCTTGGACCGGAAGAAGTCCGCCTCGGACTCGAAGCCCTCCGGGATGGGGAAGCGGGGCATGAGGTTCTTGAACTTGAACATGCCCTCGGTGTCGACGCGGGAGGCGACGAGGAGCTGGCTGTTGCGGCAGCCCTCCTGCCAGGCGTCCGAGGAGTCCAGCGCGTACATCTCGGCGGCGGACTTGATGTAGTAGCCGGTGCCGTCGAAGCGGAAGCGGTCCGGGTCGGAGAGGTTCTTGCCGGTCTGGACGCAGAGCAGCAGGTCGTGGGCGCCGGCGTCGGCCTCGGTCGTGTAGTGCGAGTCGTTGGTGACGACCGGGGGGATGCCCAGCTTCTTGCTGATCTCCAGCAGCCCGTCGCGGACCCGCTTCTCGATCTCCAGGCCGTGGTCCATCAGCTCCAGGAAGTAGTTCTCCTTGCCGAAGATGTCCTGGTAGTCGGCGGCGGACTTGAGGGCCTCGTCGAACTGGCCGAGGCGCAGGCGGGTCTGCACCTCGCCGGAGGGGCAGCCGGTGGTGGCCATCAGGCCGCCGGAGAGCTCGGAGATCAGCTCCTTGTCCATCCGGGGCCACTTGACCAGCCAGCCCTCGGCGTAGGAGCGCGAGGTCAGCTTGAAGAGGTTGTGCAGGCCCTCCTTGTTCCGGGCCCAGATGGTCTTGTGGGTGTACGCGCCGGACGCGGAGACGTCGTCCTTCTTCTGGTGCGGCTGGCCCCACAGGATGCGCTTGGTGTTGGAGCGGGACTCGGGCGCGACGTACGCCTCGATGCCGATCACGGGGGTGATGCCGGCCTCGGTGGCCTGCTTGTGGAACTCGGCGGCGCCGTACATGTTGCCGTGGTCGGTCATCGCCACGTGGGTCTGACCGAGGCGCTCGACCTCCTTGAACATCTGCTTCAGCCGGGCGGCACCGTCCAGCATCGAGTACTCGGTGTGGACGTGCAGATGCGCGAACGGCTGGTCGCTCAAGGCGGGGCCTCCGGAGGCTCTGGTGCTGGTCTGGTGGGCCGGCGAACGTGCAGGTCACGGGGGAGATGCCCGGAAATGGATGTGGCCCGGAGCACCTCACGGGGTCCGGACCATCACTTACACGTTCACGCGTCCACTCTAGCCCCCTCGAACACCTTCGCCGCCCGACGGGGAGGGCCTCCTAGGTCAGCCCGGCGAGTCGCGCGGCGGCGGCCTCGCGGACCTCCGGCTCCTCGATCGGATCGTCCCGGAGGGAGGCCAGCCGGTCCCGCACCTGGGGGCGGTCGGGGGCGTGCCGGACGCCCAGCAGGCGGGCCTCGGCCTCGCAGTCCCAGAGCGATTCGGTGGAGGCTTGCTCCGTCCCGGCGGAGCCGAGGGCGATCAGGGCGTCCAGGTAGGCGGGGCGCTCGTAGGAGTGCGGGGTCTGCAGCCAGAAGCGGCGCAGCAGGGAGACGGCGTCGGCGGCCTTCGGGCCGAACCGGGCGAGGCCGCGGGCCAGGAACACCGGGCCGCACCAGGTGCGGTCCGCCCAGTCCCGTTCCAGCTCGGCGATCAGCGCGGGGATGTCCTGCTCCTCGCCGTACTCGGCCAGGACCCTCAGCCCCTCCCAGGTCAGCCAGCGGGTGCCCGAGGCGGCCCAGTCGCGGGCGGCGGGCATGGCGAGCCGGCCGAGCTCGCGGATCACGCCGGGCAGCCCCGGCAGGGGGTACTGGCCGTCGGCTGTCCCGAGCGAGGGGACCAGCGGGACGAGTCCGGGCTCGGGCTCCCGGTCGTGGAGGACGCTCAGGGCGTGGCTCTTACGGCGCTCGGACTCCCCGGGGTCGGCCAGCAGGGACAGGAGCGAGCTGCCCGGCAGCTCGGCCAGCGGATCGGGCGCGCCGGGTGTGGGGCCCGGGTCCGGGTACTGCGGGTACTCCGCTGCCGGAAGCGACCGCAGAGCCTCCCGGGCCTCGGCGGAGCCGCAGGGGGCCAGCAGATGCAGGACCTCGGCCGCTCGGCCCCGGGCGTCCTCGTCGGCGGCCGAGAGCAGTTCGATCACCGGACCGAGGGGCAGCTTCAGGTCTCGGAGGAGACGGGTGAGGTAGAGGTGGCGCTCGTCCACGGTCGTGTCCCACCGCCACTCCCAGCGGATGCAGCCGTAGACGAGGTCGGCGGCGGCGGCCGGGTCCTCGGCGGCCATCAGGGCGCCCAGGCCTCGGCCGCGCTGCAGGAGGCCGGGGAGGGTGTTCGCCGGGGCGTAGTGGTCGTTCCGCATGGGGTCCATCGTGCCGCAGCCCCCGGCGCGCGGTCGGCGGCGGGGGCGGGCGCCGGCGGGGTCTGCGGTCAGGCTTCCTCGTCGGGCGGGGTCGCGCGGAGGGCGGTGACGACGCCCAGGGCGACGGTCGCCAGGGCGAGGGCGAGGAGGACGACGAAGGCCGTCCCGATCAGGAATCGCACGGAGGCTCGCGGTCGAGGTCGAGGAGCAGGGTGAGGAGGTTGAGGAGGGTGGAGGCGGGGGCGGTGTTGAAGCGGACCAGGACGCGGCCGTCGATGGTCTTGTCGGTAGAGGCGGAGGGCCAGATCAGGCCGAACTTGCGGCCGCGCTCCTGGACTTCGGCGAGGAGGGTGCGGATGTGCTGGTCGGTGAAGTGCTTGATCCGGGGGTCGGTCGGCAGCATGGGCTGGCGCTTCACGCGGCACCGTCCAGCTCGAACCAGACCGACTTGCCGAGAGCCTGGGGGTCGACACCCCACCGGTGCGTGAGCCCTTCGACGAGTCGCAGGCCGCGGCCGCACTCGGAGAACGGCTCGGGGGTCTGCGGGACGGGCACGACCGGGCTGCCGTCGGTGACGGAGACGCGGAGCGAGCCGTCGACGGAGATGATCTGGACGATCGGCGCGGGGGTCGCGCCGTGTCGGGAGGCGTTGACGAGGAGTTCGCACAGGGCGAGTTGGGCGTCGAAGATCTCGGAGGGGCTGTAGCCGACCCGGGCCATCGCGTCGCGGAGGGACTGCCGGGCGATGGCGATGACGAGCAAGGGCGTGTCGAGGTGACGCATGGGGAGTTCTCCCGAGGCGTGGTTGACGGAGGGACCGGCGGAACAGATGTCGCCGTGAGCCAGGCCAGGCGAAATGGGCATGGCTGCTCTGCGGTGCTTGCTAGCAGGCGTTACTGACGATCCGTCGGATCGATGTGACATCGACCATAGCGCACAGACTACTTAATTTTAGGTTGCTCCCTCGAAGTTCCCTCTCCCGAGGGACAGATGGCCCCATTGAGCGCTGGCGAGGCAGACTGACTCCATGCCTGGTCGCCAGAACCCAACCCTTCGCCAGCGCCGCCTGGGCGCCGAGCTACGGAAGATGCGCGAACGAGCCGGCCTCGGTGGCAGTCAGCTCGCCCGTGCGCTCGGAGTGAGTGCTGCTCAGATCACGCAAATGGAGAACGGAAAGACCAGCGTCAACGTGGACCGACTCCGGTCCTTCGCAGCAGCCTGCAAGTGCTTGAACCCGCCCTTGATCGAGGCGCTGGAAGCCATGACCCGGGACCGTTCCAAGGGTTGGTGGGAGGAGTACCGAGGCACTGTCCCGGACGGCGTTCTTGAGAACGCGGAGTTCGAGAAGACCTCCCGCGAACTCATGCTGTGGCTTCTCACACACATGCCTGGTCCCTCCCAAACGCTCAACTACGCGTCGGCCGTCTTCGGCCGTGTCTTCCCACCGCTGCCTCGGCACGAGCTGGAGGCACGCACCGCGTTCAGGATGGAGCGCAAAGCCGATCTGCGGCGAAATCCGAAGCCAGTCACCTACTTCATCTACGAGTCAGTGCTGTGGACGCGGTTCGGCGGCACGCCGGTCCTCAAGGAGCAGCTCGCTGCCCTCCTCGAAGACTCCGAGTTGCCCTGGATGACCATTCGCGTCGTACCGTTCGACATCGAGACCTTCCCCGGGCCCGCCGAGAACCTCACATACGCTTTCGGTGCGGTCCCTGAACTGGACACCGTGGAGCGGGAGTCCTCCCACGGCCCCGAATACCTCGATGCCGTCAGCGAGCTGACCAGCTACCGAGCAATCTTCGAACGCACCGAAGCGTCAGCGCTGAGCGAGGATGACTCTCGCGACTTGATTCGCAAGATCGCGCGAAACCTGTGAAAGGGCCCATCATGACCGACTCCGACTGGCAGAAGTCCTCCTTCAGCGGCAACGTCGAGAACTGTGTGGAGGTTCGCACGGTGGGCGGCACAGTCGAGCTCCGCGAGTCCGACGAGGGCGAAACCATCCTCCACACCACCCCCGCCGCCCTCGCCGCCCTCCTCCACGCCATCAAAGCCGGCGAATTCGACCACCACGCCTGACACTTCCCGCCCCCTCGCCCTCCCCGGGCGAGGGGGCGTTCACGAAGGACCCCCCTGTTAGCCTGATCGGCATGCTGAGGCGGGGGTCCAGACACCACACATCCAGCGGGTCGACGTCCGGCGGCCCGCAGCGGGCGCTGATCATCGCGAGTTTCGTCAACCGGGTGGGCAACGGCCTCTTCAACACCGCCTCCATCCTCTACTTCACGCTCGTGGTGCACCTGCCTGCCACCCAGGTCGGCGCGGGCCTGACCATCGCCGGCCTCTGCGGCTTGGCCGCCGGGATCCCGGCCGGGAACCTCGCCGACCGCCACGGCCCCCGCACCGTGTGGCTCTTCGCCCTCGCCCTCCAGGCCCTCACCATGGCGGCCTTCGTCCTCATCGACGGCTGGCTCGCCTTCACCCTCGTCGCCACCCTGGACCGACTCGCCGCCACCGCCGCCAACGCCTCCGGCGGCGCCCTCATCGCCAGGGTCGCCGACGAACGCGCGGCCGCCTTCCGCGCCAAGCTGCGGACCTTCGTCAACCTCGGTGTCGTCGTGGGAACTCTGGGCGCGGCCTTCGCCGTCCAGATCAACACCCGCGCCGCCTACACCACCCTGATCCTCGCCAACGCCGCCAGCTTCGCCGGTGCCGCCGTGGTCGCGCTCCTCGGGGTTCCGAACTACCGGCCCCTCCCCCGCCCCAAGGAACACCGCCGGTGGTCGGTCCTCACCGACCGCCCGTACGTGTCCTTCGTCGCGCTCTACAGCGCCATGGGCCTCCAGTACCAGACCGTCTCCCTCCTTCTCCCGATCTGGCTGAGCGCCCACACCGACGCCCCGCGCTGGACCGTCGCAGCCGTCTACGCGGTCAACAGCGGCGTCTGCGTCCTGCTCCAGAGCCGACTCGGCTCCAAGGTCGAGACCCCCACCCAGGGCGGCCGAGCCCTCCGCCGCGCGGGATTCCTCTTCCTCCTCAGCTGCCCCCTGATGGCACTGACCGCCGACGTCCCCGCCTGGGTGGCACCGGTGCTCGCCGTCCTCGCCGTGTGCGTCCACAGCATCGGAGAGGTCTGGGAGTCCTCGGGCGGCTACGCCCTCGGCTTCGGTCTGGCGCCCGTCCACGCGCAGGGCCAGTACCAGGGCCTCCTCGGCATCGGCTTCGACGCCGGTGGGGCCCTCGCCCCACTCGTCCTGACCGGCGTCGTCCTCACCCTCGGCCACCCGGGCTGGCTCCTCCTCGGCGTCTTCTTCGCCGCTCTGGGAGCAGCCGCCCCTCCCCTCGCCGCCTGGGCCGACCGCACCCGCCGCCCCGAACCCGTCAGCGCCCCCTCCCCCCTGGCCGAAGCCGACCACTGACGACCCGCGGCGGCACACGCAGCCTGAGACGTCTCCACGTTCACCTCCACCGCCGTCCCACATCCCAGCTCATCGGCATGAGACGCCTTCGCCGACCCTGGGACTCGTGTGAGACGGCGTCAGCTACACGCCGTCTGCTGCTTACCTTGTGGCGAGCCAGGAAGCCCGTTCGTGGCGCCGACGGACCCGGAGGCCGCCATCGCGGCGGCACCGCCGCCTTCCGCCACTTTCGGCACCGTCACCCAATGGACCGTCAAGTAGGCAGCGGCGCCGAGCACATGGCGAACGATCGATAGCTCCCGGCTGCCACGGCACACGAACCACTCACATCACACACGGGGAGACGAGAACCATGGACAACAAGGTCACCCGCACGGCCCGCCACTGCGCCCGGGCGTTCGCCGCGGCGGCGCTGGCGTTCGGCGCGCTCGCCACCAGCACGGTGGGCGCCCACGCCAGCACTTCGACGGGCTTCGTCGACACCAGCTGGGGCGACTACAGCAACGACTGGGCCGACGAGGGCCTGATCTCCACCACCCAGCACTCCCACAGCGGCGCCGCCGGCCTGTGGCAGCTGGTCCTGTGGCAGGACGGCTACCTCTCCGAGGTCGACGTCGACTGCCAGTTCGGCCCGAGGACCCAGGCCGCGACCAAGGCCTGGCAGGCCCACTACCTCGGCGCCTCCGAGGCCGACGGCGTCGTCGGCCCGAAGACCTTCGGTGAGGCCAGCCGGCACCTCAACTCCACCGACAACGGCTTCAGCATCCAGTACCGCTGGAAGTACCTCGGCCGCGACCGGAACACGGGCCGCTACTTCTTCGACACCGAGTACACCCACGGCTTCGTCAACGCCGACTACAACAGCGCCACCAACTGCCGCTGAGCGGAGGACCGGCAGAGACGGCCGCCCGGCCGGGGGTTTCCCGGCCGGGCGGCCGTCCGCCGTCCCCGACCTGCTCCGCCTCTCGGGCGCGACACGATCCGAGCCCCTGGACAATCCCGGACCAGCCCGCGGGCGGGCTCACGGTCCCGCCTCAGCCCACCCCGCTCGACCGGCTGCCGCACGACCGTCCTCAGCTGCTCGGGTGCCGTCCTCCGCGGGTCGCCGAGGGAGATCCCGTGGTGGTGGTCCGACGGCCGCGGGCCCTCGGTCTCCGGGAAGACCTGGTGCGGCTTCTCCGTCACCGGATTCCCACGCCGTCCCCTCCTCGCGCGACCTCCGCCGGAGGCTCCCGAGGACGTCCCTGGCGCTAGGCGGCCGGTGTGTGGTTGAGTCTCCGACCATGGCTTGGTGGCGAGGCAGGAACAAGGGCCCCGGGGCGGGCAGCGCGCCCTCTCCGTCCGTACCCACGTGTACGTGCTGCGACGGCGCCCTGGATCCGGGCGATCCCCGGTTCAACGTGTCCCTGCCGGATCCGGTGGCCAGGATGTCGGCCTACCAGCAGCAGACGCACATCCGGTTCCTGTCCGACTTCATGGTCGCCACCGACAACCTCGGTCCCTTCACCCGCGCACTGCTGCCGGTCCCCCTGACCGACGGGCGGGTGGCGACCTTCGGTGTGTGGGTCTCGATCGACTGGGAGACGTACCGCTACATCTCCGAACTGGGCCGCGACGGCAGCGACGAGGAGTACGCGACCATGCGGTTCGACGGTCTCCTCGCCAACGCCCTGGAGCCGTGGGGGCGCAGGATCCTGCGCGCCGAGGTGTCCGCCGCGATACCCGACTCCCCGATCGACCGCCCGGCGCCACACATCGTCAGCAGTGCCCACCCCACCGTGGCGGGACTGCTGGGCGGGGCATGGCCGCCCCGGAAGGTGCTCACGGGTTCCCGCGCCTGGGCCTTGGAGTACGACGCCGACGCGCCGCGGGTCCCCCATCTCCACTGAGGCCGCATCCCGGTCGTCCCGACCACCGACAGCGGGTCTCAGCAGTACCAGTCGTCCCCACCCTGGGCGAGCGACCTCCTGAGGTAGTCCCCCAGGTCGTTCGCCACCCAACGCCGGCTGTCGCTCTCGTGCTCCCACACGAAGATGTCCGGCCGCTCCGGCGTCCGGACGAACGCGAACCGGTCGCCCCCGCCGTTGTCGCCGAAGAACAGCAGGGCGTCGAACGGCATGTACAGCTGCGCGAACGAGGCGTCCGTCCGGAACAGCAGGTTCTGCTCGACGATCCGCTCGACGGACCACACCGTGTCCACACCGCTGCGCCCGACGATCCCGTCCGTCTCCGCCAGCAGCGCCCTCAGCTCGCCGGGCAGCTCGTCCCCGAGCCGCCGCGCCGCCTCGGCCACCACCGCTTCCTCGGCCGGTTCCCTGAACCCGCTCCCCGGGAACACCCCGAGCACCGCATCTCGCCACATGGCCCGTCAGCCTGACGCCCCTGCTCAGCGTCACCACCGCGCCGCCGCCGCGCCGCCGCCCGCGCACAGGAAGTCGGCCTGTCCGACGTCCCGCGGCGCGGGCTCACGGTCCCGGCTCAGCCGACCCGCTCGACCGGCTGCCGCACCACCGTCCTCAGCTTCTCGGGCGCCGTCCTCCGCGGGTCGCCGAGGTAGATCTCGTGGTGGTGGCCCGACGGCCGCAGGCCCTCGGCCTCCAGGAAGACCTGGTGCAGCTCCTCCATCAGCGGGGTCTCGTCCTCGTAGGGCCCGATGTGCAGCACCTGGGCGCTCAGACCCTCCGTCAGCGTGAGCCGCCGCACCTGCGCCACCGCCGGGAGCTTCTTCTTCGCCGACGCCGTCCGCTTCGCCTCCTCGATCGCCTCCTGCGTGATCCAGTCCGGCATGCTGATGAGCGCGGTCCAGTTCCAGGAGTCCTTCTCCCGCGTGGTGAAGACCTCCGGCCGGTCCGACCACCACAGGGCTTCCAGCGGGCCGACGACGAAGTCGCCGCCGTCCGCGCCGCCCTTGCTCGCGAACTTCACCGTGTACGCGACCGCGTAGAGCGCCTCCACGGCCGCCGCGTACGCGGGCGCGGTGTTGGGGTCCCCCGTGCCGTCGATCCCGATGTACTGCTGCTCGGGAACCTCCACCAGGTTCCACCCGGTGTTCTTGGGGGCGTAGAACGGCTTCTTCTCCCGCTTCACGTCGTACGGTGCCACGGTCGTGCTCCTCCCCGGTCGGCGGGCGTCGTCGAGCGAAGCCCGGTACCGGGCCAACCAGGCCTGCTCGGCCTCCAGTTGGCCCGTGCTGTAGTCGAAGATGGCGCTCACGAACCCAGGAGTGCCCGCCCCGGCCGCCCCCGCGGCGGCGGCCGCCCGGCGCACCTCCTCGGCGCGCTCGGCCAGCGCCCGCGCCCGCCGGTCGAGGGCGGCGAGCAGTTCCTCGGGCTCGACGGCCGGCTGGTTGGCCAGTCCGACCAGGACGCGCGGGAACAGCGGGTGCGGCACGGCGATCGCCTCGACGGCCGCCGCCGCGCAGGCCGCGCGCCCGGCGTCGGTCGCGGCGTACACCTTGCGCGCCTTGCCTTCCCCCGGCGGCGATCCCGCGGGCTGGTCGATCAGGCCGCGCCGGCGGAGCTTGGTGAGCAGGTAGTAGATCGAGCTGAACCCGATCTCCGTCCACTCCCGCATGCCGCGCTCGGCGATCACCTTCTCCAGCTCGTACCCGTGCCGGGGTTGCTCCACGAGCAGTCCCAGCAGCGTCAGTTCGGCGGCGGTCAGCCCTGCGTCCATGCACGTATCCTAGCGCTAGAATAGCCGACCGCATCACGCCCCGGGCAGCCGTGGCCCCTCACGCCCACCGGCGCGAGGGGCCACGGAACGGACGGCTCCCCGCCCTCAGTCCTCGCAGCCCAGCACCGCCGTGTGGTTGCCCGTGCCGGCCGTACCCTGCCCGACACCCGCGGCCGCCTGCGGCCGTGACTCGAAACCGCCCCGGGCCGCGAGGGCCTGCCCCGCTCCTCCCAGCTGGACGACAACGGCGATGACGGCGACAGCGAACCGTCGGCCGCTTCCCGTCTTCCTTCTTCCGGACGTCATGGCGTGGCGCCTCCCGTGGCGAGCGGCCGGCGCGCGGCGCCGGCTCAGGGGTCTGGTGGTGCCACGAAGAAGGGTTGGCCATCGAACCGTCACCGGCCGTCACCCTCGCGGGGCGGGCACGGGCCTGCCGCTCGAACGGCCGCACCCGGACGACCGCCCGGAGCGCGCCCCGACCGGCCGGCGCAGCCCCGCCCCCCGCGCCCACCAGGCCCGGAGGCCGGTCGGGGCTCGCCGCCGACGGCGGCGTGTCGAGTGGCGCCACGACGCCGGCGGCGAAATCGTGACCGGCAGCAAACCCCACCAGAAAGGGCCAAAATGCCCGAGGTCACCACCCCGTACGCGACCGGCACCCCCTGCTGGGTCGACCTGATGGCGAAGGACCAGCAGGCCGCGCTGGACTTCTACCGCGACCTGCTCGGCTGGCAGGGCAAGCCCGGCCCGGCCGAGTTCGGCGGCTACGCCGTCTGCGAGCTCAACGGCAAGGCCGTGGCCGGCATCGGCCCGACGATGGCCCCCGAGGGCCAGCCGGAGCCGCCGACCGTCTGGACCAGCTACCTGGCCTCCAGCGACGCCCGGGCCACCCAGGACGCGATCGTCGCCGCCGGCGGCACGCTGCTCGTCCCGGCCATGGACGTGGGCGCCCTGGGCCGGATGCTGGTCGCCGCCGACCCGCAGGGCGCCGTGTTCGGCGTCTGGCAGCCGGGCGAGTTCTTCGGCGCGCAGGTGGTCAACGAGGCCGGCGCGCTGACCTGGAACGAGCTGCACACCAGCGACATCCAGGGGGCCGCCGCCTTCTACGGCGAGGCGTTCGGCATCGAGATCGAGCCGCTGGACGGCGCGGACGCCTACTGGGAGGTCCGGGTCGGCGGCCGGGCGGTCGGCGGCGCCACCCTGCTCGCCAACGACCCGCCCGGCACCCCGGCGCACTGGCTGACCTACTTCGCGGTCGACGACGTCGACTCCACCGCGGACGCCCTCATCAAGCGGGGCGGCACCGTCCTCGCCCCGCCCTTCGACATGATGGCGGGCCGGATGACCGTCGTCGCCGACCCCCAGGGCGCCCCCTTCGCCATGATCAGGCCCCAGCCCATGGCGTGACCCGAGCCGTACCCGAGCCGACCGCCCCGCCCGCCCGGACCCTCCGGGCGGGCGGTTCGCGTTCCCCGGTCGCCCCCGCCAACTTCCGCCCGCGTCAAAGCCCTTGAGGTGGACGAACCACTCCTGCTTCACTGATCACCGTGACCGACACCACCGCCACCCCCGACGCCCTCGGAGCGCTCCTCAGCCGCCACCCGGTCGCCACCCGCACCCGGTGGGTCAACGCCGCCTGGGCGCTCACGATCGGCGTACTCACCTCCTGGCTGGGCCTGTGGGCCCTCTTCGGGGGCGGCGACGACGGCTCCCCGGGCGGCGGGCAGGGGCTCGGCGTGGCCCTCGGCCTCGGCGCGTGCGGGCTCGGCATCGGCCTCACCCAGGCCGTGCGGGCGCTGCGCGGCGGCGCCGGCGAGTACTTCGAGGTCCGCGAGTACGGCCTGGTCCACGGCAACGCCCGCGGCCACCAGGGGATGTGGGCCTGGGATCAGGTGTCCGCCATCACCGTTCCGACCCGCCGGGAGTCGGTCGGGGCCTTCGCCCACCGCTTCGGCAACGACTACCGCTGCATCCTCACCCTGACCGGCGGCAAGCGGGTCCGGATGGACGGCCTGGCCGCCAACGCGCCCGCCCTCGGCAACGCCGTGATCGACCACTGCCCGAACGCCAAGCTGCTCACCGGCGAGGAATGGACCCGCAAGGCCGGCGGCTGGCTCCTACTCGGCGCGGCCCTGTGCGTCGGCGGCATCGTCGCCATGGTCCACTACATCTCCGCCCACCCGGACGGCGAGAAGGTCACCGTCGACGCCGACGGCCACACCGGCCATGAGTTCGTCCAGGGCCTGGACGACAGCACGATCATGCTCCTCGCCCTCGGCATCGGCGCCTGCGGGATCGCCGCCGTCACCTGCCTCGCGCTCTTCATCGTCGGCCGCACCCGCCGCCGCCCGCGCTGACCCCCTCCAGGACCTCCCCCGCAGGCCGAAATCCCGTTGCCCCACCACCCCGTGCGGCGGACACTCGCCCCATGCTCGGATTCGCACGGACCGACAACGAAGCCCTCGTCTCCTGTCTGGGCGACCCTCAGCGCACCGTGGCGGCCTACCACGAACTGCTGCGCCGCGCGGCGGACTCGCTCGACGCCATCCGCACCGGCCTCACCCACCCCGACCCGGTGGTCCGGGAGGGCTGCTGCCGCCTCCTCGACCACCTGGTCGACACCGACTCGATGGACCGGCTGATCGCCATGGCCGACGACCCCGACGCCCGCGTCCGGATCGCCGCCTTCCACGCCCTGGCCTGCGACCGCTGCAAGGACGACGCTTGCGCGCCGGGCGCGGACCGGGTGCTCGACCCCGGCCTGCGGCACCTGGCCGACGATCCGGACCCGCAGGTCCGCATGCGGGCCGCCGAGCTCGTCGGCAAGTTCGTCCACACCGACCCCCGCGCCCTCGCCGCCCTGCAGGCCAGCCACACCGGGGACGGCAGCCCGGCCGTCCGCAAGAAGGCCGGCTGGTACACCCCGGGAGGCCCGATCCACCGCCGCACCGCCCCGCGCACCCCCGCCTGACAGGCGCCGAACGCCGGTCGGCGGCCCGCCGACCGGCAACCCGTCAGCGGTTGGGCCGTCGACGCAGACTCGTCACCGCAGACTCGTCACCGCAGACTCGTCACCGCCGGCCGGTCAACGCCGAGCCGCCCGCAGCCACAGCGCGAGCCCGAGGCAGAGCAGGCACGCCCCGGCCAGCACCAGCGGAATCACCGCCGCCCCGCCCGACCCGCTGAGCGCCCCGACCACCGCCGGCACCACCGCGTTGCCCAGCATGCAGCACAGCGTCAGCACGGAGGTCGCCCGCTGCGGCACCGCCGCCACGCCGGAGACCCAGGCGATCAGCGTGGGCAGCACCGGTGCCAGCGCCAGCCCGGCCAGCGGGTAGGCGACCACGGCCAGGTGCGGTACGGCGGCCAGCGCCAACGCGCCCAGCCCGGCGGCCAGGTAGCCGGGCAGGGTGGTGCGGCCCGGCAGCCGCTTGGTCAGCTGCGGGACGACCAGGCGTCCGAGCGCCATCCCGGCCCAGAAGCCCGAGGCCGCCGTGGTGGCGGCCTGTGTGCTCCAGCCGTCGCGCACCAGCTGGGTCGACTGCCAGGTGCCGATCGCGGTCTCCATGCCCGCGTACACCAGGCCGACCAGCAGGAACGGCAGCAACTCCAGGCCGAGCCGGGCCCGTTGACCGCCCTCCCGGCCGCCGCCCTCGCCCCGCCCGTCCTCCGGCTGCCCGCTCCGGGACCGAGCTCCCGACACTCCCGACGCCCCCGATACCCCCGCCGGAGCCGCGAGCACCGCCCCCGCCCGCCCGACCAGGAAGCACGGCAGCGTGCACACGGCGGCCGCCAGCGCGAGCAACCGGACGTCCGTGTGCCCGACGGCCCCGGCGGCGAGCGGGCCCAGCATCGCGCCGATCCCGAAGACCGCGTTCAGCCGGTTGACCATCACCACGCTGTTCCCGGCGAACCCGCGCGCGAACGCCGTGTTGAGGGTGAGCGCCAGCCCTCCGTAGCCGACGCCGGTCACCGCCGCGCAGCCGAGGTAGGCGGCCCAGCCGGGGCTGGCCGCCATCCCGGCCGCGCCCGCCGCGAAGACCCCGAGCAGGACGGGCGGCGCCGCCCGGACGTTCAGCCGCCGCCCGAGCAGCCCGATCCCGACGGTCGCCGCGAGCGCGCCGAGGTTGTACGCCGAGACCACCCGGCCGACCTCGTGCTCGGCGCCGAAACGTTCCCGCAGGAAGGGCAGCGAGGCACCGAGCGAAGCGGTGAGCACGCCGAGGACGAGGAAGACGCCGAACGCCGAGACCGCCGCCGCCCGGCCCATCACGGGCGAGTCCGGCACCCCGGACGCCACCGGCGCGGCCGGCTCCGCCGTCCCCGCCTCAGCCACCGTGCCGCCCGAGCGCCAGCGCCACGACGGCCAGCCCGTCCGGGTCGGTCAGGGTGAGGACCCCGGCCTCCTCCGCCACCGTCAGCGCGGTGAAGTCGGGCACCGCGACCACCGCGCCGGCCTCCACCAGGGCCGGTCCACCGATCCCGAGACACACCGCCCCGGCCGCGACGGCCGAGCGCACCCCGCTGACCGAGTCCTCGAAGACCAGCGTGCGCTGCGGCCGGAGCCCGAGGCCCCGGCAGGCCGCCAGGTACGGGTCGGGGTGCGGCTTGCCCCGCTCGACGTCGTCCCGGGTGACCCGCACCCGGAAGACGTCGAGCAGGCCGAGCCCGCCCAGCGCGTTGTCGATCTTCCGGGTCCAGCTGCTGGTGGCCAGGCCGATCGGCAGGCCCGCGTGCCGCAGCCGATCGGCGAGCCCGTCCGCACCGGGGATCGCCCGGTACGGTGCCCGCTCCTCGACGGTGTCCACCTCGGCCCAGATGGCCTTCCGGTCGACGTCCGAGTGGTCCGGGAAGATCAGCCGCACCGTCTGGTCGCCGGTCCGCCCGTGGACGTACTCCTCGATCTCCGGGTCGGTCAGCACCCGGCCGTGGCGCCGAGCCACCGACCGCCACGCCTCCTCGATCACGGGCCTGGAGTCGATCAGGACCCCGTCCATGTCGAAGACGACGGCCTCGACCTCGTACCGCGTCCCGGCTTGCGGCTGCAGCGGCTGCATCGGTCTCCTCACTCGGCGCTCGCGCCATACGGTCTGACGATAGTTCAACGTGCCACGGGCGGACGGTCAACCGGTCTGGACCACACCGCCGGCCCGTGCCCCGACCGGTTGATCCGGCAGGTCAAACCGCCTGCCGCGCCATGTAGTTGTCCGCACCGTCCTTCCAGACCAGGTACACGTCGTCGATCAGCAGCAGGTCGATCACCTCGTCGGCGAGCGGGTCGAGCGCGTCCCGGTGCGATCCGACGATCGGCTCCTCGTGCTTGTTGAACGAGGTGTTCACCAGCGCCGCCTGTCCGCTCCGGTCGTACCAGGCCATCAGCAGGCCGTGCAGGAACGGGTCGTCCTGGGCCCGGACGATCTGCGGGCGCGCGGTGTTGTCGACGTGCACCACCGCCGGGCAGGCCTTGGCGAACGACTCGTGGCAGTCGTAGGTGATCGTCATGAACAGCGCCGACGGCTGCTCGGGCTCCCAGCCCACGTAGCAGTCGGCCGCCAGGTCCTCGGCGGTGATGGGCGCGAAGGGCATGAACTCGGTACGGTTCAGGCGCTTGTTGAGCCAGTCGTTCATGGTCGGGTCGGCGGTGCCGTAGATGACGCTGCGCCGGCCGAGCGCGCGCGGGCCGAACTCCATCCGGCCCCGGTAGGTGCCGATGACCTGGTCCGCCTCCAGCGCGTCCAGCAGCACCTCCCGCATGCCCTCGCCGATGCGGCGGTAGCGCAGCCCGGGGTAGTCCCGCAGGATCTCCTCCAGCCGGCCCTCGGAGATGGCCGCGTCCGGCCCGAGCGCCATCGAGGGCACCCGCGGGCGTTCGCCGGTCTCCCGGTGGGCCACGATCACGGCGCTCTGCAGCGGCAGCCCGCCGTCGCCCATCGGCGGCAGCACGTAGACGTTCCGCACGCCCGGGGTCTCGAAGATCCGCTGGTTGAGCTTGACGTTGGCGAACACGCCGCCCGACAGGCAGACGTTGCCGCTCGGCACCCGGCCGATGTGCCGCGCCACCACGGCGGTCAGCAGGTTCTCCACGTGCCGCTGGGCCGCCGCCGCGACGTCGGCCGGCTCGTGGGCGCCGATCTCCGCCAGCAGCGCCTCCGAGTAGCCCTCGTAGGACGGCTGGTACCAGTCGCCACAGCGGGCGCGGATCGCGCCGTTCTCCTCGACGTCGATCATCCGCCGCATCAGCGGGAGGAGCTTCTCCGGGTCGCCGTTGGCGGCCAGTCCGGTGATCTTGCCCTCGTGGCGGTTCGGGCGGAAGCCGAGCAGCTTGGTGATCCGGCCGTAGAAGTAGCCCAGGCTGTCGATCGAGGTCTCCCGCTGGAGCACCTCCTCGCCGCCGGGGAAGTAGTGCGTGACGGTCAGGGACTGGAAGTCCCCGCGGCCGTCGCAGGTGACCACGAGGGCGTCGTCGAACGGGGAGCAGAGGAAGGCGCCCAGGCCGTGCGACTCGTGGTGGTCGACGAGAACCACCTTGCCGCGGAGTCCGTTCTCCTCGATGAAGGCATCGAACTCACCGCGCTTCTCGCGGTCGTTCCGAATTTCGTCGGATATCCGCTTGCGGAGGTGCGGAAGCGCCTCGGGGCGCAGCCGGGCCTCCTCCGAAATCCGGTCCACGTACAGCAGCAGGTGCTTTTCCGCGCTGAATCCCGCCTGCCACCCGTAGGCCACCCGGTCGACATCGGAAAGGGTGACCCCGGCCTCCCTCAGGACGTAGTCGATCGACTGCTCCGGCCAGGTCTTGTGGTCCTTGACCCGGGAGAAGCGCTCCTCGCTGACAGCCGCGACGACGGTTCCGTCCTGCACCAGGCAGGCGCCGGCCAGATCGTTGTTGGTGATTCCGAGAACAAGCATGTGCCGCTCCGATGATGGTCACGGGAAATGGCCCGACGGCATTTCCACGGATTCGCGAGCTGGTCAGGTATGAAGTGCACCGCGACTCTATGAAGAGGTTTCCCTGCAGATCAACGACACCGTGGGGATTCCGGTCAACCTGACCGGCCGCCGGACCGTGACGCGCGGACGGCCTTCCGGTGAACAACAGTTCGTGGTTCGATCATTCGCGCTGGCCGACTGGCGAGAGCGTGTCAAGAGGTCTGGACCACTACCCTCGCGATGACTGTGGGTAGCTGTCCGGAAACAGTCCTTCCGGCCTGCGGCCCGCCGGTGACCGGCACTTCCGCCGCCCCTCGACCGTCCCTCCGACGGATCGTCACACCCGTCCCGCGAGCCCCACCGGCCACTGGAGAAGCTGCCGCCCCAACGCCGAAGGCCAGGTCGGGGCACCCGCCCGACCTGGCCTTCTCCTCGCCCCGCTCGCCCGACGGGCCCTCAGCGCCCGTCGGCCGACCACTTCCGTCAGCCGTCCAGCTCCGTCAGCCGACCAGTCCCGTCAGCCGTCCAGTCCCGTCAGCCGTCCAGCTCCGCCAGGAAGTCCAGCGACGCCGCCCAGGCGCGCTCCGCCGCCTCCTCGTCGTAATCGGGCAGCTCCGGGTCGGTGAACAGGTGCCCGGCGCCCCGGTAGCGGTGCACCTCCACCTCCGCCCCGGCCCGCCGCATCCGCAGGTACCAGGCGTTCAGCCAGTCCTCCGGCTCGAACGGGTCCGGCTCGGCGATGTGCAGCTGTACGGGGATCTCGGTGGCGGCGTCCTCCCGCAGGTCCGAGGTGCCGTGCAGGAGCAGCAGCCCGCGCGCCTTCTCGTCGGCCAGCGCCAGGTTCTGCGCGATCGCGCCGCCGAGCGAGAAGCCCGCGTACACCAGCCCGCCCTCGGACAGCGGCGCGGCGGCCGTCACGGCGCGGCGCAGCATCTCCTCGCTGCCCCCGGCCTCCTCCTGGTACGCCCGGCCGTCCTCGACCGAGTCGAAGGTCCGGCCCTCGAACAGGTCCGGCGCGTGCACGGTGTGCCCGGCGGCCCGCAGCCGCTCGGCGGCGTCGTGCACGGCGGGCCGCAGGCCGTAGGCGGAGTGGAAGAGGACGATCTGGGCCACGGTTCGGGTCCTTCACCAGGGGAGTCAGCTACCCACCCATGATCCCCCATGCCCCGCCCGACCCACACGACACCGGCCCCGACGCCGGCCGCGGCACCAGCCGCCCTACGACACCACGTCCTTGCGCGCGAACCCGCGGAAGGCCAGCGCCAGCAGCACCGCCGCGTACGAGAGCGACAGCGAGACGCCCTGCACCATGCCGCCCCACTCCAGCTGCGGCTGCAGCGCGTCCGCCCAGGCGTACTGCCAGTGCCCCGGCAGCCACTCCCTCAGGTCGCCGAGCGCGGTGACGGCGTCCAGCACCCCGGTGATGATCGAGGCGAACACCGCGCCGCCCACCGCGCCCAGCGGCGCGTCCGTCGCCGTGGACAGCCAGAAGGCCAGCGCCGCGATCACGATCTCGCTCAGGAAGACGAAGGCCACCGCGATCGCGATCCGGGGCAGCGCCTCGCCCGCCGGCAGACTGGCCCCGGCGGGCAGTTTGAGGTCCCCCCAGCCGTAGGCCGCCGTTCCGACGACCAGTCCGATCGCGGGCAGCAGCACCACCGCGACCGCCGAGAACGCCAGCCCGACCACGAACTTGCGGGCGAGCAGCCGCGCCCGGGGCACGGGCGCGGCCAGCAGGTAGCGCAGCGAGGACCAGCTGGCCTCCGAGGCGACGGTGTCCCCGCAGAACAGCGCGACCGGGATCACCAGCATGAAGCCGGTGCCCACGAACAGCATGGTGACCGCGAAGTTGGCGCCCGAGGCGGTGGCCAGCTCGATGAAGGTGGTCCGGTCCGGCCGGTCCGGGGTGCCGCCGATCTGGAACGCGGCCAGGATGACGAACGGCATCGCGGCCAGCACCGCGCCGATCACCAGGGTGCGGCGCCGGCGCAGCTGCCGCATCGCCTCCACCCGCAGCGGCAGCGTCCGGCTCGCCCGGTACCCCTCCGCATGGTCGGCCGACACCATGGCACTCACTGCGCACCACCTCCGATCAACGACAGGAACGCGTCCTCCAGCCGGCGCTGCGGCCCGGCGCTCTCCACCGGGACCCCCAGCCGCACCAGCTCGGCCAGCAGCTCGCTCGCCGCCAGCCCGTCCAGCCGCACCAGCAGTCCGCCCTCGACGGCCTCCGCCGAACCGACCCCGGCCAGCGCGGCCACCTTCTCGGCCGCCGACTCCGGGTCGTACGGACCGGCGACGCCGATCATCAGCAGCTCCGACGATCCGACGATCTCTCCGACCGCCCCGGCCGTCACCAGCCGCCCGCGGTCCATCACGACCAGGTCCGTACAGCTCTGCTCGACCTCGGACAGCAGGTGGCTCGACACGATCACGGTCCGCCCGCCCGCCGCGTACCGGATCATCACCTCGCGCATCTCGCGGATCTGCGGCGGGTCCAGCCCGTTGGTCGGCTCGTCCAGGATCAGCAGGTCCGGCATCCCGAGCATCGCCTGCGCGATCGCCAGCCGCTGCCGCATGCCCTGCGAGTACGTCCGCACCGCGCGGTCCAGCGCCTCGCCGAGCCCGGCGATGGCCAGCGCCTCCTCGAAGCACGCGTCGGCCTCCGGCCGCCCGGTCGCCTGCCAGTACAGCCGCAGGTTGGCCCGCCCGGTGAGGTGCGGCAGGAAGCCCGCGCCCTCCACGAACGCCCCGACCCGCGACAGCACGGGCGCCCCGGGCCGCACCAGGTGCCCGAAGATCCGGATCTCCCCGGCGTCCGGCCGGATCAGCCCCATCAGCATCCGCAGCGTCGTGGTCTTGCCCGCCCCGTTCGGCCCGAGCAGTCCGAGCACCTGCCCCTGCTCCACCCGGAAGCCCAGCTCCCGGACGGCGTAGCGGTCCTGGGAGCCCTTGTAGCGCTTGCTCAGTCCGCTGATCCGCAGCGGCACCGCGGCCAGCTCCGGATCGAAGTCCGGACCGGGGCCCGTCGCCCGCCGGCGCCGCAGCCGCGGCAGCAGCACCAGCCCGGCGGCCACCACCACGGCGACCACCGGCAGCACCCAGGTCCGCGCGGGCAGCGGCGCCGCCTCGGTGGCCAGCTCCTCGACGGTCGGCGCGGTGATCGCCCCGGCCGGCGCGACGCGGTAGCTCGCCGGCTCGACGGGCGACGCGTACGCGAGGTCGGTGGTCGCCAGCACCAGCCGCACCCGGTGCCCGGCCGGGAAGGTGTGGTCCACCGCCGGCAGCGCCACCGTGACGGTCCGCCCGGCGTCCGCGCCGGTCACCCGCAGCGGCGCCGCGAGCTGCTGCGGCAGCACCGCCTTGCCGTCCGGCCCGACGTCGTACAGCTTCGCGAACAGCACCGCGTCCGGCCGGTCCGCCGTCACCCGCACGGGCACGGTGGGCTGGCCGGTCAGGTGCAGCGGTGTGTCCAGCGCCTCCGAGTCGAAGGCCGCGCTCTGCCCGGGGAAGTCCAGCGACAGCCCGGCGCCCAGCGAGGCCGCCTGGCTGAGCGCGCCGATGCCCGGCAGGGTCGAGATCCCGGGCGGCGCACCGCCGGGCGGATTGGCGACGGTCTTCTCCCCGCCGGCCAGCGCGACGCTCCGCGAACCCGTCCCGCCCAGCCCGGGGTACCGGTCGGCGTCGGCGCCGCGCAGCACCGCCTGGAAGCCGGTCGAGTCCACCCCGCCGGTCCTGGTCACCCGGAAGGCCGGGCCGGTGTCGTTCCCACGCCCCCGCAGGTAGTGGTCGAACCAGGCGGTGACCCGGTCGTCGACCCGGGCGCTGGTGTCCGTCCCGCCGTCGTGGCCGCCCGCGAACCAGTCCACCGCCACCGGCGCGCCGTTCGCGGCGACCGCCTGCGCGATCCGGTCACCCTGGTCGAGCGGGAACAGCGAGTCCTGCTGCCCCTGCACCACCAGCGTGGGCGCCTTCAGCTGCGCCGCCACCGAGGACGGGCTGGAGCGGTCCAGCAGCGCGACGGCCTCCGGATCGGCGTGCCCGGCGGTCGCGACCCGGTCGTACATCCGGCAGAGCGGCTCCAGGAACCGCCCGCACCCGGCGTCCCCGTCCGCCACCGGCTTGGCCTCGCCGCCCTCGCGCGGCGCGCCGCCGGACGGCCCGAGGTCCCCGGCGGAGCCGGTGGTGAAGAAGATCCCGGCCCACAGCTTCTTGAACACGCCGTCCGCGGCGCCCGAGCCCTGCACCCCCTGCGGGAACAGCGCGTCCGCCAGGTTCCACCAGGTGATCTGGGTCGCCACCGCGTCGATCCGGTGGTCGTACGCGGAGGCCAGCAGCGAGATCGCCCCGCCGTACGAGGCACCGGTGATGCCGACCCTCGGGTCGCCCGCGCCGTCGAGCTGCACCTCGGGCCGCTGGGCCAACCAGTCCACCAGGTGCCGGACGTCCTCCACCTCGCGGTCCGGCGCGTTGAGCCCGATCTTGCCGCCCGAGCGCCCGAACCCGCGTGCCGACCAGGTCAGCACCGCGTAGCCCTGCCGGGCGAGCTGCCGGGCGCGATCACGCTCGCCCTCCTTGGAGCCGCCGAACCCGTGCGCGAGCAGCACCGCCGGCCGCGGACCGCTGCCGGCGGTGAAGAAGGAGGTGTCCAGCTGGACCTGCTGCGTGCTTCCGGGCGTCTCCGGCATGCTGAGGAAACGGTCCTCCTCGCGGACCGCCTGCTCACCGCCGGACGCCATCGCCGCCGTACCGACCCCGGCCACCGCCACCAGCGCCACCGCACCGGCCAGCAGCCTGCGCCCGACCGTCGTACCCCGGCCGCGCCGACGACGCCATGCCCCACCGAACTCCATGGGCGCTGATCGTATCCGCCGTCCGGGTAGGCGCCCGATAAGGCCGCCCGGAAGCAGACCACCCCTTTGCCCGGTTCGCCCCACTGCGCCCGGGTATCGTACGGCCATGCTCCGGCCGCTGATCTCGCTGCTCGCCACCGTCGCCGCCACCCTGGCGATCGGCTGGATCGTCGACCAGACCCTCCAGCGGCTCGCCGCCCGGGAGCCCGACGCCCCGCTCTGGGCGCAGCTCCGCCGCTGCCGGGTCCCGCTCCAACTCGTGGTCGCCTCAGCCCTGTTGCTCGCCACCGAGCCGCTCCGGCAGGCCCTCCACCTGCACCGGGACGAGGGCCCGCACCACCTCGTCCTGCTCATCCTGCTCGCCTCGCTCGGCTGGCTCTCCGTCCGCGTGGTCGCCGCGCTCCTGGACGCCCTGCTCAGCCGTTACGAGCGGCGCGTCGACGACCCGGCCCGGGTGCAGCGGGTGCACACCCAGATCAGCATGCTGCGCCGGGTGGCCGCCGCGGCCATCGTCGTGGTCACCGTCGCCGTGATGCTGCTGACCTTCTCCGCGATGCGCACCGTCGGCGCCGGCCTGCTCGCCTCCGCGGGCATCATCGGCATCGTGGCCGGCATCGCCGCCCAGAGCACCCTCGGCAACTTCTTCGCGGGCCTGCAGATCGCCTTCGGCGACACCGTCCGGATCGGCGACACCGTGGTGGTGGACGGCCAGCAGGGCACGGTCGAGGAGATCACGCTCTCCTACCTGGTGGTCCGACTCTGGGACCACCGCCGGCTGATCGTCCCGGTCTCGTACTTCGTCAACAAGCCCTTCGAGAACTGGACCCGCCGCGACCCGGGCCTGCTCGCCGCCGTCCTGCTCCACCTCGACCACAGCACCCCGGTCGACGACCTGCGCGCCGCCCTGCGCGCCCGTCTCGACCGCCACCCCCTGTGGGACGGCGCCGAGTGGGCCCTCCAGGTCACCGACACCACCCCCAGCACCATCGTCGTCCGCGCCACCATGACCGCCCGCTGCCCCGACGACGCCGCCCGGCTCCGCGTCGACATCCGCGAACAACTCATCGCCTACCTGCGCGACGAGCACCCCCGGGCCCTCCCCCGCCTGCGCACCACCGACTGACCCCTCCACGCACGAATCCCCGCGCCCCACCAGGGGCGCGGGGACCCGCGCGAAGGGTCGGAAGCCGCCGCCTACAACACCCGCGTCATCGTCCGGTGCGGAATCCCGGCGTCCTCGTACACCGGGCCCTGCGCCACGTACCCCAGCCGCTCGTAGAACCCGAGCGCCTGCACCTGCGCGTGCAGCTCCATCTCCGAGCCGCCGCGCTCCACGCCCGCGACCTCGATCGCCCGCACGAGTTCCGCTCCCAGCCCGGTCCCCCGGGCCTGCGGCAGCACCGCGAGCCGCCCGAGCAGCACCCGCCCCTCGACGCCTCCGGTCAGCTCCCGCGCCTGGTCGCCGAAGATCAGCCGCCCGGTCCCGAGCGCGCTGCCGTCCGCCGCCACGGCCAGCAGGTGCACCGAGGTCGCGTCGTACTCGTCGTACTCCAGCTCCTCCGGCACGTTCTGCTCGACGACGAACACCGCGCGCCGGACCTCCCGCACCAGCGCCAGGTCCGATTCCCCCTCGGCGATCCGGACCACGGCCCCCGACCCGCCCCTCAGCCCCGCACCGACGCCGGCCCGGGCCTCGGCCGCCACCTCAGCTCTCCGCCGCGATGATGTCCAGCGCCTTCTTCAGGTCGTCCGGGTACTCGCTGGAGAACTCGACCCACTGTCCGTCCGACGGGTGCTCGAAACCGAGCGACACCGCGTGCAGCCACTGCCGGCCGAGCCCGAGCCGCTTGGCCAGCGTCGGGTCGGCACCGTACGTCAGGTCGCCGACGCAGGGGTGCCGCAGCGCGGACATGTGGACGCGGATCTGGTGGGTGCGCCCGGTCTCCAGCTTGATCGCCAGCAGCGACGCGGCCCGGTACGCCTCGATCAGGTCGTAGTGCGTGACGGACGGCTTGCCGTCCCGGGTCACCGCCCACTTCCAGTCCGAGCTGGGGTGCCGCCCGATCGGCGCGTCGACCGTCCCGCTCATCGGGTCCGGGTGGCCCTGGACCAGCGTGTGGTACCGCTTCTCGGTGATCCGGTCGTGGAACTGCCGCTTGAGGTCGGTGTACGCGCGCTCGGACTTGGCGACGACCATCAGGCCCGAGGTGCCGACGTCCAGCCGGTGCACGATGCCCTGCCGCTCGGCCGCACCCGAGGTGGAGATCCGGTAGCCGGCCGCGGCGAGCCCGCCGATCACGGTGGGGCCGGTCCAGCCCGGGCTGGGGTGCGCGGCGACGCCGACCGGCTTGTCGACCAGCACGATGTCCTCGTCGTCGTGGACGATCCGCATGCCCTCGACGTGTTCGGCGACGATCTGCACGGGGGCGGCCGGGGCGGGGATCTCGACCTCCAGCCAGGAACCGGCGGTCACCCGGTCCGACTTGCCGGCCACGGCGCCGTCGAGCGTCACCTTGCCCTCGGCGGCCAGTTCGGCGGCCTTCGTCCGGGAGAAGCCGAACATCCGGGCCAGGGCGGCGTCGAGGCGCTCGCCCTCCAGGCCGTCGGGAACGGGGAGGCTTCGGATCTGCGCTGCGGTACTCACCCGTACGAGTATGCCGGAAACCCGCCCCGCCCCCGCGCGCCGCACTCCCCGGGGGCCTGGCCGCCCCTCGGCCGCTACTCCGCCTTGTCGCCCTGCTGGTGGACGGTCCCGTCCGGGTTGCTGCCCCGGAAGGAGAGCAGCACGACGAGGATCCCGCCGCAGACGATCGCCGAGTCGGCGAGGTTGAACACCGCGAAGTGCTGGACGGAGATGAAGTCCACCACGTGCCCGCGGAAGACGCCCGGCCAGCGGAACAGCCGGTCGGTGAGGTTGCCCAGCGCGCCGCCGAGCAGCAGCCCGAGCGCGATCGCCCAGGGCAGGCTGTACAGCCGGCGGGCGATCCGCCAGATCACCACGATGACGGCCGCGGCGATCATGGTGAAGACGACGGTCAGCGCCTGGCCCATCCCGAAGGCCGCACCCGAGTTCCGGATCACCTGGAGGGTGACGACGTCCCCGATCACCTTGATCGCGGCGTGGTTCTCCAGCTTGGCGACGACCAGCAGCTTGCTGCCGAGGTCGATCAGGAAGGCGAGCACCGCGACGACCAGCAGCACCCCGATCCGCCGCGGCCCCTTGGGCTTCTCCGCCGCCGTCGGTTCGTCCACGGACGCCGCCTCGGACGGATCGGCCACGGGCACCTCCACGGCATCGGCGGGGGACGGGACGGCGTCGTCCCGGGTCTGGGGGGAACCTTGCGTACTGATGATCCGCTCCGCTGCCGATGGAGCTCCCCCGGCCGTAGGTGGGGGAGGGTGGTGGGCCAGTGCCGACCCGCCCGCGTCCACACGTGCGGACGCGTCAGGCGACGTTACGGGTCGAGCGTACGGCAAGCCCGACCCTGCGCGCCGTCCCGGCCACCCGGTCCGACGCCCGCTTCGTCAAGGGCTCCGCCGCCCCTCCCGCGACCGGGTCAGCGCCGCTCCTGCTTCGCCTTGCACTGCACGCAGAGCGTCGCCCGCGGGAAGGCCTGCATCCGGGCCTTGCCGATGGCCTGCCCGCAGGACTCGCAGGTGCCGAAGCCGACGCCCTCCAGCCGGTCCAGGGCGCGCTCGGTCTGGGCGAGGCTGTCGCGCGCGTTGTTGGCCAGCGCCAGCTCGCTCTCCCGGGAGATGTTCTTCGTACCGGCGTCGACCTGGTCGTCGCCGGCTCCGTCGTTGGAGTCGCGCATCAGGCCGGAGATGGCCGCCTCGGCGGCGTCGATCTCGTCCTGCAGCCGCTTGAGCTCGCTGATCAGCTCGGTGTGCAGCTCGTGGACCTCCTCGGTGGTCCACGGGTCCTCGCCGGGCCGGACCGGCAGCGTGGCCGGGTCCACCGACTCCGCCCCGCGCGGCGCGGTGACGGTGCTGGTCTTCGGTGCGGTAGTGGTCACGGTCCCCTCCCCTGGATCGACCGCCACGGCCTTGCGTGCCCGCTTGGTGGCGGTACCCGCGCCGGTTCCCTTCTCAGCCATGGCTACGACCCCATCTACGAACGAATCGAGCCGCCGGTTCCCGGCGGCTTCCAGTGCCGGAACGATAATCCCGATCAAAACCGGTCACAACATGACATACCGATGCCTCACAACGTTCCCACCCAGGCAGCCGCCCCAGCCGCCACGCCCCGCGCGCTGAGAGGGTTGTGCCCACCTCACCCCCGCCTAACCCCCACCCGACAGCCCTCCTGACCAGCCCCGCGACGGCGTCCGAGTGCCGCCCGCCGGAAACGGTTTGGACAAACCGACTTGCCCGGCCGATACACTGGCCCTGCAAGGCGCAGATGGGACGAGTACCGACGTACGCAGCCACCAGCGACCCGGGGACGGTGCGAGCCCGGGGGTGTGCGCGGCGGGAAGATCACCCCGGAGCCGCCGGAAGAACGGCCGCCGCGGCGGCTCACTAGACCCGGCAGCAAGCCCAAACAAGAGGGCCGCAACGCACCACCGCGGCCAAGGAGGGTGGTACCGCGGGACGGCTGGCCGTCTCGTCCCTCCGGAGGATCCAGTCCCAGCATCCGCCGGAGGTAGACGCCCGCGATGAGCTCCTATAACCCCGTCCCCGCACAGGTCGATCTCCCTGCCCTCGAGCACCAGATCCTCTCCTTCTGGCAGGACAACAAGATCTTCCAGCGCAGCCTGGAACAGTCCGAGGGCCGCCCCGAGTGGGTGTTCTACGAGGGACCGCCGACCGCCAACGGCATGCCGGGCGCCCACCACATCGAGGCCCGCGTCTTCAAGGACGTCTTCCCCCGCTACCGGACCATGAAGGGCTACCACGTCGCCCGCAAGGCCGGCTGGGACTGCCACGGCCTCCCGGTCGAGCTCGCCGTCGAGAAGGAGCTGGGCTTCTCCGGCAAGCAGGACATCGAGGCGTACGGCATCGCCGAGTTCAACGCCAAGTGCCGCGAATCGGTGACCCGTCACACCGACGCCTTCGCCGAGCTGACCACCCGCATGGGGTACTGGGTCGACCTGGACGAGGCCTACCGGACGATGGACCCGTCGTACGTCCAGTCCGTCTGGTGGTCGCTCCAGCAGATCTTCGACAAGGGCCTCCTGGTCCAGGACCACCGGGTCGCCCCCTGGTGCCCGCGCTGCGGCACCGGCCTGTCCGACCACGAGCTGGCCCAGGGCTACGAGACCGTGGTCGACCCCTCGGTCTTCGTCCGCTTCCCGCTGACCAGCGGCCCGCTGGCCGGCGAGGCCGCCCTGCTGGTCTGGACGACCACCCCCTGGACCCTGGTCTCCAACACCGCGGCCGCGGTCCACCCCGAGGTCACCTACGCCGTGGCCACCGACGGCACCGAGAAGCTGGTCGTCGCCGAGCCCCTGCTCGCCAAGGCCCTCGGCGAGGGCTGGGAGGCCACCGGACAGCGCTTCACCGGCGCCGAGATGGAGCGCTGGGCCTACCGCCGCCCCTTCGACCTGGTCGAGATCGAGAACGCGCACTACGTCCTCAACGCCGACTACGTCACCACCGAGGACGGCACCGGCATCGTCCACCAGTCCCCCGCCTTCGGCGCGGACGACCTCGCGACCTGCCGCAAGTACGGCCTGCCGGTGGTCAACCCGGTGCTCGCCGACGGCACCTTCGCCCCCGAAGTCCCGCTGGTCGGCGGCCAGTTCTTCAAGAAGGCCGACGAGGCCCTGGTCGCGGACCTCAAGGAGCGCGGCCTGCTCTTCCGCCACCTGCCGTACGAGCACAGCTACCCGCACTGCTGGCGCTGCCACACCGCGCTGCTCTACTACGCGCAGCCGTCCTGGTACATCCGGACCACCGCCGTCAAGGACGCGCTGATCCGCGAGAACGAGGCCACCAACTGGTTCCCGGAGACGGTCAAGCACGGCCGCTTCGGCGACTGGCTGAACAACAACATCGACTGGGCGCTCAGCCGCAACCGCTACTGGGGCACCCCGCTGCCGATCTGGCGCTGCGAGGAGGGCCACCTCACCTGCGTCGGCTCGCTGGCCGAGCTGACCGAGCTCACCGGCACCGACCAGAGCGCCCTCGACCCGCACCGCCCGTACATCGACGCGGTGACCTTCGCCTGCCGCGAGTGCGGCGGCACCTCGACCCGCGTGCCCGAGGTCATCGACGCCTGGTACGACTCGGGCTCGATGCCCTTCGCCCAGTACGGCTACCCGTACCAGAACAAGGAGCTGTTCGAGAAGCGCTACCCGGCGCAGTTCATCTCCGAGGCGATCGACCAGACCCGCGGCTGGTTCTACACGCTGATGGCGGTCGGCACCCTGGTGTTCGACAAGAACAGCTACGAGAACGTGGTCTGTCTGGGCCACATCCTGGCCGAGGACGGCCGCAAGATGTCCAAGCACCTGGGCAACATCCTGCAGCCGATCCCGCTGATGGACCAGCACGGCGCCGACGCCGTCCGCTGGTTCATGGCGGCCGGCGGCTCGCCCTGGTCCGCCCGCCGGGTCGGCCACGGCACCATCCAGGAGGTGGTCCGCAAGACCCTCCTCACCTACTGGAACACCGTCGCCTTCCAGGCCCTGTACGCCCGCACCTCCGGCTGGGCCCCCTCCGCGGGCGACCCGGCCCCGGCCGACCGCCCGCAGCTGGACCGCTGGGTGCTCTCCGAGCTGAACACCCTGGTCCGCGAGGTCGACGCGGCCTTCGAGGCGTATGACACCCAGCGCGCCGGCAAGCTGCTCTCCGGCTTCGTCGACGACCTCTCCAACTGGTACGTCCGCCGCGGCCGCCGCCGCTTCTGGCAGGGCGACGCCGCCGCGCTCGCCACCCTGCACGAGGCGCTGGAGACGGTCACCCGCCTGATGGCCCCGCTCACCCCCTTCATCACCGAGCAGGTCTGGCAGGACCTCGTCGTCCCGACCGACCCCCAGGCCCCGTCCTCCGTCCACCTCGCCTCCTGGCCCGAGGCCGACGAGACGCTGATCGACGCCGACCTCTCCCGCCACATGGCCCTGGTCCGCCGCCTGGTCGAACTCGGCCGGGCCACCCGCGCCGAGTCCGGCGTGAAGACCCGCCAGCCGCTCTCCCGCGCACTGGTCGCCGCCCAGGGCTGGGAGGAGCTGCCCGCCGACCTGCGCGCGCAGATCGCCGAGGAACTCAACGTCGCCACCCTCGAATCCCTCGCCGAGGTCGGCGGTTCGCTCGTCGACACCACCGCCAAGGCCAACTTCCGCGCCCTCGGCAAGCGCTTCGGCAAGGGCGTCCAGGACGTCGCCAAGGCCGTCGCCGCCGCCGACGCCGCCCAGCTCGCCGCCGACCTCCGCACCACCGGCGAAGCCGGCGTCGACCTGAACGGCGAACCGATCACCCTCTCCCCCGACGAGGTGATCATCACCGAGACCCCGCGCGAGGGCTGGGCCGTCGCCAACGAGTCCGGCGCCACCGTCGCCCTCGACCTGGCCATCACCCCGGAACTCAAGCGTCTCGGCATCGCCCGCGACGCCATCCGCCAGATCCAGGAGGCCCGCAAGAACTCCGGCCTGGACGTCGCCGACCGCATCGTCCTCCGCTGGCGCGCCACCTCCGAGGAAACCGCCGAGGCCATCGCCGAACACGGCCCCCTCGTCGCCGAAGAGGTCCTCGCCACCGACTTCGCCGCCGGCACCCCCGACTGGGACTCCGCCCCCTTCACCGACGACTCCCTCGGCCTCACCTTCCACCTCCGCAAGGCCTGACCCCCACCCCGAAGCCGCCGGCCGCCCACCGCGCCGGCGGCTTCGCCACACCCCCAACACCCCCACCCACCCACCCCAACACCCACCCCACCCCGCACACCCCATCCACCTCCCTCCACCCATCCCACCTCCCTCCCCCCACCTCCCCCTCACCCGACCCCGCGAGAGGGACGCGCTGCGGAAGGGGCGGCGCAGGGGGTGGCCCGGAGAGGGGCGTTGCGGGTGATTTTCAGACTGCC
>NZ_JBVJJY010000008.1:256483-346423 GCF_055585785.1 Kitasatospora sp. NPDC053308 | reverse complement strand
GAAGCTAAGCCTCACAGCGCCGATGGTACTGCAGGGGGGACCCTGTGGGAGAGTAGGACGCCGCCGAACAATCATTCCAAAAAGCCCCTTCCCGGTCCGGGAAGGGGCTTTTTGCTGTCTGCGTTGCCGCGCGTTCAGAGCTTCAGCTTGAAGCCGAGGTGCGACTGCACGAACCCGAGCCGTTCGTAGAAGCGGTGCGCGTCGGTGCGGGTGGCGTCGGAGGTGAGCTGCACGAGGTCGGCGCCGAGTTCGCGGGAGCGTTCGACGGCCCACTGGATCAGGAGGGTGCCGAGCCCGGTGCCGCGTTCGTCGGCATGGATGCGGACGGCCTCGATGATCGTGCGGGTGGAGCCCTTGCGGGCGAGGCAGGGGACGACGGTGAGTTGGAGGGTGCCGATGGTCCGGCCGGCGCGCTCGGCGACGACGAGGTGCTGGTGCGGGTCGCTGTCGATGCGGGCGAAGGCGGCCCGGTAGGGGGTGAGGTCGTCGGGGCTTTCGCGGGTCGCGCCCAGTGGGTCGTCCGCGAGCATCGCCACGATCGCGGGGAGGTCCGCCTCGATGGCTCGGCGGATGGTCAGATCGGTCCTGTCGCTCATGATCAGAGAATAGGAGCCATCGGGAGGCCGGCCCCCACCTGTCTACGCCCGTAGCACCCCCTCACGTCCCTTCTGAGGGCCTGTGGGGAGGCCGACGGCCGGGAGGTGAGCCGGTGTCACTCCCCGGGCTTCGTCCTGGTGATGACGGCGAAGACGGCGCCGTGCGGGTCGGACAGCCGGGCGAGGCGCCCGACACCGTGGACGTCCGTGGCCGGGAGCCGTACGGTCGCGCCGAGGGTGGCGGCGATGGCGACGCCGGCGTCGGGGTCGGGGACCTCGAAGTACGGGAGCCAGTGCGAGCCGGTGCCGACGGCGGTCGGTCCGGGGTCGAGCTGCACGATGCCGCCGTGAGCGTCGTCGGTGCTACCGCCCGCCGGGGTGAGGACGGTGTAGACCGAGCCCTCGAACGGGACGTCCTGTTCCTGCCAGTCGAAGACCGTGCGGTAGAAGGACTTGGCGGCTTCGGCGTCGATGCTGTGGCACTCGGCCCAGGAGAGGCTGCCCTCCGCGGCGACGAGGTCGAGGCCGCGGGTGTCGTGCGGTTGCCAGACGGCGAAGTCGGCGCCGGTGGGGTCGGTGTAGCCGGCCATCCGGCCCGCCGTGAAGACGTCGAAGGGGGCGAACCGGACGCGGCCGCCGGCCTGCTCGACCCGTTCGGTGGTGCGGTCGGCGTCGACGGTGGCGAAGTACAGCGTCCAGCAGGGCGCGGAGCCCCTCTCGGGGAGCGGGCCGAGGGCGGCGACCGTCCGGCCGTCGAGCGTGAAGAAGCCGTAGCCGCCGGACGCGGGGCCGGCCGAGTCGTAGGTCCAGCCGAAGAGCGCGGTGTAGAAGTCGACGGAGGCCTGGGTGTCGGGGCTGCTCAGGTCGAGCCAGTCCGGGGAGCCGGGGCGGAAGGCGGTGGTGAGCATGTCGGCACTGCTCCTCGGACGGCGGTCGGCCCCGGCCGGGCGCGATCGGCGGCCCCCCTTTCCCTCCCTCACAGCCTGGCACTTCGGCGCGGACGCCGCGCGGCAGGCCCCGGCCCCGTGCCGGGGCGGCTCCGCGACGCCGGAGCCGGGCCCCGGGGCTGTGGGCTTGTCAGGGCAGGACGGTACGGTGCGTAGCGGAATCATCCACCCGTACCGGTCGAAGGGGGCCCGGTGAGCAAGCAGGCGCCGTCGGGGCAGCAGCCGCGCCAGCTCGCGCAGGTCGAGGGCGTGCTGGAGCGGATCACCTACGCCAATGAGGAGACCGGCTACACGGTGGCCCGGGTGGACACCGGCCGCGGCGGGAACGACCTGCTGACCGTGGTGGGCGCGCTGCTGGGGGCGCAGGTCGGGGAGTCGCTGCGGCTGCACGGACGGTGGGGCTCGCACCCGCAGTACGGGCGGCAGTTCACGGTGGAGAACTACACGACGGTGCTGCCGGCCACCGTCCAGGGGATCCAGCGGTACCTGGGCTCGGGGTTGATCAAGGGGATCGGGCCGCGGTTCGCCGAGCGGATCGTGGAGCGGTTCGGGGTGGACACCCTGGAGGTGATCGAGAACGAGCCGGGCCGGCTGATCGAGGTGCCGGGGCTGGGGCCGAAGCGGACGAAGAAGATCGCGGCGGCCTGGGAGGAGCAGAAGGCCATCAAGGAGGTGATGGTCTTCCTGCAGGGCGTCGGGGTGTCGACCTCGTTGGCTGTGCGAATCTACAAGCAGTACGGCGACGGTTCGATCGGCGTGGTGAAGAACGAGCCGTACCGGCTGGCCTCGGACGTGTGGGGCATCGGCTTCCTGACGGCGGACCGGATCGCCCAGGCGGTGGGGATCCCGCACGACAGCCCGGAGCGGGTCAAGGCCGGGCTGCAGTACGCGCTGTCGCAGAGCAGCGACCAGGGGCACTGCTTCCTGCCGGAGGAGCGGCTGATCGCGGACGGCGTGAAGCTGCTGCAGGTGGACGTCGGGCTGGTGATCGACTGCCTGGCGGAGCTGGTGGCGACCGAGGGGGTGGTGCGGGAGCCGGTGCCGGGGGAGGGCGGTGAGCCGATCACCGCGGTGTACCTGGTGCCGTTCCACCGGGCGGAGATCTCGCTGGCCAACCAGCTGCTGCGGCTGCTGCGTGCGGACACCGACCGGATGCCCTGGTTCACCGACGTGGACTGGCCGGTGGCGCTGGACTGGCTGGCGAAGCGGACCGGGGCGGAGCTGGCGCCGGAGCAGGAACAGTCGGTGCGGCTGGCGTTGACCGAGCGGGTCGCGGTGCTGACGGGCGGTCCGGGGTGCGGCAAGTCGTTCACGGTGAAGTCGATCGTGACGCTGGCCCTGGCGAAGCGGGCCAAGGTGGTGCTGGCGGCGCCGACCGGGCGGGCGGCGAAGCGGTTGTCGGAGCTGACCGGGGTGGAGGCCTCGACGGTGCACCGGCTGCTGGAGCTGAAGCCGGGCGGGGACGCCGCGTACGACCGGGACCGGCCGCTGGACGCGGACCTGGTGGTGGTCGACGAGGCCTCGATGCTGGACCTGATCCTGGCGAACAAGCTGGTCAAGGCCGTTCCGATGGGTGCTCACCTGCTGTTCGTCGGGGACGTGGACCAGCTGCCGTCGGTGGGGGCCGGGGAGGTGCTGCGGGACCTGCTGGCGCCGGGCGGCCCGATCCCGTCGGTGCGGCTGACCCGGATCTTCCGGCAGGCGCAGCAGTCCGGGGTGGTGACCAACGCGCACCGGATCAACGAGGGCAAGCCGCCGTTGACGGAGGGTCTGGCGGACTTCTTCCTGTTCGCGGAGGACGACGCGGAGCTGGCGGCCGGGCTGACGGTGGACGTGGTGGCGCGGCGGATCCCGCGGAAATTCGGTTTCGACCCGCGCCGGGACGTCCAGGTGCTGGCGCCGATGCACCGCGGTCCGGCGGGCGCGGGGAACCTGAACACGCTGCTGCAGGCGGCGGTCACGCCGGCCCGGGAGGGGCTGGCCGAGCGGCGGTTCGGCGGCCGCACCTTCCGGGTGGGGGACAAGGTCACGCAGATCCGCAACAACTACGACAAGGGGCGCAACGGGGTCTTCAACGGCACAGTGGGAGTGGTGACCGCCCTCAGTGCGGACGACCAGCGGTTGACGGTGCTCACCGACGAGGACGAGGAGGTGGGGTACGACTTCGACGAACTGGACGAGCTGTCGCACGCGTACGCGGTGACCATCCACCGCTCGCAGGGCAGCGAGTACCCGGTGGTGGTGATTCCGGTCACCATGTCCGCTTGGACGATGCTCCAGCGGAACCTGCTCTACACCGCTGTGACCAGGGCACGGAAACTCGTGGTGCTGGTCGGGTCACGCAAGGCGATCGCGCAGGCCGTGCGGGCCGTCAGCGCAGGTCGGAGGCATACCGCGCTCGCTCATCGGCTGACTACTGGATGATTATCCAACAGGATGGTTGCCTCTAATGTTCTCTTGACGTGAAGAGATTTACGGCAGAGCCTAGGGTGGTGCCGATCTTGTCCGGTTCGTACCGGCTGCGGCTGCAGGTTTTGTAGGGGCGGGCCCTTTCGGGCCACCCCGGGTGCGCGGCTGTCCTCCGGATGGGGGATGGTAGAGACAGTCAGGGCACCTTGGAAGAGGATTCATTTCGTCGGTGAGGAAGACGTGAGCGACAACTCGGTAGTACTGCGGTACCAGGACGGCGAGTACGAGTACCCCGTCGTCGAGAGCACTGCGGGCAACGCCGGCTTCGACATCTCGAAGCTGCTCCCGCAGACCGGCCTGGTCACCCTGGACAACGGCTTCGGTAACACCGCCGCGTACAAGTCCGCGATCACCTTCGTGGACGGCGACAACGGCATCCTGCGGTACCGCGGCTACCCGATCGAGCAGCTCGCCTCGCAGGGCGGGTTCATCGAGACCGCGTACCTCCTGATCAACGGTGAGCTGCCGAACGCGGACCAGCTGGCGGAGTTCAACCGCGAGATCACCCAGCACACCCTGCTGCACGAGGACGTCAAGCGCTTCTTCCAGGGCTTCCCGCGGGACGCCCACCCGATGGCCATGCTGTCCTCGGTCGTCGGCGCGCTGTCCACGTTCTACCCGGAGAGCCACAACCCCTTCGACGCGGCCCAGCGCCACCTGTCGACGGTCCGCCTGCTCGCCAAGCTGCCGACCATCGCCGCGTACGCGTACAAGAAGGCGATGGGCCAGCCCTTCGTCTACCCGCGCAACGACCTGAGCTACGTCGAGAACTTCCTGCGGATGACCTTCGCGGTCCCCGCCGAGGACTACGAGCTCAACCCGGTCGTGGTCAACGCCCTGGACAAGCTGCTCATCCTGCACGCGGACCACGAGCAGAACTGCTCGACCTCCACCGTGCGCCTGGTCGGCTCCAGCCACGCCAACCTGTTCGCCTCGATCTCGGCCGGCATCTCGGCCCTGTGGGGCCCGCTGCACGGCGGCGCCAACCAGGCCGTGCTGGAGATGCTGGAGAGCATCCAGAAGGACGGCGGCGACGTCGACGCCTTCATCACGAAGGTCAAGAACAAGGAAGCCGGCGTCAAGCTGATGGGCTTCGGCCACCGGGTCTACAAGGCGTTCGACCCGCGTGCCGCCCAGGTCAAGCAGCTCGCGCACGAGGTGCTCGGCCAGCTCGGCAAGAGCGACGAGCTGCTGGAGATCGCGCTCAAGCTGGAGGAGCACGCCCTCAAGGACGACTTCTTCATCTCGCGCAAGCTGTACCCGAACGTGGACTTCTACACCGGCCTGATCTACCGCGCCATGGGCTTCCCGACCAGCATGTTCACCGTGCTGTTCGCGCTCGGCCGGCTGCCGGGCTGGATCGCCCACTGGCACGAGATGATCAACGACCCGACCAGCCGGATCGGCCGTCCGCGCCAGATCTACACCGGCACCGCGATCCGCGACTACGTGCCGCTCGACGGGCGCTGACCCGGGCGGAAGCCGACAAGGGGCCCGGCCGCTGCCAGAGCGGCCGGGCCCCTTCGTGTCCCCGCGCGGCCCGCGGAGGGGTCGTGCGGGGACGGAACCGTACGGCGCACGACTCCGGGGCCGGCCGCGACCGGGGACGGCCGCTCAAAGCGTCCCCAGCCCGCCACAACCCCGGCGCCGTGCGCGAAGGCCGTCGAGGACGACGACCGTTCCCGGGGCCCGCCGGAGCCCCGTCGGCGGCAGCCGACGCGAGCGCGGGGACGCGTTGCCGTTCATCGCGTCCTCGCCCGTCGGAAAAAACTGCCGCACTACCAACCTAAGACGTATCAGGGTGCGAGAAGTTACGCCCGGGGGGTGTGAGCTGCCTCTCGCCACGCTCCGTGTGCGGGTCGTACCCGGCCCATACCACACCGCCTCCCGCGCGGGACGTCACCCTCCCCGCAGTCACGGCAACCGAGCGTGATAGGAATCGTGGCATTCCGGTACGGACCGTCGCGCACACTCGCAGCGCGGCGGCGGAACTGGGGAGGGAGTGCGCAGATGGCCAGGAACGTCGTCGTCACCGGCGGTGGCACGGGAATCGGGTACGAAGTCGCGCGGCGGTTCGCCGAGCTGGACGACCGCGTGGTGATCGTGGGCCGCCGCCGGGCGGTCCTGGAGAAGGCCGCGGCCGATCTCGGCCCGAACGTCACCCCACTGGTGTGCGACCTCGCGGACCCGGACGACGTCGAGGCGGCGGTGCGCCAACTGCCCGAGCGGATCGACGTGCTGGTCAACAACGCCGGCAGCCGGGAGACCGTGGTCGGCGGCGGCCCGCACGCCCTGCTGGCCCGCTGGCGCGGCGACTTCGAGCGCAACGTGCTGACCGTGGTGCTGCTCACCGAGTCGATCCGCGACCGGCTCACCCCGGGCTCCGGCCGGGTGATCACCATCAGCTCCATCGCCGCCCTGCGCGGGGCCGGCTCCTACGGCGCGGCGAAGGCCTCCCTGCACGCCTGGAACCATTTCCTGGCCGCCCAGTTGGGCACCTCGGGCATCACCGCCAACATCGTCGCGCCGGGGACGGTCAGCGGCACGGAGTTCTTCGGGCCGCGACTGGACGAGGCCGAGGTCGCCCGGCGGGCCGCCCGCACCCTGCTCGGCCGGATCGGCGAGACCGGTGAGGTCGCGGCGGCGGTGCACTTCCTCGCCTCGGCCGAGGCCGGATTCATCACCGGCGAGATCCTGCACTGCAACGGCGGCGAGCTGCTGGGGCGTTGAGGCCCGAAACACGGCGAGGGGTCCGGACCGGTGGCGGTCCGGGCCCCTCGCCGTGTGCTGCCGTCGGGGTTCAGGCCGGTCGGAAGCGGCGCAGCCGGAGGCTGTTGGTGAGCACGAAGAGCGAGGAGGAGGCCATGGCGGCTCCGGCGATCATCGGGTTGAGCATCCCGGCGGCGGCCAGCGGGATCGCGGCGACGTTGTAGCCGAAGGCCCAGAAGAGGTTGCCCTTGATGGTGGCGAGGGTCTTGCGGGAGAGGCGGATGGCGTCGGCGGCGGAGCGCAGGTCGCCGCGGACCAGGGTGAGGTCGCCGGCCTCGATGGCGGCGTCGGTGCCGGTGCCCATGGCCAGGCCCAGGTCGGCCTGGGCGAGGGCGGCGGCGTCGTTGACGCCGTCGCCGACCATCGCCACGACCCGGCCCTCGGCCTGGAGGCGCTTGACGGTGTCGACCTTGTCCTGCGGCATGACCTCGGCGATCACGTGCTGCGGTGCGATGCCGACCTCGGCGGCCACGGCCTGGGCGACCGGCCGGTTGTCCCCGGTCAGCAGCACCGGGGTCAGGCCCAGCGCGCGCAGCCGGGTGATCGCCTCGGCGCTGGTGGGCTTGACCGCGTCGGCGACCTCCAGGACGGCCCGGGCCTCGCCGTCCCAGCCGACCGCGACCGCCGTACGGCCCGCGGCCTCGGCGGCGGCCTTGGCCTCGGCCAGGGCGGGCGGCAGGTGCAGTGCCCGGTCGGCGAGCAGGGCCTCGCGGCCGGCGACCACCGTGCGGCCCGCGACGACACCCGCCACGCCCCGGCCGGGGAGGCTGCGGAAGTCCTCGACGGCGGGCAGTTCGCCGGCCTGGGCGGCGGCGTCGGCGATCGCCCGGGCGATCGGGTGCTCGGAGGCGTGCTCCAGGGCTCCGGCCAGGCGCAGGGCCTCGGCCTCGGTGGTGCCGGCCGTGGTGTGGACGGCGAGCAGGGTCATCCGGCCGGTGGTGACGGTGCCGGTCTTGTCCAGCACGACGGTGTCGACCTTGCGGGTGGACTCCAGCACCTCGGGGCCCTTGATCAGGATGCCGAGCTGGGCGCCGCGGCCGGTGCCGACCAGGAGGGCGGTCGGGGTGGCCAGGCCCAGGGCGCACGGGCAGGCGATGATCAGCACGGCCACAGCGGCGGTGAAGGCCTCGGTGGGACTGTCGGAGGCCAGCAGCCAGGTGACCAGGGTGGCCAGCGCGATCAGGATGACCACCGGGACGAAGACGGCGGAGATCCGGTCGGCGAGGCGCTGCGCGGCGGCCTTGCCGCTCTGCGCCCGCTCGACCAGTTCGGCCATCCGGGACAGTTGGGTGTCCGCGCCGATCCGGGTGGCCTCGACCACCAGGCGGCCGCCTGCGTTGACGGTGGCGCCGGTGACACCGTCGCCGACGGCGACCTCGACCGGGACGGACTCGCCGGTGAGCATCGAGGCGTCCACCGCGGAGGTGCCCTCGACCACCACGCCGTCGGTGGCGATCGTCTCCCCGGGCCGGACCGCGAAGCGGTCCCCGACGGCCAGCCGGTCCAGCGGCAGGCGCGTCTCCCGGCCGTCCCGCAGGACGGCGACGTCCTTGGCGCCGAGGTCGAGCAGGGCGCGCAGGGCGGCGCCGGCCCGGCGCTTGGAGCGGGACTCCAGGTGGCGGCCGAGGAGGATCAGCACGGTGACGGCGGCGGCGGTCTCCAGGTAGAGCGTGGAGGAGGCGTCGGTGGCGCCGACGGTGAGCGAGGAGCCGTGGTGCATCCCGGGCATGCCCGCGTGGCCCCAGAAGAGCGCCCAGCAGGACCAGCCGAAGGCGGCCAGGGTGCCGAGCGAGACCAGGGTGTCCATGGTGGCCGCGCCGTGCTTGAGGTTGGTCCAGGCGGCACGGTGGAACGGGAGGCCGCCGTACACCACGACCGGGCCGGTCAGCGCGAAGGCCAGCCACTGCCAGTTGGTGAACTGCAGGGCCGGGGCCATCGACAGCAGGACCACCGGGAGGCTGAGCAGCGCGCTGATGCGCAGGCGGTCGTGGTGGGGGTACTCCGGTCCGGAGGCGGGGGCCGGCTCCTCGGTGGCCGACGCCCCGGAGGAGGTGGCGGTGGGGCCCGGGGTGGGGGTCGAGGGGGCGGGGGTCGAGGGAGCGGGGGTGGCCGGGGACGGAGACGGCGGGAGCTCGGCGGTGTAGCCGGTGCGCTCGACGGTGGCGATCAGGTCCGCCACGGTGACCCCGGGGCCGTAGTCGACCCGGGCCTTCTCGGTGGCGTAGTTGACGCTGGCCTCGACGCCGTCCATCCGGTTGAGCTTCTTCTCGATCCGGGCCGCGCAGGAGGCGCAGGTCATCCCGCCGATGGACAGCTCGACCCGGTCCCGGGCCTCGACGTCCGGGGCGGACGTGCTCATGCGGATCAGCTCCTTGTCGGGGGCGTGCGGCGGGGCCGCAGGTCCGGCCCCGTCGCACCTCGGCGGTTCAGGCGCTGCGGCCGACCAGCTCGTAGCCGGCCTCGTCGACGGCGGCGCGGACCTGCTCGTCCTCCAACGGTGCGGCGGAGGAGACCGTCACGGTCCCGGCCTTGGCGTCGGCGGCGACCTCGGTGACACCCGCCAGCGCCGACAGCTCCTCGCTGATCGCCTTCTCGCAGTGGCCGCAGCTCATGCCGGACACGGTGTAGGTGATGGTGCTGGACATCGGGGCCTCCTGGGGATTGGTGCGGCGTTCCTCTTTCGATGACACCGTACCCCTGTGGGGTATTCCCGGCGGGGTGGGGGGAGGTGCCTCGAATCGTAGGCGACGGAGCGGGTGGGTGGGTGTCGTGATCGTCCCTTATGTTCGATATGTGTTCCCGATCCGCCGCGCCCAGTCGCCTTCGGCTCCCACGGCAGCCGGACTGCCACCGGACCGGCAGCGCGACGCCCTGCTGGCCGCCGACCTGCAGGACGTGCCGTTCTGGCGGCGTGCCGCCCCGGCGTTGCTGGCCATGCTGCTGGTCGCGCTCGCGGACTTCCTCTCCGGCAAGGACCGCTACCTCGCCCCGCTGATGACCGTCGTGCCGACGATCGCGGCGCTGACCCTGAGGCCCCGCGAACTCCTCGCGGTCTGCGCGCTCGGGCTGGTCGCGGTGTTCGGGCTCAGCCACTACGACGAGGTCGACAACATCAACGACGCGCGCTTCCTCTACGGCGCGATGGTCAGCTACGTGGTGGTCACCGTCTTCTCCGCCTGGGTCGCCGGGCTCCGGATGCGGCGGGCGGCGGCCTTCGCGGCCGTCAGCTCCGTCGCCGAGGCCGCCCAACGGGCCCTGCTGCGGCTGCCCGGGCCGGTGGTCGGGCCGCTGCGGCTCGCCGTGCGGTACGTGTCGGCGGCGGACGCCTCACGGATCGGCGGGGACCTCTACTCCGTCCTGGAGACACCGCACGGGACCCGGGTCGCGGTCGGCGACGTCCGGGGCAAGGGGCTCGCCGCGGTGCAGACGGCGGCCGTGGTGCTGGGCGCGTTCCGCGAAGCCGCGTACGACGAACCCGGGCTGCGGGGCGTCGCGGCGCGGATCGAGGCCAGCGTCGAACGGCACGTACCGGACGGGGAGTTCACCACGGCGCTGTTCGCGGAGTTCCGCACGCCGGGGGAGATGGAACTGCTGCAGTGCGGGCACGTGCCGCCGATCCGGGTGGACGGCGAAGGGCGGGTGCACGTCCTGGACGCGCCGGACCCGTGGGTGCCGCTGGGCCTCGGACGGCTCGCGGCGGGGGAGCCGACCACCTGGGGGCAGCCGTTCGGGCCGGAGGACGTGCTGGTGCTCTGCACGGACGGGGTGGTCGAGGCGCGGCACCGGACGAGCGGGGAGTTCTACCCGCTCGCGGAACGGGTGGGGGAGCTGGTGCGGGGAGCTGCGCGCTCGGCGGGGGAGCTGGAGGCGGCGGTGGGGCGGGTGTACGGGGATCTGTTGGCGCATACGGGTGGGGGGTTGCGGGATGACGCTCTGCTTTTGTTGATTGCTCGGGTGGGGGAGGGATGAGGGGCCGCTGGCGCGGGGGTGGTGTGTGGGTGGGTGCTCTCGGGAGGGTGGGGGCGGGGCGGCTCCGGGGGTGGCCGCTCCGAGGGGCTGGATGATTTTCAGACTGCCCCCTCTGTGCGGCGGGGGTTGGGCGTCGTTGGCAGTCTGAAAATCACCCGCAACGCCCCTCTCCGGGCCACCCCCTGCGCCGCCCCTTCCGCAGCGCGTCCCTCTCGCGGGGTCGGGAGAAGGGGTGGTGGGAAGTGGTGGGAAGCGGTGGGGGAGGGGAGGGTGAGGGGGTGGGATGTGGGTGGGTGGGGGTGTTGGGGGTGGGGTTGGGACGTGGGGTGTTGGGGGTGGGGTCAGGGGGTGAGGGTGGTGGCGAGGGTGCGGAAGATGAGGGCGGTGGAGGTGGCGCCGGGGTCTTGGTGGCCGATGCTGCGTTCGCCGAGGTAGGAGGCGCGGCCTTTGCGGGCTTGGAGGGGGGTGGTGGCGCGGGCGCCCTGTTCGGCGGCGTCGGCGGCTGCGGTGGCGGCTTCGGGGAGGGGGGCTCCGGTGGCGGCTGCGGCGCGGAAGGCGGCGACGGCGGGGGTCCAGGCGTCGACGATGGTCTTGTCGCCGGGGTCGGCTTTGCCGAGGAGGCGGATGGCGTCCAGGCCGGCGGAGAGGGCTTCGGCGAGGGTGGCCGGGTCGGCGGGTTCGGGCAGGGCGGCGCCGATGGCGCGGAAGGCCTTGCCGTAGAGGGGGCCGGAGGCGCCGCCGACCTTGGAGATGAGGGTGGTGCCGGTTTTGGTGAGGACGGCGCCGGGGCTGTCCGGCCGGAGGCCGTCGAGGGTGGTGAGGGCGGCGGCGAAGCCGCGCTGGAGGTTGCTGCCGTGGTCGCCGTCGCCGATGGCGGAGTCCAGCTCGGTGAGCCGGGACCGGTCCTGCTCGACGGCGGCGGCGATCGCGCGGATCCAGGCCTCGGCCTGCGGGGTGTCGAAGTCCATGGTGTCAGGTTCGCTTGAGGGCGGGGGTGTCGACCGGGGCGTCCCAGAGTTCCAGCAGTTGGGGGTCGGCCTTGGTGAGGGTGAGCGAGAAGCCCGCCATGTCGAGGCTGGTGACGTAGTTGCCGACCAGGCTGCGGGCCACCGTGATGCCGCGTTCGGCGAGCCGGGCGGCGACCTCGCCGTAGACCACGTACAGCTCCAGCAATGGGGTGGCGCCCAGGCCGTTCAGCAGGGCGATCACCTCGTCGCCCGGGGTCAGGTGGTGGTCGGTGAGGATGGTCTCGACGACCTCGGCGGCCAGGTCGCGGGCCGGGCGGAGCTTCTCGCGGCGGCGGCCTGGCTCGCCGTGGATGCCCACGCCGACCTCGATCTCGTCCTCCGGCAGGTCGAAGCCGGGCTTGCCGGCGGCCGGGACGGTGGCGGGGGTGAGCGCGATCGCGAAGGAGCGGGAGGCGGCGTTGACCCGCTCGCCGAGGGCGGCCACCTCGTCCAGTGGAGCGCCGCGCTCGGCCAGGGCGCCCGCGGTCTTCTCCACCAGGACGGTCGCACCGGTGCCGCGGCGGCCGGCCGTCCAGGTGGAGTCCTCGACCGCGACGTCGTCGTTGACGAGGACCGTGCGGACCTCCAGGCCCTCCTCGGCGGCGAGTTCGGCGGCGAGCTCGAAGTTCATCACGTCGCCGGTGTAGTTCTTCACGACGAAGACGACGCCGGCGCCGTTCTCCACGGCCTTGGCGGCGGCCAGCATCTGGTCCGGGACGGGGGAGGTGAACACCTCGCCTGGACAGGCGGCGTCGAGCATGCCGGGGCCGACGAAGCCGCCGTGCAGCGGCTCGTGGCCGGAACCGCCGCCGGAGATCAGCGCGACCTTGGGCCGGGCCGGACGGGTGGCCCGGGTGATCACCCGGTTGGGGATGTCCACCGTCAGCTCCGGGTGGGCGGCGGCGACTCCGGCCAGGGCGTCCTCCAGGACGCCTTCCGGGGTGTTGATCAGCTTCTTCAATGCTCTTCGCTCCCTCGGGTGACCTACGGCCGTCAAGGCGACGCTACGCCAGACGGGGGTGGTGGGCACGGGGGGCGACACGCGCGTTTCCGGTCACTCTCCCGGAGTAACGGGACCGGGCCGTAGGGTCGGGGCATGAGCGGAAACGTGGGCATCGTCCTGGTCTCGCACAGCGCCCGGCTCGCGGAGGGGTTGCGTGAGCTGCTCGGCGAACTCGCCGCGGACGGGGTGCGGGTGGTGGTCGCGGGTGGGACGGAGGACGGCGGGCTCGGCACCAGTTACGAGCTGATCGCGGGGGCGATCGCACGGGCGGACGGCGGGGCGGGCGTGGCGGTGCTGCCGGACCTCGGCAGTTCGGTGCTCACCGCCGTCACGGTGCTGGAGGACGAGCCGCGCCCGGGTGTGCGGCTGGTCGACGCGCCGTTCGTGGAAGGCGCGGTGGCCGCCGCCGTCACCGCCTCGACCGGCGCGGGGCTGGACGAGGTGGTCGCGGCGGCCGAGGACGCGCGGGGCTTCCGGAAGCTCTGAGGTCACTTGGCGTCGGCGTAGCAGTCCACCACCGCCGTGGTGAGCGGGAAGCGCACCGGGGTGTCGCCGAAGACCAGCCGGCGGGCCTCGTCGGCGGCCTCGGTGACGGCGGCGACCACCTCGTCGGCGTGGTTGGCCGGGGTGTGCACCATCACCTCGTCGTGCTGGAAGAACACCAGGTGGGGGCGGTCGGCCGGCCCGGCCGTCGGCAGCTCGCCGAGGCGTCGGCGCAGCGCGGCGAGCAGGGCGAGGGCCCAGTCGGCGGCGCTGGCCTGGATGACGAAGTTCCGGGTGAAGCGGCCGCGGGTGCGGGCGGTGCGGCCGCCGGCCTCGCCCGCGGTGTCGGCCTCGGTGAGGTCGAGGAAGTCGGCGGAGGCCGGCGGGCAGACCCGGCCGAGCCGGGAGGCGACCACCCCGCCGTCCTCGCCGGTGCGGGCGGCCGCCTCGACGTAGCCCATCGCGGCCGGGTAGCGGCGGCGCAGGGTGTTCAGCAGCGGCCCGATGTCGCCGCTGGTCTGTCCGTACATGGCGCCGAGCAGGCCGAGCTTGGCCTTCTCCCGGTCGCCCTGGAAGGCGGTGGCGGCGAGCGCCTCGTACAGGTCGCCGCCGGCCGCGGTGCGGGCCAGTCCGGTGTCCTGGGAGAGCGCGGCGAGCACCCGGGGCTCCAGCTGGGCGGCGTCGGCGACCACCAGCAGCCAGCCCGGGTCGGCGACCACCGCCCGGCGCAGGATGCGCGGGATCTGGAGGGCGCCGCCGCCGCGGCTGGCCCAGCGGCCGGAGACCACGCCGCCGACCACGTACTCGGGCCGGAAGCGGCCGCCGCGGGCCCAGGCGTCCTGCCAGGCCCAGCCGTGCGCGACGTGGATCCGGGAGAGTTCCTTGTAGCGGACCAGCAGCCGGGCCGCCGGGTGGTCGACGCCCTTGAGCTCCCAGGAGCGGGTGGAGCCGAGCTGGATGCCGGCGTCGGCGAAGGCGCGCAGCACCTGGGTGTGCGAGTCGGGGTTGAACGGCTTGCCGCCGAGGGCCTGTTGGAGTTCGACGGCGAGGTCGGCGAGCAGCCGGGGCTGGGTGCCGGGGACGGTCGGGCGGGGGCCGAGCAGTTCGGTGAGCAGCCGGTCGTGGACGTCGACGCGCCAGGGCAGGCCGTCGTGCGCGATCTCGGCGGCCACCAGGGCCCCGGCCGACTCGGCGGCGGCCAGCAGCCGGAAGCGCTGCCGGGCGGCCGGGTCGGCGATGGCGGCGATCCGGCGCTGCTGTTCGGCGTGGACGGCGACCACGGCGGCCAAGGGGTCGGTGCCGGGCGGAAGTTGCAGCCGGTCGGGGGCGAAGAGGGTGTCCTGGCCGCCGTCCGCCTCGGCCAGGCCGGGCTCGGGCAGGTCCGCCGGGACGGGCAGGCCGCGCAGCCGGGACCAGGCGGCGCCGAGCGAGCGCGGCGCGCCGAACCGGCCCTCGTGGCCCAGCAGCAGGGCCTCGACCAGCCGCAGGTCGTGGCAGCGGGCGAGCCGGTCGGGCAGCCGCGGCAGCAGCGGGGCGTACCCGGAGTCGGCGGCGGCCCAGACCCAGCGCGGGTGCTCCGCGGCCTCCCGGGCCGCGACCGCGGCGGCCAGGTCGCGGACCGGCTCGGGCGGCCCGAGCGGGGCGCCCGCGTCGTCCAGCGGCTGGAGCCGGCCGCCGGGGCCGTGCGGGTCGGGCGCGAGGGCGGTCCTGGGTGCCACGGGGGCTGCTCCTCTCCGGCGCGCGGTCGGACGTGCGGGTGCGGGCACGGGTGCGCGGGCTTGCGGCCCACTGGTCACGGGCCTCCTGCGCTGACGGTAGCCGGTGGGTACGACAACGGGACGAGGGGCGCATAGGCAGGGCGGGTGACACCGCGTAGGGTCGGCGAAATGACCGAGAACCCGTTCTTCCGGCCCAGCACGCTGGACTACGAACTGCCCCCCTTCGCGGAGATCCGGGAGGAGCACTACCTGCCCGCCTACGAGCGCGGGATGGCCGATCAGCTGGCCGAGATCGCGGCGATCACCGCCGACCCGAACGAGCCGACCTTCGAGAACACGCTGGTGGCCCTGGAGCGTTCCGGCGACGTGCTGCGCCGGGTGGACGCGGTGTTCCGCAACCAGTCCGCCTCCGACACCACCGACCTGCTGGACGAGGTGGACGCCAAGGTGAGCCCGCTGCTCGCCGCCCACCACGACGCGATCCACCTGGACCGGGCGCTGTTCGCCCGGATCGAGGCGCTGTACCGGACCCGTGCCGAGCTCGGCCTGGACCCGGAGTCGCTGCGGCTGCTGGAGCGCCGGTACGCCCGCTTCGAGCGCTCCGGCGCGCTGCTGGGCGAGGCCGAGCAGGCCCGGCTGCGCGAGCTGAACGCCGAACTCGCCGTGCTGGGCACCACGTTCCAGCAGAACGTGAACGCCGCGACCCGGGCCTCCGCGCTGGTCCTGGACTCCGCCGAGGAGCTGGCGGGGCTGTCCGAGGACGCGATCGCCGGCGCCGCCGAGAACGCCCGGGTGCTCGGCCACGAGGGAAAGTACGTGCTGAGCCTGAAGAACACCTCAGGCCAGCCCGAGCTCGCCCAGCTCACCGACCGCTCGGTGCGCCGCCGGCTGCTCGACGCCTCGCTCGGCCGGGCCGTCGACGTCAACGGCCCGATCGCGATCCGGATGGCCGCGCTGCGCGCCGAGCGCGCCGCGCTGCTGGGGCACCCCAGCCACGCCGCGTACGTGGTGGCGGACGAGACGGCCGGGACGGTGGAGGCCGTCTCCGGCCTGCTGGCCCGTCTGGTCGGGCCGGCCGTGGCCAACGCCCGCCGGGAGGCCGCCGAGCTGGCCCGGGCGGCCGCCGCGGACGGGATCGAGGAGATCGCCGCGCACGACTGGGCGTACTACTCGGAGAAGGTCCGGCAGGAGTCCTTCCAGGTGGACGCGGCGGTGCTGCGCCCGTACTTCGAGCTGGAGCGGGTGCTGCGCGACGGCGTGTTCTTCGCCGCGAACCTGGCGTACGGGCTCGGCTTCACCGAGCGGACGGACCTCACGGCCCACCACCCGGACGCGCGGGTCTTCGAGGTGTTCGAGGAGGACGGCACCCCGCTGGGCCTGTTCATCGGCGACTTCCACGCCCGGGCCTCCAAGCGCGGCGGCGCCTGGATGGACTCGCTGGTCGAGCAGTCCCGGCTGACCGGGCAGCGGTCGGTGGTGCTGAACAACCTCAACATCCCGCGACCGGCGCCGGGCGAGCCGGTGCTGATGTCCTGGGACGAGGTGCGCACGCTCTTCCACGAGTTCGGGCACGCGCTGCACGGGCTCTTCTCGGACGTGCGGTACCCGCTGTTCTCGGGCACCGCGGTGCCGCGGGACTTCGTGGAGTTCCCCTCGCAGGTCAACGAGATGTGGATGGTCCGGCCGGAGGTGCTGGCCAACTACGCCCGCCACCACGAGACCGGGGAGCCGCTGCCGGCCGAGCTGGTCGAGCGGATGACGGCGGCCGAGGGCTTCGGCCAGGGCTTCCGCACGGTGGAGTACCTGGCGGCCACGCTGCTGGACTGGGCCTGGCACACCGTGCCGGTGGGCGAGGAGATCGCGGACGCCGAGGAGTTCGAGGCGCGGGCGCTCGAGGCGGCCGGGGTCGCGGTGGACGCGATCCCGCCGCGCTACCGGACGACCTACTTCCAGCACGTCTTCGCCAACGGCTACAGCGCGGCGTACTACGCGTACATCTGGTCGGAGGTGCTGGACGCCGACACCGTGCAGTGGTTCGAGGGCAACGGGCGTTCGGTGCGGGAGAGCGGTGAGCTGTTCCGGCGCGAGCTGCTGGCGCGCGGGTTCAGCCGGGACCCGCTGGAGTCCTTCCGCGCGGTGGTCGGCCGGGCGCCGGAGACGGGGCCGCTGCTGGCGCGCCGGGGGCTGCTCTAGGGGGCGGTGCCGTTCCGGCGTGACGGTCGCGCTCACCGCGCGGCGAGCGTGACCGTCACGGCGGCGCCGGGGCGGGCGTGCGGGAGCCGGATCCGTACGGCGCCCGCGTGTCCGTCCGCGGGCTGCTCGACCTCGACCCGGGCGGCGGCCGGGGAGACGGCGACGAGGGCGCCGTGCGGGAACGCGGCCGGGGGGAGGACGAGTTCGGCGGCGTGCCCGGTGCCGTCGTCGGTCCAGCGGACGGTCCCGCCGTCGGCGCGCGGCTCGGTGCGCACGTCGCCGCCGGGCACGGCGGCCGGGTAGGGGCCGAAGGCGGGCTCGTCGCCGGGCGCGGGGCGCCCGGCCGGGTCGAGCGCGCAGTAGCCGCCGCCGCCCCGGCACCAGTACCACATCGTCCAGCCCCCGGCGAAGCCGTCCATCGCGGCGACCTGCCGGCGGACCAGCAGGGTGTTGCCCGGCGTACGGGAGTTCGGCGGGCCCCATTCGCCGACCAGGACGGGCAGGCGGTGGGCGGCGGGGTAGGCGGTGACCGCGGCGGCGTACCGCTCGACGAAGCCGTCGGCCGGGTCCCAGTCGGCGCCGTTCTCGACGGCGGTGTCGTAGAAGTGCGGGGCGTAGCCGAGCCGGGGCGCGCCGGGGCGCGGGTCGGTGAAGCCGGGCAGCCGGGTGGGCACGCCCTGGCCGACCAGGACGGTCGGCTCGACGAACAGCCAGGCGCGGGAGTCGGCCCGGCGGACGGCGGTGATCAGCCGGCGGTACATGTCGGCGAGCCGGCCCTGTTCCAGGGCGGCGGAGGCGGCGGCCAGCACCGCCGGGTCGGTCGGGTCGCCGTCCACCGGGCCGAACGGCTCGTTGAACAGGTCGTAGCCCAACAGCGAGCGGTGGCCGCGCAGTTCGCGGGCGAGCCGGGTGTAGAAGTCGGCCTGCCAGGCCCGCAGGTCGGGGTCGTCGTAGAGGTGGCGGAAGGCGGCCTGGACGGCGGGCTGGAAGTAGCCGGCGAACCAGTCGTCCGGGTCCGGGGTGAAGGGCAGGCCGTCGTCCCGGGTGGCCCATGGCGGGATGCCGTTGGTGCCGCCGCCGAACTGCGGCCCGTAGACGTCCTGGTGGAAGTCGATCAGGACGAGCAGGCCCAGGCGGTCGGCCCGGTCGAGGAGCTGCCGCAACCGGTGCAGCTCGGCCTGGTCGAGGTGGCCGCGGGCCGGCTCCAGCCTGGTCCAGGAGATCGGCAGCCGGACGAGCGTGAAGCCCTGGGCGGCGATGGACGTGAGGTCGGCCTCGGTGGCCTCGGCGTACTTGTCGAGGTTGAAGCCGCGCAGCTGCAGTCGGCGGCCGCGGGCGTCGGTGAGGGAGGTGCGGCCGTCCGGGTCGGTGGCGGTGCCGGTCGGGAAGCGCGCTGCCGGGGCGCCGTGGGCCGGGAGCGCGGTGCTCGTGGCGTACGGGGCGGGAGTGTCCGGGGCGGGGGCGCCGTGCGCCGGGGCGGCGGTGAGGGTGGCGGTGGCGGCGAGCAGCAGGGCGACGGCGGTGCGGCGCAGGCGCATCGGGGACCTCGCACGGCGGGGGGTGGGGGCCCGATGATGCCCGTGCTGTCGTGCGCCGCACAAGGGTCGTGCGGACAAGACGCTTGCGCGCGGCGGCCGTTCGGCGGGGTGCGGGGAGGCGCTCAGCCGGCGGCGGGTTCGGTGGATGCGGGTTCGGCGGGGGCGGCCGGAAGGGCGGCGGTCGGCAGGTCCGCGGCGGCGGCCAGGCGGCCCCAGAGCAGGTCGGCCAGCGCCTGCACCATCCGGGTGCGGGAGCAGGGCCTCGTCTCCAGCCACCAGTCCCCGGCGGCCAGCACCATGCCGGTGATGCCCCGGCCCCAGGCCTCGGCGAGCAGGTCGCGGTCGGCGCCGAGGTCGACCTGGCTCTGCACGGCCCGGGTGATCTCCTCGGCGATCTGCTGGAGCGCGGGGGCGAGCGCGTTGCCGACGCCGCTCGGGTCGCCCGGTTCGGGGTGGGTGAGCAGCCGGTAGACCTGGGGGCGGGCCTCGATGCCGGCGAGGTAGGTGTCCAGGACGTGCTCGACCCGGTCGCGGCGTTCCAGGGGTTCGGCGAGGGCGGCCCGGACGGCGGCCAGCAGGCCGCCGGTGTGACGCTCGGTCAGGGCTCTGATCAGGCCGGTCCGGTCGCCGAAGTGCCGGTAGAGGATCGGTTTGGTGATGCCGGCCTCGGCCGCGATGGCGTTCATGCTGGCGGTCGGCCCCTCGCGCTGGATGACCCGGTCGGCGGCGTTGAGGAGTTGCTCGCGGCGGGGCTCTCGGGACATGCGCTGCTCCTCGGGCTGGGGCTGGGGCTGGGGCTCGGGGTCGGGGTCGGGGCCGGCAGGCGACCGGGGGGCCGGCGCCCCGGCGGGGGGCGTTGACACCGGTTACCAATCAGTAGCAGACTCCGACGATGTTACCCGAGGTAACACCCCGGTCGGCCGCACACGTCTTCGGAGGCAAGCACCATGAGCAGCACGTTCTCGATGGACCCGGGCGCGGACCAGCTCGCCGTACGCGACTGGCTGCACGGCTTCGCCGCCGACGTGATGCGCCCGGCCGCGGCCGAGTGGGACGAGCGCGAGGAGACCCCCTGGCCGATCATCCAGGAGGCCGCCAAGCTGGGCATCTACTCGCTGGACTTCTACGCCCAGCAGTACTTCGACCCCTCCGGCGTCGGCATCCCGATCGCCATGGAAGAGCTGTTCTGGGGCGACGCGGGCCTCGGGCTGTCCATCGTCGGCACCACGCTGGCCGCCGTCGCCGTGCTGGCCAACGGCACCGACGAGCAGATCGGCACCTGGACCCCGCAGATGTTCGGCACCCCCGACGACCTCAAGGTGGCCGCCTTCTGCTCCTCCGAGCCGGACGCCGGCTCCGACGTCTCCGCGCTGCGCACCCGGGCCGTGTACGACGAGGCCAAGGACGAGTGGGTGCTCAACGGCACCAAGACCTGGGCCACCAACGGCGGGATCGCCGCCGTCCACGTCGTGGTCGCCACCGTCGACCCGGCGCTCGGCGCCAAGGGCCAGGCCTCCTTCGTCGTCCCGCCGGGCACCCCCGGGCTGAGCCAGGGCCAGAAGTTCAAGAAGCACGGCATCCGGGCCTCGCACACCGCCGAGGTCGTGCTGGACGGCGTCCGGGTGCCCGGCAGCTGCCTGCTCGGCGGCAAGGAGAAGCTGGACGAGCGGCTGGCCCGGGCCCGCGAGGGCGTCAAGCGCCCGGGCGGCAAGGGCAACGCGGCGATGGCCACCTTCGAGGCCTCCCGTCCCGCCGTCGGCGCGCAGGCGATCGGCATCGCCCGGGCCGCGTACGAGGTCGCGCTGGACTACGCCAAGACCCGTGAGCAGTTCGGCCGTCCGATCATCGACAACCAGGGCGTGGCCTTCCAGCTCGCCGACATGAAGACCCGGATCGACGCGGCCCGGCTGCTGGTGTGGCGGGCGTCCTGGATGGCGGCCACCAACCAGCCGTTCACCGCGGCCGAGGGCTCGATGTCCAAGCTGTACGCGGGCGAGACGGCCAAGTACGTCACCGCGCAGGCGATGCAGATCCTCGGCGGCAACGGCTTCACCCGGGAGTACCCGGTGGAGCGGATGCACCGGGACAGCGCGATCTACTCGATCTTCGAGGGCACCAGCGAGATCCAGCGGCTGGTGATCGCCCGGGCGATCTCGGGGATGCCGATCCGCTGAGCGGGCGGGGGCGCCCGCTGGGACGCGGTGCCCGGCGGTGGGGGCGGTGCCCGGTGGCGGGAGCGGCCCCCGGGCTAGCGGGCTAGCGGGCGAGCCAGAAGGTGAGTCCGGCGGTCACGGCGCCCACCGCCGCGCCCACGACGGTCTGCGCGGCGGTGTGGTCCCGCAGCACCACCCGGGACCAGCCGATCACCGCGACCACCGGGCCGAGTAGCAGCCAGAGCGGGCCGAGCGCGACGCCGAGGCAGACCACCGCGCCCGCGGCGACGGCGGTGTGCACGGAGACCTTCCACCAGGCGGTGATCGCCAGGATCGGGATCAGCGAGGCGAACATCGCCAGCACCATGGCGGTCATGTCGGCCGGGGCGTCCAGCAGGATCATCACCGCGAAACTGGTCAGCACCGAGCCCATGATGAACGGGAGGACGGTCAGCCGCCGCTGCCGGTGACCGACGTGGCGGTCCGCCACGGTGCCCTTGCGCATGCCGCGCCGGATGAACAGGGTCGGGATGACGGCCGCGAACAGGGCCGCGAAGGCCGCCCAGCCGAGACCCGCCCAGCCGTAGCGCAGGACGCCCATCAGCGGCAGCACCGCGATGATCACGTTCTTCGGCTCGACGCCGTCGGTGATCCGGCGGGCCCAGGTCGTCCGGCCGGTGGGGGCGGTCGCGGGCTCGGTGGTCATCGGGTGCTCCGGGGTGAGGTGTGGAGGGGGAAGGGAAAGGGGCGGTCCGGCTCGACGCCGCTCGGTACGGCCCCGACGGGAAGGGCTCAGAAGCGCGGGGGGCGGCCTTCCAGGAAGGCGGCGAGGCCCTCGTGGACGTCCGAGGCCTCCCGGGAGCGGCGCTCCCACGGGGCCAGCGCCTCGGCCGCCCGCTCCGGCGGGACGGCGAGGGCGGCCTTCACCGCGCCGATGGTCTGCGGCGAGCGTCGCGTCAGCAGCCGGGCGAACTCCAGTGCGTCCGCGTCCAGTTCCGCGGCGGGCACGACCCGGTCGGCCAGGCCGACCGCGGTGGTCCGCGGCCCCTGCAGCAACTCCCCCGAGAACAGCAGGAACTTGGCCCGGGACGGTCCCACCAGCCGGGCCAGCCGCAGGGTCGGCACCGCCGGGTAGACCACGCCGAGCTTGGCCGGGGTGATGCCCATCCGCGCGTCGTCCGCCACGAACCGCAGGTCGCAGGCGACGGCCAACTGGCAGCCGCCCCCGACGCAGGCGCCGTGCACCACGGCGATCGTCGGGTGCGGGAAGGCCGCCAGCGCCTCCTCGGCGGCGACGTTGACCGCGTGGTAGGCGTCCGCGCTGTCCGGATCGGCGTAGACCTCGGCGAGTTCGTCGATGTCCGCGCCCGCGCTGAAGGTGCCGCCGGCGCCGGTGACCAGCAGGACGCGTACGCCCGGCCGCTCCGCGATCCGGCGCAGCAGCTCGGGCAGTGCCCGCCACATGGCCAGCGTGATGGCGTTGCGGCGCCGCGGGCGGGCGAACTCCAGCACGGCGACGCCGTCCTCGCCGAGGTGGGCGCGCAGGCCGTCCACGCCGGTGGGCAGCGGGGTGCGTCCCCGGGTGAGCAAGGGCTGGTCCATGCGTACCTCCGGATGATCGTGGTACGCCCACCTTCTCAGGGCGGGTCGGCGCAGCGGTCCCCGAGTCCCCGTTCCGGGGCGAAGGCGCGGCGGCTCGCGTCGAGGGCGGCGCCGAGGGAGTCCGCGGCGCTCTCGCCGGCCGGCATCCGGCGCTGGTTCTCTCCGGTCAGGGTCAGTCGGACGGCCAGCAGTTGGGCGACGGCGACCCCGGCGGTGAGCTCGTCCTGGGCACGGTCCTGTGCGTGCGGTTCGGCGGCCGGCAGGGTCTGTGCCTTCTGGCCGAAGCCGGCGGTGGCGCGCATCAGCAGGGCCGGGGTCCGGTGGACCACCCGGACCACGTCGAGGACGACCGGCTCGTCGTGTCCACCGGGACCCGCCCGTTCGGCGTCTCAGCCCCGGGCGGCCCACTCCGAGGCCAGGATCGCCCAGATCTCCTTGTCGAGGCGGACCCCGTTGTGCAGGTACCACTCGCGCAGCACGCCGTCCCGCGTCATGCCGACCCGCTCGGCGACGGCGCGGCTGCGGCTGTTGACGGAGGTGCACCACCACTCCGCCCGGTGCAGGCCGCGGGTGACGAAGGCGTAGTCGAGCAGCTGCCGCACGGCGGCGGTGATCAGCCCGCCGCCCTCGCCGGCCGGCTCCGTCCAGGCGCCGATCTCGCAGACGCCGGACCTGGTGTCGAAGCTCACGAACATCACGCCGCCGACCAGCGTGCCGTCCCGCCAGATGCCGTAGATCCGCTTCTGGTCCGCGGCCTGGCCGTCGGCGTAGCGCTGCAGGGTGGCGCGGGCGGAGTCGAGGTCGGTGGAGAAGGTGGCCCAGGGGATCCAGGGGTCGGTGTGGGCGCGGGCCCGGTCGATGTGGGCCAGGAACTCGGGGGCCTGCCACGGCTCCAGCGGGCGCAGTTCGGCGTGGTCGGTGAGCGGGACGGCAAACACGGGCGGGCCTTTCGCGGGTGGGGCACGACGGGACGGAATCATTCATAACAAACGTTTGGTATGTACGATAGCCCCCATGACACCGGCCCGTGGAGACCATGACGCCCGCCGCTCGGACGTGTCCGAGGGGGTGTGGCGGGTGCTCTCCAGCCGCGGCTTCGAGGGGCTGACCCTGCGCGCCGTCGCGGCCGAACTGGGTGCTTCCACCGGGATGTTGACGCACTACTTCCCGAACAAGCGGGCGCTGCTCAGCCACGCCCTGGAGGAGCTGGACCGGCGCTCGACCGCCCGCCCCCGGCGCACCGCGCCCGCCGACGGCAGCCCGCCGCCGCCCGCCGGGCTGCCCCGGCTGCGGGCGGCGCTGCTCGACGTGCTGCCGCTGGACCGGGACGCCGCCGCCGGCAACCGGATCTGGGTGGGCTCCTGGGACCACGCCCTGGCCGATCCGGAGCTGGCGGCCGCGCACGCGGGCCGCTACGCCCGCTCGCGGGTGGCGCTCACCGCGCTGGTCGCGGACGCCCAGCGCCTGGGGCAGCTCCCGGCGCACGCCGATCCGGCCGAAATCGCCGCCGGCGCCCAGGCCTTCGTGCTCGGGCTGGTGGTGCAGGCGCTGTTCGCCCCGGAGGAGTTCCCGGCGGAGCGGCAGATCGCCCTGCTGGACGCGCACCTGGCCGGGCTGGCGGGCTGACGGACCCCTCGGGGCGGCGGAATCAGCCGGGCCGACCGGGTCTGTCGGGCCGGCCGGGTCTGTCGGGCCGGTGGTGTCCGTCGGGCCGGTTGTGTCGGTCGGGCGGGGGAGCGGCCGGCCGGCGGCTCTTCGCCTGGACGTCGGAATGCTCCGGGGTGGGGGATTCGCCCGGGACTTCCGTCGTTCGAGGGGTGCGGGCGATGGTTCGAATCGCGTCATTCCGCGGCCGGCGGCAAAGGCGGACCCGGCGCAAAGGCCGACGGCGGTTTTTCGCGGCGGGCATGACACGCATTGTCACGGGTTATGCGCGCTGGGTGTTTGACATTACTGGGCGGACCCGCGCCGTCACGCATGGTCGCGATGGCGGCGGTGGCCTGCGGGAATTGCAGGGTGGCGCCCCCAGCAGGATTCGAACCTGCGACCTACCGCTTAGAAGGCGGGTGCTCTATCCGCTGAGCTATGGGGGCGGGACGGGCGGCGCCCCGGAGGGCGTGACCGTTGCCGGGATCGGGCGACGAGCGCCGGGGCGCGCGTGGTCCGGCCCCGTACCTGGGGTGGGGGGTGGGGGTTGGTGGGCCCTCGCCCTGTCGGGGACAGGATAAGGGTGTCCAGTTCCTCGGTCGGGTGTGACGACACCGTCGTTGGTGTGTCGGTTCGGTGGAGCGGTCCGATAATCGCAGGTGAACGCCGTGCGTGCAGCGGTCTGGGAGTCTTCCGTGCCGGACGTTGTGCAGTCGTTACGGGGCTGCCTCCTCAGCCGTTATGGATTCGACACGGAGAATGTGCCGCGGATGGCGTGGGTGGGGGGCGGTAATCGCGGTTGTGCCGGTCGGATGACGTGCGCGGACGGCTCCCGGCGGGCGTTCCGGCGGGCGTCCTGCGGGGCGTCGATCAGCGGGTTTGTTGTCATGGCCGCGAAGAGGCGGGGGTGGAGCGCGCCCCGAAGGCCGAAATTCACCCCTGCGAGTGACAACTGATTCCCGTCGGGTCGGGTTATCCACAGGATTTCGGAAGTCGCCGGCCCGGATTTCCCCTGAAGTGCACGCTCAATGCGCACCGGTCGATTCCGTACGGTGCATCGGCGAGAACGGAGAGTGTGCCGTGAGCGAGACGCAGGTGACGGTGCTCGGCAATGTCGCGACCGAGGTCAGCTACGGGGAAACCGCCGGCGGGGTGCCGATGGCCCGCTTCCGGCTCGGCTGCACCGAGCGGCGGTACGACCGGCAGCGCGCGTGCTGGGTGGACGGCGAGACGCAGTGGGTGACGGTGACGGCCTGGCGGGCGTTGGCGGTGAACCTGATCGGCTCGCTGGCGAAGGGCGATCCGGTGCTGGTGAGCGGCCGGCTGCGGGTGCGGGAGTGGACGGACGGCGAGGTGAAGCGGGCTCGGGTGGAGGTCGACGCCCGATCGGTCGGTCACGACCTCACCCGCGGTACCTCGGCGTTCCGTTGGGCCGCAGGGGTGCGCGGGCAGCCGACGGGCGCCGCCGCCCAGGCGGTCGCGGAGTCCGGGGGCGAGGCGGTGCCGGAGTGGATCGTGAGCGCACTGGAGGCGCGCAAGGCCGCCGCGGCGGGCTCGGTGGCGGGCTCCGCGGTGGCCCCGGCGGAGGGCTCGGCCGGGCCGGGCGGTCGGGAGGAGGTGTCCGGGAGTGGACGGGGAGGTGGCGAACAGGCCGCGCTGAACTGACCGGTCGGTGACCCGCTCTGTCGACAAATATGTTGATCGAGAACGTCGTTGTGCCCGCCCGCGCAATCCTGACCGGATAACAGAAAGTGGCGGAGAGTTTCTGGCCTTCCGTCAGCTTGTGTGGAACTTGAGGGGGTTGATAACGATCCAGATACGGAACTGTCCTGATTTCGCATGGGGGTTTCGGGGCCTGTGGGGGTCAATAGGATTCATCTGGTTCAAACCCGCAGCAGTGCCACAGGGGGCACGCGCGGCACGGCAAGTCGGCGGGCCGCCCCATCGGCGGCGGCCCGGCCCGGAGGGATCCCAGATGTTCCAGAGGCAGGGGCGGAGTCTGTCCCGGATAACCACTGTCATGCTCACGACCGGCTTGACGCTGGGCGGAGGGCTGTTCGCGGCCGGTGCGGCGGTCGCCGCCGACACCCCGGGTGCGGGCGTGACCGCCGTGGTGCAGCCCACGATGATCAGCGAGAAGATCGACGTCGAGGGCGAGGGCACCGTCGACGGCGGCCTGTTCACGCTCAAGACCGCCGACGGTGAGCTGCAGACGTACTGCATCGACTTCGGCTTCCCGGTGGACATCCGGAAGAAGATCCAGTACCAGGAGTCGGACTGGGCTTCCAGCTCCCTCGGCGACAAGAACAAGGTCGAGGCCGCCGCCAAGATCCGCTGGATCCTGGAGAACTCGTACCCCCAGGTCAAGGACCTGACCGCGCTCGCCAAGGCCGCCGGTGCGGGCAGCCTGAGCCCCGAGGCCGCCGCCGCCGGTACCCAGGCCGCGATCTGGAAGTACTCGGACAACAAGAACGCCGTCCCGCGCGACGAGAACGCCAAGAAGCTCCGCGACTACCTGACCGGTGCCGCCAACAAGGGCATCGCCGCGGAGCCCAAGCCCTCGCTGACCCTCAGCCCGGACTCGGTCTCCGGCAAGTCCGGCGGCAAGCTCGGCCCGTTCACCCTCAACTCCAGCGCCTCCGAGGTGAAGCTGGCCGTCACCGGCGACGCCGTCGACAAGGTCAAGCTGCTGGGCGCGGACAACAAGCCGGTCGGCGGCTCGGTGGCCGGCCCGATCGCGAAGGACACCCAGCTGTTCCTGGACGTGCCGGCCGGCACCCCGGACGGCTCGGTCACGGTGACCGCCAGCGCCTCCACCGTGGTCCCCAGCGGCCGTGTCTTCCTCAGCAAGGGCTACACCCGCGAGGAGCACAGCCAGACCATGATCCTGGCCGGCTCCACCAAGCTGAACGTCGCCGACACCGCCAAGGCCACCTGGAAGCAGGGCAAGGGCGCGCTGATCGACAGCACCGCCAAGGTCGAGTGCGCCAGCGGCGGCGTGCGCGTCTCCGTCACCAACGGTGGTGACGAGGCCGGCACCGTCACGGTGGGCAAGCAGTCGCTGACCGTCCAGCCGGGCAAGACCGAGAGCGTGCTGGTCAAGGTCGACGAGAAGACCGCGTACGACATCACCGTCTCCGGTCCGAACGGCTACAGCCGCGAGTTCAAGGGCGTCCTGGACTGCAAGACCGGCACCGGCACCACGCCGACCCCCGGCCCGTCCACCCCGGCCCCGACCGGTACTCCGTCGGGCACCCCGTCCGGCACCCCGAGCACCGGCGCCGGCCAGCCGACCCCGGCGCCGACCAGCACCGCCCCGGGCACCGGCGGCCTGGCCCAGACCGGTGCCAGTGACTCCACCCCGATCCTCGCCGCCGTCGCCGGTGGCCTGGTCGTGGCCGGTGGCGCCGCGGTCTTCGTCCTGCGCCGTCGCGGCCGCCACGGCCGCACCACCGCCTGATCCGCTCCCCGGGCGTCGGAGAGGCGCTGACCTCCTGAGGCCCTGAGCGCAGCCCGGCCCCCCGCAACCACTGCGGGGGGCCGGGCTCTTCGCGTCGCGGGCGGCGAGTGCCGGGCCGGGCGCCCGCGGTGCGCGGGCCGGCCCGGGATACCCCCGAGGGGCACCCCGGCGGTTCGGGGCTCCCGGCCGGGTGCGGCACAATGGAAGGCTGCAAGCCGAATTACTCCCGACGACGCCGGAGCGATCTCACGTGGCGGAATACATCTACACGATGCGCAAGGTGCGCAAGGCTCACGGAGACAAGGTCATCCTTGACGACGTGACGCTCAGCTTCCTCCCCGGAGCGAAGATCGGCGTCGTGGGCCCCAACGGTGCCGGTAAGTCCACCGTGCTGAAGATGATGGCCGGCCTGGAGCAGCCCTCCAACGGCGACGCCTTCCTCTCGCCCGGCTTCACCGTCGGCATGCTGCTCCAGGAGCCGCCGCTGGACGAGTCCAAGACGGTGCTGGAGAACGTCGAGGACGGTGTCAAGGAGATCAAGGGGAAGCTCAACCGCTTCAACGAGATCGCCGAGCTGATGGCGACCGACTACTCGGACGCCCTGCTGGAGGAGATGGGCAAGCTTCAGGAGGACCTGGACCACGCCGAGGCCTGGGACCTGGACGCCCAGCTGGAGCAGGCCATGGACGCCCTGGGCTGCCCGCCCGGCGACTGGCCGGTCACCAAGCTCTCCGGTGGTGAGCGCCGTCGCGTCGCGCTCTGCAAGCTGCTGCTGGAGGCGCCCGACCTGCTGCTGCTCGACGAGCCCACCAACCACCTGGACGCCGAGTCGGTGAACTGGCTGGAGCAGCACCTGGAGAAGTACAAGGGCACCGTCGTGGCCGTCACCCACGACCGGTACTTCCTGGACAACGTGGCCGAGTGGATCCTGGAGCTCGACCGCGGCCGCGCCTACCCGTACGAGGGCAACTACTCCACCTACCTGGAGACCAAGCAGTCGCGTCTGAAGGTCGAGGGCCAGAAGGACGCGAAGCGCGCCAAGCGCCTCAAGGAAGAGCTGGAGTGGGTCCGCTCCAACGCCAAGGGCCGCCAGGCGAAGTCCAAGGCCCGCCTGGCCCGCTACGAGGAGATGGCGGCCGAGGCGGACAAGATGCGGAAGCTGGACTTCGAGGAGATCCAGATCCCGCCGGGCCCGCGCCTGGGCAACGTCGTCATCGAGGTCGAGAACCTCAACAAGGCCTTCGGCGAGAAGGTCCTGATCGACGACCTGAGCTTCACCCTGCCGCGCAACGGCATCGTCGGCGTCATCGGCCCGAACGGCGCCGGCAAGACCACCCTGTTCAAGATGCTCCAGGACCTGGAGACCCCGGACAGCGGCACGGTCAAGGTCGGCGAGACGGTCAAGATCAGCTACGTCGACCAGAGCCGCGCCAACATCGACCCGAAGAAGACCCTCTGGGAGGTCGTCTCCGACGGTCTGGACTGGATCAACGTCGGCCAGGTCGAGATGCCGTCCCGCGCCTACGTGTCGGCCTTCGGCTTCAAGGGCCCGGACCAGCAGAAGCCGGCCGGCGTGCTCTCCGGCGGTGAGCGCAACCGCCTGAACCTGGCGCTGACCCTCAAGCAGGGCGGCAACCTGCTGCTCCTCGACGAGCCCACCAACGACCTCGACGTCGAGACGCTCTCCTCGCTGGAGAACGCCCTGCTGGAGTTCCCCGGCTGCGCCGTGGTCATCTCCCACGACCGCTGGTTCCTGGACCGAGTGGCCACCCACATCCTCGCCTACGAGGGCGAGAGCAAGTGGTTCTGGTTCGAGGGCAACTTCGAGTCCTACGAGAAGAACAAGATCGAGCGGCTCGGCGCCGACGCCGCCCGTCCGCACCGGGCCACGTACAAGAAGCTGACCCGAGGCTGACATCCAGCTGTCACGACGGCCCGGCAGACTGCCCTCCCAGGCGGCCTGCCGGGCCGCGGCCCGCCGCCACCGTCCGTCGCCGCCCGTCGGCGCCGGGGGAGCGGCGGCGGGCGACCGCACACCGAGGAGAACACCCGTGGCCCGCCACATCTACGCCTGCCCGCTGCGCTGGTCCGACATGGACGCCTTCGGGCACGTCAACAACGTGGTCTTCCTGCGCTACCTGGAGGAGGCCCGGATCGACTTCATGTTCACCCAGGCCGCCGAGGCCGGCGCCGGGGAGTTCGCCGGCGGTTCGGTGGTGGCGCGCCACGAGATCGACTACAAGCGCCCGTTGGTGCACCGGCCGGAGCCGGTCACCATCGAGACCCGGGTCACGAAGATCGGCGGCGCCTCGCTGACGGTCTCGTACGAGATCAAGGACGTCGCCGAGGACGGCACCGAGACCGTGTACGTCCGGGCGTCCACCGTCGTCGTCCCCTACGACCTGGCCGAGGGCCGGCCGCGCCGGATCTCGCCGGTGGAGCGCGCCTTCCTCTCGCGCTTCATGGACGACGCCGACGACGCCCGCGACACCGACGATGCCGATGACACCCGCCGCGCCGAGCAGGCCGGTCGCGCCGAGCAGGCCGACCGGGCCGGCGTGCCCGCCGCCGTCTGACCGCACCCGATGATTCGAGCTGAGCTGCGTTGACCGTCACCGCCCGTCTCGCCCTGACCGACACCGGGGAGGCCGCCGACCTCTCCGCCTTCCTGCTGCGCCTGCTGCGCTTCGACAGGGCGGCGGCCGTCCGCCTGCAGGCGGTGGGGCCGGGCGCCGAGGACGGCGTGCTGGCCGTCTTCGGGCGGCTGCCGCTGGGCGGTTCGGGCGCGCTGGCGATCCGCACCGCGCGGCTGGGCGGCCTCGACGAGGCGGTGGACCTGACCGTCTCGGCCGGTCAACTGCTGGACGGCGTGGACGTGGCGGAGGGCACCGTCGCCCTGCCCGCGCCGGTGACCGGCCCGGCCTGGGCCGGACTGCTGCCGCCGCGCACCGGCTGGCGGCCGACCGGGACCCCGCCGGTGGCCGAGGTGTACCCCGAACTCATGGCCGGGGTGCGGGAGTTCCGCGAGCGCAGCGAGGCCGTGCCGGCCCACCACCGGACCCGTACGGTGCTGGACGCGCTGGCCGACGAGATCTGGTCCCGGCCGGTGTCCGCGCTGCCGGAGCTGCCGCTGCGGGCGGTGCACGCCGCGTACGTGATGGGCTTCCTGAAGCCGGGCGCCCCGCTGTCCGTGCACCGGGCGGGCGGCTGGCTGCGGCTGAGCGCCCCGGCGGGCTCGGTGGCGGTGCGCACCGCGGCCGCGCCGGGCGCGGGGCTCGGGCTCAGCCCGCTCCGGTAGCCCGGTCGCGGGCCGGGCTCAGCCCTCGGTGTTGATCATCGAGGCGGCGGCGTACGTCAGGTAGTCCAGCAACTGCCGCTCGTGGTCGGCTTCCAGCTCCAGGCTCGCGACCGCCGCCCGCATGTGCGTCAGCCAGGCGTCGTGGGCGGCGCGGTCGACCTTGAACGGCGCGTGCCGCATCCGCAGCCGCGGGTGGCCGCGCCGGTCGCTGTAGGTGCGCGGGCCGCCCCAGTACTGCATCAGGAACAGCGCCATGCGCTCCTCGGCCGGGCCGAGGTCGCCCTCGGGGTACATCGGCCGCAGCAGTTCGTCCTCGGCGATGCCCTCGTAGAACCGGTGCGCCAGACGCCGGAAGGTCGGCTCACCGCCGACCTGGTCGTAGAAGGTCTCCTCGCTCAACGTGCCTCGCCGGATCTCTCTCACCCGACCATGGTCGCAGACGCCGACGGGGTCGTACACCGGGACCAAAGGCGTACGACCCCGTCGGGGCCGACCGTCAGCTCAGGACGGTCAGCGCGGAACCGTCAGCGCAGGGCGGTCAGCGCAGGACGGTCAGGCGTCCTCCCACTTGAACAGCCTCCACGAGACGCCGGTGAGCACGGCCGCGAAGAGCAGCAGGCCGCCCATGGTCGGCAGCGCGTCCATCACGCCGCCGCCGCGGGTGAGCACCGACTGCGCGGAGGTCACCAGGTAGTGCAGCGGCATGACCTCGGAGACGGTCTTCAGCCAGTCCGGGGCGCCGTCCAGCGGGAAGAACGAGCCGGACAGGAAGGACATCGGCAGCACGATGATCTGCGAGATGCCGTTGGCCGCCTCCTCGGTCTTGGCGACCGAACCGGCCAGCAGGCCGATCGACATGAAGGCGAGCGTCGCGCAGATCACCAGCGGGATGACCAGCCACCAGTCGCCGGTGAGCTTCAGCCCGAAGAAGCTCGTGGCGACGACCAGGAAGACGGCGGTCTGCAGCAGCGCGGTCAGCAGCGACACCACGATCCGGGAGCTGACGACCGTGCCCGCGCTGATCGGGGCCAGCCGCAGCCGGCGCAGCACCTTGGTCTTGCGCCAGTTGACCAGCGTCAGCGCGGCGCCGAACACGGCGCCGGTGGCGATGGCCCAGCCGAGCAGGCCGGGGGTGAGGAACTGGATCGGCTTGAGCGACTTGTCCTCGACCTGCTGGGCGTCCAGCACGTAGGCCGGCTTCTGCCCGCTGGCCTCCTGGTTGGCGCTCTGGACCACCGAGTTGAGGATGCCCTGGACGGCGCCGGCGCGGACGGTGTCGGCGGCGGTGAAGCGCAGCTCGACCCTGCCGTCCGGGCCCTGCTTGATCATCGCGTCGAAGTCGCCCTTGCGGACCTTCTCCAGCGTGGCCGCCTCGTCGTCCGTCCTGGTGATCGTGAGGACCTCGTTCAGCCCGGTCCGTTCGCCGCCCTGCATCGAGTCGAACAGCTTCACCGCGCCGACCTGCGCCACCTTGGCGTGCGGGCTGCCGGATCCCTTGGTCACGGCACCGAAGAACACCAGGAAGACCAGCGGGAAGAGCAGGATGAAGAAGGTCGCGGTGCGGTCGCGCTTCATGCCGAGCAGCATCGCGCGGGACAGGCTCCAGAACGCGCTGACCCGCTCCCGCCCGCCGGCGGCGCCGGCCGGACCGCCCCGCTGGGCGGGCACCTTCGGCTCGGTGGAGGTCGTGGAGGTCATGCGCGGAACTCCCGTCCGGTCAGCTGGAGGAAGACGTCCTCCAGGGTGGCGCCGCGCACTTCGAGGCCGCGCAGCGCGTTCTGCTCGGCCAGGACGCTGAGCACCGGGGCCGGAAGGCGGGTGGAGACGGAGAGCGAGACGGTGTCGTCCTCCAGGGTGGCGAGGTCGGCGCCGGCCGCGGTCAGCAGCTCGCGGGCCCGTTCGAGCGGCAGTTGGCCGGAGGCCACGCTGATCCGCACGGTGTCGTCGATCTCGCGGATCAGCGCCGCCGGGGCACCGGTGTGCAGGACCTTCCCGTGGTCCATGATCGAGACGCGGTCGCAGAGCACCTCGGCCTCGTCCAGGTAGTGCGTGGTGAGCACGACCGTGCGGCCCTCGGCGTTGATGTCGCGCAGCAGGTCCCAGAGGTTGCGCCGGGCCTGCGGGTCGAGGCCGGTGGTCGGCTCGTCCAGGAAGACCAGCTCCGGGTCGTGGGCCAGCGCGCAGGCGATCGACAGGCGCTGGGCCTGGCCGCCGGACATCTTCTCGGTCAGGGTCTCGGCCTTGTCGGCCAGACCGACCCGCTCCAGCATCGCATCGGCCCGCTTGGGGCCGACCCCGTAGAACGACGCGAAGGTGCGGATCGTCTCCCGGGCGGTCAGTTTCCGGAAGAAGGCGGAGGCCTGGAACTGCACGCCGATGCGCGGCAGCAGTTTCGGATTGCGCGGCCAGGGAGCCATCCCCAGCAGCTCGATCCGGCCCTCGTCCGGTTTCCGGACGCCTTCCAGGATCTCCATGGTGGTGGTCTTCCCGGCGCCGTTGGGGCCCAGGATCCCGTAGAACTCGCCGGCCTCGACGGTGAGGGACACCCCGTCGACGGCCTGCACATCCCCGTACCGCTGACGGATGCCGTCGGCGGATATCGCTGCAGTCATGTGCCCTGAGGGTAGGGCTTCCGGGCCCTCAGATGCACACCCCGAGCGTGGATTTGGGGATCTCCTGAGGAAACCGCGGCGGAGCCGGGCCGGACGGAAGGTCGAAGCTCCGCCCGGCCCGGCCGCAGTCGCCGCCGACCGACCCCCGACGAACCGGTCAGGCCCGGTGCACCGTGATGGTCGTCCACGCGCCGATGTGGATCCGGTCGCCGTCGTTCAGCGGCACCGCGGTGTGCGGGGCGATCGGCTCCGCGCCGCCGTTGACGGTGGTGCCGTTGGTCGAGTCCTGGTCCACCAGCACCCAGCTGCCGTCCGCCTGTTCGGCGAGCAGCGCGTGCTGGTGCGAGGCGCCCGGGTCCTCCGGCGGGACGGACAGGTCGATCTCCGGCACGGTGCCGCGGTGCTGGCTGCGCCGCCCGATCCGCAGCTGGCCGCGGCCGGTCAGCGGGATCCGGCGCTCGGGGCAGTACGGCGGGAAGAACAGGCCGGCCGCCTCCGGGCCGCTGCGGGCCATCATGTCGGTGAAGTAGTCCCGGTCGGCCGCGACCACGGCGATCCAGGTGGTCCGCACCGGCTCGGCCGGGGGGGCCTCCTGCGGGGGCTGCTGCGACTGCGGCGGCGCGAGGTGGAAGGACGTGCCGAAGTCACCGCCGCGGTTGTTCGGACCGGGACCGGCCGGCCGGGCGTACACCGGGCCGGAGTCCTCGCGCGGCGCGGCCTCCGGGAAGGCGCCCTCCGACGTGGGCCCCTCCGGCCCCCCGGCGGGCGAGGAGGGCGGGTAGCCGTAGGTGTGCGGCTGCGCCGGGGCCTGCGGCTGCTGAGGGGCACCGCCGTACGACGCCGGGATGTTCAGCGGCGGCGGCTGCGCGGGACCGGACTGGGCAGGACCGGACTGGGCCGGGCCAGCGGCCGGGGCCTGGCGGCGCGAGGGCGTGGAGAGCTCGTAGTCGTAGCCGCACTCCTCGCAGAACCGGCCGGTCTGCGGGCTGCGGCAGATCGGGCAGAGGGTCAGCCCCTCGGTGAGGCCCTGCTGCGCCCCGGGGGGCGGGAAGGCCCCCGGCGGCGGGACGGCGCCGGGCGGCGGGTACGCCCCCGGCGGCGGGTAGGCGCCCGGCGGGGGCACCGTGCCGGGCGGCGGCTGGGGTGCCCCGGGCGGCGGGACGGCGCCCGGCGGCATCGGCGGAGGGGGCGGCGGCGCGCCGAAGGACGCCCCGCCGTGCTGCGGGTACCCGGCGGGCGCGCCGGGCCCCGGGTCGGCCCCGGGCCCGTACCCGGCCGGTGCGCCGCCGTGGGCGCCGGGGGTCGGGGCCGGCGGGGTCATCGGGAAGCCGCAGAAGTCGCACCAGTCCTCGGCCTGCGACTCGTGGCCCCTCGGGCAGATCGGCATCAGGTCCCCCTCGTTTCGGGCCGGCTCCGTGCGGCGTCGCGCCGGGGTGCCGGCCCGGTCACGTCTTCAGCGGTCACTTCTTCACACGTACCGTCTTGGTCGACCGGGTCTCAAGGGTCATCGAGTCGGCCTCGCTCACGTTCTTACGGAACCGAACCGTACCCTCCTTCGGGTCCACCACGTCCACCACCTTCTGCAGCAGCTTGTAGGTGCCGTCGTTCCCGGTCGCGTGCGCGATCCGGACGGCGGCGCCCAGCTTCGCGGTGGCCCGGTCGACGTCACCGGCGCGGTGGGCCTCCAGGCCCTCCTGGATGGAGGAGGCGAGCTCGGCCTGCCCGGTGTAGTGCGCGACCTGGGGGCTGATCCGGGTGGAGGAGGCCAGGTCGTCCGTCCAGACCGCCTTGACCAGGCCCTGGCCGAGCACCTCGGGGGTGCCGCCGCCGACCTGCGGGGGCAGCACCAGGCTGATTCGGGCGGCGAGCATCTCGTTGCCGATCGAGGCCGCCGGGACCTCGACGCAGACGTGGTAGTCGCGGCTCTCGTCGCCCCAGGACCCGGTGGGGTAGTCGCCCGCGCGGGGACCGGCCTCGGTGCGCCGGCCGGTCAGGTCCTCGACCGCCGGGGCGACCTGCTTGACGAACTTCACGGTGGCGTTGGCCGGGGTCCAGATCCGCAGGGCGACGTCGGCGACCTGCTTGCCCATCGCGCCGGCCATCATCGAGCGGAAGTCCTCGGCCAGGCCGGACGGCTCGGCGACGATGTCGACGGTGCCCAGCAGCGCGGAGGAGATCGTGCGCAGCTCGTCGATCCGCCAGTCGGTGCCGACGCCCCGGCAGTCGGCGGTGAAGTGGCCGGTGACCCGCTCGACGGTGCGGGCGAGGTCCTCCGCCGACTCGTGCTCGTTGTTGCCGTCGGTCAGCAGGACGGCGTGCCGGATGGCGATGTCGCGCCGGGTCAGGAACAGCTGGTCGGCCTTGGCCAGCCAGGTGCCCATCGCGGTGCCGCCGGCGGCGGTGAGACGGCGCAGCGCCGCCTTGGCCTGCTCGCGGGTGGCGGGGGAGGAGGTGGCGAGGGTGCCGTCGCCGGGGTAGATGTCGCGGGCCTCGTGGGTGCCGGCGACCACGGCGAAGGCGGTGCCGTCGCGCAGCGCGTCGATGGCGGCGGCGGTGGCCTCCCGGGCGCCGTTGATCTTGGTCTTGGGGTAGTCCATCGATCCCGAGCAGTCCACCAGGAGCACCACGGCCGCGGCCGAGTCGGCGCCCGCCGGGCCGGCGTCGGTGATCCCGAGCGGGCGGCCGCCGGAGGTGCCGCCGCCGGTCGAGGTGACGGTGACGATGGCGTTGACCTCGCGGGCGCCGTCGGCCAGGTACTCGTTCTGGAAGATCTCCACGTCGAACCTGGGCAGGTTCGGCTTCGCCAGTGTTGCCATGGGGCGGTCGGCTCCCGTCGGATGAGGGGTGGATGCGATCAGGACGGTGGGCCCGCCGGCCGGGGCCGGCGGACCGTGCTGCCGCGACGTCGCGCGGACGGCCGGTCAGGCCGTCGGCGGGTGCGGCGGCTGAGGCGGCTGCGGCGGGACGGGCGGTGCGGCCGGCGGCGCGGTCGGCGGTGCGGTGGACGGGCCGCCCGGCGCGGCCGGCGGCGCGGTCGGCGGCGTGGGCGGAACGGCCGGGGGCGCCGCCGGAGGTGCGGGCGGGGCCGGCGGCAGCGGGGCGGCGGGGGAGCCGATCACCGGGAGGTCCGGCAGGGTCGGGTCGTGGTCCTCGTCGTCCTCCGGGCCGGGCCGGGCGGCCGCGATGACCGGCAGGTCCAGCGCGGTCGGGGTCGGGTCGGCCTCCTCGACCGGGACGGCCGGCGGATCGATCGGCAGCACGGCGACGGTGATGTTGTCGTGGCCGCCGGCGGCGACCGCGAACTTCACCAGGGTCTGCGCCGTCGCGAGCGGCTCGGTGCGGGCGTCCGGCCGGACGTAGTACGCCAGGTCGGTGGCCGCCTCGGCGTAGTTCCACAGCCCGTCGGTGCAGATCAGCACCACCCCGGGGACGTGCGGGGTGAAGTCGAGCGTGTGCGGCACGACCTCCTCGGCGTCGGCGCCGAGCCAGCCGGTGATGGCGTGCGCGCGGGGATCGGCGTACGCCTCGGCCTCGCCCATCAGCCCCGCCTCGACCATCCGGGCCGCCCAGGAGTCGTCCTGGGTGAGCCGGAAGGGTTCGGCGGCGGCGCGGTCGTCCGGGATCCAGTACGCCCGGGTGTCGCCGACCCAGCCGATGGTCACCCGGCCGCCCGCGGCGATCGCGCTGACGTAGGTGCAGGCGGGCGCGTTGAGGTCGGGCCGGGCCGGGCCGGCGCCGTCGGTCGCCAGGTCGGCGACGGCCTTGGCGGCGTCGGCGATGGCCGCCCGCATCGCCCCAGTCGGGTCCTGGCCGGCCTCCAGCGAGGTCAGCAGCGACTCGGAGGCGGCGTCGACGGCCGTCGCCGAGGCCTCGTCCGGGCGGTCGGAGGAGGAGACGCCGTCGCACACCACGGCGACCACGACCGGCTCGCCGCCGGGCAGCGAGGTCGCCGCCACGGTGAAGCTGTCCTCGTTGCGGTGGTGGCGCACGCCGCGGTCACTGACCCCGGCGACGCCGCCGAGCGCCTTCTCCATGTGGTCGCGCGGGCGCGGCTGGGCGCCGCCGCAGCCCTCGCAGTAGCCGTCCGCGGTGACCTGCGGCTGCCCGCAGTGCACGCAGACCGGCCCCCGTTGCTGCGGTACGGCCCCGCTGCGGGCGGCGGCCCAGCCGGCGGGCATCGCGCCCGGGGCCGTCCGGCCGTCCCGACCGGCCCCGCAGGAGCCGCAGTAGGCGTCCTCCGGGTCCATCGGCTCGGAACAGCTCGGGCACTCGGTCTGCTGCGGCATCGGCTACACCCACGTCCTGGGACGGGCACGGTTGGCCCGTTCCACCATCTCGATCCTGGTCTCCGCCCGGTCGGCCAACCGGGCGAGTACCCGGTAGGACTGCTCCAGGGCGAAGCGCAGTTCCCGCTCCTGCGCGGGACGTCCCAGCACCACCGGCTCGGTGCCCCGGCGGGCGCCGGGCGAACCGGCGCCGAGCCAGCCGAGGGCGGCGCCCAGCACCTCGACGGAGAGCTCCTCGCGGCGGCGGTCGTCCAGCCGCAGCGCGGTCAGCTGCGCGGAGGAGGCGTCGAGGTCGGCGGCCAGCTCGTCGGTGGCGGCCCGTTCGCGCAGCCGGGCCCGGACGGCGGCGATCCGGGCGGCGGTGTACTGGCTGGAGGTGGCCGGGACGGACTCCAGGACGAGGACCGCACCGGCCCGGTCGCCCTCGGCCAGCCGGACCCGGGCCAGCCCGAAGGCGGCGCTCAGGTAGGCCTGGTCGGTGGCCCACACCAGCCGGTAGAACTCGGCCGCGTCGCCGCCGTCGCCGAGCAGTTCGGCGCAGACGGCGAGGGCCAGCTTGGGCGCGGCCTCGCCGGGGAAGGCGTCGTACACGGCGTCGAAGGCCTCGGCGGCGGCCCTGAGGGAGGCTGTGGCTCGCCCGCTCGCCTCCGGGCGCTCCTGACCCGGTGCCGACGGTCGGCGCTCCGTCGCTCCTTCGTCGCTCCCGCGCTTCTCCCTTTCGACACCGGCGCGCCCTTCGGCTCGGGGCGTGGCTCGCCCGCTCGGCGGGTCGTCGGAGGCGGCCCCGACCAGGGCGGTCAGTCCGCGGTACCAGACCACCCGCCAGTCGTCCGGGTGGTCCTGCTCCAGCGCGTCGAGGCGGGCCTCGGCCTCGCGGTGGCGGCCGAGTTCGAGCAGGGCGCGCAGTTCGCGCAGCCGGCTCTCCACCGAGACGGCGGGGGCGCCGGCCAGGGCGACGAGCGCCTCCTCCGGGTCGGGGGAGAGCAGGGTGGCGAGGAAGCCGGCGTTGGGGTCGCCCGGGTCCACCCGGGGGATCGGCAGGGCGAGGGCGGCGGCGGCCGGGTCCAGGGCGGCCACCCGCAGCTGGCCGGCCTGCTCGGTGGGCAGCACCAACTCGGTGTCCACGACGCGCAGTTCGGGGCCGAAGAGGGTGGAGAGCGCTGGATAGGGCCGGTCGTTCTGCAGGGCGAGGATCTCCCGCAGCACGCCGGTCAGCTGGTCGGTCATCTCCTCGGCGGAGGCGAAGCGGCGGGCCGGGTCCGGGTCGGTGGCGCGGACCAGCAGGCGGTAGTACGACTCGTACCGGGCGAAGACCTCGACGTCCTCCGGGCCGGGCAGCGAGTCCCGGTAGGTGGTGCTGTAGCCCTGGAAGTCGAAGGTGAGCACCGCGAGGGTGCGGGCCACGGTGTAGAGGTCGGAGGCCGGGGAGGGGCCGTCGGTGGCGATCTCCGGCGCCTGGTAGCCGATGGTGCCGTAGATCGGGCCGTCGTCGTCGAGGCGGCGGACGGCGCCCATGTCGATGATCTTGAGCGTGTCACCGCTCTGGATGGCGTTGTCGATCTTGAAGTCGCAGTACACCAGACCCCGGCCGTGCAGGTAGCCCAGGGCCGGCAGGGCCTCCAGCGCGTACGCGATCGCCTGCTCCACCGGCAGCGGTTCGCGCCGGCCGTCGGGGGTGCGGCGGTCGTTGGCGATGTCCTTGAGCGACTTGCCGCCGACGTACTCCATCACGATGTAGCCGTCGGTCGAGCCGGTGCGCAGGTCCGGGTGCTCGGCGAAGTTGATGATCCGGACGATGTTCGGGTGGTCCACCTCGGCCAGGAAGCGCCGTTCGGCGACGGCCGCGGCCAGCGCGTCCTCGTCCCCGGTGTCCAACAGGCCCTTGAGCACCACCCACTTGTCGTCGAGCCGCCGGTCCACCGCCAGGTAGATCCAGCCGAGCCCGCCGTGCGCGAGGCAGCCCACCACCTCGTACTGCCCGCCGACCAGGTCCCCCCGGCGCAGCTTGGGCGTGAAGGAGTAGGGCGTGCCGCACTTGGTGCAGAAGCCGTCCGGGCGGCCCGGGCGGCCGTTCTTCTCCCGCCCGACCGGGGCCTCGCACTTGGAGCAGAACCGCTTGCGCTCCGGCACCTGCGGGTCGGCCAGCACCGCCTGGGACGGGTCGGCGCTCTCCACGGTCGGCACGGTGACCAGGCCGGCGCCCAGCCGGTTGCGGGTGCCCGCACTGGCGCTGCCCCGGGTGGAGCGCACCGAGACCGAGCGGCTGCTGCCGGTGCGGGTCGAGCGGTGCGAGCGGGAGCGGCCGGACATCGAGCGGGCCGAGCCGGTGCGGGCCGACATCGAGCGGACCGAACCGCTGCGGCCGGAGTCCGGGGAGACCCGGGCGGAGGGGACGTGCGGCTGGGTCACGCCGGTGTCCGCGCCGGGCGGGGTCAGGCCGCACTCGTCGCAGTAACCGTCCGCGTCGATGGTGCCGCTGCACGCGCGCGGGCAGGCCGAGCCGGGACCGGCGGCCGCCGGGGCCCCTGCTGTCCGGGGGCCCGGCGTGGAGCCGTGTGTGGAGCCGGGCGTGGGGCCCGCCGGGGCGACCGCCGGGGCGCCCGGGGAGGTCCTCGCCGGGGCCAGGCCGCACTCGTCGCAGTAACCGTCGGCGTCGATGCTGCCGCTGCCGGAGCACTCCGGCCGTACGCACGTCTCGCCCATCAACCTCAGCCCCCCTGAACCTGTCCGTCGACCGGCGCCTGGCCGGCCGCTTCCTGACCCTGCGAGGCCTCCGCCTCGGCCCGGGCCGGCCGCAGCGACTGCTGGAACCGGGCCACCGCGGCGGCGGCCGCCCGCAGGTCGCACGGCGCGCTCCACAGCAGCCAGCGCGCCTTCTCGTACCGTTCGACCACCTCCGGGTCCTCCGCGACCCGCAGCCGCGCGGCCATCGCCTTGTAGGCGTCCAGCCGGCCGCGCAGCTCGGCCCGGACGGCCAGCGGCTGGGTCACCTCGGTGAGCGACTGCCGGGCCCGGGCCAGCTCCTTGGCGGCGGCGTCCTCCAGCGCGTCCAGCAGCGGCGCCAGCCGGCCCCACTGCCCGGCCTGGCGCAACTCCAGGGCCGCGACGATCCGCTCGCGCAGCGCCGAGGCCGGGCCGGGCACCGCCGGGACGTCGCTGGACGCTATCTTCGCCAGCACCTCGCCGCGCGCCCGGCGGGCCTCGGCCAGCGTGGCGTCGGCCCGCTGCAGCAGGTCGCCGACGCCCTGCAGCCGCTCCTCGGCCTCGTCGCGCAGCCGCAGCAGGTCCTCCAGCTCCACCCGGACGCCGTCCAGCGCCCGCCCGGCCCGGTCGAACCGCTCGGTGTCCACCACCCCGGCCGGGCCGGCGAAGGCCGACCCCTCCGGGACCGTGCCGCGCTGGGCGGGCACCCGGGCCGGGCGCCACAGCGCCAGCGGGTCCCCGTGCACCTCGGTGCGCAGCTCGGTGAGGTCCCGCTCCAGCCCCGCCAGGTCGTCGGCCAGCGGGTGGCCGCCCGCCCGCACGCCGAGCGACCCGGCCAGCGTCCGCACCCGGTGCAGCTCGGCCAGCAGCAGGTCGATCCGGGCCGGCAGCGCCGACCAGACCGCGTCGGCGGCGCTGACCACCTCCAGCACCGTGGCGTACCAGGAGTTCATCCGGGCCATCAGCGCGTCCAGGCTGATCCGTTCGACCAGCTTGGCGGGCGCGCCCAGCAGTTGGGGCCCGTCCGGCACCGCGCCGCCCGGGACGGTCACCGCGTCCCCGGTCAACAGCTCGCTCAGCTCGGCGAGTTCGGGCGCGCCGGGCTTGGCCTTGCGGGCCCGTACGGCGCGCGCCGAGGCCAGCGCCTCGGAGTAGCGGTCGAACAGCGCCCAGAGCAGCGGCAGGCCCTTCCCGGCGACCGCCCAGCGCTCCAGGGTGCGACCGGTCAACTCGGCGCCGTCCAGCAGCCGCAGGCCGGGGTGGTCCTGCAGCGAGAGCAGGGCCGACTCGACCGCGTCCCGCTCCGCGCCGAGGCGCGCGAGCGCGCGGTCCACCTCCTCCCGGCTCAGTACCGGGCCAGCCGATGCCGCCACCGCGGTGTCCTTCCTTCCTCGCGTGCGAGCCCGGCGCGCCTGACGCGCGAGCCGGGTGATCCCACGACAACCCCCGTGCCCACCACCGGTCTCCCCGCGGTGATCGTCCCGAACCCTAGCCGGTGACCGTTCGGGCGGAACGGGCGCGGGGCGTCAAGACCGCGTCAACGCCCCGGCCCGTGCGCTCCCTCCGCCTCCGTCCCCTGCCCCGGATCCTCGCCCCGGATGCCTCAGTGCGTGCCCGGCCAGTAGCGGTCGGCCTCGTTGAGCATGTACGGCTTGAGCCAGTGCTCGTACGAACGGGCCCAGTCGCCGCGGGCGTAGTAGTCGGCCAGCACCTGGTTGACCCGGGCGGTCAGGTCGGGGCTCTCCTTCAGCATGGCGACGCCGATCACCTCCGGCTGCGCCTCGCCGTCCACGATCCGCACGGTCTGGTCCTGGGCGGCCTGACCGGCCGCCAGGCCGTTGTCGGTCACCGTGGCGTCGACCTTGCCGAGCTGCATCTGCACCAGGCAGTCCAGCTGGTTCTCCACGGTCACGATCTGTCCGGCGGTCTTCTTGTCCTTGACCACGTTCAGGGCGGTGGAGCCGTCGGCGGCGCAGACCCGCTTGCCCTTGACCGCCTCGTCGATGTCCTTCGCGGGCGAGGCCTTGGGCACCAGGACGCGCTGGCTGATGTTGAAGTACGGCTTGGAGAAGGCGACGTCCTGCATGCGCTGGCAGTTGATCGTCATGGTGCGGACGATCAGGTCGACCCGGCCCTTCTTGATGGCGTCGACCCGGTCGGCGGTCGCCACCGGCTTGAGCACCACCTTCTCCGGGTCGCCCATGAGGGCGGCGCCGATGGCCCGGGCGAGGTCGATGTCGAAGCCCTCGATCTGGCCGGTGTTCGGGTTGCGGGCGCCCCAGCGGAAGCTGTTCTGGTCGACGCCGATCACCAGGCTCCGCTTGGCCTTGATGGCCTTCACGGCGGGGCCGTCCTCGGTGCTCGGCGGGACGCTCCGGTAGACGTCGCAGTCGGCCTGGTCCCGCTGCTCCCCCTGCGTGCGCTGCGCGGCCGCCGGTGCGGTGGCCGACCCGGCCGGTGCGGCGCCGACCGGGCCGCCCCCGGTGAGCACCGCGGCGCCGGCCGCGAGCAGCGCCGCCGCGGCGGCGGCCCTGGTGCGTACGGTTCCCTTGCGCATCTTTCCCCTTCCCCCTTGCCGTTACCGGTACTCGGCCAGTCGACGGCCCAGGCCGCGCAGCGCGGCGGCCGCGGCCGCCAGGCCGAGCAGCGCGGCCGCGACGGCGGCGACGCGCAGGTCCCCGCCGGTGCCTTCGGCGGACCGGGTGAACTGCTGCTGCTCGACGTCGGCGGCCCGGGCCAGCGCCCGGTCGGTGGCGTTGAACGCCGCGTCGGCGGTGGGCGCGTCGGCGGCGGCCGACACGGTCGCGTCCAGCGCGCCCTGGTAGTCGGCGTTGTCGACCTCCAGCTTCCGGGCCGCGTCGTGCTTCGCGCGCCACTCGTCGAACCGGGCCGCGGCGTCGCGGACGCTCGGCCCGGCGGCCGCGGGCGCGAGCCGGACGGCCTCCGGCAGCGAGCCGGAGCGCCGCTCCAGCGGCTGGTCCTCCGCCGCGGCCCCCTCCAGGTGCCCGGTGGCCTTGGTCCACTGGTCGGCGTACTTGGCGGTGGAGCCGCGGGCGACCAGGTGCAGGTTCTCCGCCAGACGGGCGGTCAGCACGTCGACCCGGGCGGAGTTGAGCGCCCGCAGCGGTGTCGCGCCCTCGGTGTCGCTGCGCTTGAGCGCCGCACTGGTGACCAGCCCGGTGACGGTGAGCCAGAGCGCGCCGGCCAGCACCGCCGCGGTGGCGCCCAGCAGCCCGATGTTGAACACCCGGTTGGTGCGGCGGAACAGCGTCAGCTGCACCCAGGCCAGCGCCGCCAGGGTGACCAGCGCCAGGCCGTACGCGCCCCACGGGACCGACTTGGCCGCGGCGTAGTCGCGGGCCAGCTCCTCGTCCTCGGCGGCGGCCAGCTCGGCGGCGGCCGGCAGCAGGACGGTCTGCATCTGCTCGGAGGCGTACCGCAGGTAGGCGCCGCCGAGCGGGATGCCCTGCCGGTTGTCCGCCCGGGCGGTTTCCACCAGACCGGCGTACACCGGGAGTTGCTGGTTCAGCCGGGCGAGTGAGCCCTGCGCGGGGGAGGTCGCGGTGGTCCGGGCGGCGGCCTCGGCGACCAGCTTGGCGGCCGTGGCCAGGTCCTGCTCGTAGCGGGAGCGGACGTCCGCCGGTTCGGCGCCGGCCAGCAGGAAGCCGCTCGCCGCGGTGGTGGCGGCGTCGGCCAGGTTGCGGTGGATCTCGGCGGCGTCCCGGCTGAGCGGCTGGCTGTACGAGACCACCCGGTCCGCGGCCTGGGCCCTGGTCTCCAGCTGCCAGGCGGTGAGCGCCCCGAAGGCCACGGTCAGCACCGCGAGCACCGCCCCGGCCAGCCGCAGCCGGCCCGGCGCGGTCCGGGTGGCCTGCGCCAGCCGGGCGCGGACGCCGGTCACGACGGCCGCCCGCGGGCGCCGGGCGAGCGCCCCGCCCCGTCCGGGCGCTCCACCCCGTCCGGGCACCGGCGGGCCGCCGGGCTTCGCGGGCGCCGGGGTGCCCGTCACGGCCACCGTGCCCGGCGGTCGCTCCGGCCGCGCCGGGACGCCGACGCCCGGTGCGCCGCTGCCCGGTGCGCCGTTGCCTACTGGTGTCGCCACCCGCCTCATCCTCCCCTGGAGCCGGGCCCGTTCCCCGGGGCCCGGCCGATGGCAGCAGTATGGCCGCGACTCCCGCCGGCCACACCCGACTTGCGCCGATCTTGAGCATGTCGTGCACGGTTCCCGCACGCCTCCGCACGTCGTCGCACGCCGTGGCCCGGCGCTGCCCGGCGCCGCCGGAGCCCGTACGGAGAGGTGGCGAACCGTCCGACGCGGCCCGCACCCCGCGCGGTTCCCGCCGACCGGGCGGAGCGCGGCCCCCGGTCGTGGGCGCGCGCCCCCGGGTGCGGCACCCCCGCGCTCCGTACGATGGGGCCATGCGCCTGCTTGGAACGATCACGCCCGACCGTCCGCTGCTCGTCCTCGCCGTCAGCGAGGAGGCGGCCCACCTGGACGACCGGCTGCCCGTGCTGCTCACCGGGATGGGGAAGGTCAACGCCGCCGCCGCGCTGGCCACCGTCCTCGCCCAGGGCGAGAAGCCCTCCGAGGTGATCAACCTCGGCACGGCCGGTGCGCTGAGTCCCGGCTGGGAGGGCACCCACCACATCGTCCAGGTGATCCAACACGACCTCGACAGCGAGACCCTGCAGGAGCTCACCGGGCACCAGTACGGCCCCCCGCTGGTGATCGGCAAGGGTGACGGACCGGTGCTGGCCACCGGCGACCTGTTCGTCTCCGACCCGGCCGCCCGCGACCGGCTCGCCGAGCACGCCGACCTCGTCGACATGGAGGGCTACGCCCTGGCCACCGTCGCGCACCGGGCCGGGGTGCCGGTGCGGCTGGTCAAGCACGTCAGCGACGAGGCCGGGGAGGGCGCCGCGCAGACCTGGCGGGAGTCGGTCGACGACTGCGCCCGGCACCTCGCCGCCTGGGTCACCGCGCAGGGGTGGTGACGGCGCCTCAAACCCGGTGCGGCGGCGGCCGGCCGATCGTTAGGGTGGCGCGGTGACCGAGAACACCGCACCCGCGCGCAAGCGCTCCGACAACCGTCCGCCCGGCCTCAACGCCGACGAGCCGACCACCCTGCTGGGCTTCCTCGACTACCTGCGCGAGGCCGTCATCGGCAAGCTTGCCGGGCTCTCCGAAGAGGACGCCAGGCGTCCTGGCGTCGCCTCCGGCACCAGCCTGCTGTGGCTGGTGCGGCACCTGACGGTCGTCGAACTCAACTGGTTCGAGTGGGCCTACCAGGGAGTGGGAGAGGAACCCCGGGAGTCCGACGACATCCCGCTGGACGGCGCCACGGTGGCCGAGGAGATCGCCGCCTACCGGGACGCGATCGCCCGGTCCAACGCGGTGGCCGCCGCCGTCGGCGCGGACCTCGACCGCCCGGGCGTCCGTTCGCTGCGGCCGAACGCCGAGGCGCCGTCGATGCGCTGGGTGCTGGTCCACATGATCGAGGAGACCGGGCGGCACGCCGGGCACGCGGACATCATCCGCGAGCAGCTGGACGGCACGGTCGGGCGCTGAACACCACTCGGGGCGCGCTGAGGGCGGGTCGAGGGCGCTGAGGGTGCCGAGGACCGCCGGAGGGGTGGGAGGCCGATCGGCCTCCCACCCCTCTCCGCCGTCCTACTGGCCCCGGAAGTCCGAGAGGTCCAGTGCGGCCAGCCGCTGCGGGTCGGCGAGCACGTCGATCCCGACGACCGCGCCGTCCACGACGGTGAACGCCATGATCGACAGGGCCCGGCCGTTGTCGCCGATGACCACGGCCCCCGCGGTGCCGTTGACCAGTGCCGGGCGGGCGAACGGCGACAGCGTGCCCCACAGCACGGCCTGTCCGGCCACCGTGGCGGCGCCCGAGAGCACCACCGTGTGCCGGGCCATGACCGCCCCGCCGTCCGAGCGCAGCACCACGTCCGGGTGGAGCACGGCCAGCAGCGCGTCCAGGTCCCCGTTGCGGGCGGCGGCGAAGAAGGCGTCCACCACCACCCGCTGCCGGCCGAGGTCCGGATCCGGCGCGGGCGCCTGCCCCCGCACCTTGCGCCGGGCCCGGGCGGCCAGCTGCCGGGTCGCGGCCGCCGTCTTCTCGATCAGCGGGGCGATCTCGTCGAACGGCACGGCGAACAGGTCGTGCAGCACGAAGGCGACCCGCTCGGCCGGCGACAGCGACTCCATCACCACCATCAGGGCCAGCCCGACCGAGTCCGCGAGCACCACCTCCTGCTCGGGGTCCGCCACGCCCTCGCGCCGCAGCAGCGGATCCGGGATGCGCGGCGGCCCCGGCTCGCCGTCCGGCCCGGCGGGCTCCAGCGGCTCCTCCCGCCGCTGGGCGCGGGCGCGCAACAGGTTGAGGCACACCCGCGAGACCACCGTGGTCAGCCAGCCGCCGAGGTTCTCCACCCCGGCGGTGTCGGTGCGGTCGTACCGCAGCCAGGCCTCCTGCAGGGCGTCCTCGGCCTCGCTGATCGAGCCGAGCATCCGGTAGGCGACGGCCTTCAGGTGCGGGCGGTGCTCCTCGAACCGCGCGGCCCGGGCGGATTTCGCGTCCACCGTGTCGTCCACGTGTCACATTCCTTCGTCGCCGGGGGTCAGGGCAGCAGGAGCAACCCAACAACGGCTGCGGCAGGGAGATCAACTCCCCGCCCGGGGCGAATCGGAGACGATCGTGACGAACGACCTGATGCTGGTCACCGGCGGGACCGGCACCCTCGGTACGCAGGTGGTGCCGCTGCTGCGCGCGGGCGGACACCCGGTGCGCGTCCTCAGCCGGCGGGAGCGGGCCGCCGCCGGCGGCGTGACGTACGTCCGCGGGGACCTGCTCGGCGACCCGGCCGAGGCGGCCGCACGGCTGGACGCGGCGCTGGCGGGCGTGGACACCGTGCTGCACCTCGCGGGCGGCCCGAAGGGCGACGACATCGCCACCCGGCTGCTGGTCGACGCCGCCCGGCGGGCCGGAGTGCGGCACCTGGTGTACATCTCGGTGATCGGCGCGGACCGGATCCCGCTCGGCTACTTCCGGGCCAAGCACGCGGCCGAGGAGGCGGTGGCCGGCTCGGGACTGCCGCACACGGTCCTGCGGGCCGCGCAGTTCCACGACCTGGCGTTCACGGTGGTCGAGAAGATGGCGAAGCTGCCGGTCGTCCCGGCCCCCGGCGGGGTCCGCTGGCAACCCGTGGACGTGCGTGACGTCGCCGCCCGGCTCGTCGAGTCGGCCCTGGCCGGGCCGGCCGGGCGGGTGCCCGACCTGGCCGGGCCCGCGGTGTACGAGATGGGCGAGCTGACCAGGCGCTACCTGGCGGCGCGGGGCCGCCGCCGACGGCAGCTGCCCGTACGGGTCCCGGGCAAGGTCGGGCGGGCCTACCGGGCCGGCGACAACCTGACCCTGGCCGGGGCCGAGCACGGGCGGCGGACCTGGGAGGAGTACCTGGCCGAACGGCTGCCGGCCTGAACCGTCGGCCCGGACCGCCGGCCCGAACCGTCGGCCTGGACCGCCTTGTCCGGACCGCGGGCCTGGACCGCCGGCCCGGACCGCAGGCCCGAACCGCAGGCCTGAAACCCGGCCCGCCTGAACCGCTGCCGGTGCCCGGCGATTCCCATCGGCCGTAGTCCTGTCGGCGGTGCGCCGTAGGGTGGCCGCCATGTCCCTCCTCGACGCGATCCGCGCCACCCCCGTCGCCGGCGCCTACCTCGCCTGGCCCGGCGAGTTCGACACCTCCCGCACCTACGAGCACGTCGAGGAGGTGGTGCTCGCCTCCGGGGAGGCCCTGGAGGTGGTGGCCAAGGACGGCGCCGGCGGCACCTACTTCCTCTGCGGCGAGGGCGGCGAGGAGCGGCCCGTGCTGTACGCCGACTCCGAGGGCGGCGCCGCCCTGCTGGCCGTCGGGCTGCCCGAACTGGTCCGGCTGCTGCTGGCCGCGCCGTTCTGGCGGGACTGCCGGGGGCTGACGGCGCGGGAGCACGCCGAGGCCGTCGCCGATTACCTGGAGGACGACCCGGAACTGCTCGCCGACCGGGGCCCGGCCGCGGCCGCGCTCGGGCTGGAAGTCCCCACCGCGGAGCAGGCGTTGGGGCGGCTGCGGGAGGTCGCGCTCGGCCTTGGGGGGTCGTACGCGCTGCTCAACGCCAAGGAGGGGAACGCGTACCGGCCGCTGCTCACGGCGTAGCGGGCCCGGTCCCGGCCGGCCGGCGTCGGTCAGGTCGGTCGGGTTCGGCCGGGCCAGTCCGGGGCGGCCCGGGTCCGCCGCGTCCGGACTTCGCCGCCCGTGCCGTGGCCGTTCAGGCCTTGGCGGCCGCCAGGACGTCCGCCGTCGTCACCACCTTGGCGAAGCGCATCGCGTGCAGCGTGGTCGCGGTGGCGCGGGCCAGTTCGGCGGCCGGGACGGTGGTGCCGTCGGGGCCGGTCATGTCGAAGGAGTGCATGGCGTCGGTGGGGAAGACCGCGTCGTAGCCGAGGTTGCCGGCCATCCGGGCGGTGGTCTCGTTGCACACGTTGGTGATGATCCCGGTGACCACGACCTGGCGGGCGCCGCGCCGCTGCAGCCAGGCGTGCAGGTCGGGGGTGCCGTAGAAGGCGCTGTTGACGGTCTTGGTGATGTGCAGCGCCGGGGTGAGCGCGGCGACGAAGTCCTTCAGCTCGTACCCCGGGGTGCCCTTGGCCAGCGGCCCGGCCGTGGAGGCGTGCTGCACGGTGACGATCGGGCGGCCGGTGGCCTGCCAGGCGTCGGCCAGCTCGGCCATCCGCTGCTCGGCCCGCGGGTTGTCGCGGGGGCCCCAGAAGTCGTGGTCGTCGAAGCCCTTCTGGACGTCGATCAGGACCAGCACGGCGTCGGGGTCGAGGGTGAGCGGGGCGTCGAAGGCGTCGGTGTTCGTCATGCGTCCATCGTGCTGGCCCGCGGCCCTTGGACGTGAGGGGCGGAGACGACACCCATCGATAGGTTCCTGCCATAGGTTTCCGCCATGCGAACCGTGGGGTGTCTGATCTTCGACGGGGTCCGGGCCTTCGACTACGCCGTGATCGGCGAGGTGTGGGAGAACCGGAGCTCCCGGCCCGGGCTGCCCGCCTTCGACCTGCGGATCTGCGGACCGGACGGCGCCCGGGTACGGCTCGGCGGCGGGCTGGAACGCGTTCCCGACCACGGGACGGCCGCGCTCGCCGACTGCGACCTGGTCGTCGTCCCCGGTGTCGAGGACCCGGGCGCCGACCGCGACCCCGCCGTCCTCTCCGCCCTGCGGGCCGTCCGCGCCCGCGGCATCCCGATCGCCTCCCTGTGCGCGGGCGCCTTCGTCCTCGCCGAGGCCGGCCTGCTCGACGGCCGCGAGGCCACCACCCACTGGGCGCTCGCCCCCGAACTCGCCCGCCGCTTCCCGGCGGTGACGGTCCGGCCCGAAGTCCTCTTCACCGGCGGGGACGGCCTGTGGACCTCGGCGGGCGTCGCGGCCGGCATCGACCTCTGCCTGCACCTCGTCCGCAGCGCCCACGGCCAGCGGGCCGCCGCCACCATCGCCCGCGCCATGGTCACCGCCCCCTTCCGGGCCGGCGGCCAGGCCCAGTTCATCCCCACCCCGGTCCCGGCCCCCGCCGCCGACGACCCGCTCGCCCGGGTCCGCGCCGAGATCCTCGCCTCCCTCGACTCCCCCTGGACCGTCCCCCGGATGGCCGCCGCCGCCCTGATGTCCGAGCGCACCTTCGCCCGCCGCTTCGCCGCCACCACCGGCACCACCCCGACCCGCTGGCTCCTCGATCAGCGCGTCCTGACCGCCCAACGCCTCCTGGAGGAGACCGACCTCCCCGTCGACACCATCGCCACCCGCTGCGGCTTCACCTCGGCCGTCTCCCTCCGCCCGGTCTTCACCGCCCGGGTGGGCGTGGCCCCCCGGGAGTACCGCCGCTCCTTCCGCGGCCGGGAGGAGGGCTAGGGAGGGAGGGCTGGAAAGGGGTGGCGGCCCTCAGCGCCGCCACCCCTTCTGGCTTCTCGGCAGTGGGGTGGTGGTTCGTTGAGCCAAACCGCTCGGTGGGGTGAAGTCCGGTGGGGATCCTCCGGGGGTTCGGCGGGGGTCCTGGGGATAGGGGTCGGGGCGGGGCGGTCGTCGGTCGGGTGGGGGTTCAGGCCGCGGGGGAGTCGCGCAGGAGCTTCTTGTCCGGCTTGCCCACGGCCGTCAGCGGGATCTCGTCCAGGACGCGCAGGGCCTCCGGGGCGTACATCCGCCCCTTGCGGGCGGTGACGAAGGCGCGGATGTCGGCCAGGTCGGGCCGCTGTCCCGGGGCGGGGACGACGGCGACGTGGACGTGCTCCGTGTCCTGGGCGTCGCGCACGCCGTAGACCGCGCACCGGGCGATCGCCGGGTGGGTGAGGAGCAACTCCTCCACCTCGCTGGGGTAGACGTGCCCGCCGACCACGATGATCGTGTCCTTGACGCGGTCGGCCAGGTAGAGGTAGCCGTCCTCGTCGAGGTAGCCGATGTCGCCGGTGTCCAGCCAGCCGTCGCGCAGCACCTCGGCGGTGAGGTCGGGCCGCTTCCAGTACCCGGCCATGACGGTGGCCGAGCGGACGTGGATCTCGCCCTGCGCGCCCGTCGGCAGGTCGGTGCCGTCGGCGGCGCGGATCGCCACCTGCACGCCGGGCAGCGGCCTGCCGACCGGGAACCGGCCGTCGTGCCCGGTCCGGTCGTGCTCGTGCGGGGCGAGCATGGCGATGTTCTGCGCCTCCGACTGGCCGTAGCCGCTGATCAGGATCGGTCCGAACACCTCGATCGCCTCGCGGATCCGGGCCGGCGAGGCGGCGCAGCCCCCGTAGGAGACCCGGCGCAGGCTGGACAGGTCGGTGCGGCCGATCGCCGGGTGGTCCAGCAGCTCGTGGAGCAGCGGCGGCAGGACCCAGAGGTCGGTGATGCGTTCGCGCTCGACCGCCGCCAGGACCTCGCCGGGGTCGAAGCGGCGCTGGAGGACCACCGATCCACCGCTGTGCAGGGTCAGGTCGCAGAACAGGCCGGCGAGGTGGGCGAGGGAGGTGGCGGCGAGGAAGCGGGGCGGGCCGGCGTCCGCGCCGCCGTACTGGAGGTCGAAGACGCTCCGGTAGGGGCCGTGCAGGCTGAGGATGCCCTTCGGGATGCCGGTGGTGCCGCCGGTGTGGCGGATGCCGAGGTCGTCCTCCGGGCGGATCCGGACGGCGGGCGGTTCGGCGGGGTGGCGGGCGGAGGCGGCGAGGGCGTCCTCGCCGAACGGCTGCGCGCCGGGGCCCGGGCCGAGGGTGAGGACGGTCGGCACGTCGACGAGCGGGAGCAACTCGGCGGCCGTCGCGTACCGTTCGGCGTCCACGAGCAGGAGGGCGGTGTCGACGCTCGTGGTGATCTCGGCGAGGGTCGGCGCGCTCATGCCGTCGTACAGGTTCACCACCCGCGCACCCGCCAGTCCGGCGGCGTACCGGGCGCTCAGCGCCTCGGCGGTGTTGCCCGTCAGCAGGGTCACGGTGGTGCCGCGGGCCGCGCCCCGGGCGGCGAGTTCACGGGCGAGGCGGTAGGTGGCGGCGGCGAAGTCGCCGGCGGTGACCACCCGGCCGTCGGCGGTGGTGACGGCCCGTCTGGCCGGGTCGGCGGCGAGCGAGCGCAGGATGAGGGCCGGAGCGCTGGTGAACTCCGTTTCTCCGGTGGCTACTTGGCGGGTTTCGTTCGCAACCATGGGCACAGCCTAACCTCGTGCTTCGGATCGATCGGGACGTCATGGAATCGCGCCGGACGACGGGCCGCTCGTGGTCGGTCGGCCGGCCTGCCGGTGCGGCCGGTGCGGGTGGTCCGGGTGGTGGCGCGCGGGAAGTCGGTGGGGCCGACGTCCCGCGCGCGGGTGGGGCGGTGGCGCCCGGGGCCGCGGACGTCAGCGCTGGATCTCGGCCCGCGCCCTCTCGTCGGGCGTGCCGATGTCCCAGAAGCGGATGGTGCCGCGCGCGCCGGCGTAGGTGCCCGTGCCGCCGGTGACGGCCATGTCGAGCGGCGCGGTCGCCCCCTTCGTCCAGAGCGACTGCACCGTCAGGGAGCCGCCTCCGACCTCCAGGGTGAGCACGCACTGTGCCATGACGTCGCCGCCGTGGATCTGGACGACCTGGCACGACCCGCCCCCGCGTCCGACGCTGCGGCCGTCCATGACGGCGGTGCCGGAGTAGACGTCCAGGTCGCCCAGGCTCGGGCCGGCCGGGCCGAGGTCCACGGCCTGGTACTGGTCGTTGCGCACCGTGAGTTCGAGGACCTCGACGTGACCCCTTCGCGGGCCGTCGGCGTCCGCGGTGCCCGCCGCGGCGAACCCGATCGCGGCGGTGGCCAGGGCGGCGGCGACGAGCCTCCTGGCCGTCACGTACCCGGTGCGGCGTCCGTCGGTGACCATGGTGGATCCCCCTCGTTCTGCGTCTCCCGCATCTCCTGTGCGGACTTCCTCGACGCTACGACCGGTGGACCGCTCCTTTCCAAGACCAATCCCGCTATGACGTCATGACCCCGCGGGCATGACCGTCGCGGCCGCCGGGAGGCCGTCCGGTCCGGCGGGGGCGGGGTGAGCCGCGGTGGGCCGGGTCCGGAACGCGTCCAGGGGCGCGTCCCGGTGCGTCCGGCGTGGGACGCACCGGGACGGGGACGGGGTCGGGGGGAATTGGTCGGAGGCACCCCTCCGGGTGGTCTATAGTTAACCCATCACCCAGATGCGCGGGTGGCGGAATAGGCAGACGCGCTGGATTCAGGTTCCAGTGCCCGAAAGGGCGTGGGGGTTCAACTCCCCCCTCGCGCACAGCGAACGGCCGGTCGATCTTCGGATCGACCGGCCGTTCTGTCGTGTCGGTGCCGGTCGGAACGGTGGTTGAGCGCCGGCGCCGGTCCGTGCCGATCGGGCCCGGTCCGGCCCGGTCCGCGCCGGTCCGGATGCTCCCTCGATCGGGGGAGGTCGGCCACGAACGGGCTGGCGATACTGATATCCATGATCAAGCTTCTTCGGCCGCTGCTGCGCGGTTCCACCTACACGGGTGCGTTGTTCGCTGCTCTCGGGGCCCTGGCGGCGTTGCCGTCGGCGCTGGTCGCGCTGGTACCGGTGGCCGGGATGCGGGCGGACCCGTACCTGCTGCCGGCGGTGCTGTCCCTCGCCCTGTGGGTGGTGCTGATCGGGGCGGCGGGCCTGCCCGGCGTGACGCGCCGGGCGCTGGTGCGGGGCACGCGGCTGCTGCTGCGGGTGGCCGTGCCGGATCCGGTCCAGGGGGTCGCGGGCGAGCGGTGGCGCACTCCGGTGTTCCTGGTGGTGCAGGTGCTGTCGGGGTGGGTGCTGCTGTTCGGCGGGAGCGTCCTGCTGACGATGGCGGTGGCGCTGCCGGGCGGTTGGGCCTCGGGCGATGCCCGGGTCAGTCTCTTCGGTTGGTCCACGGACCTGACGGGCGGCTGGAGTTGGCTGGTGTCGGCGCTCTGCCTGGTGGGCGCGGCGGCGCTGCTCGTGGCGGTGTCGGGCGGTCTGCGATGGCTGGCGCCCCGGCTACTGGGTCCGTCCTCGGCGGAGCGGCTGGCGAAGGCGGCCGAGCGGGAGCGGGCGCTGGCCGAACGGAACCGGCTGGCGCACGAGTTGCACGACTCGATCGGACACACGCTCACCGCGGCGACCATCCAGGCGGCCGTCGCGGGCGAGGTGCTGGCCGCCGATCCGGTGGCGGCGCGGGCGGCCATGCGCAGCATCGAGGAGTCGGCCCGGGCCGCACTGGAGGACCTGGACTACGTGCTGGGCGTGTTGCGGGAGGAGGACGCGGCCACCGCGCCGGCCCGGACCCTCGCGGACCTGCCCGAACTGCTGGAACGGCTGCGCCACGCGGGCGCGGTGGTGGAGCCGGAGGTCCTCGGTGACCCGGAGCGGGTCCACGGGGCGGCCTCCCGCGCGGCGTACCGGATCCTGCAGGAGGGCCTGACCAACGCGCTGCGGCACGGGGCGGGCGGTCCGATCCGGCTGCGGGTGGCGGTGGCGGCGGAGGGGCTGGAGCTCGGCGTCGAGAACGAGGCGAAGCCGGGGCCGAGCGGTTTCCCGACCTCCGGCCACGGCCTGCCCGGCCTCGCCGAGCGGGTGCGCCTGCTGCACGGCGAGTTCGAGGCCGGCCTCCACGGCGAGGGCAGCGGCCCGAAGCGCTGGAGGCTGGCCGTCCGGCTGCCGGTACGGTCGGTGGCGTGAGCAGCCCGGAAGCCCCCGTCACCGTCCTGATCGCCGACGACGACCCCGTGACCCGCAGCGGCCTGGGTACCCTGCTGGGCGCCCAACCGGGCCTGGAGGTGGTCGGACACGCGGCGGACGGGGTCGAGGTGGTCGAGCGGGTCCGGCGGCTGCGGCCGGACGTGGTGCTGATGGACGTACGGATGCCGCGTCGCAACGGGATCGAGGCGACCCGCGCGCTGCTCGACGAAGCCGACCCGCCGAAGGTCGTCGTGATCACCACCTTCGAGAACGACGACTACGTCACCGCCGCCCTCAGCGCCGGGGCCAGCGGTTTCGTGCTGAAGCGGCGACCGGTTCCGCAGATCGCCGAGGCGGTGCGGGTGGCGGCCGCGGGGGAGGCGATCCTGTTCCCCGCCGCGCTGCGCCGGATGGTGGCCGCCCGTCCGCTGGGCCAAGCCGAGGCGCTGCCCCGGGCGGCGCTGACCGGTCGGGAGGAGGAGGTGCTGCGGCTGATGGCGACCGGGGCGTCGAACCCGGAGATCGCCGAGTCGCTCGCGGTGAGCCTGGAGACGGTGAAGACGCACGTCGGGAACGTGCTGACCAAGCTCGGCGCGCAGAACCGGACCCACGCGGTGGTGATCGCGTACGAGTCCGGGCTGGTGGTGCCGGGCCTGCAGGGCGGGTGACCGCACCGCCCGAGGACCGCGCCGGCGGCCGGGAGCGTGAGGCCGCGCGAGCCCGCGCCGCCGCCGGCGAGGCCACCTCCCGTCCGGTCGGCGGAGGGTCGGCGGGAGGGTCGGCGGACGGTCCGCGGGTGGTCGGCGGGTGGTCGGCGAGCGCGGACGGTCCGCGGAGGGTCCGCGGGTGGTCGGCGGACGGTCGGCGAGCGCGGCGCGGCCGGGTCGGGCCGGACCGGGGCCGGCGCCGTCCGGCGACGCCGTCCGACGCGCCCGAGTACCTGGGTGGGAGCGCCTGCCGTGACTGCCGTCGAGACCCCGGGGCCCGAGTCCGTCACCGCCCGGGCGCTGTTCCCGGCCGCCGCCGACGGCGTGACCACCCTGCACCGGCGGTGGCGGCTCCGAGCGCGCCGGCCGCGTGACGGCAGGCGGTCGGGCCGCCGGGGAAACCGGTTGCCGCTCGGCGGGCCCGGCCGCGAGGATCCTGTGCGTGTCCGAGACGACGGCGTTCGACGGGGCCGCGCTGCGGCCCTACCCCAAGATCCCCGCGCGCGGCCGCACCGGCGGGCCCGGCGGCCGCGAGTGGACCGCGACGGAGAAGGTGCACGGCGCGCACTTCGCGGTGGTCTGCGAGGGCCGCTCGGTGCGGCCCGCGAAACGGCGCGAACTGCTGGACGACGAGGGACTGGACGGCTTCTTCGGGGCCAGCCGGATCTGGCCGGGGCTGGCCGTCGCCGCGGCCCGGTTCGCCGCCGCGCTGCGCGCGGCCTGGGGCCCCGACGCCACGGTGACGGTCTACGGCGAACTCGCCGGCGGACGCTACCCGCACCCCGGGGTGCCCGCCGCCCCCGGCGTCGACCCGGTGCAGACCGGCGTCTGGTACCACCCCGGCCTGCGCTGGCTGCCGTTCGACGCCACCGTGGAGACGCCCGGGGGCCGGTGGTGGATCGCCGACCGCGCCCTGCGCGCGACCGCCGGCACCGCCGGGCTGACCTGCGTACCGCTGCTCGGCACCGGTGCGCCGAACGCCCTGCAGGACCTGCCGGTGCGGTTCCCCAGCCGGGTGCCGGCGCTGTTCGGGCTGCCCGAGCTCGCGGACAACCTCGCGGAAGGGTACGTCCTCAAGCCCGCGGGGCAGTGGCAGGAGGACGGTGCGCCGGGGGCGCGGGCGCGTCCGCTGGTGAAGGTGAAGCAGCGGGCCTTCGCCGAGGACGCGCGCTACGGCGGCGCCCGCCCGTACCTGCCCCCGCCGGAGGGCGCGGCCGGGGTGCCGGCCTGGCTGCTGGTACGGGCGGCGGAGCTGCTCACGCCCGCCCGGGCGGCGGCCGCGGTCGGCAAGCTGGGGCCGCGCACGGCGGCGGAGGCGGTGGCGGCGGAGATCGCGCAGGACGCGGCGGAGGAACTCGCCGAGGCCCTGGGCGGGTTGGAGGCGTCCGTGCTGACGGCGCTGCGGCGCTCGCTGGAGCCGGGGGCGCGGGCGCTGGCGGCCTTCGACGCCGAGGACCGGCGCGGCTCCTGATCCCCGCCCGCCGGTTCTCCGGAAAGGCCGCCGCAGGACCTCCGGGGGAATTCCCCGGAGAAATCTCCCGGCCGGTGTCGAGGCGCCGCTCCGCGGCTCCGACTGAGAGGTGACGGCGCGCCGGAGGGGCGCGCGGGACCGGAGGGACACCGAGATGAAGTACGTCGCGATGATCTACGGCAACCAGGCCACGTGGGACGCCTTCCCGGCCGAGGAGTGGCCGGCGGCGATCGCCCGGCAGGAGGCGTTCAACACCAGGTACCGGGAGACCGGCGAGCTGATCGGCGCGTACGGGCTGGCGGACGCGGCCGCCGCGCAGCTGGTGCGGCGGGCCGAGGGCGTGCCGGTGGTCACCGACGGGCCGTACCTGGAGACCAAGGAGTACCTGGCGAGCTTCTACCTGCTGGACTGCGAGAGCCTGGAGCGCGCCCAGCGGATCGCGGCCGACATGCCGTTCGCGGACGTGGAGCCGGTGGAGCTGTGGCCGATCCTGCACGAGTCGCCGGCCAACGAGCCGTCGGCCGGCGCGTGAGCGAGCCGAGGGAGGTCGAGGGCCTGCTGCGCGAACTGGCGCCGCAGGTCCTCGGCACGCTGGTGCGGCGGCACGGCGGGGCGTTCGACGCGTGCGAGGACGCGGTGCAGGACGCGCTGCTGGCCGCCGCGCTGCAGTGGCCGCGGGAGGGCGTGCCGGTGAGTCCGCGCGGCTGGCTGGCGGCCGTCGCCGACCGGCGGCTGGTGGACCGGGTGCGCAGCGAGGCGGCGCGGCGCCGACGGGAGCAGGCACTGGCGCTGGCCACCCCGCAGTCGGAGCTGCTCGCCCCGGCGGCCGACGCCCCCGACCCGGCGGCGGACGACTCGCTCGCGCTGCTGTTCCTCTGCTGCCACCCGGCGCTGTCCGTGCCGAGCCGGATCGCGCTGACGCTGCGGGCCGTCGGCGGCCTGACCACCGCCCAGATCGCCGCCGCCTTCCTGGTGCCCGAGGCGACCATGGCGCAGCGGATCAGCCGGGCCAAGCAGACGCTGAAGGCGGCCGGCGGACGGCTGGTGGCGCCCGCGGGGGAGGGCGGTGCCGAGCGGCTGGGCGAGGTCCGGCACGTGCTGTACCTCGTCTTCAACGAGGGCTACACGGCCAGTGGCGGCGAGGAGTTGACCGTGCCGCGGCTCGCCGCCGAGGCGATCCGGCTGACCAGGCTGCTGCTGCGCCTGGCCCCGGGCGAGGCCGAGACGGCGGGCCTGCTCGCCCTGATGCTGCTCACCGACGCCCGCCGGCCGGCCCGCACCGGACCGGACGGCGCGCTGGTGCCGCTGGACGAGCAGGACCGCGGCCGCTGGGACCGCGAACCGCTCGGCGAAGGACAGGAGTTGATCGCCGCCACGCTGCCGTCCGGACGGCCCGGGCCGTACCAGCTGCAGGCGGCGATCGCCGCGGTGCACGGCGAGGCGGAGACCGCCGGGGACACCGACTGGCCGCAGATCCTGGCGCTGTACGACCTGCTGCTGCGCCTCGACGACAACCCGGTGGTCGCCCTCAACCGGGCGGTGGCGGTGGCGATGGTGCACGGGCCGGCGGCCGGGCTCGCCCTGCTCGACGCCCTCGCCGCCGACCGGCGCCTCGCCCGCCACCACCGCCTCCCGGCGGTCCGCGCCCACCTGCTGGACCGCCTGGGCGCCGATCCGGCCGCCGCCGCCCGCGCCTACCGGGAGGCCGCCGCCCGTACCGCCAGCGCCCCGGAACGCCGCCACCTGACCGCCCGGGCACGGCGGGCCGAGGACGGGGCGAGGACGGTCTGAACGGGCGGGAACGCGCGGCATCGCCGCACCGGGGCGGGTCGAGGGCGGGTTCAGGGCGCGTCGAGAGGGCTTCCGGCCGGGCCGGGACGGCACCCATCATGGGCTCCCGAATCACGGGCTCCCGACCAGGCCGTACCGCCCCAGGAGGCAGAAGAGATGACGATCCCCCTTCCCGTCCGGATCCAGGCCGCCGTCATCCGGGGCTTGTACGCCCTGCCGGAGGGGCTGCGGCGCGCGATCGCGGGCAAGCCGGTGGTGCGGGACGGGCAGACCCTGGCGTTGGACGCGCAGTTGATACTCAAGCTGCAGCGGCAGTCCGGGGCGGCCCTGGTGATGCCGGGCGGGGTGGAGCCCTCGCGCGTCGCGATGGAGCACGCGCGGTACCTGGTGGGCGGGCGCACGCTGGACGAGGTGGCCGCGCGGGCGGTCGGGATCCCGCAGGAGCGGGGCGAGTCGGCCGCCACGCTGTACACCCCGGGCGGTCTGGCGGAGGGGTCCGGCCTGCTGGTCTACCTGCACGGCGGGGGCTGGGTGGTCGGCAGCCGGGCCAGCCACGACCACGTCGCCCGGTTCCTGGCGCAGCGGGCGGGCGTCCGGGTGCTGTCGGTGGAGTACCGGCTGGCGCCCGAGCACGTGTTCCCGGCGGCGGCCGAGGACGCGCTGGCCGCCTTCGACTACGCGCACGCCAAGGCCGCCGACCTGGGCGCGGACCCGGAGCGGATCGCGATCGGCGGGGACAGCGCGGGCGGCAACCTGGCCGCCGTCGCGGCGCAGCAGGCGGTGCGGCGGGGCGGCCCGGCGCCGGTGTTCCAGCTGCTGCTCTACCCGGCGACGGACGCGTCCGTCCGGCGCCCCTCGCGCGACCTGTTCGCCGAGGGGTTCTTCCTGACCAGCGCCGACATGGACTGGTTCGCCGACCGGTACGCGCCCGAGCCCGCCGACCGCACCGACCCGCGGCTGTCGCCGCTGCTCGCCGAGGACCTGACCGGCCTGCCGCCCGCGTACATCGGCACCGCGGGCTTCGACCCGCTGCGCGACGAGGGCGAGGCGTACGCGCGGGCGCTGGAGGAGGCCGGGGTGGCCGTGCGGCTGAGCCGGCAGCCGGACCTCATCCACGGGTACGCCAACTACATCGGCATCGGCCGCCGCTTCCGGGAGGCGACGGCCGAGGCGGCCGCGGCGCTGCGGAAGGCGCTGGAAGCCGCGTAGCGGAGCGGGACGGCCACCGCGCGGCGGAGGCGGGACGGCCACCGCGCGGCGGAGGCGGGAGGGCGGTGGAACGCACCAGGGCGGGGCCTCGACGGGGCTCCGCCCTCCGTCGTGCCCGCACGGGCGCGGGGCGCGGGGCGCGGGGCGCGGTGTCCGGAGCCGGGTCGCGCGCCGGTCGCGCCCCGGTTCACCGCTGCGCGGGGGGTTCTCGGTGGCGGGCTCTTATTGTACCGTCCGTCTAATAAGCGGGTGAGCGGGAACCCGCCGGAGCAGGCACCTGGAGGCAGCCATGGCTCTCGCCCGGCCGACGGAGCACGGCCACACCACCGCCGACGACGACGTCTCGAAGCGGCTGCTGGAGTCGGCCGCCACCCTCTCCTACGACCCGTCGACCGAGATCGACTGGGACGCCCCCCTCCCGGAGGAGCACTACGGCCTCAACCCCGAGTGGAGCACGCTCTACGGCACCCGGCTGTGGGACGAGATGACCGAACGCCAGCGGGTCACCCTGACCCGGCACGAGGTCTGCTCGATCATGAACACCGGCATCTGGTTCGAGATGATCCTCCAGCAGATGGTGCTGCGCGACCAGTACCTCAAGGACCCCGCCAGTGCCGAGTTCCGCTTCGCGCTCACCGAGATCGCCGACGAGTGCCGTCACTCGATCATGTTCGCCCGGGCCTGCGAGAAGATGGGCGTCCCCGCCTACCGCCCGAACAAGGTGATCGCCCAGGCGGGGCGCGCCTTCAAGGCCCTCGCCAAGGGCGAACTGGCCTACGGCGGCATCCTGGTGGCCGAAGAGGTGCTCGACGTCATGCAGCGCGACTGGATGCGCGGCGAGAACGTCCTGGAGATCGTCCGCGGCACCTCCCGGATCCACGTGGTCGAGGAGTCGCGGCACATGAAGTTCGCCCGGCAGGAGATCCGCGAGCGGATGCGGTACGCGAGCCCGGCCCGCCGGCGCACCTCGGCCACCGGCATCGCCGTGGGCGCGTACGTCATCGTCACCAGCATGGTCCACCCCGGCGTGTACAAGGCCGCCGGGCTCGACGTGGGGCGGGCGCTCGCCGAGGTGCGGGCCAACGAGCACCGCAAGGCCATGATGCGCACCAGCTCCCGGCACCTGATGGCCTTCCTCGCCGAGACCGGCCTGCTCACCGGCCGCGCGGCGGCCGTCTACCGCCGGGTGCACATGCTCTGACAGGCGATCCCGCGAACGGGAGACCCGACGACCGAGGCCCGCGCGACCGAGATCCACCACGACCGAGCCCCCGACGACCGAGAGACCGCGCGACCGAGACCCACCGCGACCGAGAGACCGCGCGACCGAGCCCCACCACGACCGAGACCCACCACGACCGAGACCCACCACGACCGAGATCCACCACGACCGAGAGACCCCCGAGACCGATCCCCCACGCGCAGCGAGGACCCCACTCCGGCCATGGCCTACGCGATCACCCAGACCTGCTGCAACGACGCCTCGTGCGTGTCCGTCTGCCCGGTCAACTGCATCCACCCGACCCCGGACGAGCCGGAGTTCGGCACCACCGACATGCTGTACATCGATCCGCGGGCGTGCATCGACTGCGGGGCCTGCGCGGACGCCTGCCCGGTGGACGCGGTGTACCCGGTCGACCGGCTGCGCGGCGCGGACACCGTGTTCGGCGACCTCAACCGGGACTGGTTCCGCGAGCACCCCAGCGACCACGCCTGGGGCCGGCCCGCGTTCCCGCGCAGCCTGCCGGGCGAGCTCGGCGCGCTGCGGATCGCGGTGGTCGGCACCGGGCCGTCCGCCGGCTACACGGCGCAGGAACTGCTGCGCAGCACCAGCGCCGAGATCACGATGATCGACCGGCTGCCGGTCACCGGCGGACTGCTGCGGTACGGCGTCGCCCCCGACCACCAGTCCACCAAGCGGATCGCGGAGAGCTTCGCGAGCGTCTTCCACGACCCGCGGCTGCGGGTGCACCTGAACGTGGAGATCGGCACCGACCTCACCCACCGGGAACTCGCCGCCCACCACCACGCGGTGGTGTACGCGGTCGGCGCGGCGGCCGACCGCCGGCTCGGCATCCCCGGCGAGGACCTGCCCGGCAGCCTGCCCGCGACCGCCTTCGTCGGCTGGTACAACGCCGATCCGACCGTGCCGGCCGACGCGGTGGAGCTCTCGGCCGAGCGCGTGGTGGTGGTCGGCAACGGCAACGTCGCCGTGGACATCGCCCGCATCCTGCTCACCGACCCCGACCGGCTCGCCGCCACCGACATCGCCGACCACGCCCTCGCCGCACTGCGCCGCGGCCGGGTGCGGGAGGTCGTGCTGCTCGCCCGCCGGGGCCCGGAGCAGGCGGCGTGGACCAGGGCGGAGTTCCTGGCGCTGCGGCAGCTGCCGGGCGTCGAGCTGGTGGTCGAGGACCACCCGGAGGTACGCGCCGCCATCGAGGCGGCCGCGGGCGCGCCGTCCGCCGCCGGGGCGCCGTCCGCCGCCGGGGCGCCGTCGGCCGCGCCGGGTTCGCGGGCCGCGTTGCTCGCCGGTCTGCCGCTGGTCCGCTACGACGGGGCGGCGAAGCCGGGTGCGGGGCGGCGGATCGTGCTGCGGTTCTTCTCCGCGCCGGTCGAGCTGTCCGGGGACGGCAGGGTCGAGGCCCTGACCGTCGAGCGGACCGCACCGGTGGACGGGGAGCGGGTCGTGCCCACCGGGGAGAAGGACGTGCTGCGGGCCGGGCTGGTGGTGCGCTCGATCGGGCACCGCGGCGTGCCGGTGCCGGGGCTCCCGTTCGACGAGCGGAGCGGCACGGTCGCGCACCGGGGCGGGCGGGTCGTCGACCCGGCGACCGGGCAGCCGCTGCCCGGCACGTACGTGGTGGGGTGGGCCAAGCGCGGCCCGTCCGGCGGGATCGGCGCCAACCGGGCCTGTGCGCGGGAGACCGTGGACGCGCTGCTGGACGACGCGGCGGCCCGCGCACTGCCCGTACCGGCGGCGTCCCGCAAGGACTTCGACCGGCTGGTGCGGCGTCGGCGGCCGGACGCGGTCGGGTTGAAGGAGCTGCGGGCGGTGGACCGCGCCGAGCGCGAGCGGGGAGCGGCCGAGGGGCGGCCCCGGGTGAAGCTCGCCACCGTGTCCGACCTGCTGGCGGCGGGCCGTCGGCGGTAGGCCCTGCCCGGCGGCGCCGGGCGGCGGTGGGCGGCGGTGGGCGGCGGTGGGCGGCGGTGGGAGCGGTACGAACGGCGGTGGCCTGCGGGGGGTTGATGCGCGGGCCGTCCGTTGACGCGGCCGTGACCCGGGGTGCGGAGGGCGCGTTGGGCGGATGTGAGTAGTTTTGGGGCGATGCCGGCGTCACCGTGGCGGCCGGGCGAAGAAACGATCCTGCAAGGAGCGGGGCACCCTCCGGAACCCGACCCGGAGGCCCCCATCTATGCGGAGCTGGCCCGGTTGTGGCAGGCGGAGGGACGGACGGTCCCCGGGCTGCCCGACCCGGTGTGGGAGCGGCTGTCCGCCCCGGGCGGCGGGGCGCACTCCCCGGGAGCCGTCGCCGAGCCGACGGGGGTCCCGACCGGACCGTCGGGGTTCCCGGCCGGGCCGACGGGGTTCCCCGCCGGGTCGTTCGCCGTCGGCCCGACGGGGTTCGCCTCCGGGTAGGACCGCCGCGCCCCCGCCTCGGCAGCACCCGGCAGCACCCGGCCGTGCCGTCTCGGCGGCACCCGGGCGCGCACGATGGCGCGGGGTTCCGGCAGTCCGGCCGTCAGCCGGACCCCGGGGCGCGGACCGCCTCCACGCCGGTGCTCACCCCGACGGCTTCACGGCGGTGTGGACGTACCAGGCGACGTACTCACGCACGGCGTACATCTCCACCGTGGAGCGGAGGTTGAGCCACTTCGCCGGATCGCCGACCCGCCGCAGCACCTCCCACGGCAGCCGGAAGTACGCGTACACCGCCTCGGAGGTGGGCGTGTAGTACGGCGTGGCGTCCAAGGCCTCCTCGACCTCGAACCCGGCCGCGGTGAGCAGCTGCGGCAGGTTGCGGGCGTGGTAGAGCTTGGCGCCCGTCATGGTCATCGCGTCGAGGTACGGTTCGAGCAACGCCCTGGCGTCCGGGCGCAGCACCCGGTGGAACTCGGCCAGGGCGCGGGGCGGGTCGTAGGAGTGGACCAGCGTCTCCATCGAGTAGGCGCCGTCGAACTCCTCGTCGGCGAAGGGCAGCTGGTGGAAGTCGGCCCAGGAGAAGGCGGTCCGCCCGTCCAGCGCGGCGCGGGCGCTGAGGCGACGGGCCTCGGCCAGGTGGAAGTCCAGGACGTCGACCCCGGCCACCACCAGCCCGAACCGGGCCGCCATCGCGCGGGCCACCACCCCCGCCCCGCACCCGGCGTCGAGCACCCGGGCCCCGGGCGGCAGCGCCAGCTTGCGCCCCAGCACGTCCTCCAGCTGGCGCTGGGCCCGCCACAGCCGCCACTTGGACTGCCCCGGTTCGGTCCACCCCCAGTGCCGGGCGTTGCGCGCCACTCGGGTGTAGAACCACCGGCTGCCGGTCCGCCCGTACACCCGGCGCAGTCCGGCCAGATCGAGTTGCTGCGCGCCCATGCCGGACACGCTAACCGCGGGCGGGGGCCGACTCCGCTCGGCGCCACGGCGGTTGCTCCGCCGGGAGGGATCGTACGGTCGTCCGACTTGAGTGACTGTCGGACCGACCGCGACCCCCTGGCCCGGCGCTCAGCCCCGCCAGGCCGACGCGCACGTCCGCGACGGCGCCCAGCCCCCTCGGGCGCGGCTCAGCTCCGCCAGGCGCGCTTGAGCTCCGCCCAGCGTTCCGCCTGCTCGGGCGTCAGCGTGCCCCGCAGCTGTGCCAGCTTCAGCAGCTGCGCCTCCGCGTCGGCGCCCAGCGGCTGGGCCTCGGCGCGGTAGTGGTCGGTGAGGAGGGCGTCGAGCTCGGGCCGGGTGAGCGCGGGGTCGAGGCGCTGGGCGAGCTTGGCCATGTTGCGGTACGAGCCCTGGAGCAGGAACGGGGGCTCGGTGCGGTGGCGGTCGTCCTGGGCGGCCGAGTCCAGGTAGGCGCGGTTGACGGCCAGCACGGTGGAGCGCAGGTGCAGCAGGCCGGCCAGTACGGCGGTCATCCGTTCCACCTCGGCGGTGGGCCAGGCACCGGCCAGGGTGCCGCCGGGGACGCCCGAGGCCCGGGCGAGCAGGGTGTCCAGGTCGGCGCGCTCGGCGGTGGCGAGCGGGGCCAGGTGGGCGTTGGCGGGCAGCGCGTTCTCGACGAAGCTGAGCGCGAAGAGGTCCTCGCGCCCGGCGACGGCGTCGCCGAGGTTCCACACGTCGGCACGGTTGGCGAGCATGTCGGGCAGTCGGAAGAGCCGGCCGGACTCGGTGTACGGGTTGGCGGCCATCACGACGGCGAAGCGCTTGCCGCGCAGGTCCCACTCGCGGGCCTCGCCGTTCCAGACGCCGTCGATCCGGCGCTGCGCGTCGCACAGCGGGATGAAGCGCTGCAGGAACTCGGGCGAGGTGTGCTGGACGTCGTCCAGGTGGAGCAGCACGTTGTCGCCGGCGTGCAGGGCGAAGTTGAGCTTCTCGATCTCGCGCCGGGAGGTGGCGTCGGGGGCCTCGGCCGGGTCCAGCGAGGTGACGCGGTGGCCGAGCGCCGGGCCGCTGACGGAGACCAGCAGCAGGCCGAGCCGTTCGGCGAGGTACTCGATCAGGGTGGTCTTGCCGTAGCCGGGCGGGGAGACCAGGAGCAGCAGGCCGCTGCGGTCCACCGGCCCGCCGGACTCCGCGGTGCCGAGCTGCTTGGCCAGGTTGTCGCCGATCAGCGGCAGGTACACCTGGTCGATCAGCCGGTTGCGGACGAAGCCGTTCAGCGGGGCGGGCCGGTACTGGTCGAGCCGCAGCCGGGCGTGCTCGGCGGCGAGCAGCTCGCCGCGCAGCTTCTGGTACGCCCGGTGGCCGGGCACCTCGACCTCCTCGAACGTCCGCACCCTCGCCAGTAGTTCGTCCAGACGGAGGTCGAGCGCGCCGCCGACCAGCCGGGGGTGGTCGCCGAGCAGCCCGGTCAGCCGGGTGCCCACCGCCCCCTTCACCGGCCGGCGCGGCAGGGACGGGCAGAGCAGAACGGCGGCGGCCTCGGCGAGGTCGGCCGGGTCGGCGTCGGCGGCGCTCGCCGCCAGCCAGGCGGTGGCGAGCCGGTGGCGGACCGGCAGCAGCCCGGGCTCGTCGGGCAGGGCGGCCAGTGCCTCGGTGAGGCCGGCCGACTCGGGTGTGGCGCGGAACGTGTCGAGCAGTGCGGCGGCTCCGGTCGAGTAGGAGAACGCGGGCTCCTCGGTGGCGAGCTCGGCCACCAGGTACGGCCCGGCGGCGTCCGCTCCGGGGACGAACCCGGCGACGGCGGCGGAGAGTTCGGCGGCCAGCTCGGCCAGCGCGTCCCGCACCGGGGCGCCGCCGAAGGCCTGCCGGGCGAGGCCGAGCGAGCGGGCCCGGGTGCGCCAGAGCAGCCGCTGGCGCTGGTCGGCGCCGTGCGCCCAGTACAGCTGCGCGGCCGCCCGGACGGTTGCCGGGTGCCGCAACAGGCCGGCCTCGGCACTGAGGTCGACCAGGGCGCGGAGCAGCAGCGCCGCGTCGTGGTCGTGCACGCCGCGCTGGTAGCCCTCGTCCGGCCGCTGCTCGGCGGCCCGCCGGACGTATTCCAGCAGGCCCGCCTCGGTGGCGAGCGCGTCGCCGAGCGCGTCGCCGAGCGAGCCGGAGGGTGCGTCGGAGAGCGTGTCGGCGAACGTGTCGCCGAGAGGGCCGTCGACGGGGCCGTGGCCGGCCGAGCGCGACTCCGCCGCCAGCAGCAGGCTCGCGGCGAGGTACTCGGCGCGGTAGAGCTGCGGGGTCTCCGAGGGCAGCGGCCGGTCCCAGTAGCGCGCGGTGGCGGCGAAGGCCGGGTCGGTGACGGGGGAGCGGTAGTCGGTGCCGGTGAGGGTGAAGGCGGGGCGCCCGCGCCAGGGCACGAGGGCGAGTTCGGGCCGCTGGGTGGTGACGGCGAACAGGTGCCGGCCGAGTCGCAGGGTGCCGGGGCCGTCCCCGGCGAGTTCGGCCCGGTCGCGCAGCGCGCGGTGGGCGCGGCCGCGGGCGGCGCGCAGCCGTCCGGTCAGCTCCTCGGCCCGGACCCGGTCGCCGAGCGCGGTCAACTGGTCCGCCAGCTCGCGGAGTTTGACGGCCGTCGGGTCGGCGGCGAGCGCGGCGTCGATCTCGGCGGCGGTGTCCAGGGCGGCCAGCCGCCGGTGCAGGGTGGCGAGGACGCGCTCGGCGGAGGCGGCCAGTCGGTCGGCCCGGCGGGCCCGCTCCTCCAGTAGGTACTGGCGGCGGGCGGTGAGCGCGTCGTGGATCTCGGTGCGCCGGTCGGCGAGCTGCTCGCCGAGGGCCGGGTCGGCGTCGGCGAAGCGGGTCTCCAGCTGCTCGATCCGCAGCAGGAGCCGGCCGAGCCGGTCGTCGCAGGCGTCGGGTGTGTCGGCGGCGGCGAGCGCGGCGGTGGTGGCCTGGGCGAGCAGGGCCGTCTCGGCGGCGAACTCGGCGGCGGCCTCCCGGGTGCGCAGCTCCCGGCGGCGCACGGTGAGCGCGGCCCGGGCCCGGTTGAGCAGCCCGAGGACGTCGGCCAGCCGGTCCAGGATGGCGGTGCGGGTGGTGGCGTCGGCCAGGTCGAGGGTGCCGACCAGTTCCGAGACGGTCTGCAGGGCCTCGCTCTGGGCGTCCAGTTCGAGGCCGAGCGGCTCGGCCTCGGCGGCGGTCGCGAGGGCGGCGCAGCGCTCGGCGAGGGCGGTGGCCCGGGCGCGGTGCGGCTCGAAGGCCGACGGTTCGGCGAGCCGGTCCACGGCCCGGACGGCGGCCTCGGCCAGGCCCTCGGCGAGGTGGGCGGCGAGTGCGTCGATCCGTTCCGGGTCGGCGCGCGGCAGGTCGCGCAGCGCCTCGACCCGGCCCTGGGCGCGGCGCAGCCCGTCCAGCCGGTCGACCCACTCGGCGGCGTCGGCGAGGGTCTCGCCGCGGGCGGTGCGCAGCAGGCCCTCGACGTGCTCGGCCGCCTCGTCGGTCCGCCCGGCGGCGTGCGCGGTGAGCTGCGCGATCGCCTCGTACTCGGCGATGACCTGCCGGGCGGTGTCGCGGATCTCGGCGAGCGGGGCGGCGAGGTCGCCGAGGCCGCTCTGGCCGAGCCAGTGGTGCCGGTCGGCGGTGCGGGTGCAGGCGGCGAGGACGGCGCGGTGGCCGGCCGGGGTGTCGGCGCCGGCCGCGGCGAGCCGGGCGAGGGCGAGGCAGTCGGCCAGGCCGCGGACCAGGTCGGCGTTCCCGATCCGGGCCAACGGGCCGGTGCCGGGCGGTTGTTCGGCGGCGAAGCGCTCGCTGGTGAACGGGGTGCGCCAGAGCTGGACGGGGTGCAGCCGGGTGGGCCCGTCCTCGGCCTGGCGCAGGGCGATCAGGGTGCCGTCGGCGAGCAGCGCGTAGCCCTGGCAGGGCAGCGGGGCGGCGGCCTCCTGGCGGACGCTGTTGTACGGCTGCAGCAGGGCACGGCCGTCGGGGGCGCGGAACTCGTACAGCACGTCCTCGCCGTCGGGCGAGACGATCGTGCGCTCGTACGCCAGGCCGTCCACCGGCTGGTCGAAGGTGCGCACGGTGCCGTCCACCAGGTGGCAGCCGCCGGGGAAGGCCACGCCCTGGTCGGCGGGCAGCCGCAGGCAGGCCTGGCCGAGCGGGTCGATCCGGGTGACGGTGCCGCTGGGCAGGTGCACCACGAGGTGCCGGACGGTCTCCTCCTGGTACGGGCGCACCCGCACCAGCAGCAGGGTGCCGAGCCGGGCGTGGGCGATCTGCGCGTCGGCGAGGGTCTGCAGAGCCTCGGCGAGCGGTTCGCGGTGCAGCTCGCGGCCGTCCGGGGCGGCGAGGGTCAACCGGCCGCCGTCGACGCCGAGGTGGAGCTCGCCGGCCAGGTCGGCCCGGGGCGGGCGGCCGGGGTCGGCCGGCAGCTGGTCGTCGCGGGTGACGGCGGTCCAGGCGAGCTGCTGTCCGTCGGCGGGGGTGTGGTCGCGTTCGCCGCGCCCGTCCAGGTAGGCGGGCCGGGCGTCGTCGGCGCCGTCGTCGAGGCGCCAGCGCAGCACCCGGACGTCGGCGGCGGTGGGGCCGGTGCGGAAGACGGCGAGCAGCCGTCCCCCGGCCGGGCGCAGCCGCTCCAGCCGGGCGTCGCGGAAGTAGCGCCGCAGGTCGGCCAGGTCCTGGCGCAGCCGGGGGTCGTCCAGCAGGCTGCCCTCGGCGGGGGCGGGGGAGAGGTCGGGGTGGTGCAGGCCGAGGACGTCGGTGACGTCCTCGGCGCCGGCCGCGACCTCGGCGGGGCGGGTGCCGAGCAGCAGCAGGCCGCCGGCGGCGGTGAGGTCCTGCGGGAGGCAGGCCCGGGCGGTGGTGAGCCGCCCGGTGCCGGTGAGCCGCAGCTCCCCGCCGCCGAACTCCTCGACCCGGCGGGCGTTCAACGCCGTTGCGCGGTCGGCGAGTTCGGCGGCGGCCCGGGCGAGCCGGTCGCGCAGGACCTCGTAGGTGCCGGCGTCGAGCCGGGCGTCGAGGGCGTCCACGGTCAGATCCTCGGGTGCTCAGGGGGTGAACTCGGGTGACGTCACGGGGCGCGGAAGGGCGCGGGCGGCTACTTGGAGCCGTTCATCGCGGCCAGCGCCCCGATCGGGGTCTCGGCGACGCCCAGCGTCCGGGCCGACTCCAGGAGTTGGCGCAGCTGTCCGGACTGCTCGCCGGTGCCCGGGCCGATCAGCTTCATCAGCAGCGCGGAGACCGTCAGGTTCTGCACGTCCGCCGTGGAGACCGAGGACAGCACGCGGGTGAGGTCCTCGGTGAAGCTCGCCCGCCCGTCCAGCCAGGGCGCGGCCAGGGTCTGCGCGGTCTGCGAGTGGCCGACGAAGGCGTCCACGCTCTTGCCGGCCGTCACGGACTGCACCAGCCTGTCGAAGAACACCGAGTCCCCGCCGACGATGTCGATCTTGGCCTTCTCCAGCCCGGCCGCGACCAGCGCGGCCTGCGCCTCGGCGATCTGCCGCTGGGCGTCCAGCCCCGCCAGCCGGACGTCCTTCTCGGCGGCCAGCCGCAGCCGGTACTCCTCGTGCCCGCGCGAGGCCTCGTCCAGCTTGGCCATCGCCGCGGCCTTCTCGGTGAGGCCCTCGGCCTCGGCCTTCAGCTTGGCGCCGACCTCCAGTGCGGCGGCCTTGGCCTTCTCGGCCTGGACGGCGGCCTCGGCGAGACCGACCTTCTCCACGGCCGCGGCCTCCTGCTCCCGCACCTGGACGCGGGCCAGACCCTCGGCGGCGGCCTCCGCCCGGACGCCCTCGGCCATCCGGATCTTGGCGGCCGCGTCCAGCTCGGCCGCCCGCTGCCGGGCCTCGGCCAGCACCAGCGCCTCGCGGGCCTTGTGCGCGGCGGCCTGCTCGGCGGCCTCGGCGGCCTTGATGTCCTTGACGAGGCGCTCCTGCGCCTCCGCCTCGGCCTGGATGACGACGGCCTTGCGGACCCGCTCGGCCTCCTCGGTGGCGCGCAGCGTCTTGACGGCCTCCTCCTGCTCGGCGACGGTCCGGTCCACCGCGACCCGCTCGCGGACCACGTCGGCGACGTCCCGCCTGGCCGACTCGACCTCCTTCTCCTTGGCGATCGCGGCGAGTTCGGTCTCCCGCTCGCGGCCGACGACCTCCAGCAGGCGGTCCTTCTCGATCCGCTCGTTCTCCACCGCGATCACCCGCTCGCGGTTCTTCTGCGCCACCGCGACCTCGCGGGCCTGGTTCTCCCGCTGCACCCCGAGCAGTTCCTCGGTGCGCAGGAAGGCGGTCTGCGCGTTGAGCCGCTCCTCCTCCTGCACCCGGGCGATCACCGCGTCCTCCTTGGCCCGCAGGGTCTCGATCTCGCGGCGCTGGCGGATCTCGGCGTCGGCCTGGCGCCGTTCGAGCTCCAGGACGGTCTCCCGGGCGTCGACGTTCTGCCGGGTGATCTCCTTCTCCTCGGTGCGCTGGTACTCGTTGGTGCGCACGTGCTCGATCGCGGTGAGCTCGGTGATCTTGCGGATGCCCTGGGCGTCCAGGATGTTGTCGGCGTCCAGCTGGCTCATCGGGGTCTGTTCCAGGTGGTCGATGGCCGCGTCCTCCAGCGTGTAGCCGTTGAGGTCGGTGCCGATGACCGCGATGATCTGGTCCCGGAACTCGTGCCGGTGGGTGTACAGGTCGGTGAAGTCCAGCTGCTTGCCGACGGTCTTCAGCGCCTCGGCGAACTTCGCGGCGAAGAAGTCCTGGATCGCCTGCGGGTCGCTGGCCCGGGCGGTGCCGATCGACTGCGCGACCTTGACGACGTCCTCGACGGTCTTGTTCACCCGGACGAAGAAGGAGATCCGGATGTCCGCGCGGATGTTGTCCCGGCAGATCAGGCCGTCCCGGCCGGCCCGGTGGATCTCCACCGTCTTGGCGGTGATGTCCATCAGCTCGGCCTTGTGCAGGATCGGCAGGACGATCGTGCCGGTGAAGGTGACGTCCACCTTCTTCGTCCGGGAGACGATCAGGGCCTTGCCCTGCTCGACCTTCTGGAACAGGCGGCCCACGAACAGCAGCAGGGCGAGCAGGATGAGCAGCACGACGGCGACGAGTACGCCGAAACCCACGGCGATGGTGTCCATCACGGAGTCCTTTGACGATGACGGGATGGTGCGAAGAGTGGAGTGGAGGAGGGAATGTGGCGGAGCGTCAACTAGTGGGCCGGCGTCAGCCGAGGCCCGGCGGCGACGGGTCGAAGGGGGCCACCAGGAAGTGCTCGCCCTCGGCGTCGTAGTCGTAGATCAGGGCGGTCCGCCCGACGGTCAGTCCGGGCTCCGGGGAGGGCGTACGGACCTGGACGGTCGCGGTGGAGCCGTCCTCGGCGGTGACCTCGGCCTGCCCGAAGCCCGCCGTCACCCGGCCGGTCCGGATCACGCAGACCCGGCCGACGAAGTCCTCCCGGGTGGTCGGCCGGTCCTGCGGGAACAGCCGCCGCAGCGGCGTGACGAGCACCCGGGTGCCCGCCCAGGAGGCGACCAGCGCGACGGCGAAGACACCGCCGCGCGCCGGCGCCCCCGAGGTGAGCACCGTGCCGGCCAGGCTGACGAACCAGGCGAGGGCGACCAGCAGCGACACCGCCACCGTCACGGGCACCCCGCCCAGCCCCAGCGCGTCCAGGACGCCCCCGTGGTGGCGGCCGGCCTCCGCGGGGGCGTCCTTGCCCGCGCCGGAGCCGTGACCGCCCGCGCCGTGACCGCCGGTGCCGTGACCGCCCGCGCCGTGACCGCCGGGCGTCCCGTGGGTCACGTGCCCCCCGGCACCGTGCCCCCCGACACCGTGCCCAACGTGACCCACGGGGCCGACCCGGCCGAGGTGTCCGCCGTGCCCGACGTGATCGGCCCCCGGGTGGTGTCCGCCGCCGTGTCCCCCGTGCACGGCGCCGAACCCCAGTCCCCCGAGCAGCATCACCAGCCAGTACCCGACGACCACCACCAGCGCGAAGCTGAACAGCGCGGTCGGAAAGGCCAGCGCGGCCGCGAAGAATCCCCCCGTCCCGGCCACGCTCGCCTGCCCTTCCCCCCGGCACCGCGCTTCGGCGCCGGGGAGATCATGGCAGGCCGGAAGCCGGCCGCACATTGCCAGGATCCGGCAATCTTTACGGCCTTTTGACAGCCTGGTCCGAACGACCTCCGTGACACTGCGACAGCCCGGCAACAGGTCGGTCGCCGGGCTGTCGCAGCTCCTCCGCGCGGGTTTGCGCCCGTGGGGTCAGAGTGGCTGCTCCGGCCAGTTCAGCAGCCGCGCGCCCATCGCCGCCGTCTCCAGGGTGAAGCGCTGCAGCGCGTCGGCGGGGTCGTACCCCGTGAGCGCCTTGATCCGCTCCAGCCGGTAGCCCAGGGTGCGCACGCTCAGCCCGAGCCGGCGGGCCGCCTCCGCGTTCACGTATGCCGCCTCCGCCTGCACCGCGATGGTGTCCAGCAGCGGGCGGGCGCCGCCGCGCGCCTCGGTCAGCGGGCCGAGGACGCTGCGCACGAGGTCCGCCATGGCCGCCCGGTCGCGCATCAGCACCGGGAAGACCAGCAGTTCCTCGGCCTTCAGCTGCTGGGCGGGCAGGTCGAGGCGCCGGGCGTAGTCCAGGGCGTCCAGCGCCTCCTCGTAGCTGCGCAGCACCCCGCTCGGGCCCGAGTGCCGGCGGCCGGTGGCCACCCGCAGCACCGGGCGGTAGCCGGGGCCGGGGCGCAGCGTCAGGTCGGCGAACGCCTCCAGCACGGCCCGTTCGCTGTCCGGGGCGATGCAGACCAGCCGGCCGTCCTTGCTGGCCAGCAGGACGTCCCGCTCGCCGAACCGTCCGGCCAGTTCGCGTTCCACCCGGTGCACCAGCGGGTGCACGTCCGCGAACGGCTCGTCGCCCACCGCGACCGCCACCGTGTACGCGCTCGCCAGCCGCAGCCCGAAGCGTTCGGCGCGCTCGGCGAGCAGGCCGAGGTCACTGCGGCCGAACAGCAGGTCGTCGATGAACTCCCTTCGCGCCGCCTCTTCCTGGCGGACGGCCAGGCGCTGCGCGCGCTCGTGGCCCTCGCCGAGGGCGGCCAGGGCGGCGTCGGTGGCGGCGAGCACGGCGTCGCCCGTCCGGCGCAGCTCGTTGACGTGGGTCGCGGTGGCCGCCCCGGGCAGGGTCTGCCAGGCCCGGCGCGCCGCCGCGAGGCAGTGCGCCACCACCTCGCGCAGTCCGTACCCGGCCTCCGCGCAGTGCTCGCCGAGCCTGCGCAGCGCCTCCAGCTCGTCGCGGCGCAGCAGCCGGCCGGTGCGCGAGACGTCGGCGAGCAGGACGAGGTAGGCCTCGGCCAGTTCGGCGGGTATGTCGTGTTCGATCTCCTCGGTCACCGTGTCCTGCCATCCCCCGTACGACCTGGTAACTCGGCGCTGAACACTAGCAGGACCGGTACGGCCGGAGGCCGTCGCCGCCGCCCCGGAAAGCCGCTCCGCACCGGCGCCCGCCGGGTGCCGGCGCGGAGCGGACGCCCGGGCCTACCGGTCGCGGAAGTGCAGGACGAACCGCGCGCTGCTGCCGTCGATCCGCCGCCGTACATACAGCGCCGGAGTGCCGTCCGGGGTGCAGCTGACGCCCTCGCGGACCAGCAGCGCGGTGCCCGGCGGGACGCCCAGCAGTTCGGCGTCCGCGAGGTCCGCGCCGACCGCGCCGAAGGCCCGCCAGTCGTACTCCAGCTCCACCCCGGCCGCCCGCGCGAGGTCCAGCACCAGGTTCCCGGGGCGGCCCGGCCGGAGCAGGTCGGCGGGCAACGGTCCGAACGGCACCCAGTAGCTGCAGGCCGCCCGGGGCCGCCCGCCGAGCCGGATCACCGAGTCCACCCGGGACAGCTCCTGCGGTGCGCGGCCCAGCTGCCGGGCCGCCTCCGCGTCCTCGGCCGTGCCGCTCACCGGGGGCGCGGCGACGACGAACTCGCCGTCCCGCTCCCCGGTGAGACCGGTCCCGCCCCCGCCCGCGCCGCCCGCGTCGTCGCCCTCGCCCTCGCCCCCGCCAATCCCGCCCTCGCCCGCGCCGTCCCCGTCGTCGCCCTTGTCGACGTCGGGCAGGGCGGCGTGCACGCTGCCGAGGTCGAAGCGCTGGCTGCGCGGGTCCACGGTGATCGACACGCGGACGGCGGGCGGGCGGACGAAGGTGCCCACGCCCCGGCGGATCTCCACCACCGCCGCCCGCTCCAGCTCCGCCACCGCCTGCCGCACGGTGAGCCGGTTGACGCCGAACTCGGCGCTGAGCTCCGGCTCGCTCGGCAGCCGGGTGCCGGCCGGGTAGGCCCCCGTGTCGATCCGCTCCTGGAGCCGGCGGGCCAGGCTCCGGTACAGCGGGGTCCTCGGCCGCCCGCCCGCCTCGGCGCCCGGACGCCGGCCGCCCTGCTGCTCGGCGCCGCGCCGCCCGTCGCCCCGCTGCTCGTCGCTCGGCTGGTTGGTGGCCACGCACCGATCCTACGAAGCCCGCGGCGCGCGACCGCTCCCGGTCGCCGCCGACCGCCGACAGGAGTGGGATGGAGGGATGCGCCGGTACCGAGGCTTGCCCGGCACCCCCGGGACGGGTTAGACATCCAGACATCTAGATGTCCTGCTCCTTCGGGTGCGGCTCCACCGAAAGGCCTCCCGCATGTCCCTGGTCAACTTCCGCGACGCCGCCGTCCTCGGCGACCCCGAGGGCCGTCGGCTCCGCCCGGGTGTGCTCTACCGCTCCGCCCAGCCGTTCCCGGCCGCCGACGAGGAGACCGTCGCCCAGCTGCGCGCCTGCGACATCCGCACCATCGTCGACCTGCGCGACCCCCGCGAGACCCACCCCGCCGACTGGGCCGCCGCCGAGGCGGCCGGCATAGCCGTCGTCGCGGCCCCGGTGAACCCCGCCACCGACGCCCTCACCGCGCGGATGGCCACCATGGCCACCGCGGCCGACCTCGGCGACTTCTACGTGCTGCTGGCCGAGTCCGCCCCCGAGGCGGTCGCCGCCGCCGTGGAGGCCACCGTCCGCCCCGGCGCCGTCCTGCTGCACTGCGCCGCCGGCAAGGACCGCACCGGTCTGCTGACCGCGCTGCTCCTCGACCTCCTGGACGTCCCCACCGAGCGCATCGTCGCCGACTACGCCCGCACCGCCGACGCCCTCCCGGAGATCTTCGCCGGCCTCGCCGAGCGCCACCGCACCGCCCTCAACGACCGCACCGCCTCGCGCGTCACCGACTCCCAGGGCCGCAACCTCACCATCCCGGCCCCGCTCCTGGAGGCCCCGGCCGAGGCGATGTCCGTCTTCCTGGACCGCGTCCGCACCCACCACGGCGGCGCCGCCGCCTTCCTGCCCGCCTGCGGCGTCCCGGCGGCCACCCTCAGCGCCTTCCGCAGCAAGGCCGGCGCGGTCGCGCTCTGAGCGGCCCGCCCCGGGCGACGGGCCCGCTCACACGTCCCGCCGCCGCACCGGCACCACCGTCACCGCCACCGCGACCACCGCCCACAGCCCCATGGTGATCCACGCCTCCGTCACCCCGGGCGCGTACTTCCCCAGCGTGGTCAAGGAATCGGGCCGGACCGTGAGGCGGCTGACGGTGCTGAGCGGCAGATGGGTGCCGATCTCCTTCAGCCACCGGTAGCGGTCCCCGCCGAACATCAGCGGCAGGACGAACATCAGCATCACCAGGGACACGATCGAGGCGGTGGCGTGCCGCAGCAGCGCGCCCAGCGCCATCCCGATCAGCGCGCAGACCGGCACGATCGCCGCATAGCCGAGGACGGCCCGCAGGCAGCCCTCGTCGGCGAGGGAGAGCCCGAGGTGCCGGGAGGCGAGCATCGCGTTGGTGGCGAAGAAGGACCCGGCCGACACCACCGCCCCGGCGAGCGCGGTGACCCCGCCGATCAGCACCACCTTGGCCGCGATCACGCCCCGCCGGTCCGGCACCGCGGCGAAGGTGGTGCGGATCAGGCCGGTGGTGTACTCGCCGAACACGGTGATCGCGCCGAGGCTGCCCGCCGCGATCGCCATCAGGTCGCCCGCGATGCTGCCGAGCCCGTGGAAGAGCGGGTCGTAGCGGTACGGCGGCAAGCCGGGCACCGGAGGGGGCGGGTGGTCGATGTACGTCAGGTCGGAGTGGACGGCGTTCAGGTTCACCGCGATCGCCGCCAGTGAGGCGAGCGCCAGCACCCAGTACGTGGAGCGCAACGAGCGGAGCTTGATCCACTCGGCGGCGAGCAGGTCGGTGAACCGGGGCGCCGGCTCGGCGGCGCGGGGGGCGAGGGTCGTGCTCATCGGGCCTCACCCGCCAGGTACTCGACGCTGTCGGCGGTCAGGGACATGAACGCCGACTCCAACGACGACGCCCGGGCGGCGAGTTCGTGCAGCACCACGCCGTGCCGCAGGGCGAGCTCGCCGACCCGCTCGACCGGCATGCCGGTCACCGTCCCGAACCCGGCCTCCGCTTCCCGTACCTCGGCCCCTTCGGCACGCAACACCTCCGCCAGCAGCGCGAGTTCCGGCGTGCGCACCGCCACCGACGTCGCCGCGTGGCGGGCCGAGAACTCCGACAGGCCCTCGTCCGCGATCAGCCGGCCGCGGCCGATCACCACCAGCCGGTCGGCGGTGTGCTCCATCTCGGCCATCATGTGGCTGGAGACGAACACCGTCCGCCCCTCGGCGGCCAGCCGGCGGAACAGTCCGCGCACCCAGAGCACGCCCTCCGGGTCCAGCCCGTTCAGCGGCTCGTCGAACAGCAGCACCGGCGGATCGCCGAGCAGCGCGCCCGCGATCCCGAGGCGCTGCTTCATGCCCAGCGAGTAGCCGCCGATCCGCCGCCCGGCGGCCTTGGCGAGCCCGACCTCCGCCAGCACCTCGTCCACCCGCCCCGGCGGGATGCGGTTGCTCCGGGCCAGCGCCGACAGGTGCGCCCTGGCGCTGCGACCGCCGTGCACGTCTCCGGCGTCCAGCAGCGCGCCGACGTGCCGCAGTCCGCGCGGCCGGTTCGCGAAGGGCACGCCGTCGACGGTGACAGCGCCCTCGCTCGGGGCGTGGAGCCCCAGGATCATCCGCAGCGTGGTGGACTTGCCCGCGCCGTTGGGGCCGAGGAAGCCGGTCACGGCGCCGGGCCGGACGGTGAAGGTCAGGCGGTCGACGGCCGTGGTGGCGCCGTACCGTTTGGTCAGTCGCTCGATCTCGATCACGGGGAGAACGCTGCCGCCCGCCGCCCCGTCCCGGCATCGGGCGGCGGGCCACAACCGGCGACCGCCGTACGGGCCCCGGGGCGTACGCCCGCGGGCCGATGCCCCGCCCGACGGGCCGCGGCTACCATCGCGTCATGATCGACCAAGCCCGCCCGCCGCTGCTCAGGCGCCTGCCCGCCGGCGTGTGGGTGGGGGCCTTCTGGACGTTCCTCGTGGTGTTCCGGTTCTTCACCCGCGAGGACGAGCTGCGCCACCTCCTCACCTACCAGGGCAACCCGGAGGACATGCCCCTGGTGGTCACCGCGCTCGTCACCACCCTGGTCGCGACGCTGCTGGTCCGCCTGCCGCGGGTCGCCGTCGCGGTGGCGCTGGCGGGCGGGGTGTACGCGCTCGGGATGTGGCGGCTCCCGGAGGTCCCCGTGCTCCAGTTCCTGATCGCCGACGGCGTGGTCGGCTACTGCGCGGCCACCCGCTCCCGCCGCGTCTCGTTGACGGCCCTCGCACTCCCGCTCGCCACGCTCACCGGGCTGTACCTCCGCGGTGTCGCCGCCGGCTTCTCCGTCAACCCGTTCGCCTTCGCGGGCCTCGCCGCGACCGCCCTGATCGCCTGGCTGATCGGCAACACGATCCACCAGGGCCGCGCCCACGCCGAGGCCCTGCGCGGCCGCGCCACCGAGCAGGCCGTGACCGCCGAACGGCTGCGGATCGCCCGGGAGTTGCACGACATGGTCGCGCACGCCATCGGCATCATCGCGATCCAGGCCGGCATGGGCAGCCGGGTCATGGACACCCAGCCCGCCGAGACCCGGGCCGCGCTGACCGCCATCGAGGCCACCAGCCGGGAGACCCTGGCCGGGCTGCGCCGGATGCTCGGCGCATTGCGGGCCGGCGAACCGGAGTCCGCCCCGCTCGAAGTCGCTCCGGGCCTCGCCGAGTTGGACCGCCTGGTGGAGCGCAGCGCGGGCGCCGGCGTCCGGGTCGCGGTGACCCGCAGCGGCGAACCGCGCCCGGTGCCGGCCGACGTCGACCTCGCCGCGTTCCGGATCGTCCAGGAGGCGGTGACCAACGTGGTCAAGCACTCCGGCACCCGCGACTGCCACGTCACCGTCGACCACCGGCCCGGCGAACTCGCCGTCACCGTCGCCGACCTGGGCGCCGGCCCGCACGGTGCCGACCCCGGCACCGGCTACGGCATCGCCGGCATGCGCGAGCGGGTCGCCCTGCTGCGCGGCGAGTTCAGCGCCGGCCCGCGCCCCGGCGGTGGCTTCCTGGTCACCGCCCGACTGCCGATCCCCCTGGAGGTGGGACCGTGATCCGCGTCGTTCTGGTGGACGACCAGCCGCTCATCCGCACCGGGATGCGCGTGCTCATCGCCGACGCTCCGGACCTGGACGTGGTCGGCGAGGCCGGCGACGGCGCCGAGGCCGTCGAGCTGGTCGCCCGGCTGCGCCCCGACGTCGCCGTGATGGACATCCGGATGCCGGGCATGGACGGCATCGAGGCCACCCGCCGGATCACCGCCGACCCGGACCTGCCCACCCACGTCCTCGTCCTCACCACCTTCGACGACGACGACTACGTGTACGGCGCGCTGCGGGCCGGCGCCAGCGGCTTCCTGGTCAAGGACCTCGCCCTGGAGACCATCCTGGACGGCATCCGGGTCGTCGCCGCCGGGGACGCCCTGATCGCCCCCGGCATCACCCGCCGGCTGATCGGCGAGTTCGCCGCCCGCCCGGCCGCCGGTGCGGCCGACCGCCCCCGGCGGGCCGTCGCCGGAGGCGTCACCGAGCGCGAGCGCGAGGTGCTCACCCTGGTCGGCCGCGGCCTGTCCAACGCCGAGATCGCCGCGGAGCTCACCATCAGCGTGGCCACCGCCAAGGCGCACGTCGCCCGGCTCTTCACCAAGCTCGACGCCCGCGACCGCGTCCACCTGGTCATCCAGGCCTACGAGTTCGGCCTGGTCACCCCGTAGCGCCCGGCCCCGGCCCCCGGAACGCGGACGCCCGGGCACCGGGCCCGGGTACACGGGCACCCGGTACCACGGGCGCGCGAAAGCCGGGGCGGGCCCGCACAGCCCGCCCCGGCGCTTCCGCTCGGCCGACCGCCGTCAGTCGAGCCGTCCCCGCCCGACCGTCACTGGTCGCCGGGCGTCAGTGCACGACCGGGTGCGAGATCTCGCAGCCGCCCGCGCCGTTGTTGTAGTCGTTCGCCCAGGTGCCCTGCATGGCGAAGGACCCGGTCGCCATCGCCACGTTCTGCGCGCCGCCGACCCCGCCGGTGCCCTTCCAGGCGCACTTGTCGGCGTTCTCGTAGCCGGTCGAGTCGGTCCAGCCGCCGGCCGGGTTCTGGTCGGTGACGGTCTCCGCGTACTCGTGGCCGTACACGATCGTCACGCCGTCCAGCAGGCCCGCGTTGCCGCTGTTGACGTAGTTCTGCCCGCAGGAGGTGCCCATGTCGGTCACGTACGGGTCGTTGGTGAACGCCACGTCCCCGTACGGGGAGGCGGCCGCGCCGCCGCTCAGCGTGGTGTCGCCGTTCCAGTCGTGCCAGGCGCAGAAGTTGCCCGACGCGGTGTTGAAGCCGTCCGGGTGGGTGCCGGTCGGCGACAGCACGACGTACTGCACGTTGCGGTTGGACGCGGCCGTGGTGTTGCCGAAGTGCCCGGCGGCCTTGACCGCCTCGGCGGCCAGCTGGTTGCCGGTGGCCTGGCCCGGAGCGGCGGCCGAGGAGTCCAACCAGACGCCGGCCAGCGCGCCGCCGGTCGGGTAGCCGACATGGGCGGCGGTGACCGGGCAGCTGGTCGCGCCGGAGGCGACGCCCTCGCAGTACTGGGTCATGACGCCGGACCAGGTCTCACCGTTCGTGCCCAGGCCCTTGAACAGCTGCTGGGCGCGGACGGCCTCGCCCATCGGGTCGCCGCTCAGGGTGGTGTAGCCGTTGGCGTCGGTGCCCGGGGTGCCCCACTGGGTGCCCCAGAAGACCAGGTAGACCTTCGGCGCGCCGGTGGTGACGCCGATGCCGTCCACGCCGCCGCCGTACTTGAGGTTCGCGGTGCGCTTCCCGGCGGCCGAGGCGGCGGCCTCCTTGGTGGGGACGGCGCCGTGCCGGTAGGGGTGGGTGTGCCCGGCGGTCTCGCGCACCGGCTGGTCCGCCTGGGCGGCCGGGGCGGCGGCGAAACCGGCGGTCGCGAGCGCCAGCGCGCCGAGCCCGGTCAGCGCCCGGGCCCGCGTCCGGCGGGAGGAGCGGGAGGAGCGGTAGGTGGGGGAGATGCCCATCGTGAGGGTTCCTCTCTCGGGCGCCGACCGCACACCGGTGGGGGCGCGGTGACACCGTGGGGGACGAAGGGGACGCGACGACGGCAGGCCGGAGCGGCGGACGGCCGGTCAGGGACGGTCGCCGCACCGGGGTTGGGGGGGCCGGTTCGTCGTCGACGGCCGGAAGCAAAGCATTGCCGCTGAAACCGGGTCAACGAGGCCGCGAGTAAGACCAGCCCCAAGGGAGGCTCCGGCGGAGGTATAGAACGTCAAAACTCCGCAGCTGGGGGGTGGCTGACGCGCGTAGCTCAGCCGAGTGTCAACAGTTGCGGGGAGGTTCTACACCGTATGCACCGTGCCGGCCCCCGGGCGCCCGCCACGCCGGCGGTCCGGCCGGGGGAACGGCCCGACGCCCGCCGGGACGGCACCCGGGCAGCGCCCTCGGCGCCACCCCCACCGCCGACCAGCGGGAACGCCGCCGCCACCGCGAACGCCCCGCCCGTACCGCACCGCCCCCCGCCGGCCCCGCGCGTCAGGGCCTGGTCCGCCCCGGCCCGCGCCCGTGGCCACGCCCCGCGACCCGTGCCGGTCCGCCGCCGGGCCGCCGTCGCAGCCACGCCCGTCGCGGTGCGTGGGTCACGGTGCGTGGGTCGCGGCGCGTGGGTTCACGGCCTCGTCCGCCCCGGCCGCGTCCGTGACGACGTCCCGCGCGTCCGGGCCGCGTCCGTCGGGGTCTCGTCCGCCGTCGGCTTCGTCGCCCGTCGGCCCGTTCCCCTCACGGCTCCGCGAGCTCGCCGATCCGCAGGATCCGGCCGTGGGAGTCCAGCACCACGTCGTAGGCGTTCCCGTGGCAACCGAACGGGTCCGCCGGGTCCCGTTCCGCCAGGCAGTCGTCGAGGTGGGTGATCAGCTCCGGCAACGGGACGGCCTTGGCCGGGTCCCCGTGCGGCCGGTCGACCACGGTGGCGGTCACGCCGGCCGCCGCGAAGCCGTAGTGGACGGGGCTGCCGGTGGGGGCGTAGCGGGCGGGGTCGCAGGTGTAGCGGGCGGGTTGGGCGGTGATCTCGGCGGGGCCGGCCGCGACCACGACGAGCACCTCGTGGCCGGGGCGCTCGGCGGGGGCCGTGCACTCCGGCCCGGCGGTCGCCGCGCCCGCGGTCGAAGCCCCGGCGGTGGACGGCCCGGTGGTGGACGGCTCGGTGGCGGACGGTTCGGCGGAAGGGGAGTAGGCCTCGTCCTCCCCCTCCTCCAGCAACCCGTCGTCCTCGTCCAGCACGTCGTCGGCCGCTTCGTCGGCGACCGCGGCGGCTGAGGCGGCGGCCACCGTCGGGTGGGACTCGGCGGGCGTGCAGCCGCTGAGCGCGGCTGCCGCACCACAGGCCAGCAGGGCGGCGGCGAGGAGGTTGCGGGGCACGGCCATGGCACCAGTCTCCCCGGGCGGCGGCGTTCGTCGGTACTCGGGGCGGCCCGACGGGCCCGGAGCACGGTTCCCTCCCCCGGCGGACGTGCGGATCCGCCGGGGGAGGGAGGTCGGTGGGCAGGGAGGTCGACGGGAGCGTCGGGCGAGGCGGCGTCAGGCAGCCACCCTCCCGGGCCCCTCGTACGCCTCGCGCAGCCGCGACTGCGCCGCCGCGTCCGCCTTCAGGTGGTCGAGGCCGAGCAGCGCGGCGCCCAGGACCGGCGGCGCGACGACGACCCGGGGTTCGGCCAGCGGCGCGGCCTCGGCGAGGCGGGCCGTGAGGTTGTCGAGCAGCAGGGGCTCCCGGGAGGCGAGGACGCCGCCGCCGAGCACCACCGGGGTGGGGGAGTCCAGCAGGTCCAGCCGGCCGAGCGCGACGACCGCGAGCCGGACGATCTCGTCGGCCTGGCGGTCGATCAGGTCCAGGGCGACGGCGTCCCCGTCGCCGGCGACGGCGAACAGCACCCGGACGAGCTCGTGCAGCCGGGCGCTCGGCAGGTGCCCGAGGTGGACGGCCTCGGCGACGGCGCCGGCGCTGGGCAGGCCGAAGTGGTCGGCGATGGCGGCGGCGAGCGCGGTGGGTCCGCCGCGGCCGTCCTCCGACCGGACGGCGTGCCACATGCTGGTGACGGCGAGTCCGGAGCCGCCGCCCCAGTCGCCGGTGAGCTCGCCGAGGGCGGGGAAGCGGGCGGTGCGGCCGTCGGGCAGGAGGCCGACGCAGTTGATCCCGGCGCCGCAGACGACCGCGACGCCGCGCGGGCCGTCGGTGCCGGCCCGCAGCAGGCCGAAGGTGTCGTTGGCCACGGTGGTGCTGGCGCCCCAGGGGTGGGATTCCAGCGCCTTGCGCAGGGCCTCCTCCTCCACCGGCAGGTCGGCGTTGGCGAGGCAGGCGCTGACGTGGCTGGTGAGCACGCCGGTCCAGGCGGGGTGGCCGGCCGCGGCGGCGGCCTGTTCGACCAGCGGGGCGAGGCCGGCGACGGCTGCGGCGCCGCCGATCCTCTGGGGCGCGAAGCCGCCGCCGCGGGCGGTGCCGAGGACGGTGCCGTCGGCACCGATCAGGGCGACGTCGGTCTTGGAGTTCCCCGCGTCGATGGCGAGGACGCCGGGCAGGAGTGGTTCGGGCTGGTGGGTCATCAGGTTCCCGCGGCTCGTACGTGGTCCGGTCGCGGTGCGGCGGCCGGAGGTGCCCCGCCGAGGGGGTCCCCGGGCGGGTGCGGACGCTCTCCTCGTCGTGCCCGGCGCGCGCACCGCTGGGGGCGGCGGGCCGGGCACCCGGCGGGCCGGGTCAGGCCCAGGCGAGGTGCTCGCGGTTGTGGGCGAGCAGGCGGTCCGTGAGCTGGTCGGCGAGGTCGATCTGACCGACCAGCGGGTGGGCGAGCAGCGCGTCGAAGACCCGGTCGCGTCCGCCGCGCAGGGCGGCGTCGAGGGCGAGGTGCTCGTACGCGGTGACGGCGGCGACGAGGCCGGCGTACAGCGGCTCCAGGGGGAGCTGGGGCAGCGGGCGCACGCCCGTCGCGTCGACCTCGGCCGGCACCTCGATGACGGCGTCGTCGGGGAGGAAGGGCAGCACGCCGTCGTTGCGGGTGTTGACGACCTGGACGGAGGCTTCGCCGCGGGCCCCGCCCCCGGTCCCGAGCAGGGCGGCGATCAGCTGGACGGCGGCTTCGGAGTAGAAGGCGCCGCCGCGCTTGCCGAGCAGGTCGGGCTTGGTGTCCAGGGCCGGGTCGGCGTACAGCTCCAGCAGCTGCCGCTCGATCTCGGCGACCTGCGCGGCCCGGGAGCCCTGTTCCCTCAGCTCGGCGACGACCGCGTCGTGCTGGTAGAAGTACCGCAGGTAGTAGGACGGTACGACGCCGAGCCGTTCGATGACGGCCTGCGGCAGGTGCAGGTCCTCGGCGATCTCCTTGCCGTGGTCCCGCAGCAGTTCGGGCAGCACCTCCCGGCCGCCGCGGGCGCCCGGCCCGTCGAGCAGGGTCACCCCGCGCTCCCAGGTGAGGTGGTTGAGCCCGACGTGGTCGAGCCGGACCAGCTCCGGGTCCACGCCGAGGTGCGCGGCGAACTTGCGCTGGAAGCCGATCGCGACGTTGCACAGCCCGACGGCCTTGTGCCCCGCGGTCTGCAGCGCCCGGGTGACGATGCCGACCGGGTTGGTGAAGTCCACGATCCAGGCGTCCGGGTTGGCCCGGCGCACCCGCTCGGCGATGTCCAGCACCACCGGGACGGTGCGCAGCGCCTTGGCGAGCCCGCCGGCACCGGTGGTCTCCTGCCCGACGCAGCCGCACTCCAGCGGCCAGGTCTCGTCCCGGTCGCGGGCGGCCTGCCCGCCGACGCGCAGCTGCAGCAGGACGGCGTCGGCGTCCGCGACTCCCGCCGTGAGGTCGGTGGTCACGGTGACCCGCGCGGCGTGCCCCTGCCGGGCGAAGATCCGCCGGGCGAGCCCGCCGATCAGCTCCAGCCGTTCGGCGGCCGGGTCGATCAGCACCAGTTCGCCGATCGGCAGGGTGTCGCGCAGCCGGGCGAAGCCGTCGATCAGCTCCGGCGTGTACGTCGAACCCCCGCCGACGACGGCCAGCTTGAGCGAGGCGGCTCCGGACGGCGTCGTTCCCGGCGTTCCGGACGTCTTCGGTGCGGACATCAGCCCTTGACCCCTGTCAGTGTCACGCCTTCGATGAAGGCCTTCTGAGCGAAGAAGAAGAGGACGATCACCGGCGCCATCACCAGCAGGGTGGCGGCCATGGTGAGGTTCCAGTTGGTGTGGTGGGCGGCCTTGAAGGACTCCAGCCCGTAACTGAGCGTCCAGGCCTCGCGGTTGTTGCTGGCGTAGATCTGCGGGCCGAAGTAGTCGTTCCAGCAGTAGAAGAACTGGAACAGCGCGACCGCCGCGATGGCCGGCCTGGCCATCGGCAGGACCACCCGCAGCAGGGTGCGCAGGTCCCCGCAGCCGTCGATCCGGGCGGCCTCCAGGTACTCCCTGGGGATGGTCAGCAGGAACTGGCGCAGCAGGAAGATCGAGAACGCGTCGCCGAAGGCCATCGGGATGATCAGCGGCCACAGCGAGCCGCTCATGCCCATCTGCTTGGCCCAGAACAGGTACATCGGGATGACGGTGACCTGCGGCGGCAGCATCATCATCGCGATGACCGCCATCAGTGCCAGGTTCCGGCCGCGGAAGCGGAACTTGGCGAGCGCGTAGGCGACGGGGAGGCTGGAGACGATGGTCAGCAGGGTGCCGAGCCCGGCGTAGAGCAGGGTGTTGCGCCACCAGGTGAGGAAGCCGGGGGTGTCCCAGACCTTGCCGAAGTTGTCCCACTGCCAGGTGGCCGGCCAGTAGTCGGTGGTGAGCGCCTGCTGGTCGGACATCACCGACGTGAGGAGGACGAAGACGAAGGGCAGCAGGAAGAACAGCGCGGCGGCGACGGCCAGCGCGTGCACGGCCACCCAGTGGAGCAGTGCGCGGCGCCGGGCGGCCCGGGCGGCGGGCCCGCCGGTGCGGGCGGGTCGGGCGGGGCCGGCCGCGGCCGGCGCCTCGGTGAGCGTGGTGCCAAGGGTCATGATCAGGTCCTCACTGGTCCGCTAGTCGTCGCTCGCCAGGAAGCCGGAGCGGCGGCGGAGCAGGATCGAGGTGACGGCCATCGAGATGGCGAACAGCACCAGGGCGACGACGCAGGCCGCGCCGTAGTTGAAACGCTGGAAGCCGAGGTTGTAGACCATCTGCGGCAGGGTCCAGGTGGAGCCGTTCGGGTAGCCCGGTTCGAACTGCTGGCCGGAGTTGCCGGCGATGCCGCTGGCGACCTTCCCGGCGACGATCGCCTGGGTGTAGTACTGCATGGTCTGGATCACCCCGGTGACCACCGCGAACATGATGATCGGCGAGATGTTCGGCAGCGTGACGTACCGGAACCGCTGGAACGGGCCGGCGCCGTCGAGCTCGGCCGCCTCGTATTGCTCCCGGGGGACGTCCAGCAGCGCGGCCATGAAGATGACCATCAGGTCGCCGACGCCCCACATGGCGAGCAGGGTGAGCGCGGGCTTGGACCAGTCCGGGGAGGCGAACCAGCCGGGCTGCGGCAGGCCGAGCTCGCCGAGCAGGTGGTTGACGGGGCCGGTGCCCGGGTTGAACAGGAAGGCGAAGGCCACGGTCGCGGCCACCGGCGGGGCCAGGTACGGCAGGTAGAAGACGGTGCGGAAGAACCCGGCACCGGTCTTGACCTTGGTGATGAGCATCCCGACGCCGAGGCCGAACGCGACCCGCAGGCTCACCATGACGACGACCAGCCACAGGGTGTTGCGCAGGCCCTGCCAGAAGGTCGGCAGCTGGTCGAGGACGTAGTCCCAGTTCTTGAGGCCGTTGAAGGTCGGCTGGCCGAAGCCGTTGTAGGAGGTGAAGGAGAAGTAGGCGGTGGAGACCAGCGGGTAGACGAAGAAGACGCTGAACCCGATCAGCCAGGGGGAGAGGAAGGCGAGGGTGCGGGCCGCCTCCCGGCGGCGCTTCCGGCGCAGCAGGTGCTGCGCGGAGGGCGCCGCCGGGTCGGTCGGTCCGGCGCCGGCCGTGCCGCCGCTTCCCTTGCGGGTGCTTCCCTTGCGGGTGCCGAACGCGAGTGACATGGGAGCTCCGTGGGCCGTTCCCGGCGCTTACTTGGCCTGGGCGATGTCGGTGTCGATCTGCTTGGCCGTGGCGGCCAGGCCGGCCCGGAGGTCGGTCTGCTTGCCGGACTCGTAGTCGTAGCCCAGGTTCTGCAGGGAGACGATGTAGCCGCCGCCGTTGACGGCCGCCGGGGTGGTGCCGGAGTGGGGGTTCTTGGCGACGTCCAGGAAGGTCTTGAAGTTGGCGTCGCTGACCAGCTTCGGCGAGTTGAGCGCCTCGAAGGTGCTGGGCACGTTGTGGATCGCGTTGGCGAAGCTGACGACCGCGTCGGTGTCGGTGGTCAGGTACTTGACGAGCTCCCAGGCGGCGGCCTGCTTCTTGCTGGTGCCGGCGATGCCGACGATGGTGCCGGTCTGGTAGCCGCGGCCGTAGGTGTCGGCCTGGTCGTCCGGGACGGGGAAGGCGGCGGTGGCCCACTCGAAGTCGGGCTTGTTCTCGGCGAGCGAGGCGGTGCGCCACTCCCCGTCGATGGCCATCGCGACCTGGCCGGTGTGGAAGGGGTTCTTGGCGCTGAACTCCTCGCCGAAGGTGGCGCGGAACTTGTCCAGCTTGGCGTAGCCGCCGAGCTGGTCCACCAGGCCCTTCTGCCAGGTGAGCATCGCGGCGACCTTCGGGTCGGTGGCGATGTTCGACTTGCCGTCGGCGCCGAAGTAGGTGGCGCCGTACTGGCCCAGGAAGTGCTCGGTGGTGGACTCGTAGCCGTGGTACAGCGGCATGAACCCGAGCTGCTTGTACGAATCGCCGTCGGCGACGGTCAGCTTGGCGGCGTCCTCGGCGAACTCGCTGAAGGTCTTCGGCGGGGCGGTGATGCCGGCGGCGGCGAAGGCCTTCTTGTTGTAGTACAGCCCGTACGCGTCGCCGAGCAGCGGCAGCGAGCACTGGTTGCCCTGGAACTGCGTGTAGTTGAGCATCGCCGCCGGGAAGGTCTTCACCGGGTCGATGCCGCTCTTGCGGAGCAGCGGCGTGAGGTCGACGAAGGCCTTGGTCGAACAGAACATGCCGACGTTGTTGGTGGTGAAGGAGGACACCACGTCCGGTGCGTCGTCGCCGCCGGCCCGCAGGGCCTGGTTGACCTTGTCGTCCGGGATGTTGCCCACGGCCTTGACGTGGATGTTCGGGTGGGCCTTCTCGAACGCGGCGATGTTGTCGTTGATCGCCTTGGTCTCGCTGTCCTGGCTCCAGCCGTGCCAGAAGGTGATGGTGACGTCCTTGCCGCTGGCCGAGTCGTCGGCGCCGCCCGCGTCGCTGGAACCGGTGCAGGCGGTGGCGAGCAAGGCCAGGACGGCGCTGCCGGCGACGGCGGCGATCGTGCGGCGGCCTCTGCGGGAGGTGGTGGCGTGCACTTCGGGGTCCTCCTGGGGGTGCGCGGGCAGGCGTCATTGCCTCGGGGCCCGCGTTCGGGGGTTGGGGGAGAGGTGGGTGCAGGGGGAGCGTCAGGGAGGTCGGGTGTCGGTGGACGGGCCTTCGGGGGCGGGACCTTCAGCGGACCGGCGGATCAGCGGACGTGCGGTTCAGCGGACCGGCGGTTCAGTGGGTGGAGAACACCGCCTCGCGCGCGTCCGCCAGCGCCCGCTGCAGGGCGCCGAGCAGGACCGGGGAGCCGGGCAGGGCACTGCTTCTCACCTCCGGCCGGGCGATGGAGAGCTTGGCCAGTTCCTCCTCGACGAGCGCGCGCAGCCGTTCGCCGCCCGCGCTCGCCACGCCGCCGGAGAGGACCACGAGCTGGGGGTCGACGACGGCGACGATCACGGTCAGGCCGACGGCGAGCCGGCCGGCCAGCTCGGTGAGGAAGGCGTCGCCGCTGCCCGGGGTCGCCAGGGCCCGGGCGATCGACTCCTCCGCGGTGGGCGCGCCGAGCCCGTGCTCGCGGGCCAGCGCCCGGACGGCGGGCGCGCCGACCAGGGCCTGGAACCCGCCGAACGTGCGGCGGCGGGAGTCCCACTCGACCGGGGAGTCGGGCACCGGCATGTAGCCGACCTCCCCGGCGCCGCCGGTGAAGCCGCGGTGCAGCCGCCCGGCGATCACGATCGCGGCGCCGACCCCCGCCTCCGCCCAGAGCAGCACGAAGTCCTCGAAGCCCGCCGCCGCACCGGAGGCCTGCTCGGCGACGGCGGCCAGGTTGACGTCGTTCTCGATCGACACCGGGGCGCCGATCGCCTCGGACAGCTCCTCGACCAGCCGCGGCGAGTGCCATCCGGGCAGGTGGGAGGCGTACCGCAGCTTGCCGGTGACCGGGTCGGGGGCACCGCCCACGCCGATCGCGACGGTGCGCAGGCTGCCCTCGGCGAGGCCGGCGGCCCGGACCGCCCCGGCGACCGCGGCGGCGACCTTCGGAACGGTCTCGGCGGCCGGCACGCCCTTGGTGGCGACGGTGTGCTCCGCCAGCGTGGTCCCGGTGATGTCGGCGACCGCGACCCGGATCCCGCTGTTGGTGACGTCCAGCCCGGCGACGTACCCGGCCGCCGGATTCACCTGGTACAGCTGCGCGTTGGGCCCCGGCCCGCCCGCCGTGGTGCCGACCGGCAGGACCAGCCCGGCCGCCTCCAGCCGGGCCAGCAGCTGGGAGGCGGTGGGCTTGGACAGCCCGGTCAGGCTGCCGATCTGGGTGCGGGACAGCGGCCCGTTCGCCAGCAGCAGTTCGAGGGCGGCGCGGTCGTTGATGGCCCGCAGGAGGCTCGGGGTGCCGGCGAGGTGGGCCTTGGCGGTGCTCTTGGTCATGCCCGGAATCCTCCCTCCTCGGCTGCTCCCCGCGAACTGTTAGGAAACTTTCCAGTCGCTTGCCAAGGACCGTAGGGCCGCCCCACCGGAGTGTCAATGCCCGGCACCCCGGAGGATGCCGAAGCGTTACCGGCCCCCACGGCCCGTTCGTGAGCCGAAGCGTGCAGGACGACGTGCGGCCCGGACGGTTTCCACCCTCCGGGCCGCACATCGTCCTTTAGGGGAGGCCGCCGCCCCGGGGCCGGCTTCCGCCTCGGGAGCGGTATCGGCTCAGTGGCCTTGGACCA